>DBWQ01000012.1:57121-63064 GCA_002308995.1 Clostridiales bacterium UBA1234 | reverse complement strand
TACAAATTACTATTTATCTATTTCTTACATATCTAATTATATCATAAAACTTATTCATTTTTTCATTGACTTACTAATCATAATATTACTATAATACGTACAAATTGCGTTCAATAAATTTGATACTTATCATTGCTCAAAACCACTTGTTATTAGCAAAGATATTAGGTTAACTACCCCATTACTGTTTTTACACTTGTAGTATCATCGGTGATACTTGTTCTATTGACTTATAAGACATCTCCTTAATCTCTTGAGGTGCATTTTCCACATTTCCTTCATAAAGCACCTCATTGTCCTTTATAACCTTAATATCAAGGTTTTTAATAGCATCAATTCGTAAGAATGACATATCAACCACTCTCCATTCTTTTAAATTATACCATAAGTGAGGATTAAATAAAGAAAAACCAGAGAAATCTTTTTTCTCTGGTCTGTTTTTTGTAACTCTATATAGCATTTTCTAGACAATTAACAATATTTAGTGCTAGTCTGTTCGCTTTTATGTATTTAACACTATGCTTAAGTGTTGGCTTACTAATTAGCTTAATATAATACTTGGTATTATCAACCAATTTTAGCATAATTTGAAGGTCATAACTATAGTTTTCATCTTCCATTTCAATTAGTTTCACTTTAACAAGTTCTTCTGTTTTATGAGTCTTTGGCTTTTCTAACAAGTGCTTAAACTGATATTTTAATACTTTAAACTGATTATTAACACTGTCTAACAAGATAAAGTCCTTAACCTTTGATGTTGTTATAAATTTCTCTTTAGCTTTGGTCACTAGAAAACCTCCCCTCGACTTCTGGTCGCAATTTGAATGATGCTATGGCTATGTTCATTCCATCAGAGAAACCGTACTTATAGTACTTTTCATTAAGTTTTGCTGCTTCATTGTACACTTCTGTCATAGCATCATCCAAATATTCTTTAACCATTTTTTGTTGATTTGGAGTCAAATCCTTTACGTAGTCCTCAATACTGATTACCTCTTTTTTCTTATTTAACTCTTCTTTTTCATTATCATCTAAACAAGAAATCTTTTCAACTCTGCCATCCAAAATCTCACTAATTAAATCTTTTTCCATAAATAATTACCTCCCTTTTTAATCTTGAGTTCATTTAACATAACATCTTCAAGATTTTCAAAGGTGTAGAGTGATAATAAATCTGAGTTTTTATATGGAAAATGAAGGAAAAAAAGCCCATCGAAAACCTAACAAATTACTTGCAATCACTTCAAATCCATGATATAATCCTCCCACAATCGAATTTCCAAGCAATATACCTTAACAATTAATAAGGAGGAACTTTCAATGGAATACGAGGAATTGAAATCCAAAATTCAGAGTTTGGAGACACTTCCATTTGACTTCCAAGAAATTCAAGTCACAGGCAAACGGTTAAAATCAACTAATTTTCTGAGAAAAGCACAAATATATCATTCTCAAATCAACGAAGAGAACAAAGAGCTCAAGAGTCTTCTCGATACGATTCTCAAGAATCGATTCAAAAAGCTTGCACCCCACTTTAGTGAAGAACAGCTAAAAAATATGCTGAACTTTGTATGGAGGGGCTACGTTATTTTCCCAATGGATTTGTTGGTAATCGAAAATGCCGTGTTTGTTGTAGAAGCCGTGTTGTCTGATTTTGGCGAGTTATATAAGTATAATGTAATCATGTATTCTAACGAGAATTCGGATTACTTTGCTATTGACAGTTATGAGTTTAAGGAACCTCGTGATATCTTCGAACCCGAACCTCATACGCCAGAAGACGAGAAAAAAGCACTTGACTATATGTGTGACATGATTAATAAAGCTCTCTGCGAGAAATTTGGCTGTGAGGTCATCATGCCACTTTACAAGATTAACACTGACAAAGTTAATTATGGCTATCTCGGTTTGTTGAGTAAGCTGAAGAATGTCAATTTTTTCTTCAACAAACATATAAATGAAATTGTAGATAGTGTTCTTGAACAGTCCCAATTTGATGTAAAAATGGTTGTACAAGATGATGATGACATTTCGCTGTATACGATTCACCAGACCGTTGAAAACGATGTTCTTATCTGGAACATTATCAAAAGCAAAGAAAAAACTTGGAGACTATCGGAAGCAGCAAGTAATGAACTTGCTTCATGAACATCAAAAATTGATTAACACCAATGGGCGGGATTTATTCCCGCCCACTATTACTATATAAGATAATTATCTTTCATACTCTTCCTTTTCTCTATCCTCTATTTCGTCAGAATCATCAAAATCTACTACATTCCTATCTTTATCAGATATATTTAAGGTGGCATTTACTTCATTTAACCTTATTTGTTTTTCTTTTAATTCCGTTTCATACTTAAAGTCAGCTTTTGATTCTAATTTAGCATTTTCAAATTGCTGTGTTAATGTTTCTAAATCTATCTTGTTCTTATTAATCTCTTTATCGATTCTTTCAAAAGCATTTTCAATTCTTGTTAAGTTTCCATACTCATCAGATCCTAGTTCGATTTGGTAATGATACTTATTAGTGATATTCATTCTGTATTGTCCAAATACATTATCATAGAACACTTGTAGTTTAAATCCTCTATACTCCCCTACGTTTTTAGCATCATTAGGAGATATACTTTTTATTGCTTCTAATAGTTTCTTTCCTGCCTGTTCTTTTTCCATATAAGTAATTGTTCCTATGGTAATACCTGCAAATTCTTCGCCACTTTTTGCTTTGCTTTCTTCGAAAGCTTTTTTATCTTCAGCAAGAAGTTCTAGATTGGTTTTGGCTTTTTCTATTTCCACAGGATAGTATTTTACTATCTTTTCTTCTAGTGTGTACTTTTGATTTAAATAACTCTGTTTCAATAGTTTTAGTCTAGATACTTCAGCATCAAGGTTTGTTTTTTCCATTATCAATGGGTTACCACTCGCCAATGCTTTGATTTCTCCATAAGATAAAGCTACTTCATCAACATCTTCTGCACTTCTTACAGGTGTCTTTGAGGTCATTATTTGAGATATGAATTTCTGCTTTTTCTCTACTAATTGAAAAAGATATGCATCAAAGGTATTCTTTGTTACATATCTATAAATGTGTACCTCTTTATTCATATTCCCTTGTCTTACTATTCTTCCAAGTCTCTGTGTTAGGTCGGCAGGTCGCCACGGACAATCTAAATCGTGAAGTGCAATTAGTCTTGTCTGTACGTTAGTTCCTGCACCCATTTTAGAGGTTGATCCAATTAATACTCTTACTGTTCCATTTCTCACTTTGGCAAAGAGTTCTTTTTTCTTTTCTTCTGTATCAGCTTCGTGAATAAACACTATCTCGTCTTTTGGAATTCCCTTTTTGATTAGCTTGCACTTTAAATCTGTATAAACATCTATGAAAGGAACCGCCATATCTTTGTCGTTTTCTAAACTATCAAATATCTCAAAGGATTTTGGCAAATCCTTTGGAGTAGATAAATCACAAAAGACAAGTTGTGCCATTTTCTCTTTATCATATTCCTGATACATCTTAAAGATATTCTCTGCACATACATTTACTTTGCTATTTTCAAAGTCTGGTAATATTTCATTTAATAGTCTTTGATCTAATGCTAGCTTTCTACCATCATTCGTGATTTTCAACATATTATCTATTTTAGAATCTACTCCACCAGAACGAACCATTTCTGCTCTTTCTCCTAGACCTTCTACTGTTGTCTTTTGAAAGTCTGATGGCTCTGTGGCTATATTATAGAATTTAGCATTGGGTACAGGTAAGTGTAATGTTTCAGAGGTTTGAATATCCGCAATTTCTTTGAACATTGACATTAATTCTGGCAAGTTATTGAATTTAGCAAAACTTGTTTTGGCTCTATACCCAGAGCCTTCTGGTGAAAGTTCTAATGTATTGATGGTTTCTCCAAAGGTTGATGCCCAACTATCAAAGTTTTGCAAACTGTTTTCTACTAGCGAGTCATATTGAAGATATCTTTGCATCGTATAGAGTTCCACCATACTATTAGATACTGGTGTTCCTGTGGCAAACACAACTCCTCTATTATGAGTTAATTCATCTAAAAATCTACACTTTAAATACAAGTCTGAACTTTTTTGTGCTTCTGTTTGTGCTATTCCTGATACATTTCTCATTTTAGTATATAAATAGAGGTTTTTATAATTATGAGCCTCATCCACAAACATCTTGTCCACGCCAAGTTCTTCAAAATAAATGGTGTTATCTTTCCTGCTTTGGTCATTCATCTTCTTTAGCTTTTCTTCCAAATGCTTTTTTGTTCGTTGTAATTCTTTAATCGTAAATCGTTCTGCATTTTGGCTTTTGGCTTCTTCTATTCCATTAATGATTTCTTCAATTTGTTCCTCTAATAACATTCGTTGTCTTTCAGGAGATATGGGAATCTTCTCAAATTGTGAATGTCCTATAATTATGGCATCGTATTCTCCTGTTGCTATCTTACTGCAAAATCTCTTTCGATAGTTCGTTGAGAAGTCTTTTTTTGTGGCAACCATAATGTTTGCAGAAGGATATAGTTGTAAGAATTCACTTGCAAACTGCTCCACAATATGATTTGGCACAACAAATAATGATTTGTTAGAAAGACCAAGTCTTTTACTTTCCATACAGGCAGCAACCATTTCAAAAGTCTTTCCTGCTCCTACTTCGTGAGCAAGTAAAGTGTTTCCACCATATAAAATATGAGCAATAGCATCAACTTGGTGTTTTCGAAGTGTAATATCTGGGTTGATACCATCAAATTTGATATGCTCTCCATTATACTCTCTTGGTTTAATTGAATTGAATTTATCGTTATAAATTCTTACTAAATCTTCCCTTCTACTAATATCCTTCCATATCCAGGATTCAAATTCTTCTTTAATTAAGTCTTGCTTACTACTAGCTATTGCCGTTTCTTTTTTATTAAGTACTCTTTTTTCTTTTCCTTCTTCATCTTCATAAGTATCAAACACTTTTACATCTTTCATATTTAAGGTGTTTTCCAGTATTCTATATGCATTCATTCTTGATGTTCCAAAGGTATTATTTACTTTCACATTCCTGTTATCTAGTGTTTTTCCTGTAATGTTCCATGTTGATGAAAAATCCGAATATGATACTGTAATATACTCTTTTAAATGCCATGGTGTTCCAAATGTTTCTTGCATAAACTCTTGAATGTATTTAGCAGGGATCCATGTTGCACCTAGTTTTGCTGTTATCTCACTTGCCTGTAAATCCTCTGGAATGGATTCTTCTAAGTATTTGATGTTGATTTCTAAAGACTTATCATTTTCATATGCAAGTCGTGCTTCTTCAAGTTTCTTTCTAACATTTCCACTTAAATACTCACTTGCTGTTACATAAGCTTCTGAATTTGGCAGTTTAAATATCATTCCTTTTAGTTCGTTAATGATTGTTTCTTTTGGAAGTTTGGATATTTTGCTCATATAATCTAAATCAACAATTGCCTTTTCTGATACTGATACAATTAAAGCATCTTCCACTGTTTCAACGCTTTCTATTTCTCTATGTGGCTTAATTGTCCTTTTGAAGAACATATCTGCTTTATTCTTAAAGTTCCCTTTATCATCATTGATTTCAAGTGAAGAAAGAAGATAATAGCTGGCGTCATCTTCAAATGCTTTCCTATTTGGTCTTGCACAAATGCGTCCATATTCCACCACGAAATTATCATATAGGAAATTAAGTGTTCCTTGTACTGCCTTGATTTCTTCATCTGGTGCATCATAAGTCTGTAATTCTATTAGTTTTCGCGTAGTGTCTCTAATATCTATTAGCTTTCTAATTCTCTTAACAGATCCTTCTGGCATGTCTTGTAGATACATTTTAGAGTTCTCACGATAATATATCTTCTGATTTACAACAGTATATGAATAGTTCCTAACATTTAAGTTAGCAGGAAGTGTGGTATCTTTATC
>DBWQ01000012.1:0-57082 GCA_002308995.1 Clostridiales bacterium UBA1234 | reverse complement strand
AAGTTGCTCTTTTAAGTCCGCATTTGGCAAAGGTGTGCATACTGCATCCATTCTTCCATACTGAATAGATTGCATTTCCATCTTCCCCAAAATCATTTGAGGATTGTCTATAAAATACTGGTTTAATACGATTCCATCTTCATTCTTACCTAAATGTAGCCATTCTGGTTCATTATAGGAAGGCACTTCTCTTTTTTGCAAGAATATAATATCTGTTGTTGTCTTTGTTCCTGCATTTTTAGAAAACGCATCATTTGGTAGCCTGATAGCACCTATTAAGTCGGCTCGTTCTGCAATATATTTTCTAAACGAATCGTTTGCTTTATCTAATGTTCCTTTACTGGTTATAAAAGCAACAATACCTCCTGCTCGCACTTTATCAATAGATTTCGCAAAGAAATAGTCATGAAGCTTAAAGTGGTATTTATCATATTTCTTATCTGCAGGAGAATAATCGTCAAAAGGTACATTTCCAATAGCTACATCAAAAGAATTGTCTGGGAACTCCACTTCTTGAAAACCTTTAATAGCAATATTAGATTTTTGATATAACTGTTTAGCAATTCTTCCTGAAATAGAATCTAGTTCTACTCCATATACTTTGCTTTCCTGCATTTCGATTGGTAATCTACCAATAAAGTTTCCAATGCCACAACTTGGCTCTAAAATATTACCTGTTTGAAATCCCATATTAGAAAGAGCCTCATACATAGCAGTAATAACAATTGGTGGTGTATAGAATGCTGTTCTTGTAGATTCTGCTGCATTTGTGTATTCCTCTTTAGTTAGCAGTTCTTTTAATTCCTCATATTCATTCTTCCATTCCTCTTGATCCTTTTCGAATGCTTTGGATAATCCTCCCCAACCAACAAATTTTGATAACACTTCTTGTTCTTCTGGTGTTGCAAGTCTATTATCTCGTTCTAATTCTTTTAGTAGTTTAATTGCTTCTATGTTATTTCGATATTTTTCCTTTGCTCCTCCAATACCCAATTCATCATCGGTAATCACAAATTGATTTAATTCCTGTGGAATTTCTTTTTCTTCTTTCCCGATTTGAGCATCAAAAAAAGACTGTAACTCTTGATTCTTAATTTCAGAATCGTTTACAGTCTTTTCTTTGCTTTCTTCAATGATTAAATTGTCTATCAAGTTAATTTGTTCAGATTCGGATAAAATGTCCTCATCTATGCCAGTACCAATTCCCTCATTAATTCGCTTTCCACTTCCAGCTTGATTAAGTTCATCATTTGAATCCACTTCATTTGGTCTTGTTCTTTCATCTGCTCCGTTAGATTGTCTTTCTTGATTTTTTGACTCATACGGATTTCCATTTGTTCCTCGCATTCCTGTTGTATCTTGTTCAAGTGTGGAATTAAGGTTTCTGTTGCTATCATCCTGTCGAATATCGCCTTCCTGTGTTCTTTTAAGAAGTTCTCCCTCGCTATTGCGTATTTGCCTCTCGACCTTGTTTGCTTCTCCATCACCTGTAAGTCTGGTATCTGATACCCTTTCATTTGATTGTATGTCAAGTTCACTTCGTTCATTTTCCATTCCTCCTTCTTTACTTTGAGCATACACGTGATTCTTCTTCATTTCAAAGGTACGATTCTTTACAAAAGTTCGTGCTTCTCTAATCACATCTCTGGATAAATCTCTACAAGCATTACCAAAGATACTAATGATTTCTGGATCAGCAATGTAATTGATTTTCTCAAAATACATTTTGAACGTAAATTCATCATTGGATATCCCCAATCTGTTATTAATTGTGTATAAAACACTATCTCTAACCAGTTCTTTGAAAATACTTTTATACTCCTTCTCTGCCTGTTCTAAATACGGAACTTGTTCGAAATATGAATTGAGATTGTCTTCAATGAGATTTTCTACTGCTGATGTAATAGCACTTTCGATATTACTACTATCTTCTAGTTCTCCATACTTGCTCTCAAGTTGTTCAATAAAGGCTTTTTCATCTTTCTTTAGGTCAATTTGCCACAAGCCTTTGAATCTACCATAGTTTTGATAAGTATCTGACAAGTCAAAAAGGTTTTGCATATAGCTTTTTCCATCATCATATTTCATAATTCTAATGGCTTTTGTCCCCTTCTTGATCCATCGATGGAATATTTTATTCCAAAACTCCATTGTGGCACAGGCTCTTGCATCTGGTCTTTGAGCATAAATTAAAAGCTGTTCACTAAATGTGTATTCAAACATCCACGTAGCAGAATCCAAGAACTTCATCCATTCTTCAGGGTTTTTAGTGACGCCATTTAACATATCCTCATAAAGCAGTTTCGCATATTTTGTATTTAGACTCACGTTTCCACCTCCCCATCAATTTCTCCAGTTAAAAAGCTAACGATTCTTCTCTTTCTTATAGCTTCTACAAAACAAATGATGATATATACGTCTTGCATTGTTGCTCCTTTAATCTTTCGTATATCCTCTATCTTCATCGTTTGTATAGCTTTATCATCAACAAATCCTGCATTAAATAGCTTTTCCAATGACTTGGCTATTTGAGTTATATTAGTTTTCATTTTTTCACCTCCATTACTTATTTATCTATTTCTTCTCTTTTAGCTAGTAATAATATTAAAGGGGTTAGAAGGGGAAAATAGAAAAAGTATTACCTTTAATGGACATAGCTTCCCCTAAGTCCATTTTGTAATACCTATCTACCACCTTTATCTATTGTTTTATTGTCTAACTGTATGTTTAATTGAGAAATATTGATTCCCCTTTGCTTGCAAAAGATAGCACATTTTATTAAGTAGTCCTCTACTTCTTTTGGTGTTACCACACTTCTTGGTACATAGTTTTGAATTCTTCCGTAAGAAATGTTGATTTTCGGTATTTGATTTGGCTTTTCCTCACACATTAAATCTTCTATTGAGTCCTGATTTAATTCACAGTTTTTGCTCATTCGATGAAGTTCTTGTGCTTGAGATAACGAGGGAGTATGTTCATATTCTTCGATACAATTTAATAATAGCTTTTGTTCATTCTTGTATAAGTAAGAAATCTCTACTGCAGGACTAAATGCGATTCTTTTGTTGTCTACCATTTCTAGTAGTTCTGGAATAAGTTCTGTGAGACGGATGTATCGTTGAACTTGCCTACCACTTTCTTCCGAAATGTCATCCCTAGACTTGTGGACAACTTGTCCACAAGTTTTATCTATACTCTTTCCCTGATGTTTCATCGCCTCCAATTTCATCTTATAAGCAAATGCCTTTTCACTTGGCAGTACTTCTTCCCTTTGGATATTACTATCTACCATCATAATGATAGCTTCATCTCTCGTCATATCTCTTACAATACAAGGGAGCTTTGTAATACCTAGAATTTCACAGGCTCTCTTTCTACGATGCCCAGATACAATTTCAAAATTACCATCTTTTAGCGGTCTGACAACAAGTGGTGTTGTGATGCCAGATTCCTGAATACTATTGGACAATTCTTCTAGTGTTTCATCAAGCACTTTAAAAGGATGTTTTTCGAAGTCTTTTAGTTTTCCTATATCTATCTCTACTACTTGTTCAATCTCCTTTTTATCGTCTTTTTCATTTGAATCAAGAGTGTTTTCTTTCGGCATCTCTTATCACTTCCCTTCTTCAATTAACCCTTCTAGGACAGCTTTGGAATAAATATCCTCGATGATCTTCATATTAAGTTCTGTATAGGCTAAATAGTCCAATTCAAAAATATGCATAATTTCACTCTTTTTCTTCTTTTGAAAATACTTGTAGTTGATGAAGTTATAATATTTAGAATTTTCCTCATAAAAAAAAGTGAGTACTTTCTTTAAGAAAGCTACCCACTCTCTAATCTCCTTCAATTCTCTAGAATCCATCAGCTTGATAGCTTGGTTTTCGAGCGTATTGTACCCTTTCAGCCACGTTGTTTTGCTATAATTCATTCGTGATATATAATAATCCCTCACTTCCTGAACTAGTACCTCGGGTTCATAATAGTGATATAAGTACTTTTCAATCATTCTATAGTATCTTGCTTTCATCTTTTCACCTCACTTTAAGGCTTTTTTAGCTTTCTTTAGTCTTTGCTTTAAGATATAGTTCTCAATGGCATATCCCACTAAAATAGTCTTTAATTCTCTTTCGTTTGTATAGC
This sequence comes from Clostridiales bacterium UBA1234, assembly GCA_002308995.1. Taxonomy (GTDB): domain Bacteria; phylum Bacillota; class Clostridia; order TANB77; family UBA1234; genus UBA1234. Next base: position 52,939 of record DBWQ01000012.1, on the reverse strand, counting down.
CAATATTAATTCCCTTTCTTTCGCCATATTTTCTAATGCAGATTCCATTAGCTCCGTTTTCGCTAAATTCAATTACCTTATACATTTCTTCATTTTGAGTTTGCACCTCGTAGCCAATTACTCCATTTTCTCTTTTTTTCTCTTTCATTTTTAAATCCTCCTTAAAAAATTTTTCCATAGAATAAAAAAGGAACTTTTTTACAGTTCCTTTTTAAAAATATTATATGCTTGTCCACGTTACTTAAAGTTTTCACTTTTTCTAGTTAATTATAGTATTAAACAATCCACAGTTCTTTAGTTTTTCATAGCTACCCCTAGAAATACATTTATCGCGTTGAAACCAGTGATAGCAGGTACTTTTTGATATGCCAGTTTTCTCTCTAAGATTCTTCAAAGTAATTTTATTATCTTTCATATACTTTTTTATCTTTTGATTTGGATTGTCCATTAAGAACCTATCATAGTCGTTTATAATTTGTTTCTCATTTATTTTCATAACTTCTTTCATTTTTAATAAATTTGTTACCGTAACATGCTCATTTTGTTCAGCGTGCCTAATTATGCCCTCACTAACATTACATAGTTTTCCAAGTTCTTCTTGTGTCAATCCATGTTGTTGCCTATAGTACTTAATAGTAGTAGCAAAATCTACGCAGTCATCACAAGTTAAGTTACTATTTCTTATTTTTTTTGGAATAATTTGGTGTATTTTGCTTTGAACCCTATTCGAAAAAATTTGCCTTTGTTCAGTGTTTTCCAACAGGCGAATATCCCATTTTCGATGCATCGTGCGGCATAGGTTCCGCAGTTTTACTCCTTTGCTATCTTGGTAACTATTGATGGCTTTGATGAGTCCGATGGTGCCTATGGAGATTATATCTTCTTGTTCGATATTTGTGTTTGTGTACTTTTTGGCGATGTGTGCTACTAACCTTAAGTTTCTTTCGATAAGTATTTTTTTGGCTTCTTCATCTCCTGTTAAATATCGAGTAATATATTTTTCTTCCTCTTCTGGAGTAAGTGGCTCCGGAAAGATGTTGTTACTTGTGACATATCCTACTAAGAAAAAAAACTCTTTGATCATTTCAAGTGTAGAAAAAATTCCCAACATATAAACACCTCCATGACTTGCTTCTGTTCTTGCTTCATTGTATTCTGTTAAAGCATGTCAGGTGCATGTTCATCTTTTTCTTCTTGATTCGTAAACAATTTGTAAAATCAATGACTTTTTGCTTTATTTATGATATATTTTTGTTGGTGATTTTTATGACAATTAAAAATAAATTTCGATTTACTATTTTTGTTTTTCTGATACTATTGATTACCTTTTTTTTGATATGGTTTTTTTTGAGACTAATTTTGAAAAAGGACCTTCCTCTCAATCTTTCTAATGCCAAACCCGCCATTATTTGTGAAGATGATGTAAAACTGTATTATGATAAAGATGAATTTTTAGTTCTTTCTAAATATGATTTGATTTCTATTGTACATGACAATTTTTTATCCAATACTTATACGATTAGTTTTGCTGGACGCTCTGGAGAGATTCCCAAAAGCTGTGCTAAATACTACCAATTTCATACTTTTGAAAAACACTCTTTGATGGTGGATGTTTCCGAATTTAATATGCGTGATAATTTTGAAAACTCTGGTGACTTTGCCCTTTTTGTACTTAATCACGGTATTAACTATGTATATATTCGTCTTGGTGGTCGTGGCTATGGTGAAAAGGGAAACTTTTATCGTGATGCTTGTGCTGATGATTATATTGCTATTTGTGACTTTTTAAAGATTCCTTATGGGTTTTACTTTTTAGATGAAGCTTTAAATGAAGAAGAAGTGATAGAAGAAGTAGATTTTGTGAAATCTTTCTTGGCAGAGCATCCAGCTAAAATGAATGTTCTTCCTCTTGCCATTGATTTAGAGTTTCAAGAAGGCGAAGGGCGTGCTGATGGTATTTGGGATGAGAGAACTGACCTACTACAAAGCTTAATTCAAAAATTTAATGAAGATAACATTCATTGTATCCTATATACTAATGCCAAAATAGGAAATGATTACTTGTCTGAATTAGACTGTGATTTTTGGGTGGCTCGTTATCCACAAAATGGGATCATTCCAAATAGTACATTTGCAGAGTTTATCAATTTTGAACAAGCTATGATGGTTTCCAACTATGTTTTGGATAATCATCATCAAATTAAAGCACAGCTAGATACGGGTAAAGAGTTTATCAATCCTTATTCTGGTGATTTTCTAGATAAAATCATTGGATGGCAATTTTCAGCTGATGGAGCAACTGAGGATGGTATTCACGAGGCTATTGATTTAAGTATTGTTAAAAATGCTTATTTTAAAAAATATCTTCCCTAATAAAAAACTGTCTCTTTCGAGACAGTTTTTTATTGAATCTTTTTTATTAGCTGCGTAATATAATCGCTATTTCTATTTTCTATCATTAGTTTTCTACAAGTGATTACGTCATCTGTAATGATATTATCCACTCCTAGTTCCATCATTTTTTGCATGTTTTCTTCGGCATTGACTGTCCATACCCATATTTCTTTTCCGTTATTATGAATTCTTTTGACAAGTGTTTTGGAAGCGTTAAAAGATTCTACACTAAAAATATCTGCAGCTTCTAACTTTGTCATGTTTCCTAAGGCAATACTTGTTACATAAACGGTTTTGACGTTAGAGTCTATTTTTTTTATAGTTTCTAAAACCTCATAAGATTGAGAAGCAACCACACATCTTTCCTCGAAGTAATATTTGCGAATCAAATCTACCACCTTTTGTTCAAAGTCTACTTCTCTTCCTGATGGTTTGATTTCGATATTTAATCGCAAGTTCTTTTCCCATGCCATTCTTAAGACGTCTTGTAGGAGTGGAATCCTTTCGTCTTTGTATTCCTTTTTAAAAAAGCTCCCCACATCAATCTCTTTTAGCTCATCGTAGGTTAAATCAATAATGTCTTTATTGATTCCAGCCGTACGCATTAAATTCATATCATGAGAGACCACAATTTCTCCATCTTTAGTTTGTTGAACATCAAGTTCTATCCAGTCTGTTCCCAAAAGACTTGCCCCTTCAAATGCTGCCATTGTATTTTCTGGATAGTTTTTACTTGCTCCTCGATGAGCAGTGATTTCAACCGTTTTCATGGATTCAATGTTCAAATTGGTTTTGCCTGTTAAGTGCAAATATACAAATAAGCTTCCACCCGCCAACGCTAATACCGTAAAACAAAGCATGATTTTTCTTGCTTTCGTATTTTGCTCTTTGGTACATGGCTCTATTTGCATTGTTGTATCAGATTCTTTTGTTTCTTGCTTATGTTGGTAATAGAATCGACATATAAAAGAATAGCTAATCGCATTTGAAAGAATTGAAAAAATAAGTAATGCGATTGTCAAAAACCATATAGCCACTGTTAAAAGAATACTTTCTAAAAGCAATCTTGTTTGCAATAGTTTGCTAATAGCTATCAAGATTAAAATACCAAGCGATATCACTACTATATATAAAACAAAAAACAATATTTCTATTCCTAATAGTTTAAGATAATCTTTTTCTTTATGACCTTTTATTAATGTTTTACTTTTTTTCAAAGCCTCTTTTAAATCCTTATTTTCTAAAATCATATAATGCAACGTATAAATCCACGTAAATAAATAATAAGAGAGGATTAAGTACGAAAATAATACGATTCCGGCACAAGCCATTATTTCTTTCTAAAAATCTCATTAACAGCTCTGGTATTTTGTACGTAGCAACAACATTCATCATCGCTCCAAGGTTGAGAAATGGAACGAGGAACGCCAATATCAGCGCTCCTATGATACTTTTGCTTGATACAATCATTTGACACTTTTCAAAGGATTGTTTCATGGCTTCTTTTAAAACCACCTTGGTATTAGTACGTGCCATATCATATAAGACGATAATGGTACTAATATCAAATAGTGTTAAGAGAATAAATCCCAAGAATATGGCTATCATAAGCAAAATAGCAAGCGGATTTTTGATAAATCCAAAAACATTTTCGGCAGTTAAATAGGGGTACCCTACTAGTCTCATCATTTGTCCCAACACAAATGTGACAAATGGGATTAAGATCATACCCAATACTAATTTATAGAAAGCTTCAAATTTGAGAAGTGCTTTGACATATGCGAAAGAATACGTATCTTGTTTGTTTTTCATAGATTCACCTCAAAAGTTACAAAAGTCTTCCTAAATAGCCATCTGGTTCTAACTCTTTATTTGGTGATATCACCATTAAATTATCTTTTTCTTCTATGACATAATCAGCAGTTGGAATCACTACTTTTCCGCCCTCTTTCTCAATACATACAATATTGATATTATATTTAGGTCTAACATTTAGCCTATTTAAAGCTTCTCCTATCCACTCTTTTGGTGTTTCGATTTCTAATACACTATACTCTTTACCAAATTCAACTCTTTCAATGACACTCTTGTGCATGATGTTTTTCGCAATACGAATACCAGATTCTCTTTCTGGTTGAACCACTTTATCCACGCCAATCATATTTAATAACTTGGTATGCTTCTCATCACGAGATTTGGCAATGATATAAGGTACATTAAGTTCCTTTAGTGTTAATGCAATCATGATACTTGCTTCTAAATCATCCCCAATCGCAATCACAGCGACGTCAAAATTAGAAGCACCAAGCTTTTTTAAGCTATCAATATCCATGGCATCTACCTTAGCCGCATGGGTAACATGGGGAGCAATATCATCCACTAGTTCGGCAGATGTATCTATGGCCATGACTTCACAATCATATGGCTCCAAGGCCATTGCCAAGCTCATGCCAAAACGGCCAAGTCCAATAATTAAAATTTGTTCTTTATTTTTTTTCATTGTTATCCTCCTATCTTATATCTGCTAAATAATTACATTCCTATTTCATTGTCATTACGTTCTTGTGTTTGATGAATGCTCGGATGATTCGCTTCCCACTTACTACGAGAAGCTGAAATATCTCCCCACGGATTTTGCGAAGAAGTATTACCATCAAAATTAAATTTTGAGTCAGAAACATCCTTTACAATATCTTTTTTATCAATATATTTTAGTTCTACCTTCCCATCTTCTCTAAAGGTTCCTCGAATGTATCCTTGAATGAATTCTGTTTTTAAATACTTTGTTGGTCTACGATTTTCAAGTATTTTTTCAAGCATACCATATTGTTTATATGCTTCCATCATTTCTTGTGGAATATCTTCAAAGCGATACTCACATACTTCACTATCCTCCTTATCCTTTGGATACGAAACAATGACAGCACCCGTTTTATCGCTCACTCTTTTGTAGCCGAATGCCGATTCATTGTAAATGCTAATAGATTCAAAAATCTTAGACTACGATGCGGTGATTCATTCACAATTGATACATTGTATTCAATTGGAGAATCTAGATTATTAGCACCAGATGAAAGGTGGCCTGTAATTATCAGCCCTTCTCTCATGATATTCTGAGCCCATTCTTCTTTTCCCGTTATGTGTACCCCTATTTTTTCATTTGTATGTTCTTCTGATGACAAATCCCATAACATATCAATTAAAGAATCATCATAAATACAGTTTTTATCACCTAAGAAACTACAAATACTACGTTTCGTATGTGGATTCGTATCGATTAAATACTTATCCCACTTTTTTTCTGCTTTTTTTATATTCCATTCCAATTTAATTTTGTCTATCCAATTCATTTTTCTCATCTCTTTCTTAATTATCCTACAATTACATTTTCGTGGGCATACACCACTTCATCATTTTCTTTTGGTCTTTCAATTAAAAAGGCAAGTGCTGTGGTAATGGTTCCTACTCTTCCGATAAACATTAAGAAAATTGTTGTACAAATGGATATCGTATTCATCTTGGTAATGGCTCCTGTAGAAAGGCCAACCGTTGCAATAGAAGAAGCATTATCAAATAATACATCCAGTGAATTTAATGGTTCCGTTAAATTGCACATGATAATCACCATCGAAAAATAGGTTAGCACAAACATGATTAAAAAAATGGTACATGCTTTTTCGTAGATTTCACGTGGTATAGTTCTTCTAAATACGGTGATATTTTTCTTTCCTTTAATGATGGCAAGCATGCCGCAAAAGATGACCATTAATGTGACTGTTTTTAAGCCACCTGCCATACTACCAGGTGCACCTCCCACTAGCATTAAAAAGATCATCAGTAGTTTGGTTGGTATTTTTAAGCTAACCATTGGAATTGTTGCCATACCTGCTGTTCTAGCAGAAATCACCTGAAAATTAGCTACTAGAAATTTATTGGATAAACTTAGGCTTCCAATTGTTTCCTGATTATAAAATTCTAGCGTGATAAAGGTTAATGCTCCTAGTACTACTAAGATTACTTGCATGACTAGTACCATCTTAGTATGTAGATTTAGTTTTTGAAAGCTTTTTTGAAATCCTTTTTTTTCAATCAATATTGCATGTATTGCTTTTGTGATATCATCCCATACTAAAAAACCAAGTCCACCAATTTGAATCAGCATCATTAAAGTAATATTAATGGTTTTATCCAGTGCATAAGGTAGAAGGCTATCCCCTGGCAAAATGTCAAAACCCGCATTACAAAAAGCCGAAATGGAATGGAATAAACCATAATAGAGAGAATGCACAAAATCAAATTCTTTTGAAAAACCCATCGCAAGTATAAATGCTCCTATTAATTCGATAGAAAAAGTATACTTGATAATTTTATGAAGAAGTTTAACGACACCTTCGAAATCATCTTTGCTAACAGATTGACTAATTAAAATGCGATTCTTGAGTGTTATTTTTTTCCCAAACATCAGTAAAAATAAAGCAAATACTAAAATAAAGCCCAGCCCTCCAATTTGAATGAGTAACATTAATACGATTTGTCCAAAAATAGTTAAATCTTGGAAAGCATCAATTGTGGAATGGCCGGTAACACATGTTGCTGATGTTGCCGTGAATAAAGCATCTAAATAAGAATAATTTCTCGTCCTACTGATAGGGAGCATAAATAATAAACTTCCTATCAATATTGTAATTAAAAACCCCAAAGCAATGACTTGCGTTGGAGAAAATCTATTTTTATATTTCATCCTATGTACCCCCAAAATGTTTTCTCATAATAATGATATATCAAGAGTGGCTAAGAGTAAATGTTTTTTTTCGTTTTCTCTTTTTGAAAATATCATCTACTAAAAAGCAACATGCCGACTAACCAGCTGTTAATCGGTATGTTGCTCATCTATATCAAACTACTGTATCATTCTCTCATTTATGATAACCTCTTTTACCACTTCTTCCATGAGTTGTAAGAAATTTAAACAGGCATTACTTAATAATTTTTTATTTTTTACTGCAAATGTTAATACGCCTTCTATGCTACCAATACCCAGATCTACTTTTACAAACTCAGGACTATCTTTCACAATAATTTCGTTAAAAAATCCTATTCCAAGGCCTTTTTCAATGATTTTTTTAGTCATTTCTGTACCTGCCACATGTTTAGTGGAATTGATTTTTAAACCAGCTTTTTCTAAGCTAGCATTTAACATTGCCATACGGTTGGAATCCGCTTTTGGCAAATAAAAATCATATTTTTCGAGATGATTTACATCAACAGGTCCCACCTTATCTAAATACTCTTTGGTAGTAAAAAATGAATACGGAATGGTTGCCAAATTCATTATTTCTACGACATCTTTATACGCGCCAATATTTCCTTCAAAAATCCCTATATCAATATCGGAATTAGTAATTTTTTTTATGGCATCACTTGTTTTTTCTACGGTAATAGAAACTTCTACATTGGGATATTTGATGCGAAAACGATTGATAATCTCTGGTAACAAAATCATTCCCCAAGATCCTGCCACATTTACTCTTACTCTACCAATATCGCTATTTAAATACTGAGAAAAAAGGTTGCTAGCATTATTCAGTACATGAATGCTGTTTTCAATATATTCATATAACTTTTCTCCCTCAGAGGTAAGCATTACACCGCTTTTTTTACGAATAAATAAGGGACCCCCAAGTTCTTCTTCTAGTTTCTTTAGGCTTTGCGTCACTGCTGGTTGTGAAATAAATAGCTTTTCTGCTGCCGCTGTAATGCTACCTTCTTTGGCAATATAATAAAACACTTTATATAGTTCGAAATTGATATCCATTTTCAATCCCTCCGGATACTATTATACAACATTATGTAAACTTTTACAAGAAAAATATAAGAATTAGTTATATCACAAATAAAAAACATTAATATTCCACGCTATTTACAACTTACGTAAACTATGCTATAATGCTATTTGTTGGTAGATAAGCCGTTAAAAGAAATCATGAAAAGGAGGTTTTTTCATGAAAAAAGTCACAAAAGTGGATCCGTACAAGGAGTCCCCGGATGCCCGTAAGGCTCGTGTTCAGGCCGAGGGTAACCGCTACAAGACGAGAATCGTGGCGGACAAGAAGAACACTTACAGCCGCCAGAAATTCAAGAAAGGAGACCAAGATGGATAATTTCATCAAGCGAAAAACCGCACATATAGGAACAACCTATTTTGTGCGGTTTTTTGTATGTGTGAAAAAAAACGACCTTTTTTGGGTCGTCTTTTTTTATCATTATACTAATTGTAAGATAACAGTTTCTGCAGCGTCTCCTCTTCTTTTTCCAAGCTTAAGGATTCTGGTGTAACCACCCTTTTTATCTGCATACTTTTCAGCAAGTTCCGTGAATAGCTTTCCTGGTAAATCAACATTGTTGCCATTTTCATCTTTTACTTTGTTAAGATTTGCCATGATTTTTCTTCTTGCAGCTAGTCTTGATGCACTATCTTTTTGTCTTGTTTCGGTTGTTTCTTCCTTTACGATTTTGTAAAACTCGTTTCCGTTTTTGCTAGTAGCTTTCTCGGTAACTTTGCAACCTTTTTCATCTAATTTCGCCTTAGATACTTTTACTTCAACTGTTTCAAAGTTATCTTTTTCTTTGATTGCAAGAGAAATTAAGCTGTCAACGATGCTTTTTACTTCTTTTGCACGGCTTTCAGTTGTTTCGATTTGACCATGCCAAATAACATCGGTTGCTAAGTTTTTAAGCATTGCAACTCTATGATCAGCAGTTCTTCCTAACTTTCTATTCTCTGCCACTTTATTTCACCCTTCCATTCATATTTTCTAATCTTCGCTAGGCATAAAGTCTAATCCTAATGAGTGAAGTTTGTTTGTTACTTCTTCTAATGACTTTCTACCCAAGTTTCTAACTTTCATCATATCTTCTTCTGTCTTATTGGTTAAGTCTTCTACATTGATGATGCCTGCTCTCTTTAAGCAGTTATATGATCTAACAGATAAATCAAGTTCTTCGATGGTTGTTTCTAAAACTTTCTCTTTCTTAGATTCTTCTTTTTCTACCATGATTTCGGTGTTCTTGGTAGCTTCTGATAAATCGATGAATAATGCTAAGTGATCATTCATAACTTTAGCAGCTAAACTTAAAGCCTCGTCTGGATTTAAGCTTCCGTCTGTCCAAAGTTCAATCGTTAATTTATCATAGTCAGTAATTTGACCTACTCTTGTATTCTCAACATAGAAATTTACTTTTTTAACTGGAGTATAAATAGAATCAATAGCAATAACTCCGATTGGTTGTTCTGGCGATTTGTTCTTGCTAGAAGGATTATATCCTCTACCTCTGTTTGCAGTAAGTTCCATATGTAAGCTTCCGCCTTCTGCAATGGTGCAGATGTGTAAATCTGGGTTTAGTACTTCAACGTTAGCATCTCCCACAATATCTTTTGCCTTTACTTCGCCTTCGCCATCAACATCAATTCTTAAATTCTTCTCTTCGTTATCATGAATCTTTAATCTTACGTTTTTCAAATTAAGTATGATTTCAACAACATCCTCAACAATGCCAGGGATTGTGGTAAACTCGTGTTCTACGCCATCCACTTTAATACTTGTAATAGCAGCACCTGGAAGCGATGAAAGCAAAATTCTGCGAAGGGAGTTACCAAGTGTAATTCCATAACCTCTTTCTAAAGGTTCACATACAAATTTTGCATACATGTTATCATTGTCAAGTTTTAAACATTCGATTCTTGGCTTTTCGAATTCTATCATTCTATAACCTCCTAAATAATATAAATTTTATTACTTACTTTCTTAATTCAAATCAAGCTTAAATTAAGTGTTGTCCATTGTACAAACATTAAATAGCAAACACCTTCGTACAACGAACGATGAGATTTATTTCTATTTAGAATACAATTCAACAATCAAATGCTCTTGAACTGGTAAATCAATTTCTTCTCTTGCAGGAACGCCTACAACTTTACCTGATTTACTTGCAAGGTTTGCTTCAAGCCAAGTTGGAACTGGTCTACCATTTTCGGTAGCTTCCACGATTTGTTTAAAGATTTCATCATTTTGACTTGCTTCTTTTACTTTGATTTCATCATTGACTTTGGTTAAGTATGATGGAATATTTACTTTTACTCCGTTTACAGTGAAGTGACCATGTCTAACAAGTTGTCTTGCTTGTGCTCTTGAAGTAGCAAGACCTAGTCTGTATACAACATTATCAAGTCTACTTTCCAAAATTTGAAGTAATCTTAAACCTGTTACAGCCTTTGATCTAGAAGCCTCTTCAAAGTATTTTCTAAATTGAGATTCTAAAACACCATAGAATGCTTTAGCTTTTTGTTTTTCTCTTAATTGCATGCCATAATCTGATTGTTTCTTTCTTTTTTGTCCATGTTGACCTGGAGCATATGCTCTTCTAGCTAGAGCACATTTATCTGTATAGCATCTTGAACCTTTAAGAAACAACTTCTCGCCTTCTCTACGGCAAACGCGGCATGACTCTCCGATATATCTTGCCATTTATTTATTCATTCCTTTCTATTATCGATTTTTCCAGATTAAACTCTTCTTCTCTTTGGAGGTCTGCATCCATTGTGAGGAATTGGAGTTACATCTTTAATCATACTGATTTCAAGACCTGCAGATTGAAGTGCACGAATTGCAGCTTCACGTCCTGCTCCAGGACCTTTTACAAATACTTCTACAGATTTTAATCCGTGTTCCATAGCAGCTTTTGCTGATGTTTCAGCAGCCATTTGTGCTGCAAATGGTGTGCTCTTTCTAGAACCTTTAAATCCTAAACCACCTGCACTTGCCCAAGATAATGTGTTTCCTTGAACATCGGTGATAGTAACGATTGTATTATTGAAACTAGAGTGAATGTGAGCTTGACCTTTTTCAATATTTTTACGCTCTTTTCTCTTTCTAGTTGTTGTCTTTTTAGCTTGTACTTTTCCTGCCACTTAATTCACCCTCCTTTATTTCTTCTTATTTGCTACCAATTTTCTAGGACCTTTTCTTGTTCTAGCATTTGTTTTTGTTCTTTGTCCTCTAACTGGTAAATTCTTTTTGTGTCTAATGCCTCTATAGCAACCAATTTCCATAAGTCTCTTGATATCAAGAGCCGTATCTCTTCTAAGGTCGCCTTCTACTTTGTAATCTCTATCAATGATTTCTCTGATTTTGATAACTTCTTCTTCTGTTAAATCTTTTACTCTAGTATCTGGATTTACTCCAGCTTCCGCTAAGATTTTGTTTGAACTTGTTCTTCCTATACCATAGACATAAGTTAAGCCGATTTCAACTCTCTTTTCTCTAGGTAAGTCAACTCCTGCGATACGAGCCATTTAAAAAATACACCTCCATAGATTTGTTGGCTATCATTCATAAGAAAGATGCTAGATACTTCATCTAAGCCTTACGTTTGAAAGCCTTTTGCTTTGTGACTGGTGATGCAATCACATGAATTTATATAAATACTCTAAAGAAACCTGTTCGACCAGGCAGCCGCACCTTAAAGTATTTAATAACAGTTTTGTTTGTATGGCATAAAGCCCTACCTTTTGGCACTTTTTGATGTGCCAGTTTGTGTTTCGTAGTTTTGGATTAGCCTTGACGTTGTTTATGCTTTGGGTTTTCGCATATTACTCTTACTACGCCTTTTCTTTTGATGACTTTGCATTTGTCGCAAATTTTCTTTGCTGATGGTCTTACTTTCATTTCTTCCCCTCCTTAAAAATTACCAGTATATATAAACTCTGCCATAAGGCAAAGTGCCGCGCAAATTTATTTAGCCCTCCATGTAATACGTCCTCTATTTAAATCGTATGGTGAAAGTTCAAGCTTTACTTTATCACCTGGTAAAATACGAATAAAATTCATCCTAAGTTTACCAGAAATATGAGCATGAAGTTTATGACCATTTTCTAGTTCTACGATGAATTCTGCATTTGGCAGTGCCTCAGTGACAGTACCTTCCACTTCAATAATATCCTCTTTTGACATACGCTTAAATTCCTCCTATTTTTGCTTAAGAATTTGTTTTAGGGCTTTTTTAATATCGTGATTTGTGATTTTGTATTGATTGATGACCCTTTCTTTGATATTTTCGTCATGCATATTGGTAGTAGTAATGTGCTTTATTTTCTTCTTTTTGGGCCTGTCAATTTTTCGAATTGCTCCGTCTACTAAATACACATAATTTTCTTCGACACCAACCACAATAAAATATTCTCCTTTATCGCGTCCCATCGTTGAAATTACTATGTTTCCAATCTCTATTCCGCAATTTTTACTCAAACCTTTCTTCTTTAAACGCTATAAAGCCATTTTCTAACTTTGTTATTATACACGTTTAGGATAGTATTGTCAACACTTCTACGCCATTTTTTGTGATTAAAATTGTATTTTCATAATGGGCAGATAGACTTCCGTCTTCGGTATAAATTGTCCATCCATCATCATCCACAAAAACATCTGGCAAACCCGCATTAATCATGGGTTCTATGGCTAGTGTCATTCCTGCAGTGAGCCTTGGGCCACGCCCAGATTTCCCATAGTTTGGTACACCTGGATCTTCGTGCATTTCCGTGCCAATTCCATGTCCTTGAAACTCTCTTACCACTGAAAAGCCATTTTTTTCAACATATTCTTGAATGGCATGGGAAATATCGGATACACGATTGCCTTCTTTGGCATATTTGATTCCTTCCCAAAAGCTCTTTTCGGCAACTTGTACAAGCTTTTTGGCTGTTTCTGAGGCATTTCCTACCACATAACATCTTGTAGCATCCCCAAAATAGCCATTTTTATCTGCAACAATATCGATACATACTAAGTCACCATCTTTGAGCTTTCTATCACTAGGAATGCCGTGAATGACCTCGTCATTGACTGAAATACAGGCTGTTGCTGGAAATGGATTAGGGTCTCCCTGTGGATAGCCTTTACAAGAACAATTACAACCATGGCTTAGAAAGAAATCTTCACAGATTTTATCTAATTCTTTGGTAGTTACCCCCACTTTGACATGTTTTTTTATTTCTTCGTGAGCCTGGGCCACAATTTTGCCAATTTCACGCATTTTTTGAATTTCTTTTTCGGATTTGATTGAAATCATGATTTTATCTTCCTTTCTTTTAATGGCGACCAGAGGTCGCCACTACGTTTTGGTAGTCAAACACTACCGCTACAGGGTATTTTACTATATTTCATTACTTATTTCAAGCAAGATACTGGTAATTAATTAAAAAGTATTGACATTTTATGTAAACTCATGTATAATAAGGAACGAAAATTTCATCAAACAAGGAGATTATAATGAGAATCACCAAAAAAACCGCAGATGCCAATTCTTTCACGCACACTGGGATTTTCCACGGAGACGATGTCATCGCCGCTGTCATCCTCGAACTCTATAAGAAGCTGCTTGGTGAAGAACTGATTCTTTGCCGGACGGCAAGAGTGCCTGAAGAACTTTCAAAAGACATCATCGTCTTCGACATCGGATTCGGACCTTTTGATCATCATCAGAAAGGAGGTAACGGATGCCGCTCCAATGGTGTTCCCTATGCCTCTGCCGGCCTTATTTGGAGGGAGTATGGACCTGCCATCGTGGCGGATACTCCCAACCCGAAAAAAGTATGGGAAGACGTTGACCGGCAGCTTATCCAGGGAATTGACGCCGTTGACAACGGTGCCCTTCCTCAGCTGGATTACCCTGCCCAGGCAATGACCCTTTCGAGCACTATCTCGACTTTTAACCCCACGTGGGACAGTGAGATAGATACCGATGAGGCCTTCACCCAGGCATTCAATTATGCCAAGCTCATCTTTGAGAACGTCCTGAATCGCGCGATTGCCTCGGCAAAGGCACAGGGTCTCTTCGAAGAATATCTGGCAAGTACCAGTGGCCATATTATGGTAATGGAGAAATATATTCCTTGGTTGGAATACATTTTCTCCCCTGCCTATGAAAAGGCCAAGGAAATCTGGTTCGTAGTCTTCCCTTCCAACAGGGGTGGCTACAACTGGCAGTGCGTTCCCGATAAATTCGGTTCCTTTGGCCAGCGCAAGCCGGTTCCCAACGAGTGGAAGGGACTGAAAAATGAAGAGCTTCGTGCTGTCACCGGGGTGTCAACTGCCACATTCTGCCACCAGGCAGGCTTCATCGGCGGTGCCGAAAAACTCGAGGATGCCATCCAGCTGGCTCGCCTTGCGGTAGAAGCCTAAAAAACTTAACCTAAAAAAGGTAGGATTCCAATTTTTTGGATCCTACCTTTTTTGGTACTTGATTCATTTTATTTACAAATCCCATTTGATATTGCCATTTTGTATAGTACTATTTTCGGTACTATCATTATGATACTCTGAAAGTGGCTGGTTTTCTTGGTACCCAATACCTTCTGTCGTTTCATCGTTCACAAACAGTTCCTCCAGCTTTCCTCCTACTAAGATAATTGCTATTTCAGCAACGATTAGATGTACAAGAGCTGTTTTCACCCATGTCATACGTGCCTGTTTGACTGCTTCTTTTACGATATCTCCTAGTATACTTTCATATTGATTGTTAATCCTGGTTAATCCTCCACTTAGTTCTTTGGCATTATGCGCTACACTATAGAATCCATAGAGAATGATAAGAAATGCCACAATTGCTGGAACAATTTTGATAAAAGTCTTATAAGTATCACTCGTAGACTTAGGAACTCTTTTTGCAAAAGATTTTGCGTATATCCACATTGTAATAAAAGTGACAATGCCCACCACAATATATCTGGAGATTATACTAATTCCAAAGGATGAGGCTACTCTAAAAATATCACCAATATAAATTGCTACATACATCCAAATTGCTTCCCTCACTATCAAAGTGATATACGGATTTCTTTCTTTATTCATATCAATTCCTCCTTTGTTTTTCTAACATTTTCTTCTTATAGTGCTTGAATTATACAAATGATTGATGCAATTGCTAGTAAAGCATAAATCACTTTAGTAGTAGTATAGGTATGACATTTTTTGATAATTCCATCATACTCCATAGAATAGATTTCTACATAAGGAACTAATCCTCTTCGATACCAACCTTTGACTTTTACTTTTTTATCAAAGTATTCTTTGGATTTAAACAAGGCAAATATTTTGTTAATAATGTTTAATGGTTGGTTATAATCTAAGAAAATAATTCCGGTTTGATCTTGAATGACAAAATCTTCATTAAAGATACATCCTGGATTTCCTCTACCAATAATATTACCTTCCAAAATACATGGAATACTTGTTACATTAGATACTTTTACTTCACTTAATAATTCTTCCACGGTAGTTTCTTTGTACCCCGCATTCTTATGCGTATGTCCTAAAAGGAAGAATAGTGAACCTACAAATGCTAATCCTCCTATGCCAATCCATAACCAATGATTGGTTGTAATAATAGCAATAACAGCAAAAATAATCAAGATAAGAAGTGGTAATAGTGAGATAAATAATTCGAAGAAAAAGTCATCTACATAGGATTCTGGTTTTTCTTCATCAAAAATAATATAAGGTGCTTGCTCATAGGCTTCGCATTGGTCTGCAATTGCCAATAAACGCTTTGAGATTAATGGGTGGGTAGAGCCTAGTTCTTGAAGCTTTGCCCACACATTCCAACGCTCCCATTTCATCGCATTGACAATGCTCTTTTTAGAAACTGTTCCGCTATTATAAGCACTAAGTGCAACAGCTTTAGAAGATTTGCCATTACTAATTCCTAACGTATTCGCACTCGTTGCCACTTTACTTCTCTCCTCTTTGCCACCTGCTGCTAAGCCAAATCCAATCTTGACAAGAGCATCCCCCAAGGCAGTTGGATTTTTAGTTTCTTCTATGGCAAAATGATCTGCATAATACTCTCTGGTTCTAGAAAGCCAAAGAATAATATATTGGCTAATGATATACAAAACATAAGAAATGGCGCCAATGATGACAGTGTAATTGCCACTATCCTTACTATCACTACTACTTCTTCTAGAAGAATGACCAGAATCAATATTTAGCATTATATCTGCCACATAATATAGAATCAATGGCACTACTTGAGCGACTGTCATAAATAACATATCATAATGATTGGCATGTCCAAGCTCGTGAGCTACAACTGCTTTTACTTCTTCTTCTGATAGTAGCTCTAAAATACCTCTTGTAATGACTACCCTTGCATCATTTTTGGTACGACCATATGTGAATGCATTAGGACTACCATCATCAATAAAACCAATCTTTGGATATTTCATATGGTGCTTTTGACAAGATTCATGTATAAATTCCTCTAAATAAGGTGGTAATTCTACGTTCTTTTTCATCTTGTAAAACACTTTAAAGACAAAGTCATTCATCCATGGTGCTATTAAAAACT
Source organism: Clostridiales bacterium UBA1234 (assembly GCA_002308995.1). Taxonomy (GTDB): domain Bacteria; phylum Bacillota; class Clostridia; order TANB77; family UBA1234; genus UBA1234. The sequence continues at coordinate 36,142 of DBWQ01000012.1, read as the reverse complement.
GTATGAATAAAATAATCATACTTACCACCAAGGCAAATGATAGCGGTAAATCTGTACATAGCGCCACCAAAATAAGAACGGCAGCAAGTATTCCATACAATAGTCCCATCGTCATTAACGATATTGCAAGCAAATTCTTTTTCATACGCAATCCCTCCTCTATTTTTTCTCTTACATAAGATATTTTATCATAAAAACCATTCAAATTCAACAGTAGCAAGGCTTTCAGAAGGTTTTGCATCATTTTCAAATCTTCTATCATCTTACGGAAATACCACTTTTTGTCAACTTTTAGTATGTAAAAAAAATTTTTATCAAGAAGCATTTATATTATGTAAATTATAGTGGTAAAAGTTCCTTATTTTCGTACTTCCGTAATGTTTGACATAAAAAAAGCCTATAAAGACAGCCTTTCTTGTCATATTCTTTGACGAGAATGGCTACCCCTATTAGGCACCTTTTTTGTTTCATCCGATATAATAGTTAGAAATCTTATTTATCAAATCTTTATTTGTGAAGAATATCCCCCTTAGAAACCTCGTTTCTTTTCACATTTTTTAGCAAAAGCCCCACAATATCTCCTTCCACTGCTGTTTCTAATGTTGCTCTAAACTTTTCGATTCCTGTAATGATGACCTTTCTTTCAATTCCTGTTTCACTATTGGTTAAGGATACTACATCCCCAACAGAAACACTTCCTACTTCAACTGTTCCAGTAGCCACTGTTCCTCTGCCTGTAATGGTAAATACATCTTCCACCACCATAGAAAAATAGCCTTTACTCACTTCTCTTTGTTCATCTTTTTCTTTTTGTAATTGATATTGTTCGTCAAGGCTTTCTTCTTCTTTTCTAAATAAAAAATCAAATAATCCCATTATTTTTCACCCTCCTTTTAACAAATACAGACGTTCCATCTTATAAAAAACTTACCTATGTCTTACTTGTCCTTTTCATTTTATCAATTTCTACGATAAATATCAATTATGATAAATAATGAAAACAATCATCCTTTACAAAGAAATCAAAAATATCTCTATGTAAGACAAAAACACTTCCTAAATCAATATTAGGAAGTGTTTTTTATTTTTGGCTAAAACAAATGAGAAAGCGTCTACAAAATTACGCGTTTTCTTCGTTATTTCTAACAGTAATGTCTTCTTTAACTTTAGTTGCTTTACCAACTCTATCTCTTAGATAGTATAGTTTAGCTCTTCTTACTTTACCGTGTCTAACGATTTCAACTTTCTCAACCTTTGGTGAGTTAACAAGGAAAGTTCTTTCAACACCTGTACCGTAAGCAACTCTTCTTACTGTGAATGTTTCGTTTGAACCACCACGTTGTCTTTTAATGATTGTTCCTTCGAATACTTGGATTCTTTCTCTGTTTCCTTCCTTAATTTTAACGTGTACTCTTACTGTATCACCAATGTTTAATTCAAGAGGATTAGCTCTTAATTGTTCATTTTCGATAGCTTTAATCTTATCCATGATTTTCTCCTTTCTTAACGATTTTAAATTCGTTATTTTATTAAATCGGGACGCCTTTCTCTGGTTATCTTTTCAGATTGTTCGCGTCTCCACTTTTCAATATTTGCGTGATGCCCCGATAGCAAAACATCTGGCACCCTTCTTCCCATAAACACTTCTGGACGTGTATACTGCGGATACTCTAAAAGGCCATTGTTAAACGATTCATCTTGAATCGATTCATTGTTTAACACACCTTCAATATTTCTACATATCGCATCAATCACAACCATGGCTGGAAGCTCGCCGCCTGTTAATACATAATCTCCAATGGAAATTTCTTCGTCTACAATTTCATCAATTACTCTTTGATCCACACCTTCATAGTGTCCACAAAGAAGAATTAAATGTTTCTCTTTAGAAAGCTCAATGGCTTTTTGCTGATTGAATACATTTCCACGTGGGGATAAATAGATAACTTTTGGCTTTTCTTCTAGGCCATCTACAATTGATCGATACGCATCGTAAATTGGCTCTGGCTTTAATACCATGCCAGCTCCTCCGCCATAGGGACAATCGTCAACATGTCTTTGGGCATCTTTTGAAAACTCTCTAAAGTTAATGAAGTTAAGTTCAATTAATCCTTTACTTTCTGCTCTTCCGAAGAATACTGGACCTTACTGGTTCAAATACTTCTGGGAACAGTGTTAATACATCAAACCTCATCATCAAGCCCCCTAGGAATTTCCACATCGATTCTTCTTCCTTCGATATCAATCTTTTTAATGACTGAACCAATTGCTGGAAGTAATAAATCTTTTTTTCCTTTTCGTTTAATCACATATACATCGCTTCCACCAGCTTCAAAGACATCATCAACAATTCCAATAAAATCATCTTGATATACTTCAAGGCCAATTAAATCGGCGATAAAAAACTCGTTTTCTTCTAATTGTTTAGCATCTTCTCTTGGTATTTTAATAGAAAAACCTTTTAGTTTTTCGGCATCTTCAATGACATCCACACCTTGTAATTTAAGGAGAATCACATCTTTTTGATACCTCACACTTTCTATTTTGTATTCTTTTAAATTGCCATCAAAATCTATTAAAATAGATGTTAATGCTTCAAATCTCTTTGCCGTTTCAGTATAAGGTCTCACTTTAAGTTCTCCCTTAAGTCCGTGGGTATTTGCGATTTGACCAATTTCAAAATACTCTACCATAGCTTCTCCTATTCAATAATTTCAACGTTTAGTTTTTTATTTTCTTTCGTTGCATATGCTTTCATTAGTGTTCTTACAGATTTAATGATTCTTCCTTGTCTCCCAATAATTTTTCCCATATCAGATGGATCTACTCTAAGCTCTAGTGTTGTAAATTTTTCTCCTGGCACTTCTGTCACAGAAACTTTATCAGGAAAATCTACCAAATGTTTGACAAGTGCTTCTAACATTTCTTTCATTTTTATTCCTCCATCCTTGATTTTCAAAATTACTTAGAAACAATTTCATATAATCTTTTTACTGTATCTGATGGTCTTGCTCCTGTTTTCACCCAAGCATCATACTTTTCAGTATCAAGCTTAATCACACAAGGATCTTTCATTGGATCGTAGGTACCGATTTCTTCGATGAATCTACCATCTCTAGGAAATCTTGAATCTGCAACCACAATGTGATAATAAGGTGCTTTCTTTGCGCCATCTCTTCTTAGTCTGATTTTTACCATTTAGTTTCACCTCCTTATTAATGGGGACACTCTAGCGTTGCGAGGGGTGTCCCCCCTGTTTTTATCGGTAAGTTTTGCTTTGCAAAACATGTTCCTTAGTCTAATTTTAAGTCGTCTATATTCATATTGCTCTTTTTCGCAATCGTTTTCATCATTCTACTCATCATAGATTTATTGCCCATTACCTTTTTCATCATAGTTTTGGTATCATTATATTGCTTTAAAAAGGTATTGACTTGTTGCACTGTTGTACCAGAACCTTGGGCAATTCTTCTACGTCTTTGTCCATTAATGATATCCGGATAATTTCTTTCTTTGGTCGTCATGGATTGAATGATTGATTCTGCAAGTACAAACTGCTTATCATCTATTTTAGCTTGCTCGATTGCCTTTTCGTCGATACCAATCATGCCCAAAATGGATTTAATAGAACCCATCTTTTTCACTTGCTTTAATTGGTCTAGGTAATCTTGAAGCGTAAAATCTTGTTTATGAAGTTTCTTTTCGAGTTTTAATGTTTCTTCTACATCAAAGGCTTCTTCTGCTTTTTCGATCAGTGTTAAAACATCACCCATTCCCAAGATACGCTGTGCCATTCTATCTGGATGAAAAACTTCGATATCGTTTAGCTTTTCACCAACACCCACAAATTTAATTGGCTTGCCAGTCACCTTTTTCACAGAAAGTGCCGCACCACCACGGGTATCACCATCTAATTTGGTAAGAACCACACCATCGATGCCAAGCTCTTGATTAAATGTTTCTGAAACAGTAACAGCATCTTGACCCGTCATAGAATCTACTACCAATAAGATCTCATGTGGTTTGGCAAAAGCTTTTAAATTTTTAAGCTCTTGCATCAATGTTTCATCAATATGAAGACGACCCGCCGTATCAATGATGATGACATCATTTAACTTAGAATTAGCTTCTTTGAATGCTTCTTTGACGATTTGTACGACATCTTGTGTTTGACGATTAGCATACACTGGTATGTTAAGCTGTTTTCCAAGTACCTCTAATTGGTCGATAGCAGCTGGTCTATACACATCACAGGCCACCATTAATGGCTTTTTACCTTGCTTTCTTAGTAAATTAGAAAGCTTTCCTGCCATGGTAGTTTTACCAGAACCCTGTAAGCCACAAAGCATAATCACTGTTGGTGGATTTGGAGAAATATTTAATGTAGCCGCTTCGGTACCCCCTAGCAAATTGACCAACTCTTCGTGTACAATTTTGATAACTTGTTGCCCTGGGGTTAAACTTTTTAAAACATCTTGTCCTAATGCCTTTTCACTAATCGTACTCGTAAATTCTTTAACAATTTTATAGTTAACATCTGCTTCAAGTAGTGCAAGCTTAACTTCTCTCGTAATTTCTTTGATGTCATCCTCGGTAATTCTTGCCTTTCCCTTTAGCTTATCCATCACGCCTTTTAATTTTTCACTTAATCCTTCAAAAGCCATAAAGCTCTCCTTTCTCTTGTGCTATAGTAGCTTACGAAGCTTTTCTTTGATTTCCTGATTTTCTATTTGTGAAATGACTTCTTCAATGATTTTATTTTGTTGTAGCTTTTTTGCAAGAAGTCCTAGTTTTTGTTCTAAATCTATTAATTTTTCATCTGCAAGCTTTAAATTCTTGCTGACGCCTTGCCTCGTAATTTGCAATTCTTCTGCAATTTCGCTTAAAGATAGGTTTTGGTCATAATAGAGCGAAACGGTATCTTTTTGCGTACTCGTCAATAAATTTCCATATATTTCAAGTAGCATACTCATTTTTACGTTTGGATCCATTAAAACCCCTCCTTCATCTGTAAACCTTAAGTAGTTTACACTCTATTTTACCTTTTGTCAAGCAGTTTTTAAGAAAAAAGAGGCTAATCTAACCAAAACCGCACTAGCAATTTTTGCCAGTGCGGTTCATTCTTTTTATTAGTATCTATTTTATTTAAAAAACCTTTGTTTAATCATGCTAAATGCTTCTCCAACATCTGCAAATAGTACATCTTTCCACTCAAATCTCTTTACTAAAGATAGGTTTTGAGGAATCGTGCTTAGCGGAATGACTGTGGTTTCTGCGAAATTAGCCGATAGTAAATCTTCAATTTTGTAGATTCTTCGCTCACTTGGTGACAAATCCTTGACAGAACTATACTTTTTGTCTGTCTCAATTTTATTAGAAAAAGACATTCCTTTCACCGTGGTACTTTCGAAACTCGTTTTAGGTGTTTCACTTGAAAATGAAATCTGTCCAACGGTTGCAAAGTTTTGCGTTTTTGCATTAAGAAAGGTATTACTCGTGGCTGTTGAAGATGACTTCAATAGACTAGCTGCATCAAAAAATGTCTTGTTGTCAAGCTCTGCTTCTAGCCCCTTATATAGATTACTTCTTACTTCTTCAGACCACACACCCCTCACCTCTTATCCTTTGTATCGCTTCTTCTTCTCTTATATTTTACCTCTTCATAAAGTGTATTTCAATTAAATTTATGTTACAGTTATGTTACAATGCTGTAACATTTTACTTAACAACCATTACTTTTTCCTTCTTATAATCAAGTTTAATTTGATTTTTTCCCTTTATGTTGCCATCTAGGATTTCCTCTGCCAAAGTATCTTCAATTAAATTTTGAATAGCCCTTCGAAGTGGTCTTGCTCCATAGGCTGGGTCAAATCCAATCTTGGCGATGTGTTTCTTTAAATCTTTGGTAATGGTTACTTCAATTTCTTTTTCTTTTAAGCGATTCACAGATGCTTTTATCATTAAATCCACAATTTTCTCAATTTCATTTTCACTTAATTGTTTAAAAACAATGATTTCATCCACACGATTTAAAAACTCTGGTCGAAATGCCTTTTTTAATTCTGACATCACATTACTTTTAATACTTTCATAATTTTTACTTGTGCTTTCGTCCCCATTAAATCCAATGGTTTTATTCGATACAATACTCCTTGCTCCAATGTTAGACGTCATAATGATAACAGTGTTTTTAAAGTCAACCATTCTTCCCTGTGAATCTGTAAGTCTTCCATCCTCTAGAATTTGAAGAAGCATATTAAAAACATCGGGATGTGCTTTTTCGATTTCATCAAATAAGATAACCGAATACGGCTTTCTACGAACTTTTTCAGTTAGTTGCCCTCCTTCTTCAAAGCCAACATATCCTGGAGGAGAACCAATTAATTTCGATACCGTATGCTTTTCCATGTATTCCGACATATCCATACGAATCATCGCATTCTCATTACCAAATAAACACTCGGCAAGTGCTTTACAAGTTTCTGTTTTTCCCACACCTGTTGGTCCCAAAAAAATAAAGGAACCGATAGGACGTTTAGGATCTTTTAAGCCTACCCTGCCACGTCTAATTGCCTTGCTAACTGCAGTAATAGCTTCATCCTGGCCTATGACTCTCCTATGAAGCTCAGCTTCTAAATTTTTAAGGCGCACAGCCTCCGTTTCCGTTAGTTTTTGTACGGGTACTCCCGTCCAACCAGCTACCACACTTGCAATATCTTCTTCTGTCACTGTCACTTCTTGTATTTGATTTTGTTTTTCCCATTCTAATTTGACTTTTTCTAGTTTTTCTTTTTCTTTTTGAATTTTGTCTCTGAATTTAGCAGCATTTTCAAAATCCTGGGTGTTAATGGCATCTTCTTTTTCTTTTTCAATTCCAGCTATTTTCTCTTCTATTTTTTTTACTTCCTTTGGCGCAGTTAGTACAGCAAGCTTTACCTTAGAAGAGGCTTCATCCATTAAATCAATGGCCTTATCTGGTAAATAGCGATCATTAATATACCTAGAAGATAACTCCACAGCTGCCTTAATAGCTTCATCTGAAATCTTAACTTGATGGTGTGCTTCATATTTATCGCGAATTCCTTTTAGAATCTCTACTGTTTCTTCTTTACTTGGTTCCTCCACATGAATCGGTTGAAACCTTCTTTCTAAAGCTGCATCCTTTTCAATGTATTTTTTGTATTCATTAAGAGTGGTTGCACCAATCACTTGTATTTCAGCTCTCGCCAATAATGGCTTTAAGATACTTGCAGCATCAATTGCACCTTCTGCAGCCCCAGCTCCCACAATAGTATGAATTTCATCAATAAACAAAATGATATTTCCCGATTTTTTGATTTCTTGCAAACTTTTTTTGAGTCTGTCTTCAAAATCACCTCGATACTTTGCACCTGCTACCATAGAAGAAACATCCAAACTAACAACTCTTTTTTCTTTTAACGTTTCTGGAATGTTTCCTTCTATCATTCTTTCTGCCAAGGCTTCTACTACCGCTGTTTTACCAACACCTGGTTCACCAATTAAGCAAGGATTATTTTTGGTTCTTCTACTTAGGATTTGAATAATTCGTTCAATTTCATTTTCACGTCCAATGATTGGGTCCAATCTTCCCTCTATCGCCTCCAAAGTTAAGTCTTTTCCATATTGATTTAACGTTGGCGTTTGTGCATTAGGTTTATTTTTTCCCTTTTCATGGCCAAAGGAATTTCCATCCTCTGTTAGCGTTTTTAATAGTTCTGCAAATAGTTTTTGAATATCTACACCCAAATCCATCATAATACGGGAGGCAACACTATCTCCTTCTTTCATCATGCCAAGTAAAAGATGTTCCGTGCCAATATAATGATGATTCAAACGTTTGGCTTCCATAAAACTTATTTCAAAAACTCTTTTGGTACGAGGGGTATACCCTTCTGGCAGATCTTTTAATGGTGCTCCTCTACCAATTAATTCTTCCATCATTTCCTCCACTTTTTCTTCTGTCATACCTTGATTATCTAACACACGATACGCAAGTCCACTTCCCTCTTTGATAAGCCCACAAAGTAAATGCTCTGTGCCAATATAATTATGCCCAAATTCTGCTGCTGTTTCCTTGGCAAGTTCCACTGCTTTTTCGGCACGATTCGTAAATTGATATACCATGGATGTTCCTCCTCTATATAAGATTAATCAACAAGTTTTTAAATATTCTTGTTCGCACGCTATCTTTTAAATCATTGGGAAGATTTAAAACTTTATCATTGGTTGCTACACTCATTAATCTCGCTACTTCTTCTGATACAATATCATACTCTACCATATTTTGAATCATAATGCCAACCTCATTTTGAGATAAATTACTTTCTATAGAATGAAGAATATGCATGATATAATCGTTTTGAGAAAGTTCAATTCTTTTAATGCGAATATTGCCTCCGCCACCGCGTCTACTTTCTACATAATAACCTCTTTCAGGACTAAATCTTGTCGAAATAACGTAGTTAATTTGAGATGGCACACAATGAAAATGTTCGGCAAGTTCATTTCTACCAAACTCAACAAAATCATCGCTTTCTTCCATTAACTCTTTAATATATGCCTCAATTAATTCCGATAATCTCACATTCATCACCCCTCTATTTACTTTGACTTTCTTTGACTTTTATAAGTACATTTTACCCAAGTAAGAGGAAATGTCAAGTTTTTGAACGTAAGAAACTAAAAAACTATTCTTCCTCGTCAGATTCTTCTTCCAAATCTTCTAAGTGCTTGGCTCTTCGTTTTTGTTCTTCTGGCGTCATCCATGCATCAAAACTTGCAATGTATTCTCCATATTCTGTCGTATCCTCCACTAATCCTTTATGATTTGTTTTTATCATCGGATTTAAATGATTCTTTCGATTTTTCATAAAAAAAACACCTCTTACTTATAGTATGAGGTGTTTTTTGGTTTCTATTCTATAATCTTCTAAATACGCCGACAACTTTTCCTAAAATAGAACATGTTGGCACAATAATTGGTTGCATAAATTGGTTTTGTGGTTGCAAACGAATATGACCATTTTCTTTATAAAACTTTTTAACAGTAGCTTCATCTTCGATAAGAGCAACTACAATATCACCATTTTGTGCCTCAGATTGTTTTTTGACTAAAATCAAATCACCATCTAGAATGCCAGCATCAATCATGCTCTCGCCTTTTACTTTTAGCATAAATGTTTCGGAAGCACCAGCAAACTCTAATGGTAGTGGGAAAGAATCCTCGATGTTTTCAACAGCTAGAATTGGCATACCAGCCGTAACCTTACCTACAATTGGAACATCAACCATCTCTTTAGAAGTGAAGAATGGCTTTTGTACGTTACCATTTTCATCAATCATTTGAATAGTTCTTGATTTCATATCATCTTTGGCGATAAGACCCTTCTTTTTAAGACGTGCTAGGTAGCCATGAACAGTAGAAGTGGATTTTAAATCTAAAGCTTTACAGATTTCTCTCACAGAGGGAGCATAACCTTTTTCTTTGATCTGCTCCTTAACGTAGTCTAATACTCTTTGTTGTTTATCAGTTGCTTTGGTTGAATCCTTCATATTTATTATCTCTCCTTTGTAATATCATTCTCCTTTATGATACGCATAGTCTATCACAAAAATGTGTTCTTGTCAACAATTTTTCGGCAAACAAATTTATGTATTTTTCATTAAATAAAAATGGCGACCTAAGGTCGCCACTTTTATTATTCTTCTGGATTTACCAAATACACTTTCCATTTTCTTCTGCCAAGAAGCCTTGCAAAGCTTTTGTCAAATACCGCATAATCAAAACGATATTTTCCCTTAACAGCTCCACCTGTATCATGTGCAACCACATAGCCTAGCCCTTCTATATAGAACTCCGTTCCTAACTTCCAATAGTTTGTGTCAACAGCAATAGAAACACCTGGTACAATTGGTTTGCCGGATGCGGTTAGCCCTAAATTATTGCTACACTCATCTGGACTCGGGGTATAAGCCGTTCCTTCAAACTCACCAATATAGGTTAATTTACTATAATCAACAGCCGTGTCTGCTGATTCTGCTTCTCCAAAGTTTTGTGGTTTAATCCCTACAGATGCTGCCATTTTCACAGAGTCTTGTAATCGCATATTTTCTTCAATTAAGCTTTGATTGTTTTTAGCAAGCTGTTCTGCCTCGGTTAAAATACGCTCTTGCTCCGTCTTGATTTCTTCTTTTTGCTTTTCAATTTCATCTTTTTGTTCTTCAATATCATTTTTGGCTATTTCTAAATTCTGCATGTCGGTTTGTAAGTCTTCTGTTTTTTCATTGTATTCTTTAACCGTATCTTTGGCATATACAAAGGCAAAACACATACCACAAAGAACTAATGCCAAAACAGCTAATAATATTTTATTTCTTTTTTTATGTTCAATAATATCTTTTCTAAATTTGACAACGGCTTTAATTTGAGATATACGATCCCTTCCCAAATTATATTCCTCCTCTATCCTACTCTCACATTTATGAATGTTGATACTTTGCCTCTATGATTTTTTTACACTCTTCATACCCTGGTACCTTAGAGAAATCAACACTGTCTAAATCCGCATAGATTTTATTTTTGTTAATAAACAAATCAATAGGAACATAGACATTTTGTTGCACAGGAAATGGATCTAGTAGTAGCTTTAATAATTCGAAGGCATCATTTTTTTCAATCATCCCTACTTCAAAATAATCTTGCCCATTATGATACGTTATTTCCAAACGTCCACGATTGTGACCTCTTCTACCATTTCCCTCGTTGACGCCAACAATCCTAGCAGGCACTTTCTCTCCAACCTTCTTTTCTTCTCCCTTAATTTGTTTAACACCCTTTCTTGTCATCTGCACCAATCCCCAAAGAGTCCCTAAGGTTATAATAGTGTATAGACCAACGAAAGCAATGCTAAGTATACTTTCACCTTCAACACTTGCTTTTTCTAGGCAAAAGCCAAACATCACAAGAACAAAAACAGACATCACAAGATACCCGTAAAAGATAAGAGTAAAGAATCCTAATACGTTATTATCATATTTAAGTTTCATCATAGCCCTCCATTTAGTTACAATACTATCATTATTATTGTATATGATTTTGATTATAAAAGCAATTATTTTTTATGAAACACGTATCGTGGAATTTGCCCAATAGCTACCCTGCAAAGTATCTTGCCAAATGGCTCAAAATATGGTATACTGTAGTATGCTTGGAACTTTCTCAAGACAGAATAAGAAGGAAAAAGCAAAAAGTATTTATGGGGATGCACTTTGGTTTCGACAGATACTTTGAGCTAAGAATAGCGAGTGATGGATTCTCGTCGGCCATCTTAAAAAACGAGAAATAAAAATAATTAACAACAATAAAGTTGCATTAGCTGCCTAAGCGCAGCTTCGTCTTACCCGTTTTGTCCACTTAAATGGGATAAGGCGTCATCTTAAGTGGAACCGAAGCTATCTAAACTTGTGCGATAGTGGGTATTCATTCGAGTTACCAATTATAAAAATCTGTTTATCGATGTTTATGGTTGGGAAATCTAAAAGATAAACTGCACTCGGAGAAGTTCTTAAGGATGGGTATTTGGACAGGGGTTCGACTCCCCTCATCTCCACCACCCAGAAGCAAATCATTGTGGTTTGCTTCTTTTTTTGTGTCAAAAAAAGAAGCATCACCACTTGATTGCTTCTGGGTCCCATCCCACAAATTTTCGGCTATGCCTCAATTTGCGGGAGCCCTATTTTGCTTGGCTTGCTCCCTTTTTATAAAAAAGGGAGCGAACGCCAAAACGCTGCTCCACTTCTTTTTTTATCTTTTTACTATTGGGTTGCTATCCAGGTAATAAATTGTTCATAAGAATTGATATCCTCACTTACACTTTGAACTTTTTTCGTGGTGCTGTCTGCTTCATCGCTAATTGCTTTTATTCCTAAGGTATTTAGATAGAATAGTTTATTTAAGGTATTGCCCGTACTTATTGTCATTGATTTTGGATACTCGATTCCTATAATCGCACCTACATAGGAACTTCCTGTTACTCTTCCTTTATTATAACAATTCGTAACGGTTGCTTTACTTGAACTACCTGCTAATTGACCTACGATTCCACCAACATATTGAACTCCTTCCACTTCACCTTTATTATACGAGTTTTCAACAGTTGCTTGGGAAATATTACTTCTCTGCCCCATAAGTCCAACAATTCCACCAACATAAATTCCTTTTCCTACTACTTTTCCAGTATTGGCACAGTTACTTATCTTATTTTGAGTTGTATTGTCTAGCTCCCCTACAATTCCTCCTACTCTTTCTCCTTTGCCTACTACTTCTCCATTATTTTCGCAATTACTTACTTCTGATCCAATATAGGCAAAGCCTACAATTCCTCCTACAAGCCTTCCATCTCCTGACACTTTACCGGTATTTGTAGACTCTTTTAGAATAGCATTTTCATTTATGCATCCTGCAATTCCACCTACTCTTTCTCCTTTGCTTGTTACATCTCCGTTATTTTGGCAGTTACTTACTGCTGATGAAGTATAGGTAACACCTACAATTCCTCCTACATGCATTCCTTCTCCTAAAATGTTACCAGTATTTGTAGACTCTTTTAGAATAGTATTTTCATTTATGTATCCTGCAATTCCACCTACTCTTTCTCCTTTGCCTACTACTTCTCCATTATTTTCGCAATTACTTACTTCTGATCCAATAGAGACAAAACCTGCAATTCCTCCCACAACCTTTCCATCTCCTAATATCTTACCGGTATTCGTGCATTCTCGAATCACACCATATCTATGGAAATACCCCACGACACCTCCTACGCGATCACCATTTCCTATTACAGTGGTGTTAATATTATGGCAGTTGACGACTTCTAAATGTTCGGTATCATCCATTAATCCAACAATTCCACCTGTGTACGCATTTCCTTTGATGTAACTATTCTTGATTGTTAAATTTTTGATACTCTTTGAATTTCCAAATATTCCGGTGTAATCTGCATTCATATTAACATAAACGCCACTGATGGTATGATGATTCCCTTCAAAGGTTCCAAGTAAAGGTCTTTCCACTGTTCCTATTGGTGTCCATTTTACATTTTCATTTGCTGTAGTTTCCCACTTTTCTTCTGGTGTGCTTCCTGTGCCAGGTCTTGCACCTAAATCGATATTAGCCATTAATTGCACCACGGTGCCTTCGGTCATGGTAACATCATCTGGATTATAGCCCTCACTCTCTAGTAGTGTTCTTTGGGCCGTCGTTAATGTATTACCATTATTCACAAAATCTCTTAAAAATTCTAATTGCTTTTTGTTATAAATAAACCATTTAAACTCTTTAGTAGTCCCTTCTAGCGATGGAATGTCACCCGATACAGCGCTTCCCTCAGCATAATAGTTTTCTTCTCCTGGATCTGTATACCCGTGTACGGCAAGTTCGTTAAATACGTTACCTACATTACTAAGTGGGATGACTACGTTATCTTTGTAATTCACCAAATAGTTTTCTTTGGCATAAGTAACACCTATTTCTTCTAGATGTTCTTCGAGTAATAAATACCAGTCTTCTCCAATATGTTTTTCTTCTTCTACGATGTTTCCTTCGCCGTCTTCATATGTATGTTTAAATGAAGGATTGTTAATTCCCGGGAAGTCTTGATTGGCAGGAGAAAGAAAGCCACTGGTTGCCATACGAGCAGAGTACTTTGAAACAGCTGCTTCCACCGCTGACTTGCTTTGTAGTTTGGCTTGTTCTTTTGATTTTTTTAATACATCCCTACTAGTAATAACCGAAATGGATGCGATGATTCCCATCACAATAATCATGATAATGACGGTAACTAAGGTAATTCCTTTATTATTTTTCATAGTAACCTCCCAGCGTTTTTTGATACTTCATAACAGATAATGTCTTCTCCTATGACAGCCAAAATTTGCCACTTTATTAATCCATTCTTTCGATACGTTCTCTTAGCATAGTAGCAATTTCATAAATTCTTACTAAAGACATATCTTCCTTGCCATTTGGCATAACCGTATTAATGTAATCTTCAAGTTCCGTTTTGACAGCAGCATCTTTTACATCATGAGTCGTAATATCAATCATGATTTCTTTGGCTCTGCTAGGTGTAATTGGATTTTCACTTGCACTTAATAAATTAATATGGCTCACATTCCAAAATTCATCTGGAATAAAGCTTCTCTTTAGGTATGTTTGTAAAAAGACGATGTATTCTCTTTCTGACATAGTTTCATCTGGATTAAACACATTACTATATCCCAAACTTAAGATTCCCTTTTCACACATGTCGATGATAAATTTATAATATCTACCATTGACATCAATGACTGGTTTAGATTCTTTTACTAGATACATGCCTCTAAGGCCCATTCTCATCTGTACATCTTTAATCATAGAATAATCTTTAAGCATCTTTTGAAAATCGGTGTTTCTTTCTTTGGCAATAGATGCCATAATTCCAGCTGACTCAGCAAGTGTCATTCCTGTTGGGATAACTCTTGCAGAGCCTGCAGCAATAGAGGTATAAGAACTACTACGTCCAACGGTTAATAAATTGGTATATCCTTTTGGAATGATAACGCCCATCGGCAAGAAATACTGCATTGGTGCACCAATGATATAACCATAATCGTAAATACTGGTGGTTTGAATATCAATTGGATAGCATGCCATACCTATGCTATTGTTATAATATTTTGACTCTAGCATATCCCTCACGGTTAAACGATTTTCACCAATAATATGTCTTGTTTCTCTTACATATAACTCTGGTGCCACACCAATTAAGTAGGCTTCACTAAATCCAGGTACATTTTTAATTAAGAATTCTGAAAAATTTTTGGCTTCCTTAACACATTTTTCGTATGCTTTTGCTTTGGCATTTTCATCTAAAGTATCGCTATCAATAATTTGAAGAGAATTGATTAGAACACTTCCATCTTTTTGTCTACCAATATTTAACCCTTTAAGTCTCATATTACTTTGTGAAGGAATATATTGAGAAGTAATGTTTTTAAATGCCCAAATGCCGGTACTACTATGACCTTCGTTTGGCACTTTTGCTTCGTCGATTGCCTTACAAGCGGCATCCCAATCAAAGTTTCCCATATGAATCACAAGAGTAGCTGACATGCTTCTGCCTTTTTCGTTTACATCTTCCCAGCCAATGACATACTGACCACCGGCTGCTACTGTAATATCTGCATCTTGGGTGCAATCAATATATGTCCTTGCAACATATTTTTTATCGTCTGCAATAATATATTCTACTTGGGTTCCATCAGATCCCACTTTAAAGTTCTTCACGTTGTATATTACTTCAATGTTATCTTCATCGGCAAGCATTTTTTCAAATACCGTTTTTACTTCTGCTACATCAAAGGAGCCTCGATTGCCAATATTTTGATAGAATTCTGAGAAAAGACCTTTGCTTAATAACACACCTTCTTTGTTTTGATTCATATCAATGGTGTTAAGCATTCCATATGTCATTAAGCCTCCAGGGCCATCGCGTTTTTCTAGTAATAATACTTTTAAATTACTTCTTGCTGCTGAAATACTTGCTATGATGCCTTCTGGCTCTGCGCCGACGACAATGACATCATACTCTCCGTCTACAGGAAGTTCTTCATCATCTTCATCTATTTCAACTTCTTCTTGCACAATAATCTCTGGTTTTGTTTCTTCAATGATTTGAATAGGATCTATGATTTCTGTTTCTGGTATGGTTTCGCCCTCTTCTCCACTATTTTCTTGTGTTTCTGGAGCCTCAGCTACTTGAGAATTTCCCTCTTCATTTCCTGTTTGGGTAGCTACTGGCATAGTTTTATCTCGATACATCAAAAACATGTTTCCACCTAGTAACACTATTGCAATTAATAGCAAAACGATAATAATTGTATTTTTCATGAAATCAAATCTCCTCCCCTTATTGACTATAATAGAATTATATCATAGTCACTAAAAAGTTCAAGTATTGTTCCATGATGATTTTGCTATGAAGTATCTTCTATTCTCTTTAGAATTTTTTCATAATCTTTTTTCCTTTTTTCATCATTGTTTTGCTAAAATCATAAATTTCATCGCTAGCTAAAGTACCTACAAAGCCACCAATCATAGCACCAATTAGCATACCGGTTACTAAACTTTTCATCTATTTCTTCTCCTTTCTTGTCAATTCTTTTTTTCATGACACTATTTAACATACCCATTATTTTTAGAATCATGATGAAAAGAATTTTTTTGATAAAAAAAGTTGCTATTTCTATGGATCATCATAGAAATAACAACTTGTTTTGTTTATGTCGACCGATAGTCATTACTACACAATTTTTGTGCTTTATTTTAGTTTTTCTTCGGTTTCATCTGCCTTGTAATAAACCGTTCCAAGCATTTTATCTGGTAAGTACTGTTGCTCTACCTCATGATTTGGATAATCATGTGGATATTTGTAACCAACACTATAGCCTAGATCCTTCATGCCATCGGCAGGTGCATTACGAATGTGCATGGGAATCGTACCCGTATCCATTGTTTCCACATCATGTAGTGCTTGATCAATGCCCAAATACGCTGCATTCGATTTTGGTGACCTTGCCACATACGTTGCTGCATGTGCTAAAATGATGCGTGCTTCTGGCATGCCAATTTGATGAATCGCCTGCATCGCTGCATTTGCTACCACTAAAGCATTGGAATTTGCCATTCCCACATCCTCAGAAGCACAAATAGCAATACGTCTTGCTAAAAACAAAGGATCTTCCCCTGCATACAATGCTCTTGCTAAATAAAACAAAACGGCATCGGGGTCAGAACCACGCATCGATTTAATAAAAGCAGAGATGTTATCATAGTGACTATCACCACTTTTATCAAAGCCTACTTTCTTTTTTTGAATGCACTCTGACATAATATCTTTGGTGATTTCGATATCGCCATTGGCATTCATTTCGGTGGTAAGAGCAGCAAGTTCTAAAGCATTTAAGGCTACCCTGACATCTCCGATTGGAAAGCTCTGCCAAGTACTCGATTACCTCTTCAGAAATGGTTAAATCATACCCGCCAAGCCCTTTTTCAGTATCTTTTAAAGCGTTATGAATGACTGCTATAATATGCTCTTTTTGGAGTGGTTCTAATTTAAATACTGTAGAACGAGAGATTAAAGCCTTATTCACAGAGAAAAATGGATTCTCAGTAGTAGCACCAATTAAGATAACCGTTCCATTTTCTACATAAGGCAAAAGGGCATCTTGTTGTAGTTTATTGAAACGATGAATTTCATCGATAAATAAAATCACTCTTCCCGATGGATTTAGTAATAGGTTCTTAGCATCTTCTACCACTTGTTTAATATCGGCAACGCCGGCCGATACCGCATTTAATTTCACAAATTTATTTTTGGTAGTCGAAGCAATCACTCTTGCAAGAGAGGTTTTTCCACACCCTGGTGGGCCATACAAAATAATACTAGAAATGCGGTCTGCTTTAATTAAACGGTAAAGCATTTTATCTTTGCCGAAGGATATGCTCCTGCCCTACGTATTCATCGATGGTAGTAGGGCACATACGATACGCTAGTGGCACCTTTTTTTCTTCCAAATTTGCCATCTCCTATCTTGTAAAATACACCAATGCTTTTTTGATGATATCTTCCACACTTAAAGCGCTATTATCAAACGAGCTAACTGCCTTAGTGGCTTCTTTGACTGGATAACCTAATACTTGAAGCGCAGCAACAGCCTCAGCAGAATTGGTGTTAGAAGTTGGAATAACGGCTGTATCGAAAGCATCCTCATTAATTGCTTCTTCTGATTTTAATTTATCTTTTAATTCTAAAATGATACGCTGTGCAGATTTTGCTCCTATTCCAGGAAGTTTGGTAAGTTCCTTCACATCATTTGTGATAACTGATAAGGCAAATTTGGATGGTGAAATATTAGCCAAAATTGTGTTGGCTGATTTGGCACCAATACCACTCACACCAATTAATAGTTCAAACATGCGAAGCTCTTCTAAACTATAAAAACCATATAATGCTCGAATATCTTCTCTCACATAATAGTGAGTATGTACTTTCACTGTGGAACCAATTTCTCCGAAGCCTTTCAATGGTAGATAGTGGGGCATTTACTTTATAGCCAAGCCCTCCCACATCAATCACTACATAATCATTTCCTTTGATTTCTAACGTTCCTTTAATATAGGCAAACATATTCTTCTCTCCTTTTTTGATTGTATTTATAGTGTACATTAGTTCGTAAATTTAGTCAATATTTTTTTTAGAAAAACTCCTCCTCAAAAATCATTTTGGCACACCAAAAAAGGATGACAAATTGTCATCCTTTTTTTTAGTTTTTTATTATTTTGCTTCTAATTTCGTTGGACTATTGTATGTTTTTCCAAAGGTTTCTACCGTAATTGTTTTAATGACAGGTGGATTAACAGGGCGATTAAACTCTGAAGTTTCTTTGATGTAATCTTGAATCCATTCCTCATCAGGCTCATTCTCTCCAAATGCCTGATATCTTCTGATTAAATCTTCACTATATTCATCATCTCTTCTTAATACTTTTGCATTGACTATTTCATCTACCACAGACATTCCTTCTACTACTTCTCCAAAAGAAGCATATAAGCCATCAAGAGAGTTAGCTGCTGCATCGTTCACCACAATAAAAAACTGAGAACCCGCTGAATCCATATCATCTGCTCGAGCCATAGATATAACACCTCTGGTATGTGACAAAGTGTTTTCCACACCATTACTTGAAAACTCTCCTTTAATAGAATAGCCAGGTCCACCTGTTCCATAACCATCTGGTGAACCACCTTGCGCCATGAATCCTGGAATGACCCTATGGAAGATTAACCCATTATAAAACCCATCATTGGCTAATGCTATAAAATTATTGACTGTTTCTGGTGCAATTTCTGGGTATAGTTTTAATGTGATTTTTCTGCCATCTTCCATTTCAATCGTTGCTCTTGGATACTGCTCGTCCCAAACTTCTTCTTTGCTGTCTTCTTTGGTTTCCTTCGTTTCTCCTTTTTCTTCTTCTTTGCTATCTTTTTTTACTTCTCCCGTGGTTTCTTCTTTCATAGTAGATGTAGTACTTGGTGTATCTACTTGATTCGTATCGCATGCCACAAGCATTAAAGACATGAAAACTACCATCAATAGAAGTAATATTTTGTTTTTCCTCATTTCTAACAACTCCCCTTTCGTGACAATACAATAAAAGTTTAATTCTATTCTTAAGTTTCGTCAAGTGAATTTTTTGTGGAGGCCAGTGGTTAATGTGACAAAAAAACGATGAGATTAGTTCTCATCGTTTTTATTGATTTCTTTTAATAATTCTAATTGTGAAATAAGAAGTGCCTCCATTTTTGCTTTATAAACATCAAATTGCTTCTTGGCATCATCTAATTGCAATTTTTTCTCAATGGTTTGTTTGTTAATCTCATCGGCAGACTTAATGGCATTTAGTTCTGCTTCTTTTAAAATATTCTCTGCTTCCACTTTTGCATTCTTTTTTACAGTTTCTGCAGTACCTTGTGCTACTACCAAAGCATTTTGAAGGGTATCTTCAATGGATTTATAATGCTGAATTCCTTGATTTAACACAGCAATTTTATCTTTGTACTCAATATTTTCTTTGTACAATTTTTCATAATCAGCAAGTATCTCTGCCATAAATTCTTTGACTTCATCAACATTATAGCCACTCATCACTTGCTTACTAAAGGTTTTATTTTCTATTTCTAGTGGAGTTATCATATGTAATGCCCTCCTAACTTACTTTCTCAAAAATCTTTATTTAATCCATGAAACTGAGAGTTTGTTTTTAATATCTTCTTTCATTACTTCATTAGTAATTTCGTAATTAAATGGCGCAACTAAAAAGATAGAATTAGATATCTTTTGGATATTGCCATCTAGGCCATAAACAGCACCACTAATAAAGTCAACAATACGTCTTGCAACATCTTTGTTGACATACTCTAAATTCACAATAATAGACTTTTTCTCTTTTAAGTGTTCACAAATCTCCTCTGATTGTTCGAATGTACTTGGTTGAGAAATAATCACCTTAACTTGTTGCATGCCAGGCATTCCCACAACTTTATTCTTTTTGCCAGAAAAAGGTAATGTTGTCGTTGTTGTCGTCGTTGTCGTTTGCTCTGGCTCCTCATTATAGGTTGCATTATTCGTACTTTCGTAATCTTCATACTCATCGTAATCAGAATCGCTTTCTACTCCTAATAAACTCCACATTTTATTCATAAATTTACTTCCCACTCAAAAAACCCCCTCAAATCTCATAGTTTTCATCTTTTGTACAGTTCTATTGTATTGATACTGGCAAAAGAAGTCAAACGATTTGCCAAAATGTAATCATAACTTAACATTTACGTAATACTTTTGTAACAATCCTATTTAGCACTAATCACCGCTTCGTCATACATTTTAATAGTATTACGACCTTCTACTAGTTCTTCGCTAATTCCCATTTCCAAAAGTTCTTTATCTGTATAATTTTCAATAATGACAAAATCTTTTACTTCTCTGACTATTTTTACCCAAACTTTTTGCTGATAACTTGCCTTTCTCACGATAACCATAGGAATGTTCACACCCTCTTGGGACACTGTGCTTGGGATGTTCTCATACGTGATAGCATTTTTATTGATTTTTAATCCCTTATCTTGCCACCAAACTACATCCAAATCTATTTTGCGGTATTTGCTCAATTCTTCTACGTTAGTTTTGATTTTAAAGACAATTAATCGTCCATTTTTTTCTTCTGAAATGTACTCAATACTAGCGTCAATTAGCGCATCCTCTGTGTGATCAAAGCGCAAATAAACATGGTCATCTAATTTGGCATCTTGGCTTTCCTTAGAGTTCATAAATACAGCAATATAGCATTCAAAATTATTAATGAGCTTCACATGTTTGGTGTCAATCGGAATCATTTGATTAGAGGACATTTTTATCTTTCCTAAGTCTTCACTGGTGATTTTAGATAAACTTTGCAAAGTTAGAATGTCTTCATATCCATCTACTCGATAGGATACAAGTCCAGCACGATTGGCTAAAACACTTTTTTCTGAATCATTTAATTGTTTTTCTAAGTTCGTCCTTTCTTCTATCAACGACTTAATTTGAGAACCTACAGGGCTCAAATCTCCCACAATTTTTGCCTTCTTCTCTACCTTCTCATTAATCATATTTTTTCTTTCTGTAATGGCATATACATCTGAAATCTTTCTTGTATTATTATATAAATACAGCTCTATCTCTGCATCAAGGGCTTTAGCATCATTGGAAAAAATGATTTGTCTACTATCCATTGCTTCTTGTATTTTTGAGTCTAGCTTTTCCATTTTTTCTTTAATCTGCTCTTCTTCATTAGAAATATAGGTCACAATTGGTGTTCCCTTGCTGACTCTTGTCGCATCTTCCACTTTGGCTTTGGGTACGCCAGCAAATTCTCCGCGTGCTGATGGTTTCCTCATCACGGATGACGTAGCCCACGACTTCTTCATAATTGATTAGCTCTCCATTTTTAATCATGACTGTATTGGCAGGAGTCTTAAAAAATCTAACCAAGGTTATCACATAATACACTACCAAAACCATAACGATAGCAATAATGAGAATGATTAAATTTTGACTTTTCTTTCGTTTCTTCATAAGGCCTTGTCCTCCCATGTTTTTCTATCTTTTTTTCTCGTCTCGAACATCCTGAATCATTTTCTCTACAATCTCTTCTTTTGAATACCACATAATGTTTTTATCCCTCTTAAACCATGTCATTTGCCTTTTGGCATAATGCCTTGTTTCGAGTTTTAACTTTTCTACCATTTCCTCATAAGTGAGTTGTTGGTTAAGATATGCCAAAACTTCTTTGTATCCAATTCCTTGCATGGCTGTTTTAGAAAGCGTGTACTGATGGCTTAGTTTTTCAACTTCTTCCACCAATCCCTCTTGCAACATGATATCGATTCTTTTCTCTATTCTTTGATATAGAGCTTCTCTCTCCCAAGTAATTCCATACTGAAGGTATCGGTATTTTGTTTCTTGAATTGATTCTTGATCTAATTTTGTTTTGGTTTTTCCTGTGATATAAAATACCTCTAACGCTCTAATGACACGTCTTACGTTATTAGGATCTATTTTTTGTGCTGACTCTTTATCCACTTTAGCAAGTTCTTCGTGCAAGAATAATGGTCCTTTTTCGATTGCCAGTTGATTTAGTTTTTCTCTGATGGTCTTGTCTTCTGGCACCTCACTAAACTGAATGGCACTTGTTAAACTACTAACATAAAGACCCGTTCCTCCCACAACAATAGGAAGTTTTCCTTTGGCAAGAATGTCATCAATGGCTTTTTCTGCTAGTTCTTTGTATTTGGTAACATTAAATTCCTCATGAGGAGGCACTACATCTAGTAAATAGTGCACAATCCCTTCTCGCTCTTCTAAGCTAGGCTTGGCGGTTCCAATATTCATTTCTTGGTATACTTGCATCGAATCGGCAGAAACAATTTCTCCATTTAATGCTTTGGCAAGCTCAATGGAAGCAGATGTCTTTCCTGAAGCGGTAGGACCTACGATGACAATGACAATTGGTTTTTGTTTATCATTCATTTTACTTCTCCATTTATTTGGCAACCCAAGGGCACCACTGCTATGATAATAGTTTATTTTCTTCCAAATTTATGCTCAATTTCATTTTTAGTAATTCTAATAGCCGTTGGTCTTCCATGTGGGCAAGTAAAAGGATTATCTAAGACTAATAGTTCATCTAATAATCCTCTAATTTCCCTTTCGGATAGTTCCATGTTAGCTTTTACCGCTGCTTTACAAGCTACTGTTGCAATAAATTTTTCTTCAACTTCTTGCGCATTTGTTTTATTGGTTATATCAAAGCCGTCTAAAACATCCATAAATAGTTCTTTACTATCCATGTCATAACAAATCACAGGCACCCCTGTAATTTTGATGGCATTTTCTCCAAATTCTTCTAAATCAAATCCCGCTTGCTTAAACAAATCGATATGTTCCCTAACAGCATGCATATCTTTTTTGGATAGTTCTAATACATCAGGGATTAAAAGCATTTGGCTTTCTTTGCCGCCACCTCTATAGAAGTTCTTTTTGACATTTTCATAAAGGACACGTTCATGAGCTGCATGTTGATCTAATATATAGATTTCGTCTTGTAGTTGTAACATGATGTAAGTATCAAATGCAGTACCAATGATTTGATACTCTGGTATTTCTTTTTGAGTTGTTTCATCTTGTTCATAAAGCGTTGGAATTGGCTCTTCTTCCTTTTTAGCCTCTTCTTCTGGTTCATAGTTTTTTTCCACTATTTTTTCAAACTCTTTTTCTGGTTCATCTTTTGGGAATGGAATCATGTTGCTTTCTTGACTTTCTGTGGTAGTCTTTGTTTCTTCTACCTCTTCAAACTCTTCTAGTTCTTCTTCCTCTTCCTCTGCATCTGTTATCGTCTTTGGTGTATTGACATTGAGTTTACTAATGATGGAATGATTTTGGGTATCATTATTTTTGACATTCACTTCAATGGTGTATTCTGCTTCATTTTCAGCCACTTTGACCGGTTCTTCATTTTGTTTATTCTTAAAAATTTCAAATAGTCCTCTCTTTTGAGCAGGCGCTGTCTTATCCTCTTGCATGGATTTTTGCACTTCATTTACTTTTGTTTCCTCATCTTCTACTCTTGAAATATCCTCTCCTAGCAAGGCATTTTTGATAGCATAATGAACCGCTTTAAAAATTTTTCCCTCATCTGCAAATCTCACTTCTAATTTAGCCGGATGCACATTCACATCTACCATTTCTGGATTCATGGTTAAATTGATGACGCAAAAGCCAAATTTTCCATTAGGAATCAGTGTTTTATACGCTTCTTCCACTGCTGCAGTTAAGATCTTATCCTTAATATTTCTTCCATTCACATAAAACAACTGATTACTTCTATTAGAGCGTGCAATTTCTGGTTTACCTGCCACCCCTGAAACTTGAATGCCTTCATATTCGTTTTCAACTTTAACAATGTTTTGTGAAATATCTTTTCCAAATACACTATAAATAACCGATGTCATATCGCCATTTCCATTGGTTTGTAGCACCATTTTTTTGTTGTTGGTTAGTTTAAACAAAATATTAGGATGCATTAAGGCTATTTTTTCCACCGCATCCTCAATATACCCTCCTTCAGTAAAATCCTTTTTTAAGAATTTGTACCTAACGGGGGTATTAAAGAATAGTTCCCTTACAACAATGGTTGTACCATTAGGGGCGCCACATTCTTCTTTCGAAATGATTTCTCCCCCTTCTACAATCACCTTGGTTCCTACCGTAGCATCTTTCGTTTTAGAGGTAAGCTCTATTTTACTAATGGCGGCAATACTTGCCAATGCCTCACCACGAAACCCCATAGTCATTACTTTTAGTAGGTCATCCGCACTTCTAATTTTACTGGTAGCATGCCTTTCAAATGCCATCTCGATATCATCTGGGGCAATTCCTTTTCCGTTATCGGTAATACGAATGGAAGTAATTCCTCCATTTTCAATTTCAACCGTAATCATTGACGCTCCTGCATCAATGGAATTCTCCACCAATTCTTTTACCACGTTAGCTGGTCGCTCAATAACTTCCCCTGCTGCAATTTGATTAATGGTTAAATCATCCAATAATACGATATCTCCCATGATATCATTCCCCCTCCTCTTTGGTTATTAACAAAAGCAAACTACTATTCTTAGAAAGGCGGTTTTAACCGCCATAGCGTTCAATATCACCATCACATTATTTTCTTATCATTTGTTGTAATCTTAATAACTGCTCAAGCACTTCTTTTTTAGCCTGCTGGTCAATAGTTCCATATTCCACATAAGGGCATGGAAGTTTTGTGATATCTTTGCCAATTGGTCCATATTCCAAGGTAACTACTTGAAGTGTTTGGCTTCTGCTTAACCATTTTTCTAAGAACAAATAGTCCTCTTCATGCATTTTCGAATGATTGGCAAGGAGCACACCATCTTTTCGCTGCATGCATCCTGCCAGATGCATTTCAATTAGCTTATCCATTGGCAGTCTTTCCACATATTCCTCAAATGGAATGTGAAGGCGGTCTGCTGCTACCCTAGCATGTCCTATATCAAATAAAAAGTGACAACCTGATTCTGTGATGACTTTTGTAATAAATTCAGGAATAGCATAAAAGCATAGTTCATTGTTTATTGGATAAGCAGGTATGTTTTCTAGAGCAATTTCCATATGAAAGCATTCACGAAGCTTTTCTACATTTTTCAAAATGATTGCCAATGCTTCATCACTATTCGAAGGAATGTTTCCATACCTTGCATTGATATGAGAGGATAAATAAGGTGTTTTACTAATAGCAAAAATTCTTTTTTGCTCTTCTATGTCTCTTCCTTCCATAAAGTCTACTTCTCCAATGTTAGATTCATGTTCTCCTATGATTCCATGAAACATCACCTCTTTTTTGGTGATGCACCAATCGATAGGAGAATAGTCTCCATTGATGCTAAATAATTTGATATAATCGATAAAATCGATTTTTCCTTCTTCTAGTAATTCTTTTGTTTCTTCTAAGTAGTTAACACATAGTTTCATTGGTTCCTCCTATATTATTTCAGTGTTTCTCATATCAAAAGTTGGTTACTTTTTGTATTCTCTACTTGCTAAGTACTTCATTTATAAGAAAGCCTAGCAAAAACCACGCACAGCCTTTTGAAATTTTTCAGGAGCACCTCCGCTTAACGCTTTCCTAAAAAATTTCACCGGCTGTAGCTTAGTCTTTTGCACGCTTTCTAATGCATTTCGTAATACGCTCATAGAGAATACAAAAAGTAACAAAGTATTTTTCTAAGTAACAAATGAAGCGTTTTCCAACGTCTTCTATAGCTTTTCTTTTAGTTTTACTAACACATTAAGCGCCTCCACAGGTGTCAACTCGTTCACATTAATTTTATCTAGTTCTGTTGCTATTTCCCCAACTTTATAATTGAATAAATCCATTTGTGGCGCTACTTCTTTGCTGATTTTGGCAAGTTCCTTTTCGTGTTTGCCAATATAACTGCTTTCTTTTAACCCTTTTAAGATTTCATTTGCTCTTGCTGTAATCACATGAGGAATGCCTGCCAACTTTGCCACATGCACACCATAACTTTCATCAGCACCACCTCGAATAATTTTACGAAGAAAAATGATGTCTTCTCCCTTTTCTTTGACGTCAATGCAATAGTTCTTAACCCCTGGCACTTCTCCCTCTAGTTCTGTGAGTTCATGATAATGCGTTGCAAATAAGGTTCTCGCACCAATTTTTTCATTGTTTGCAATGTACTCCACAACAGACCACGCAATCGATAATCCATCAAAGGTTGATGTTCCTCTTCCAATTTCATCTAGAATGAGCAAACTATCTTTTGTGGCATTGGATACAATATTAGCCACTTCATTCATTTCTACCATAAAAGTTGATTGTCCTGTCGACAAATCATCTGAGGCTCCTACCCTCGTAAAAATACGATCAACAATACCAATTTTAGCACTGGTAGCTGGCACAAAGCTACCGATTTGAGCCATTAACACAATTAATGCTACCTGTCTCATATACGTAGATTTACCAGCCATATTAGGTCCTGTGATGATATTAACACGATCTTCTTTTTGGTTTAAGTATGTATCATTCGGAACAAAGCTTCCATTGGGAATTAATGCCTCTACCACTGGGTGTCTTCCCTCTTGAATCACAATTTCTCCACTATTATCTACGACTGGCATGACATATTGATTAGTATCGGCATCTTCTGCTAAAGTGTTTAAAACATCTAACGTACTAACGGCGTTACTGGTTTGCTTTAACCTTTTTACTTCTTTAGCGATGGTTTCTCTTACTTGATTAAATAGTTCAAATTCTAGCTTAACGACTTTATCTTCTGCTCCTAAAATTGTGTTTTCAATTTCTTTTAACTCTTCTGTAATATATCTTTCTCCGTTGGTAAGTGTTTGCTTACGAATGTATCTCTCCGGTGCCATTCCCACATTGGACTTTGATATTTCAATATAATAACCAAATACTTTGTTATATCCTACTTTTAAATTCTTAATCCCTGTTAATTCTCTTTCTTTTGCTTCTAAATTTAGTACCCATGTTTTTCCTTCTGTAGAGGCAGTTCTATACTTTTGTACATCTTCATTGTACGTGGTTTTAATGATGCCTCCCTCTTTAATTGTTAGGGGTGGATCTTCTACAATTGCCTCCTCAATTAACTTAGTCACATCTTCTAAAATATCCATTTGCTCATATACTTCTTGTAGTATCTTGGAATGGGTGTTTTGCAGAAAACTTTTTAAAACAGGAAGTTTTTGAAGTGAGTTTTTGAGCGAAATTAAGTCTCTCGCATTGACGTTACCATAGGCTACCTTTCCCGTTAATCTTTCAATATCGTAGACGCTTTTTAATGCCTCAAAAATATCTCCTCGAAGCATTAAATTTTGCTTTAACTCTCCTACGCCTTCTTGTCGATATTGAATTTCTTTAATATCCATTAATGGTTCTTCTATCCATCTTCTAAGTAATCTTCCACCCATCGCAGTTGATGTTTTATCGAGTACCCAAAGAAGACTTCCTTTTTTGTTCTTATCTTTAATGGTCTCTGTTAATTCTAAGTTTTTCCTTGCTACACTATCCAAAATCATATAACTTGTGATTTCATAGTTTTCAATACGAGTAATATGTTTTAATTCTGTTTTTTGGGTTTCTTGTAAATACGTCAATAATATTTGAGTAGCTTCTTTAGCATATTCCTTTTGGTTTAGTTCAAGAAATCCCTCTATTGGTATTTCTAAATGACTTTCTTCTCTTACTGTCACATATACTCCATATTTCTCTTTTAATAGTGTCATTTGCTTTTCGTCATTTGCCATTTCTGGGTTCACAACGATTTCAGCTGGCTTCACACGTGCTATTTCATCAATGATTTTACTATAATTGTTCCCCATTGTTGCTTCTGTTGTATAAAACTCTCCCGTAGAAATATCTGCATAAGCAAAGCCATAATAAATTCCTGCACGATACAAAGAAGCAATAAAATTGTTTTTCTTATCATCTAACATATTGGACTCTGTCACGGTTCCTGGCGTAATAATTCTGGTTACATCTCTTTTGACAAGGCCTTTGGCCAAACTTGGATCTTCTAATTGCTCACAAATTGCTACTTTAAAACCTTTATGAATTAATTTAGAAACATATAGCTGTGCACTATGATGTGGAACACCACACATAGGAGCCCTTTCTTCTAGACCACAGTCTTTTCCTGTTAATGTGATTTCTAATGCTTTTGAGGCAACTAGTGCATCCTCAAAAAACATCTCATAAAAATCTCCAATTCTATAAAATAAAATGGTATCTTGATAATCCTTTTTGACATCTAAATATTGCTGCATCATAGGGGTCATTTTGTCATACAGTTCTTGCATTTTTCTTTCACTTCCTTCACCTAAAAATTGTATCATTGAAAGGGCTTTTTGGCAAGGCAAAAAAACAGTGCAAATATAAAATTTGCACTGTTTTTCATGTTTTTAATTAATCGAGATATCCATCTCCACCACACTTATGACAATAGGTATGATTATTGGTTCCCCATTGAACACAGGCAACGTTGTTTTGCCAGTAATTACAGTACTCTGCTTCACCAGTACAACCACAGGAATTACACTTCCAATATCTGTGCCAATACTCTCCTTTACCACAAACTGTATGTGGATTTTGGTGAATTGCACGGCTTGTCTGTTCTTGAGGACTATCCGAGCAAACTCCATTACTACAATTAGGATTGGTACATCTGGTTCGAGAAGAACTTCCTCCACCTCCGCCGCCACTACTTGTTGGAGTAGAAGTTGGCGTTGGTGTTGGATCACTATATGAGGAGTGTCCATTACAGTGATAATAACAGTAGCCACAGGTACTACACTTGCTGCCATCACAAGTTGAGCAATAAGTTCCACTGGTGATTCTATTATAGCATGGACCACAAGAGCAGTAATAATCTGCTACTTCCCATTGTGCTTTCAGTGTGTGATTTCCTGTTGGTGTGTCACTCTCATATTCTCTATAGCCATTTAAGTACCATCCTTTTAGTGTATAGCCACTTCTAGAAGCAGATGGGAAGGAACCATAAGAATCGCCAACCCAAACCTTTTTACTAGAATAAGAAACCGACCCGCCATTTCCATCAAAGGTAATGGTGTAATATTGTCTATCCCATCTAGCATATAGAGTATGATTTGCATGTGTCTCTACACGAGTACCATTTTGAATCTTGGAACCTCCTGAAGATTTTGTTGTATACCAGCCCAAAAAGTCATATCCATAGCGGCTCATCGTTGGTAATCCAGAATAAGTTCCTTGGTAACGTACGGTTATTTTTCTAGGAGAAGGTGTACCTCCCCCATTTCCGTCTAATGTTACCTCATATTCCTTGCCAAGCCATTGAGCATATAATGTTTGGTCATCTGTTACCGTGACAGTTGTGTTATTCTTAATCTCACTACCACCTGTAGTTGCAGTAAACCATCCTTGGAAATCATAGTAGTTTCTAGTAGGTGTAGGCAAATTACGATAATAATTATATGGGCGTTTATATTTTACCATTTGGAAATTGGCTGTACCACTAGCAAGACTTCCTCCATTGGCATCTAACGTAATTTTTAGCTCCGCAATATCGGTAATGCTTAATTGCTTTTCTGCTGCAATGCCGTCTGCATCAACAGTTCTTGCGTAAACGACACAGTTATCAATGATGTCTGTCTTTTGTGTTCCTACTGTCCATGTTCCATCATCAATCTTATACTCAATTCTGCTACTAGTGTCTCTAGAAGTAATTGCTGAACTCATTACCACTTTTTTCTCTACTGGTTTTGCATTAGTTCCTGCGGTAACCGTTGCAGTAATTGTTAATTCTTCGGTAATGGTGGTAATGATTTTTGAAGAAGCTTGTGTTCCAATTGTTCGTAATACAAATCCTTCTCGAGGAGTCATTTTAGAAGTTGGAACGTTATAAATGGAAGAACCAAATTTATTGTCTACTAAAGAACCATTTAAGAAGCGTAATGCTCCATCCCCTGTATAAGATTTTTCTGTGCCTTCTACTACAATATAATTCTTTTCATAGGTCTTGGTCCCATCGCCTAACGTCATGGCGCCAGAGTTGATGACTGCAATTGCGGCACTAATGCTCCCCTTAACTGCTTCTAAAGTACCAGCATTTTGAATGCCATAATCTGTGCCTATAATATTACTATTGACTAACTTAAAGGATGCTCCTGTTGGAATCGAAATTGCTGTTCCTTCAACGTTCATAAATCCAACTTCATAATCTTCTGTATCTAGCGATATTTTCTGACCGGCTATTAATTCAAGTGGTGTCTTATCTTCTAAAAGTAATTCAATTAACTCATACGTGTCACCACTTGCTGGAATGGTTTTAGCAGCATCATTTGCGGATAAGAAATATTCATTCTGTGCTGGAATCCAAGCTACTGCCAAATCCCATGTTGCAACGAATGTTTCATGACGGTTCATAGTATACATCTCACCAGAACCATATACTCTCTGGTCCGTGCTACCTTTCCAACTATTGAAGACATATCTTGCTCGTTTTGGAATGATACTTGTCAAAGAAGCTGAATAACCAGATGCTTTGAATTTGGTATCAATGATGGTATTATCATACGTTGCAAAATCCATTTTGTATACTTCAATCGATGCATACGCAACATTATCATCTCTATCTTTTACATAGAAATAATGCATTCCATCTCTTGTTACACTATAGTTAATGGCAATTTCAAGTCTTTCTTCATTCAAACTTTGCCAAGCAAGTGAAGCATAAGAGGAGGCATCTACAAATTCATTTGTCCATGCATATTCCACAATACCACCGTTGTCTTTAGCATTACCAATTAATACTAAATGCTCATCTTCCTCGTCACCTGTAATCTTAACTGTTGGTTTTTCCGTATCTGACCAAACTGCATATAAGGTTTGATCACGAGTAATGGTATATTCATCGCCTTTTACATAGGATGCTACTTTTGCACGAGCATTTTCACTCCAGCCAAGGAAGGCTAAATTACTTCTCTGTGGAATTTGTGGTGGAATATTGATGATAGACCCTTCTACCTTTTTAATTGGTTTTGGTGCATTGACACCACCATTTGCATCAAATGTAAGTGTATATTCATCCGTACTTGGTCTCCAAACCGCATACAAAACGATATTCCTATCTTCTGAATAGGTTGCCCCTTTTTCATACTTAACAACTTTTGTAGCCACACTATCTGCCCAGCCCAAGAAGACTTGTCCGCTCTTAATTGGAACATCGTTACTAAGCACAATATCTACACCATGCTTTTTATATTGCGTTTCTGGAGCTTGTGTACCACCATTGGCGTCATATCGAATCGTATAATCATCTGCTTCTTTAAAAGCTGCTGTTAATGATACCAAACCCGTTGGCATCGTAAACCTACTAGTTGCTGAGTAAAGGCTACTTAACTCTACCTTGACACTATTAGGGTTAACAATCCATCTTTCAAAAGCATATCCCTGATTTGGTACTGCTGAGATGTAAACAGTGTCCCCTGCAATTTTAATTCCTTCCCCAATTGCGGTACCACTACCTTCTGGAGTAATATGAATTTCCACTTTGGTATCTGTGCTTCCCCAAATAGCATATAAAACGGTATCTGCATCTTCTGCAAATTCTGCACCTGGTAAGTATTCCGCAATAGAATTATTTTTCACTTTGCTCCAACCTGCAAAAGAAACTCCATTCTTTTCTGGAACTTGTTCTGGAAGGTTAATAGCTTCTCCTTGCGTTTTCACAATCGATTCTGGCGCATTTCTACCACCATTAGCATTGAAAGATATAACATACTTAGCAGGTTCGCCTGGAGTCCATACCGCATATAAATCTGTATCTCGATTTTCATTAAACATACTTCCTGGTGTGTAATCTCTCGTAGAACTATCTGCATTCTTGCTCCACGCCGTAAGCGTATATCCCGGACGCTTGAAACCTTTTAGTCTAACTTCTGCACTACCATATTTGGTTTGTCTTTCTGTCGTGTTTGTTTCATCCATTAAGTGGTAGGTAATGGTATATTCTTTTTCTGTAATCTCTGTAATGCCAACATTTTTAATCGATACTCGGTTTTGACTTTCCTCTGCTCTTACACGAATTCTTCCATTTTTGCTAGCTGTATATTCGTATTTATGATTACCAGTATCGGCTTGTAATTCATCATCAATTCTAAGCTGTATCCAGTCATTTTGAATGGTTGGAATTACTTCTAATTTAACGGTAACTCCCGTCACAACATTTTCGTCATTCGGGTCTTTTACTAGTTCTTTTGTGACAACAATATTAGGTCCTTCTTGTGTTAAAATATCTGAAAAGTAAACGCCGTCTTCTATGTATAAACCTTTCGCATAAAACACTTTTCCCAGTGCGTCATAGATATACACATCATTATCGGTTCCACGTTTACCAAAAATAACTTCTTTTTCGGTGCTTGCATATTTTAAATACTCTTTTCCATATTTTGCAACATCTACTTGTTCAATTTTGGCTAAGTCAACGACATACCCATAGCAGTCTTCCTCACCAAAACTCACAAAATCAGAAGGTGGGTTTTCAATCTTAACTTTATAAAAGCCTTTTTCATGGACATCTTCGCCCATCCCCTCAATTTGATTTTTTAATCGATAAGAGGAGACATTTACCTCAACGGTTTTTAATTCATTTCGATAATCTGCGACTTTCACCTCGTCCATCGTATCATTATGATTCACAATGGCAATTGATGCTAATATCACCATGGTAATAATGGTTATTACCAATGCAATCATTGATATTCCTTTTGAATCTTTCTTTTTAATAAATTTATTAAAAAAGTCCTTCATAAGTATCACCTCGTATAAAAAATATACAAAAACCTACTTACTTCTATTATACCACTTTTTGCGTCAAAATTCTACCTTTAAAGCCCTATTTTTTCACCATTTGATAGGCTTTTTCACAGTCATTTGTCATCTTTTCTATAGAGTAAAATTCCTTGACGATGTTTCGATTAAATTCTCCCATTTCTTCGTTATTATGTTGACTTAAAATCGTCAAAATATCCTCTTTGAGCCTCTCTTTTTTTGGCATTTCTAACCCTCTACAGCAAAAGTTGGTTTCAATTGCTTTGGTTTGTTTTGCTTCATCAAAAATGCCTAAATATCCCTGATTTCCAGCCAAAATAACTGGTCTTTCTGAAGCCATTGCTTCTAATGCTGCTCTACTAAGCCCCACAAATACATCTCCTAATGCGGCAAATTGATTGACATCCGTACGAGAATTTGTCATGATAATACTGTTTTTGCCAAGCTTTTGATTCATTTCATCCGCACATTTTTTTACCTCTTCAAAACAAGTGCCTCCTCCAACCATAATAAGCTTTATATTAGGATACTGTTTTGCAATTTCTGGCATGATATCGATTAGCTGATGGGCAACAAGGGTTGTTTCACTATCTAGCCTACTGATATGCACAATTTTAGGGGCCTCTTTTTCCAAATGAAATTCTTCGCAGATGGCTGTTGTATCTGTTTCTTTACTAAATTTTTTAATATCTATTCCGTTCACTGTCACTACAATCTGATTTTCATCTATTCGATAATTTTGCATCAAATAGTCTTTAATGTCTTCACTCACTGCAATCGTAGCGTCTCCCCAATCGGTAATCATTTTAAGAAGAGGCGTAATCTTAAATACACCATGATCGGTTGTGACAAAAGGGAAATGTAAACGTTTTTGTAACTTTCCACAAATAAAAGAAGTAATTCTTGTATGAGAATGCACTAATTCAATTTTTTTATTTTGAATCAAATCTTTTAAAATTTGATATGATTTTAAAACATTTTTGGGATTTTTATTATTTAGCGGTGCCCAAATATGCTCAATGCCACTTTGGTTCAATTCTTCTACATACTTTCCTCCGTTTGAAGCAACAAAAACTTCATGGTTTCTGCGTTTCAGTTCTTTCGCAAGTTCTAAAATATGTGTTTCAGCTCCACCAATATCCATTCCCATTGTTACCATTAAAATTCGCAACTATAGCACCTCCACTTCCTCTATCTATCAATTATATATGAACCCAAAAAAGAATGCAACATTTAGAAAAAGCCTTTCTTATCAAATTCTCATAAAACGAATGGCCCTTATAGGTTAAAAAAACCCTAAAGGAATTCTCCTTTAGGGCTTTTTGTTTTACTTTTTCTTTCCATTTTTACCTTTAGACTGATTCTTGCCTTGTTGCTGAAAATTCGTTTGGGTGTTCCCTGTTTGGTTTGTGGCAACTTCTGTTTTCACTGAATTGGTTGATGCTGTTTGTTCTCCCGTTTTTACAGTGTCTCCCTGTGGCTTTGCTTCCACTTTTACTGGTTTTTTCGCATTTAAAATGGCTTTTAAATTCAGCTTACTGCATTCTTCATCGTTCTCTTCTTTGTATTCGACAATTGTTTTAATATTCACATTCCAGTTCGTTTTGAAGTTTTCGATGATTTGCTTTGCTAGCTCTGGCGTTGGGTATTCCTCATTATGAAGCAGAGTTAATGTGATAATACTTCCCCTAATTTCGGCATTGCCCACTTTCGTATAAGTATCATCGATAGTACTAGGCTCACCCTCTATTTGGTATGTATACACATTTTCTGCGTTTTTGTAAACATTAACAGCACGATTTCCCGTTGCATGAAGTACCTTATCATCATAAACGGCATATGTGCCTCTGCCATCGGTTCCATAATTACCATCTTTATCGGGATAATTGGTGATAGAAGAACTAATATTATGGATTTTTCCATACGAGAATGTAATCTTTTCAGATTCTTCGATTCTTGCCTTAGGCTCTTTTTCTTTGTAAAGAACAATATCTTTTTCACTCTCAGTTGGGCCAACATAATCCTTCATTTCTTCTACTTCCGGATTAAAATCTGGCGTAATGACATACGTTCTTTCTGTTTCATTGATTTGAATATGGGTTCCAAATGGCTTTAATGTCTCATCGATATTCTCCTCTGTTTTTAACGTATCTACTGTATAAATTATTTTACTTCCCATGATTTCTTTTTTGACGGTATCTGGTGCAAACCCATTTAGCTTAATAGAACCCGCATCAAAACGCTTTTTCATTTCTTCCTCATTTAAAGAGCGTTCAATGGTTTTTCTAAGATACGATTTATTATCCTTAAAATAAGTGATTTCTTTTATTCTTGGTGAGCTAACCCCATCTTTGTATTCCTCTTCATTTGGGTAAAACATTCTTGTTTGTTCAATGGTATCTCCATTTTCATTCTTCTTTTTCTCAATGACTTCGATAGAGATAATGGCTTCTGTTTTCGCACTGGTACTAATTTTGCGAATGGCATACTCGACTCCATTTTCGTCCTCTTTGGTGCCTTGTTCCTGTGTGATTAACCTTCCCATAGAATCAATATAACTTACGACATTTCCTTTGGTTTTAGGATTATTCTTAGTACCATATTTGAAACCAGCTAATTTTTCTTTGATATATCTAAAAAACTTTGATCCCTCGTACAAAGTTAGTGCTTCTGAAGATTCGATTGCTTTATCATATTCGCCAAGTGGCATTGTCATCATTTCCAACTTTAAAATCCCCCGTTTCCACTTTATAGACTAAGGCTTTTAATTAAGTCCCGTACTATTATTTTATCGATTCTAAATTTAGATGTCAATATGAACAAACGAAAATTGAGTAATCTGTTTTGATATTATATTTAGTATCATTTATAAACAAAAAAAATTACCCTACTTAATGTCAGTAGGGTAATGAAACAATCGTTAACCTTAAGCAAGTTCAACTGTTGCTCCAGCTTCAGCAAATTTAGCTTTCATAGCTTCTGCTTCTTCTTTTGCAACGTTCTCTTTGATTGTCTTTGGAGCGCCATCAACTAAATCTTTAGCTTCTTT
>DBWQ01000004.1 GCA_002308995.1 Clostridiales bacterium UBA1234 | reverse complement strand
GGACGCCCCTTAATGACGTAACATAATCTTATTTGCTTTATGTTACGTCATTAAGGGGCGTCCCCATTTGACGGAATCTTCGCTCACCTTTTTCGACATTTTTCATATACTGTGACTAAGAAAGGAGGAAACTTTGATGAATGTTTTCTTTTTTATTGGACTACTATTAGTAATTTTATTCTCTGTGATTTTAGAGGTTTTTTTAAAAAATCCTTATGTTGTTACTGGAATTATTGCCGTAATCTCACTTATTGTGTTTGCCCTATTAATTGATACCCTTGGAGCCATTTTTATTATTTGGGTTTTAATCTACACTATCTTGGCATTTATTACAGCACTCATGACTTGTAAATTTTTAAGAGATAGAAATCGCAACAATGAATTTTAAAAAGGTGCTACCCTTTGGTAGCACCTTTTAGTATGTATTAAGTTTCATCATCTTCGTAAGTAGGATTTTGTCCTGGATAATACTCTTCTTCCATTTCTTCTTCCTGTGCGTTTTCTTCTGCTCTTTCGTCGATTCTTTCACATGCTTCTTCGATATCATCCACGCCATGAATTCCTATCTGATCCATTGCTTCTTCAAGTTCTGGTTGATCCGCAATTAAACTACCATTCGCATCCTTTGTAACATAGTGTACATTACCTGCACCAGCTCTAAATTGTTCATCATTCCCATTCAAAAAAGAATTTTCAACACCTCGTGAATCTTCTTGATTTACCACCCTGACTACTTGTCCGTTAATATTAATGGTTTCAGAAGCAATGGAAGCAGGCTTTCCACTTGCCAAAACATCTCCTGTATATTGAACGTCATAAACGACTCGCTTAAAGTCTTTCGTTAAGTCAATCTTTTCACCTTTCAAAATAGCTTCGCTGGAATAAATCATAGTGTGTTTGTAACTATTTCGAAAATCAGCTTCCACTTTTTTAATAGCTTCTTTAGTTGCATTTTGAAGGTTACTATGTGCATTAGAAACTTCTGTTTGAAGCTGTCCAAAACGCTTAGCAAAACCAATATCTAGCTGATTAATCTTCCCCTCAATTGTAACCAATTGATTGGTTTCATCAGAAATATCTTCCCCTTTTTGTAGGCCTATCTGAATTTGTAACACCATTGCTTCTCTAAGAGCCGTCAAACGATTCTTTTCCACAATGTTATAAGCAACTTCTAAATTCATTTTATCTTGAGCAGCTTCAAATCTTGCTCTTTCTTCCATAATAATACCAGAGGCAGCTGCACTATTTAATTCTGAAGCTTTTACACCACTTAATGATTCCATTGCCTCCTTCATCTCTTTTGCTTTCTCCTCTAGCTCCTTTGCTTTTTCTTCTAGTTCTTTTGCTTTTCTTTCATCTTCTGCAAGGCTATTTTCTTTTTCATCGCCACTTTCGGAAGAACTATTAACATCTTCTGTTGGTGCTCCTGGCACTCTTTCTTTTTTCTTATTCTTTTCTTGCTGCTTCTTTTCATCTTGTGAATCTTTTTCTGCCTCTTTATCCTGATTTTCTCCCTCTTGAGTCGGAGCAGTTTCTATCTCGCCATCCCCTTCTTGCTTTTCTTTATCTGGGTCAGCACTGGTATGATTTTCTTTCTTGTTTGTCCTATCCTTGTATTCATTTCCTTTGTCTCTTACCTCATCCGTTAAATTAATAATTTCATCAAGAGCACTCTCTACCTCTTTCATCAAATTCTCTTTTTGTTTATCCATCAATTTAAATGTCTGACTCTTACTCAAATTTTTTGAATTCTCAAAAAGTGTTATAACATCATCATCTTGTCTTTGATTAAAATACTTTATTGCAAAATCTGATGCTGCTTTATCTGCCTCAGCACGAATAGCCCTCTTATCTTCTGTAGAAATATCTTCTTTCAATCGAGCTTTGCTCTGTTCTATAATGGCAAAATATTTTAAAGCTTCTTGTTCCATATCCATTACCACCACATCCTTTACTCTTTCTTACCTTCTATTTTACTCCATTTTTTAGCAAATTTCAATCAGATTTACCACCTTTTCCCATGGCAAGTCCTCTTTGCCAAAGTGTCCATAATTGGTTGTTTGCCTATAAATAGGAGATTTTAAGCCTAAATAGGTAATAATTCCTCTTGGAGTTAAATCGAACTGACTGGTTAAAATTTGAACAATTTCTTCCTCCGGAATGGTATTAGTACCAAAGGTATTAATGTAAACAGATACTGGTTTGGCAACACCGATGGCATAAGATAGCTGAATTTCACATTTTAAGGCAAGGCCATTCCCCACCACATTTTTTGCTAAAAAGCGTGCCATATACGAAGCTGAGCGGTCCACTTTGGTTGGATCCTTGCCAGAAAAACAACCTCCTCCATGTCTTGCGTATCCCCCATAGGTATCCACAATGATTTTTCTACCCGTTAAGCCACTATCTCCCAATGGTCCACCTATCACAAACCTACCAGTTGGGTTAATATAATACTTAGTATTTTCATCTAATAAATGGGACGGTATCACTTCTTTAATAACATATTCCATGATTTCATTTCTGAGCTTTTTCATATCAACATTGGCTTCATGCTGTGACGATACTACTACGGTATCTACACGAATGGGTCTATCCTCTTCATATTCTACGGTTACTTGCGTTTTGCCATCTGGTTTTAAATAAGCCATGATTCCTTGTTTTCTTACTTCGGTAAGACGTTTTGCAAGCTTATGAGCAAGCATAATAGGAAGAGGCATAAGCTCCTTCGTTTCAGAGCAAGCATAGCCAAACATTAGCCCCTGGTCACCTGCTCCCTCTGAAGAAAAGAGTTCTCCCTCTTTTTCTTCCATGCATTTATCAACTCCTAGAGCAATGTCTGCTGATTGTTGGGATAGATTAATGATCACTTTACATGTTTGATAATCGATTCCCGTTGCAGCATCATGATACCCAATTTCGCGAATCACATCTCGCACAATTTTTTCAATATCCACTGTTGCCTTAGAAGTAACTTCTCCCGTAATGTATACTTCTCCTTTGCTGGCAATCGTTTCTACTGCTACTCTCGCATTTTCATCTTTTGCTAAATATGCATCCAAAATGCTATCAGATATCAAATCACATAATTTATCTGGATGCCCTTCTGTCACACTTTCAGAGGTAAATAATTTTTTCATGTTAATCTTCCTTTCTTTTTTTCTTCATGTTATCCAAGTAAAAAGCCTTTGCACAAAATGCAAAGGCTGATAATCACGTTTCCTATGTATTATCACCCAAAGCACTTTCACACTTTGGCGGTTTTAGCACCTTACGTTTTATCGCAGGTTGCTGTGGAGTCATAGAGCCGTATCTCTCGTCCACTCTTGATAACATTATCTATATTATACTCTTTATTGGTAATTTTGTCAATGTTTCTTAGGGTTTCAACCATATTCTTTTTGCAATCCTCTATATTTCTTTTTCCATTTGCATAATTTCGCTTATCATCGTTTCTGCTAAGATTGCATAGCCTTTAGTTGGGTCATTCACATATACATGAGTAATAGCACCTATCAATTTTCCATTTTGTACAATCGGACTTCCACTCATTCCCTGAATAATGCCTCCCGTTTTTTCAAGCAAAACAGGATCTGTAACTTCTACTATCATTCCTTTGCTTCCTGCATTTTCCTGATTCATGATTTTAATAATGTTTATATCATAAGCTTTCTGTTTTTGATT
This sequence comes from Clostridiales bacterium UBA1234, assembly GCA_002308995.1. GTDB lineage: Bacteria > Bacillota > Clostridia > TANB77 > UBA1234 > UBA1234. Next base: position 6,642 of record DBWQ01000004.1, on the reverse strand, counting down.
ATTATCAATGGTGCAGTACATCTTGGCAGGACCAATGACGATGTCTTTTTTAGATGCCACAAGCACCTCTTCTCGATCTCTCAACAAATTACTCTCTTCTAGATATTCTCCGTAAATCCCATATTCTGTATTTTCTTGAATTCTTCCAATTAAACCTTCTTCTACCAAAACACCTCTCATTTCTCCAGGAGCTCCTTTAGTGCCTTTAGAAATCGAAGCGATACTAGCTAAGTTTAAAAAACCCTCATCGACATCAATTAATTCTTTCACATCAATATCCGAAATGCCATGGCCTAGTGCACATAGCTTTCCAATACTTGGCACATAAAAAGATAATGTTCCCACTCCCATTGCACCATCTCGCACCCATAGTCCTAGCTTATTTTTTCCATCATCTAGACATTTGATAACATGAAAGGTTTCCATCATTCGTTTTCCTTTATGATCATATTCTATCAAAACATTTTCTTCTACATTCTCTAATGCTTTTATTAAATCTACTATCGTTTCCGTTTCTTGCTGATTCACTCTTAAAATTTTGTCTCCTTTTTGGATATTTGTTTTTTGATAAGGCTCTTGCCATTCACCTGTCATTGCCTGAATCGGTGATTTTCCAATTACTAAAACTCCCTTTGAGTATAGTCTAATGCCAACGGCATCACCACCAATTTTTACCTGACAGGCTGGAAGGAAACTTACTTCTACCGTTTTTTTAAATAGACCTCCCAGCGTGGATAAAATAACATTTTGTTTGCCAACTTGATGACTATCTATTTTGTCAGAATAATTCATCACTTCGCTTTTCTCTATGTTAATGCCACTAAAATGTGGTATTTCATAATCTTCATTTTGAAATAGCACAATTTTTTCAGGAATTGAATCAAAATTTATCATATAAACATACATAATGGTCAATACTAAAATTAAGAAAATCTTTTTTTTGCATTTCACGTTAAAAACCCCTTTCGTGTTTGCCTAAAACTTAACTTGTCCAATTTTAAAAAAAGTTATAAGCACAAAAAAAATTCCCTTTATAGTTAAAATTTTTTGCCCCAACTAAAAAAGAAACTCTCTCAGTGGAGAGTTTCTTTTTTTAAAATTATCGACAATATCTGCAAAAACTGGCACATTCTTTTGGATTAAACACAAAAGAGTCATCCACATAAATCTTACCATCTTTGTAAAAACCAACTTCATTTCCAGGTGATGCCATAAAATTACATGGATATACTTTTAGTTCTGGAGTTAATACCACCATTTCATTATAGGCTAAGCACCTAAATTTTCCGCCATTGTCTTCTAATGGATTTTTATCAAAGGAACCACATCTTGTAATGGTTAAAACCTCTTTGGGATATTTTTCTCTTGCCTTTTTTAATCCTTTAAAAAACTCCGTTCTCTGTTCTTGTGTTAGTACCAAACTTTTCTCACCATTTTTAGCAGAACCTTGAAACATATAATTGGTAAAGTGGATGTAATTTGCACCCATTTGCACCGCTTGATCACAGTATTCCACTACCTTTTGATAATTCACGGAAGAAATGGTTGTCATTACTTCTACATTTAATCCATAACTTCTCACCAATGGAAATAGAGTTTTAACATACTCTTTATCCACTTTTGAAATCAAATCATGTAAATCAAAGTGATATGAAATGCACACTCGTTTCAAATTCGCTTCTTTTATTTTTTGCAATAACTGTTCATTATTTTGAAACACTAAGCCATTCGTTAAAATAATTTCTTCTTCTGCTTCTTTGTAACTATCTAAATATGCTGGCGTTAATAGCGGTTCTGTTCCATTAATCTTAACCTTGTACTTTTTCTTAAGCTGTTTCACTGTCTTTAGTAATTCGTCTGGCTTGAAATTACCTTGATACGAAATATAGCAGTGGCTACATTTGGTATTGCAATTCGAACAAGACATAATTTTAACTATCTTTCCTTCAAATTCTTTAAACATAAACATTCACTCCTTTTATTTTTGGTGTTGTTTATGCCAACAAAAAACAAAAAGCTATGTAGATTCATCCTACATAGCTTATATATTAGTTTCTATGAATAATATATTTCTTTGTAGGCATAAACACAAATGGTGCTCGTGCCTACACACTTGGTGCAGCACCAGCACTAGTTTAAATGTCTATGCCATCTGTTTAGAAATATATTTTTCATCAAAAACACTCCTTTCTATTTAATGCTTTCATTATACTACATCTTATAAAATAAATCAACTATTACATCGCTTTTCGCATTTCTTTTGCATGTGCAAGTACTGCTTTGGTGATATCGTTACCTGCCAAAATACGAGCGATTTCTTTGATAGTTCCCTCTTCAGAAAGCTTTGTGATTTTTGTTTTCGTTCTTCCATTTTCAACAACTTTTTCGATATAGAAATTCACATCTCCACTGGCCGCAATACTAGAAAGGTGTGTCACGCAAATGACTTGATGTGTCTTGCCAATGATTTTCATTTTTTCGGCAACGCTAACCGCTGCTTGACCACTGATACCGGTATCGATTTCATCAAAAATCATGGTAGGAACGTTATCATAGGCGCAAAGAACGGTTTTAATAGCAAGCATCACTCTAGAGATTTCACCACCAGAAGCAATTTTAGAAAGTGGTTTTAGGCCTTCACCTAAGTTTGTACAAATTAAGATTTGGATAATGTCCATGCCATTTTCAAAAAAAGTAGCAGACTCCTTAAAATCAAACTCAATATAAGCATTTTTCATTTCTAAATCTTGTAATTGCTGATTAATTTCTTTTTCAATAGTTTTCGCAGTTTTTTTACGTATATCACGAATGATTTTGGCAATATTAATTAATTCTTTTTCTAGTTCAGATGCTTTTTGCTGAAGCTTTGCAATTTCTTCATCTGAGTTTTCGAGGGTGTCAATTTCTTTTTGAATTTCTGCTCCATACTGTAAAATAGTCTCGACACTATTGCCATACTTGCGTTTTAAGGAATAAATGGTATCAAGTCTTTCTTCGATTTGTGTTTGCTCCTCCTCACAAAAAGAAGTATCCTCAAGGGAAGATGCAATCTCATAAGAAGCATCTTTTAAAGAATAATAGGCATCATTTAAAGAGGTAAGAATACTCTGATATTTTTCGTCAAGGCTTGAGATGCCATTCATTTCTCTAATGGCTCCCTCCATTGCTACTATAGCAGTATCGTCAACCAAACAGCTAGATTGCCCTAATGCTTTCGCAATTTTCTCAGCATTCATCATTAAACTACGCTTACTGGATAGTTCTTCTTCTTCCCCTACTCTTAAATGGCTATTTTGAATTTCTTCCATTTGGTATTTTAATAAATCAAGCCTTCTAGCTCTTTCAATAGGATTTCCATAATGAGATTTCAACTTTGCTTTGATATTTTTGTACTCTACTAAAAGCTCTGTATAATTATGTAAAAGCTTAGAAAGCTTGCTACCAGCGAAATTATCTAGTAATTTGATGTGCGTTTTCTCGTTTAATAGATACTGATTATCATGCTGGCCATGGATATCGATGAGCATCTCACCAACTTCTTTAAAATGGCTAAGGGTAACCATGTTGCCATTAATCTTGCAAATGTTACGCCCATTTTGATAAAACTCCCTTGTTAAAATAGTATCCTCGTCTCCAAAAAAACATGCCTCTACAAATGCCTCTGTTTCACCATGCTTAATAATATCTTTAGATAGCCTACTACCAGTAATGACGTTAATCGCATCAATGATTAAGCTTTTGCCTGCACCTGTTTCGCCAGTTAAAATATTTAGCCCATCCTCAAAATTAATGGTAAGATCATCAATAATACCGATATTTTTAATATGTAATTGACCAAGCATGGAAATCTACCTCCCAAAACCGTTTTTAAAATGCGAATTTTTATTTGCTAATTCTATAATAATTAAAACATTAGTTCTTGTCAAGGCGAACACCCAAAAAATTTTTCGAAAACTTGCCAAAAGAACAAATTATGATATAATGGGCTCAAGAAGTAACAATGAGGTGATTTTATGAATAACCTTACAGAAGAAAATCAAAAAAATCTCGCTAACGGAAAATTAATTCTATTATATCTACTAAAAAATGCTGACTGTGTCCTTTCCGGAACGCAAATTCAAAAACTGTTATACGACTTTGAAGGGTTTAACTATTATTATTATCAACATATCTTATCGGATTTAATTGAAAAGAACTACATTTTAACCTATAAAGAAGATGAAGAATCTTTGTACCAAGTTACACCGGAAGGTGCTGAAGTATTAACGCTTACCGAGAATATGCTTCCTGGCATAACCAAATATAATTTAGATTTAATCATCCGCGATTTATTAAAAGATGTGAAAAACGAAATCGTAGCAAGTGCTGAGTATATTCCAGAATCAGACGATAACTTTATTACCAAATGCAAAATTACAGAAGGGTACAAAACTTTATTTGAGGTCAACATCCTTTGTACCTCTCAGAATCAAGCTAAAAAAATAGCAGAGAATTGGAAAAGCGATTCTTCCAAATACTATAGTGATATTATTCAATTGCTTGAAAATCCATCCGGACTTGGGGACGTCCATTAAAAGTTAGGCATTCATAGTTATATTTCCAAAAAAAACACTTCCTATCATAGGAAGTGTTTTTTTATTAATTAATATTCATAACTCTTGTTTTTTCTGTTACAGGAGTGGTAATCCCCTCTCCCACATTCGGGTGTTTCATCGAATAAACATTATCGATCATAAAAATAGACGTTAAGGAAACACATAATATTAATTTAACTCGATCTGTTAAGTTTTGAATTATTCTTTCTAAAAAAGGCGCCACAATATAAATACAAAGCGAACCACCAAAGCCAAAAAACAAGCTACATTCTAAGCAAATTCTACCATTGATATTCATAAAGACTCCTGTATAATCCCAATACTTAAGGCCTGTTGCCATTTCCATATACCAAGAGGTAACGTATTCCAACACACTACAAAGGACAACAATAAAGACAAAAGTGGTGGTAGGATTTTTCAAAATTCTACGTAGTTTTTGGTTTTGTGTTAATAGAATAATAAATGTACAACCAAAGCCATAAATAGGAAGTAATGGGCCGTGCATCGTGCCACGATTGACTAAAATACCATCTCTAAATAAATAGAGTGCTACTTCCCAAAGCCACCCTACAAAAGCAAATACAAAGAAAAAGATGACAATAGAACTAAGCTCATATTTTTTAGTATAATCAATTTTCATTCGTTTTCTTCTAATCTCATATACATCAGGATATTTGGTAAGCTCATTCTCCTCAAATAATTTTTCATCATTTAAAAACTCTGATAAAGGCTTTTGCTTCTCGATATATTCTTTGCGAAGCCTTTGATACAACATCGTATACGTCGCTGTATAATAAGGAGAAATGACAATTCCAGCAATGCCCATAGTTGCAATTTGAAGAAAAATCCATCCTAAAAAAGATAAATCTAGTTTAAAAGCATTCCACTTTTCACCATACATCATCTCACAGGAAAGCTTAATGGCATCATCGGCATTAATAGAAGGGTTTTCAGCCACAATATAAGGAACCATTTTATAAGAATAGCTTTTGATAACACCTCCAATGATAGTAAAATTCCATAAGAACTTCTGCATCTCCATTCGTAGCATCGCTTTTATAGAACCAAAATATCTCTTTGGCTTAAACGCATAGGTTAAGCGTCTTATTTTGGTTCTTGGATAATGGATACTCTCTAAATAAATTCTACTTTCACCAACACGAATCGGATAGACCAAAAACACACGAATGATGAAACCAAATAGAGATCCTACGATTAGCAAAAGGCTGACGGCACGCTCTTTATCTTCATATTCCACAATGGAATGAATCAAGTTTTGAAACTGTAGTTGCCCTTTGGTAAAAAAGCCAAAGACACCATACAGCACTCCTTTTGTCACATTGTGTTCTTCATTATATACTTTCACTAAAGAGGTGACGCTTCCTGTTAAAGACCTTGAAATAAACTTATCTGCCACCTCATTTACCATATACTCTATTTCTTCAGGATTATCTTCTTGATCATCAGAAACATAGTCATAGAGTGCCTTTGCACTTGACATAGCATCATTATTAATTAAATATCTTCCCACAATCAAAGACATAAAAAGACCTAAAAAAATTAACGTCCAGAAATTTCGTTTTAAAAGGCAACGCCCTTCCTTTTTGACTTCTTTGATATTAAACATGATTCACATCCTATCTTGCAAACTAAAAAATCTACTAAAATTGTATACAAAACAACATAAAAAAACAAGGGGTACTGTAAAACTCAATAAAGTTGTAAACTTTTTTGATAACTTCAACTAGAAAACTCCTTTTTTTCATCCTAATTATATAACGCTAAACTTTCAAAACTCCTTTTTTGTCAACCAACTTTCATGGCCCTAACTTTTTAATTTTGCATTTTGAAGTCCTTGTGTTAGAAGAACCCTAGAAGGTCTGTCCCTTTTGGTCGCTAAGCGTGTCTGGAAAACCTTGCGTAAGAAGAAGTTTAAAAATAAGAAGCGACCAAAATGGAGCGTCCCTCTTGGCCGCCTTCGGGCGAAAAAAAAAGAACCTCTAGGGTTCGTTTTTTGGCATAAAAAAAATCTGGCAAATTCCTATTT
>DBWQ01000020.1 GCA_002308995.1 Clostridiales bacterium UBA1234 | reverse complement strand
TCATCGTTTGTTGCTTTTCTTATAAGACATTGCATCATCATTTCCTCGTTTCATATCATTTAAAAAAATCAATAAGTAGTAATCGCTTCCCCCGTCAGTTCACATTTTTCTTCATCAAGTTCAAACCTGACATCATAAGGTCCACCGGTCACCACTATCGCATAGAGTTTATTGTTTAAATAATATAAATCGTAAAACGCCAGATAATCAAACGGTAACGGAATTTCTGTCATCCCCGACCCATATACTACTTCTATCCTATCCTTAAACATATGATAAACATTGTTATTCTTTCTGGATTTAACAGTTATAATGCAATCTGTCTGATTTCCATTTTCTGTCATATGGAATCCTCTTCATTTTTCTTAAATCTTTCGAGCTCGTCCTCATACTTTTCAAGCCATAGCCGGGAGTAATCGTATTTGTATCTGCTCCACAAAGTCTCTGCCTCCATAAAATGTTTTACGTGTTTCCACGGTACATCTGCTGCCTTTTGGCGATCTTTATAGACTAAGGTAGCATCATCTGCCATAAAACCTTTGATAAAGTTTCTTTTTTTGTCAAGAACAAACCTCGCGATAAAGAACACCCCAACAGCAGCTCCCTGTGCCAAAAGCAGAATAAAAATACCTGCAATAAGAGCACTTATCTTATCGCTTTCAATAGAGGTAAGGGAATGAAAAATTATGGATGACCCCATAAACATAAAGAAGACATATAGTAGCGACAATCCAACCAAAGCACCATTCCATGATCTTTTGCCATTACTCATCCGCGCAAGTTCATGCAAATTCTCATCCGGATATAAGCCATCACTTTTCTTTAGTTTAAACTTGTCTCTTCTGATATTCTTCCTTACAGTCAACTCTTCGACAAAAAAGAAAACTCCGATAAACAAAGGAAAAACAGACACTATTAATGCGCTTTCATAATTTATATCCCCACGAACATTCCTGCCGGTAAGCCAGTCAACTTTAGCAATAAATACTTTTTCCGGGTTATCTTTCACATAGTAAATATCTAAGATGTCTCCCACATTTAAGAATTCATAAGGTCCATCCGAATCATGGAAATATAACTTTGTATTCGAATCTTTCGGAGAGTATTCGACAATAATCGACTCACTGATATGCCTCTTATTTCCGATCCACTTCTCATATTTCTCTCTTGATGTTACAACTCCTTGTGTATACTCCATGCTCTCAAGTTTTCGGTTATCGCTATAGCGACAAAAGATATTTATTCCTATAATTGTGAGAAAAATGCCTATGAAAACAAGTCCGACAACCCAGTCATTCTTGGCACCTGACATATCGAATAATTTTTTTTGTTCATCTGTCAGTTTTCTCTTTTGTGCCATATTTAATAATCACCTTCGCTATCTTCCGATTTTATCTATTCAGAAAAACTGAAATCTTGTTCCTTTTCATATTGTTATCAAGTGTTCATTTTTCGCCAGCATTTTGAAATCAAAAACTGTCTTATCTCTTCTTTATCATCATCTTCATAGTATTTTACAAGCAATTTTTTAAAATCAGACACTTCTTTTTCCGGAATCACCAAAAGGCCTAATCCATGTGAAATCATATAATGATTTGCAAAAATAACAGCGGCCCTTTTGTTTCCATCTATGTATATTTGAGTCTTCATGGAATAAAGAAGTATATTGACGGCTTTATCGATTTCTTCTTCATTTTCACAGACAATTTCATGAATTTCATCTTTTACTATACTTTCAATGGGAATCGGAGGAATATAGTTACATCCCCCAATTGTCACAGGAACGCCTCTTATCCTTCCGCCATCGGAATAGAAGCCCTCATTAATAAGCTTTGCAATATGACAAAGCAGATAGTAATCACTGTCTGCTTGAATAACATCTTCATCTAATATAAATTCCCATGCATGTTTTAAATTGAGGATTTTTTGTACATCACTCGCAGTCATGCCGTTCACTGTTCCATTTTCAATTATATCTTCAGTTTGCGGGAATGTTGTCGACACGCCTTCCAAAACAGCCTGGTCATATATACTGACTTTCATATTAGCACGTGCAAAATCAAGATTTAAAACTATGTTTGAAGCAAGTTCATTCGATTTATAGCCTAATTCAGCCAATTCTCTTGATATTCTTCTTATAGTTTTCTTTAGTTCTCTCGATTCCTTGGCATTTTTGAGAAGAAGCTGATAAAGTTCATCTGAATAAACATCAACATACGTTGATGTCAGCCTGCTTCCAACTCTCTTTCGGATATAGAGATATTTTCCACTTGGGCTTTCCTTTACCTCCGGAGATCCGTCATAAGGAATAAGGTTTAGACGAGCTTCTGCTTCTGCTTTTTGATTTATTAATGACTGTATCAATTCAATATTACTCATAAATAATCCTCTTTTAGGGAACTTTTGTTTTTCAATTGTATCAAAAAGTTCCCTAAAATACAACTAAAATTAGGGAACTTTTTAGCAAAAATCGAACCAAAAAGTTCCCTAAAACATCATTTTTTCTCAAA
>DBWQ01000008.1:66465-72489 GCA_002308995.1 Clostridiales bacterium UBA1234 | reverse complement strand
TGCCCAATTTCCGGTGACAATAGCCTGAGGCATCCACCTGTTCCCATCCCGAACACAGAAGTTAAGCACATCAGAGCCGACGATAGTTTGGGGTCGCCCCCTGCAAAAATAGGAATTCGCCACATTTATATTCCTCTTTAGCTCAGTTGGTAGAGCGTCCGGCTGTTAACCGGCAGGTCGTAGGTTCGAGTCCTACAAGGGGAGCCAATAAAAAATGGATGTAGCAAAGCTACATCCATTTTTTTATTCGAATTATAACGTAGGGCTCGAAAAGGAGGTTGCCAAGTACTGAGTCGGTCGGGTGCCGACCAGTACGTAGGCTAAAACAGTCCTATTGCTTTTTTCTTGACGCTATGGTAGAATTGGTGGGAAAAGTAAGTAGTTAACCAAGGGATTCTTTTTATGTTTAAAAAAGAGGATGAGCTATTGCTACCAAGCATACGGGAGGACATCATGAAAAAAACAAAAGAGGTCTTTCGAGCATTTGCTATTAAGAATGGTTTTAGCAACAAAATCTATCTTGATAGTAGTACTTTTGTCCACACACCTAATATTGGTGGGTGTTTTGCAGATTCCAGCATGTGGGCCGTGTATGAAACCGATGCAAAGGGACAGGTGCAAAACATTACATTCCACGTAAGCGAAGCGCTAGCGTATGCAGATTTGGCAAATCGTTTTGGCTTTGATTTTAAGCCTATGACATGAGTCACAAAATCCCAGTATTCTTTTTTGAATACTGGGATTTGTAAATATATGTAAATTATTTGACTTTTCAAAATGATTGTGATAACCTTATTTTTAGATAATTTATTACAAATGACTAGGAGGAAGTGCTATGAAATTAAAACAATGGGTAGTATTAATGGGAGTTATTTTACTATTAACGGGATGTAACAAAAGTGAAGTTTCCAACGAAAGAGAAAAAACAAAGAAGTGGGAAGGGGATACAGTGAGCAACGTAGAAAGTAGTATGATAGATTCTAACAAAGAAGAGTCTAAGCAAGCGAGCATCACAGAACCACTTGACTTCTTTTATGGTGTTTATGGAGTACCAGAGGTTGAAGAAATTGAAGTGATTCCTAGCGATGAAGATGGATTTTTCCATGTCTATTATACGAATCAGTTAATGGGACAAAATCTCATTGTTAGATATGTTCGTATTGCATATCAGGATGAAAAGAGTGTCAAGGGATCAAGAGATAGCCTTGAAAAATCTAAATTAGAAATTGACAATCCAGAAAAAGTAAGTCTTATTGTTGTTGGCGATGAGAAAGAAATAACCCTTGAGTTTAATGCTAAAATATTCCCAAATGCTAAAGAAGAAGGAAATACAGTGATTACACTTGAAAAAGTTCCTGTAAAGGCAATCACCCAAGCAGAAAGAGAAAGCTATTTACAAGAAGTTATCACAAAACAATTTCAAGAGATAAATCAAGATGTTTTTGAAGTGGTAAGTGATACACCAAACTATCTTATTTTAAAAATCAAAGCCTATATTCTTGACAATGATTATTACTATTTAGAGGGAAGCGAGAGTACCCAAATAGCAAAGTATTACCATTTTGATAAGAATAAAAAAGAACTACTAACATTAGATTCTTTATTAAATCACTCTGAAGATAATAAAAAAGCGTTGAATCAATATTTAAAAGAAGCAATTGAAGAAAAAAAGCAAAGTTGGGTTTTAGGAACGGATCCACAATGGCAAGAAAAAGAGGGCGTTGTGAATCCACATGACGAAAAAATGTGGCCTTATGAGGAATTTCAAGAAATTCAAACGAATGGGAATTATGAAAACTACTTTTTCATAGATGAAGAAAAACAAGTTGTGAAAATTAGGTGTTTGCCATTTCCGGATTATTCACAAAGAAAACTAGGGGACATATGTATTGACGTTCCTTTTAGCATGTTTGAAGGACTATAAAGAGTGGAAGAGTTTTAAAAAGGAGGGTTTACCATGAAAAAAATATTACTGTTATCAGTTGCTTTGGTGGTGATACTTACGGGCTGCGGAAAGAAAAAAACAGCGGAAACAGACAACCAACCGGTTGTAGAACAACAGACAGAAAACACAGAGGTAAAGGCCCCAATAACCTATGATGAGGCAGTTGTCAAAGAATATGTGAATATCATTCAAGAAGCAGAAAAGAACAAAACAGAGGCCCAGGAGCTTCAATATCGTTTGATTTATTTTAATCAAGACGACATTCCAGATTTGGTAGTAGCTTTTAATGGATATTGGGTTCGTTTATACGTTTATGGAGAGGGAAAGGCTCATTTAGTTGCGGAAGATTGGCCATATGGTGCTTTTGGAAATGCGGGATATGAGTATATAGAAAAACAAGGAATTATCAACAATTATAATTCAGATTTCGCAGGAGCTTTGATGACGATGTCTACCATGTTTTTAACCAACGATTGGAAGTTTGATACCTATTCTTTAACACAATTAGGTGCTGAGGTTCCTAAAGATGATCCAGCTTATCAAGAGGTAAATCAAGCGTTTGAAACATATGGTGGTTACTATCATGAAGAGGAAAAGATTACCGAAGAAGAATATGAGAAAAAAATGGAAGTCATTGATAGAGAAAATGTGACGACTGGGTGGCTTTCTGGGGAAATGACAGCGGCGCAAATGGTAGAGGAATTACAAAATCATATCAAATAAATTGTATTTGAAAAGCGTTCGAAATGGTATTTTCTTCCAATTCTGGACGCTTTTTGGAATCCTCTCTTGCTTTTTTCGACATTTTTTGATACAATATCGGCAAAACAAAGAGTTATACCAAATTGATGATGATTATCGGAGGTAAGCACCATGGACTTTGCAAAAATCATGAAAATATCCATGCAGGATATTGAAGGGGTAGAACAGGCAGAAACGCTCTATCGGCAAGCCGATGAGATATTAAAAAGGCTAGGCTATACCCCAAAGGAATATGAAGTAGCATCCGAAATGGTTGCACTTCGTCAAAAAGCCATCGCAGATGTTACCCTTATCCTAGAAAAGTACGTTTTCCCGGATGATGCAGAAGAAATTGTTTTGACTGACCGGGAGGATATCAAGGAAAAGCTTACGCTCTCCAAAGATATCATTACATGGCAGTTAGACTTTTTAAAACTTGCTGATCCGCCATATTCATGGCACGGTAAAGTGGATATCACGGTAAAAGAAGTCTTTGAGCTATACAAAGCAGAGCTCCTTTATGAATCTCATAGGGATGATATCCCGCGAGATTATAAAGCATACTTCGAGCGTTGCTACGGACTTGCTGGTATCTTTAAGGTCTTTGTGAATGGAGCAAGAGTTAAGTAAGCGTGGAACAATGATACCACGAAGACTTTTCAAAATTGGCATGATAAAAACTTGGAAAAAGACATCCTTAACGGATGTCTTTTTCTTTTGGAGGAGATTTGTGTTTTCATCAAAATTAGGATATAATAAACGTAATCCCAAAAAGAAAGGAAGAAAAAAATGGACTACACTATTATCATAAGACCATTGATTGGAGCCACCATTGGTCTTGTTACCAATTATATTGCTGTTAAGATGTTATTTAGACCATTAAAAGAAGTGAAGATAGGAAAAATTAAGATGCCATTTACGCCAGGCGTTATTCCCAAAAATAAAGAGCGCATTGCAAAATCGATAGGAGAAACCATCAGTAATCATTTGCTGACAGAAGAAGAATTAGAAAAGGCATTGTTATCTGAAGAAAAGAAAAAGCGTGTTTATGAAAAAGCAAAAGAATTGATAGAACAAAAGAAAGATGATTCCACCATCAAAGAGGAAGCACTAAAGATGATTTCTGAAGAATCTTTGCAAAAAGTGGAGAGTAATTTGAATATCGCTTTCACCAAAACGATTGTGAAAGAACTAATTGAGCAAGACATGGGAAGAATGATTGCAGCTCAAATTGAAAAAGTAGCCATCGAAAAGGCAAGTGGTTCTATGTTGGGAGCTTTGGGACTAAATGCCCTTATTTCTAACTTATCGGGAGAGGTTGCTATTAAGATTAATGAGTATATTGAGAAAAACGGAGAAGACATTGTATCTAGTATGCTTACGAAAAAAATGGCAGAATGGGAAGAAACCAAAGTATCTGATGTGATAGAGCTTGCAAATAATCATCATGTAGATATTGCGCAAGTAACAGTAGTGATTTATCAAAAAGTAATCTCAGAAAAATTATCTAGCATTTTAAAAGAGATAGGAATTTCTCAAATTGTCACAGATAAGATTAATCAAATGGATAATCTAGAGTTAGAAGGATTAATTTTAAAGATTATGAAGAAAGAGTTAAATGCTTTAATTGGTTTGGGAGCACTAATAGGATTGATTTTAGGCTTATTGAATTTATTATTTTAAAAAATATCTTGAAATGTGATGGATGTTTTGTTATTCTTAAAGTAGAATTATGTTGCGTTAGAAAGTTTCGTTTAGTATGCAAAGGAGAAAGGGTTTGGGCTATGAAACAAACAAAAGAGAAAAGAATAAAAAGGATAGTGTATGTGTTGGCTGCCTTAACACTACTCGTAGCTACTACTACATGGATTGGTTTAAAGGTTTCGGTGGCTGCCGAGGATATTCGCTCCTTAAAAATTAGTAAAGAAGGCGTAGCTTCGTGGCAATCGTATAAAGGTGCCGAGAAGTACAGTTATTCTTGTAGTACGTTTGGAGGAGAAGTCAGAGATACATCGCTAGATTTAAAAAGTCTTTTGGCAAGTAATGGTAAAAAATCAGGAACATATATGTTAATGCTTAGAGCAATCGATAGTGAGGGGCATCCTTTAACAGATTATGCAAGTATCGCGTATCAATATGTTTCTAAAAATGATTTAAAGACACCACAAAATCTTAAATGGAAGGAAACGATTGCCTCTTGGGATTTGGTAAAAGGAGCTGATTACTATGAGGTATATTTGTTTCGCGATAACGGAATACTTGCTTGTATGAGTACTACCAAAGATAATTCCTATGATTTTTCTTCCAATGCAAGTGCATTAAAAGGGGAGAGCTATTACTTTAAAGTCATTGCGAAAACGAACAATGGTGGTGGAACGAGTGGTTTTAGCGCCAATAGTGCTATGCAAAAAGGGTGGTATGAATTAGTAGATTTAAATGCGGAGATATCTAAAGAAAATGTCTTAATATGGAATCCAGTAGAGGGGGCAGAAAGCTATCAATGGTTTATTAATGGTGAGTATGGAAACCATGTTTCAGGAGAGGGAACGAGAGTTGATCTTTCTGGATTTTTAAAAGGAGTAGGTGCCTCAAAAGGAAAGTATCAAGTGTCTTTGTTTGCACTTGGTGGTAAAGATAGTAACTATTCAGCTGTTTCTAAAGAGTGGAAAGGTAGTTTTAGTTTTGATCCAACCATTGTCACATATAAAGAAACTCTTTACAAGGAATTACAAGACGCTTCTTTGCAAGAAGTAGTATTAAGAGAAGATGTTGAACTAAATGATGAGGATTTACTTTTTGTCATGCAGGTAGATAAAATAGATCGATCAATTGATTTAAATGGTCATACGTTATACAACAAAAAAACAATAGAAGGAACTAGAGGCTGTGGTATTGTCATTCTATATACTGATGATAATAGAACCGTGACAATCAAAGATTCAAAAGGTACAGGTAAGGCAATGACAAATACCAATGTTTTGTTTGGTATTTCTAATGTCAAGAATTACAATTCTAAGAAAATGCTTAGTACTTGGACGGATAGCCAATTGATGATTTCTGGGCGGAACGTTTGAAAAAATGAGCAAGGGCGGTTATCCAATCATTTATAGTGAGAGTGAATCACTAGAAGTTGTTTTAGGAAAAGGATGTAATCTAAGCGAAGATATGACATGCTTCAATGACAGCATTAAGAGTATCACAAAAGAAGAAGAGAAAAAAGAAAATCAATCTGGAGAGGTAGCTGTATCGGGAGAAACTCCAGCTGAACCAATCATTTCCTCAGGAGAAACTCCTACAGAACCAGTAGCTCCATCAGGAGAAACACCTACAGAACCAGT
>DBWQ01000008.1:66123-66352 GCA_002308995.1 Clostridiales bacterium UBA1234 | reverse complement strand
GTAGCTTCGTCAGGAGAAACACCTACTGAACCAGTAGCTCTATCGGGAGAAACACCTACAAAGCCAGTAACACCATCGGGAGAAACACCTACAGAGCCAGTAGCTCCATCGGGAGAAACACCTACAGAACCAGTAGCTCCATCGGGAGAAACATTTACTGAACCAGTAGTTCCATCAGGAGAAACACCTACAAAGCCAGTAGCACCATCAGGAGAGACACCTGCTGAAC
>DBWQ01000008.1:38846-66115 GCA_002308995.1 Clostridiales bacterium UBA1234 | reverse complement strand
GCTGAACCAGTAATACCATCAGGAGAAACAACTCCTACTGAGACAGAAGTTTTATCAGGAGAAACTCCTATAAAACCTGTAGTTCCTTCAGGAGAAACAAAGGAAGAAGTAGAAAAAATACAAAACGAAGACGGTATGGAAAATCAAAAAGAAAATGTTGAAGAAGATTTAGAAAAGAAAGAAGAAATAGAATCTAATATCAGTCAGAATGAAATAGAAAATGAAGAAGAAAAAGTTGAAAAGGAACCACTGGAAATTAAGAAGGATATTGATCAGTATCTGGTAACGTAAAACAGGAGTATCAAGCATGCTGATTATCAAAAAGAAAGCTGATGTGTTGTTACATTAGCTTTCTTTTTTTAGATGTAAATCTAGTAGAATAAATAACACAAAAGTGGGAAAAATAAAAATAATTTGAAATTGAAAGTTATTTCAAAAAAATGTCGAAAAATGTTGACACTCTCTTTTGTAAAGTTTACAATTAAACTATACAAAGGAGGAATATGATTATGAATACAAATTCAAACAAAAAAGAAAAGGGTATTTTGGTATTATTGTTACTTGTCGTTTTACTTATGACAGTTGGTTTCGCTGCATATTCTGCTAATCTTAATATTAATGGAACCGTTAAGGTTAAAGCAGCTAAATGGCTTGTATTATGGGAAAGTGGAGATAGCGGTATTTCAGTTTCTCATAGTGGTGATTCTGATGCTTCAGGAGAACTTAAGACCACAGCAAATGAACCAACCGATTTTGATTTTACAGTTACTCTTAATAGACCTGGTAGCTATTATGAAGCAACGATTAAAGCACATAACTATGGTACTTTTGATGCAAAATTAGATAAAATTACCATGAGCACATTAACAGCTGCACAACAAAAGTATCTAAAATATACAATCCAATATAATAATGGCACTACGTATGAAACAACTACTGATGGTATTACCGGTGTTACACTTCCAGCAGGGGGAGCACATCCTGTGAAAGTTAGAGTAGAGTACCTTGAACCAGCCGCTGAAGCTGATTTACCATCAGGAGATGTTACGGTTAACGTAACTGGTCAATTAGATTATTCTCAAGTTAACTAATCAATAGATAATGAAAGGGCTATTTTGCTGTTTAAAAATAGTAAGATAGCCTTCCGATTTTGGAGAGTTTGTGTATGCTTAAGAAGACCAAAAGTATCTATGTAATTGAATTGTTTCTAACCATTTTATTAGTGGCAGTTGCCATTATCACAAATGGTGCAAAACGAGAATTTTATAGTATTGTTGGGATTGCCGCTTTGTTATTTGCATCTTTATTGGTGTATGGCATCAAGAAGGATCGCAATGCTCTAAAAGTGTCAGCCACCAGAATTATCATATCTGTTTTACTATTTCATTTTATTATTGTCTTTTTCCTAGGGCTTTCTCTTGGGTTCAACAAGACACTTTTTACACTCGATGTAAGTCAGTGGTTTAATGGCTTGATTCCGGCATTCTTTTTAACGGTTGTTATGGAATATTTGAGGTTTTTATTGATTTCAAGTAATCCGTTTGATCGAAAAGGCATTTACTATTTAACATTGCTTTTGATTCTTTTTAATATATGTATTAACGCAAACTATGCCACATTGATAGATGGCTATGGAGTTTTTGTGTTCATTTGTGTTGTGGTTTGTCCGGCAATTGCACAAGAGCTTTTAAGTAGCTATATAACATACCAATTTGGATTACTGCCAAATCTTGTGTACAAGTTGATTATGAATTTGTACCTTTATGTCATCCCAATTATGACAGATTTGGGAAATTATTTATATGGTGCATTTAATATTGTTATGCCGGTTGTTATTTTTATCACACTCAATAGAAGTATTCATTTTGCAAATGATGCTAGAAGAAACTCTCATAATGTTGCAAAAGTTATATTAGGGTTTGCTATGATACCAACATTTGTATTACTAGTGGTTTTGGTAGTATTGGTATCTGGTATTTATGATTACCAAATGATTGCGGTGGCATCTGACTCTATGGTACCTTCTTTTGCAAGAGGAGATGCCATCATTTTTGAAAAGATTAATGATGAAAATGATATTTTTATTGGAGATGTCCTTGTTTTTAAGCGTGATGATAGAATTGTTGCGCATAGGGTGAATCGAATCACGATTACACCATTTGGTAAGGCTTTCTATACCAAAGGAGATGCTAACAAGGGCACAGATTCTGGCTATGCTGTTTTTGAAGATGTGAGAGGGGTTGCAAGAAGCACCGTTAAGTATGTGGGGTATCCAACCGTTCTATTTAATGAATTGATTGGAGGTGAGTAACTTTGAGACGGTGGAATTGTTAAGAAAACTATGTGCTTTGTGATGGTAATTGTAGCATTGATTACAGGAATTGTTTCGTATAGAATTGGGTTTAAAGCACCAGAAAACACCAAGTATTCATACAAAGAAGATAATTCCGTCGGCTACAAAGTTTTCTTAAAAGAAAATAGTTTCTTTGATTCACCTTATTTAGAAGAAGGTAAAACATATATTACGAGTTTAATTGATTATATCAATGCGGATTTTGCGTATAAGGTTCATTTTAATAATGCTGTTTCTGGAACAATCAATTATCAGCTAAATGCACAAATTAGAGCTGATAAAAAGAACCATGAGGAGGGTAACTATTGGACAAAAACGTTCACTTTAGTGGATAAACAAACGGATGTGATTACCAATAGGAAAAACTATGAGACAACTTTATCGCAAAAAATTGATTATCAAAGATTTAATGAGCTTTTACAAAGTTTTATAACTGAGTATGGGATTTCTGCTGATTCAACGTTAATCGTTTATTTAGATGTGACAGGTGATGTGCGCGTCAATGACAGAAATGACAGTATGAATATAGACTCTAAAGTTAGTCTTACCATGCCGCTTTCTGAACTTGCGATTGAAGGTACGATTGATGTGAATAATAGTAATATAGAAAAAGAGATTATTACGAAGAATGCAGAAAGAGAAAAAATGCAGCTGTACATGAAACTACTATTCTTAATCAGTATTGTATTGTTTTTCTATTTCGTATTCCAGTGTATTCTAATTATTAAGTATAGAACGAAATTCTTTTCTTATCGTAAAGCTGTCAAGAAGATTTGTAGTAACTACGAGGGAATGATTGTCAGGGTGCAAAATGCCAGCATGAAGGAAGGTGGTGTCCTTGA
Source organism: Clostridiales bacterium UBA1234 (assembly GCA_002308995.1). Lineage (GTDB taxonomy): Bacteria > Bacillota > Clostridia > TANB77 > UBA1234 > UBA1234. Next base: position 62,920 of record DBWQ01000008.1, on the reverse strand, counting down.
TGTTGAATCATTTGAAGACTTAGTGAATGTCTATAATAGCATTAGGGAACCAATCAACCTTAGGTACGAAAAAGATAGAGCGGTCTTCTTTATTATTAATAATGGCAATTGTTATGTGTATACCATTAAGAAAGAGGATTTTGATAAAAAATGATGAAATTAACAGTAATAAAAAAAAGCTATACAAATATCATTGTAGTTGCACTACTTCTAGTGGTTTTAGGGGCGATGACAGTGGGGTTTGCCTTCTATCGTCAAACTTTAAACATTGGGGGTAGTGCAATTGTCGTTGGAAATGGTAATATTTATATCTCGAATGTCACGGTGGGAACACTTCGAAATGCAACGACCACTCCAACTTACGATGCATCGTCTATTGATTTTAATCTATACTTTGATAGCACAAACGCCACGAATAATACAGATTATTCGGCAACTTATACAATTACTGTGACGAATGATAGTGTGTATGATTATGCGTGGGTAATGCCAGGCTATACCCCAACGGTTTATGGTATGAACATGGAAAAGTATTATGATACTTCCCAAATAAGATATACTGTTTCGGGAATTAGTGCGGGAGATACGATTCCGTCTAAAGGGTCGGCTACTTATACCGTAACCTTTACGTTTACGGCACCTGATGTGAATGAAACACAGTATGAAATTGACGGCGATTATCATCAGGTAACTAGCAATATTGATACGGGATCTTTACTGGCAAGTGCGATTGTTTCCTCTGGTGACTTAACAGGAAGTAACACTATATGTGCGTACCAAGTAGAAGTTATTAACACCTATAAAACGGCTAAAACTTTTACTCTTTCTGCAGTGGATTCTTCTAAATTTGTGGTAACAGATGCAAGTGGCGTTTCACCACTTACGTTCACAGTTCCTGCCAACACCAGTGATACCTACACGTTTTATTTACAGAAAGCAAATAGTGCACAGTATGGAACTGAAACGCAAAGAGTAGATTTGGTTTTTAATGATGGGACGACGAGTGCCAGTGCTAATTATGTCATTGCTTTGGTAGATCAAAATATTTTCTATCCGGATGAAATTGCTCCATATATTAGTAATGTATCTGCCACGATTCTTAATACTGTGGGAAGTGTTTCTGTATCATGGCAAGGAAGAGATAATGTTGCTATCGACCATTATTCGGTAATTGTATTTAACTCTTCGAATACCGAGGTAAAAAGACAATCAACCTCGGATGCTAGCACAACGCTGACGATTACGGGTTTAAGCGATACGAACTATTATTTTACGGTTATTGGTTATGATACAGCTACTCCTACCGCGAATACCGCATCAGCTTCTGACATAAGAGATGCAACGACAAATGAGGGTCATGCTTGTAGAACTAACGAAGAATTTTATGATTGGCATTTTTCGGTTAGTTATACTTTAGGGACTGGTGTTACTTCCTCGGGATCCAATAACGATGTTGTTAATAGAGGTTCTACGTATTCCACTTCATTTACGCTAAGAAACAATTATTCGATAGACTCATTAACCGTTAAGATGGGGGGAAGAACGCTTAATTCGAGTGAATATAATCAAAATGGTACCAATCTTTCGGTTCCTAATGTCTTGGGTAATCTAGAAATCAATGTTACCACTACGCAAGGTGGTGGTGGTGATGTCTGTCTTGCTTTCGGAACTAAGGTGCTAATGGCAGATGGTACTTATCGAAAGATAGAAGAGATTACGTATGATGATTTAGTATGTGTATATGATCATGTGAATGGAAAATTCACGAGTGTATATCCTTTGTGGATAGAAATACCATCTTATACAAACTCTTTTGATAGAATTACTTTTAGTGATGGAAGCTTTTTAGATATTGTTGGTAATCATTCTCTTTATGATGTTGATCTTAGAAACTATGTAAATGTGCAAGACAAAAATGTATTTCATGTGGGAAGTCGCATTTATAAAGTAAAAAATCAACAACTAGAAGTGGTTGGTGTAGAAAAAATAGAAAGAATTGAGCAAGATGTTGGGTACACTTGTATTGTCACACCGAAAGTATATAATTTGGTGGCAGGTGATGTAATTACGATCAATACTTATTGCAGTATGTCAAACTTCTACGGTTTTAAGGATAATGCCATTTATTCAGAAAACTATAAAAAAGTATGTGAAAGTGAAAAGTTTTCTTATGAAGATTTTAAAGAGTATTTTGCCCAATACTTGTTCCATGGTTTAGATTTACAAAATCTCAAGGCATTCTTTGGGGAAGAGATTCCTTATGAATTTCTTTCTAGTTTTATTTTGCACAATACCATTTCGCCAAAGATGGTGGACGGAAAATATCGCTTTATTGCTACTATCCAGTTAAAAGACAGCATGGAAAAGCAAGAAGTGTTTGAAGGAGAGAAAGTCAAGATGCCAGATTCAGGTGCAAGCTATTATATAGAAACTTCTACCGGCACAAAATATGCTCCAGGTGAGCAAGCAGTAATCGACTACAATATGCATTTTATCGCAGTATATGAAGAATAACCAAAAAACCCCTAACAAGCAAATTTGTTAGGGGTTAATTTTTGGATAATAAAAAGCCTCGAATTAGGATGATTCGAGGTTTTTTAAAACTTACTATTATTTCTTGTACAAAGTAGGAGCTACGTCAAATTTAATATGGAATCCGCTAAATTTATCGGTATGATTACGTTCAAGGCATCCAAGGTATTCATCTAGTTCATTAATGGAACGACAAGCAGAAATAATTGCTGGATGAAGATTAGACTTAAAACACAATTCAAGCCCTAAATTAGAAGCATCCAAAATGGACATTTTTTCTTTATTGCGCACTAATCTATAAGCTTCTTTAAATCTTGCAATCGGAGGATTACGGTATTCTTTTGCCTTTCTCGTATAATACTTGTTAATAATAGACTCAGTTGTTGCATTAGGATACGTATCTTTTAACTTGCGAAGCTCATCATTGGTATAAGGCAAATACACTAAGTTCGATTTTTCTGAGATTAAAAGAGTATTCTCAGGAATCGTGGTATCAAATAGTGGCTTGCTTTCTGTTTTTGTTGTTGTTTCTGTAATATCTTTTTGATTAATAAACTTCATGCTATCTGTTTCATAGTCGTCGTTGGTAGTTTCTTTCGTAGCGTTATATTTGCAAAACTCGTTAGAAAATTCTTGCAAAGAGCTCTCGATTTCTGAAATGGAAAGAAGCACACTTTTACAAATATCCATACTTTTAGCGTTAATGGCATTAATTGTTTCTGGGCTAGAAGTGGTTGTCAAATTTGCTACTTCTGTTTTATAAGAGTTTAGTAAATCTACGTTATGATTGGTTGTTTCTAAATTCGTTTTAAACTCCGTGGAGAATTTTTTTAGTTCATCAACCGTTTCAATATTAATATATTCTGGAGAAGAGAAGAATACATTCATATAGTTAGAAATTGTGTTTTTTTGCTTTGTTTGTAAATTAACAAGTGAATCAATGTATTCACATTCTCTTTGAATTAAACTATCAAATTCATCTTTGTTTTGTAGGATATCATTGGTAATAAAAATCATAAAATTCACCTCATTTTTATTATACCGATTATGAATTTAAATGTCTATAATAATTGTGAAAAACATTTAGAAAGAAATGGCAAAGTCCGTCTTGCTTGTTTTCTGTCGATGAAATTTTGATGAATTTTAATGGGAGGGTCTTGACTTTTTCTGACTAATTGTATATGATGAATTAGCATTCTAGATGAGAGAGTGCTAAAAGATTGAAGGAGGTCTTTTTTATGTTAAAACCATTATTAGACAGAGTAGTATTAAAACCTGTTGAAAGTGAAGAAACAACCAAGAGCGGAATTGTACTTGCGCAAAATAGCAAAGAAAAATCGCAAATTGCAACAGTAGTTGCTGTTGGAAATGGTGGTTTGGTTGACGGCAAAGAGGTAAAGATGGAGCTTGCAGTTGGAGATAGAGTTGTCTATTCTAAATATGCAGGCACAGCCATCAAGTATGATGACGAAGAATATATCATTGTAAAACAAGATGAAGTTTTAGCCATTGTAGAGTCTTAAAGGAGGTAATCTTATGAGTAAAGAAATTATTTATGGAGAAGATGCTAGAAAGGCATTGGAAAGAGGTGTCAATTCCCTTGCCAATACTGTCAAAGTAACACTTGGTCCAAAAGGAAGAAACGTTGTATTAGATAAAAAATTTGGTGCCCCATTAATTACGAATGATGGCGTAACCATTGCCAAAGAGATTGAACTAGAAGATCCATTCGAGAATATGGGAGCACAACTTGTCAAAGAAGTTTCTACCAAAACCAACGATGTAGCAGGTGATGGTACAACAACAGCAACAGTTTTAGCGCAAGCCATGATTCATGAAGGCATTAAGAATGTAGCAGCTGGCGCTAACCCAATGGTGATGAGAAGAGGCATTCAAAAAGCGATTGATACAGCAGTAGAAGCTATTAAAGCCAATAGCACCAAGGTAAGTGGCAAAGATGATATTGCTAAGGTTGCTTCTATTTCTGCTAACGATGAAGAAATTGGTGGCTTAATTGCCGATGCCATGGAAAAGGTTTCTAATGATGGTGTTATCACTATCGAAGAATCTAAAACGATGGGAACAAATCTAAATGTGGTAGAAGGTATGCAATTTGATAAAGGCTATATTTCACCATACATGGTAACAGATACCGATAAAATGGAAGCTGTGATGGATGAACCATATATCTTAATTACGGATAAAAAGATATCTAATATTCAAGAAATTCTTCCAATCCTTGAGCAAATTGTTCAACAAGGTAAGAAATTAGTCATCATTGCAGAAGATGTCGATGGCGATGCTTTAACCACACTAGTACTAAACAAACTAAGAGGTACCTTCCAATGCGTTGCGGTCAAAGCTCCAGCATTTGGAGACAGAAGAAAAGAAATGCTGAAAGATATTGCCATTTTAACAGGGGGAGAAGTCATTACGGAAGAACTTGGCTTAGAGCTTAAAGAAGTAGAGCTTACTCAACTTGGTCGTGCAAAACAAGTGAAAGTGCAAAAAGATAACACTATTATTGTAGATGGTGCGGGTAATAAAGATGCATTAAAAGAAAGAGTACAACACATTAGAAGCGAACTTGAAAGAACCGAATCCACTTACGATAAAGAGAAATTGCAAGAAAGACTTGCCAAACTCGTTGGTGGCGTTGCTGTAATTGAAGTTGGCGCTGCCACCGAAATCGAAATGAAAGAAAAGAAGCTTCGTATCGAAGATGCTCTTTCTGCAACTCGTGCAGCAGTAGAAGAGGGAATTGTTGCTGGTGGTGGAACGGCTTACGTGAACGCTATGCCAGCAGTTGAAAAACTACTTGATAAGACAGAGGGAGACGAAAAAACGGGTGTTAAAACTGTTTTAATGGCACTAGAAGAGCCAATTAAGCAAATTGCATTTAATGCAGGGTTAGAAGGAAGTATCATTTTAGATAAAGTAAAACAAAGTAGTGTAGGAACTGGTTTTGATGCTTTAAACGAAAAGTATGTCGATATGAAAAAGGAGGGCATTATTGATCCAACGAAAGTAACACGTTCTGCTCTTCAAAATGCTGCAAGTGTAGCATCAATGGTATTAACAACTGAGAGTTTAGTAGCAGATAAGAAAGAAGAAAAGTGTTCTTGTGGACATGACCAAGCTCCAATGGGTGGCATGGACGGCATGTATTAATCATAAATCTAAATCAAAAAAAAGATGTGGCACAAGCCACATCTTTTTTTATGATTTACGAATTATTCTTTTGTGATTTCTTTTAAAGCCCCAAGGCTACCTAAGGTTTTGGCAGTATCAAATGGAATAAATACTTTGTTTGCTGGACCTTTTGCAATTTCTTGCATAGCTTCTAGAGATTTAATAGCAACTAATTTATCGTCTGGATTTGTATTTTTAATCGCATTATATACCACTTCAATCTCTCTTGCTTTTGCTTCTGAAATAGAGCGGATAGCTTCAGCTTCACCATTTGCTTCAAGGATCCTTGCTTGACGAATACCTTCTGCTTTTCTAATGTTAACTTCTTTAGCAGCATCAGCTTGAAGAATACTAGATTCTTTTTGACCTTCTGCAATCGTAATAGCAGCTTGCTTTTGACCTTCAGCATCCAAAATGACAGCTCTTTTATTTCTTTCTGCATTCATTTGTTTTTCCATGGCATCACGAATATCCTTTGGAGGATCAATATCTTTAATTTCTACGGCATTTACTTTACAGCCCCATTTATCTGTCTTTTCATCCAAAATAATACGAAGGTGCTCGTTCATTTCTTTTCTAGAACTAAAGGTACTATCTAAGTCCATTTTACCAACTAAATCACGCATGGTGGTATTGGTAATGTTTTGAATTGCCATTCTTAAATTTTGAATTTCGTATACAGCTTTCCTAGCATCCGTAATTTGGTAGAATACAACGGTATCGATACGAATCGTAACATTATCTTTGGTAATCACGTTTTGTGGTGGAACATCCATGATTTGCTCTCTTAAATCCACACGTGCTCTTACACTATCCACAAATGGCATGATAAAATTTAAACCAGCAACAGCGGTTTTATGATATCTTCCTAAACGTTCAATAATTAAGACTTCTGATTGTTGAACTTTTTTGAAAGATTTTAAAGCAATGATCAACACAAGAATTAACACAATAATTAAAAATACAATAGGTCCAGTCATTTGAAAAATCCTCCTTTAATTCGATTTTTTAACGATAGCTTTCACACCATCGATGCGAACAATTTCCACGGCTTCGCCTTCAGAAATAATGTCGTCAGTTTCATTTCTAGCAGACCAAACATCACCATCAATTTTAATTTGACCTTGTCCCTTAAGATTGTCTATCGTTTGAGAAACAAGAGCTTTTTTCCCGAGAATGGTGTAGACATTGGTTTGTAAATTATCTTTTGCAGAAAACTTTTTAAATAGTTTTCTAGTACTAAGCACCAAAATGATAGAAATAACTGCCATAATAGCTACTTGGAGAAGATAAGATTCTGGAAATAAAAAACTAATTCCCATGGCGCATAACGCACCAACACCAAACCAACATACCAAAAAGCCTTCTGTTGCAATTTCTAATATGAAAAAGAAACCAGCTAGTATTAGCCAAAGAGTCCAAATTTGAATTGTCATAAGATTTCCTCCTTTCTCACGTGATGAAAACTTACAAGCATATTATACAATAAAAAAATACAATAATAAAGAGAAAATGACAAAAAAATTAATTGATTTTGCTCATAGAATTGTATATCATATTTTTATAAGTTTATGAAAGATAGGGGTATACAAATGAAGAAATATTTTTTTATCAAATTAGTTGTTGTAAATGTTTTATTAATTGCAGCCTATATGATTTGTAATTATACACAGTACTTTATTCCACAAGTAACCTATGCGGAGGATGAAGTAAGAGTTGTCATTGATAATAAAGAAGTTACCAAAAATCTTCCAAATCCTGCTATTCTAGAAAATGGAAATGTGTTCTTGTCATTCAAAACAGTTCAAAAGTATTTTGATCGCTATGTTTATCTAGATCAAAAATATGGAACCGTCATTATTACCAATGATCAAAATATCATGAAATTAAAGCTTGGAGAATCGAAGTTAATCAAAAATGGCGAAGAAAGGAAGATTCAATATCCTGCCACTACTTCAGGAGATATTGTTTATTTACCATTAAAAGAGATTGAAGAAATGTTTCAAATACAATCTGTTGTGAATGATAAAATTATCATTACGACACAAAAGGAACCTTATCGTATCGTAAAAGCAAGCCAAAAAGGGAATGTCAAAATGTATCGAAAAGCTATTGCAGGGACAGTGGATAGCTATCTAGAAAATGAAGAATTATATGTTTATGCTACTGATGAAATCGGTGAGTTTGTAAAAGTTAGAACTGCTAGAGGCAATTTAGGGTATGTCAAAAAAGAGGTCATCGATCAAGGAAAAACGATTTTGCAGTTTGCTCCACTGGAGGTAGTAGGTGATAGTCGTAGAAAAATTCATCTTACTTGGGAATATGCGGAAAACTTTACACCAGATCGCTCTAGTGAAGCAAAAATTGATGGACTGAATACCATTTCTCCAACATGGCTTTATATGAAAGACGAAACGGGAGAACTAAAAAATACCATTAATGAAAGCTACATTGATTGGGCAAAAAATAGAGGGTATGCCTTATGGCCAACCGTAAAAAATGACACGATGGGGCTAGATAAAACATCAGAACTAGTTACGGATATGCATGCAAGAGAAAAGTTTATGACAGAAGTGTTAAAGGTTGCAGAAAAATACCATTTTGAAGGAATCAATATCGATTTTGAAAATATGAAACAAGAGGATAGAGAAGAATTTTCTCAATTTGTGAGGGAATTTTCAGCGATGCTGAGAAACCATGGCATTCTTGTGTCTATCGATGTGACAGTACCAGATGGCAGCCCTACGTGGTCGCTTTGCTATGATAGAACCGCCATTGGAGCTGCAGTGGATTATGTGATATTAATGGCATATGATCAATATGGAAGAAACCAAGATGGTCCAGTAGCATCGCTAAAATGGGTGGAAGCAAATATAGGTAAAATGTTAGAACAAGAAAAAATTCCAAAAGAAAAATTAATTTTAGGAGTTCCGTTTTATTCAAAACGTTTAAAATATCAAGAATCTATGAGTGGAGAGGAAGTTATCAAAGAAAATCCAAATGGTTCTACTCTGTATATGAGAGGTGCTAAAAATCATTTAAGCGCTAACCAAAGTAGCGCCACATGGGATGAACTTATGGGACAGTATGTAGTAGAAATACGAAATGGAAATCGTGTGGATAAAGCATGGATTGAAGATGAAAAAGCATTAGAGTTAAAAGTAAAACTAGTGGATGAATATGAACTTGCTGGTGTCGCTACGTGGCGCTGGGGCTTTGAAACAAGTGACGCATGGAAGATAATCAAAGAAAATGTGAGTGGTTTGTAATATCTCTCTAATACGCCGAATATAGTACTTGAAGTAGGAGGTGTAGACAGTTTGCTTTATGCTACCATTGACTATTTAGGAAAAAGAACATTATGGAGTCGATACATAGAGGAAGAAGTATTGGGTGAAGTCAAAATCAGTATTCCCAAAATCAAAGAATCACATCAAAAGGGAGAAGCCAAAAGGGTTTTAAAAAAGTTAAATCAATACAAAGTGGATAATCTGGTTTTGCATGAAGAATTCAATCAGCTTGAAGATTTTAAATACTTTTTGACCGAGAAGAAAAAACAGATTATTAATGGTAGTAGAATGAGCAAGGCTTTGCTACCACTGATACTTTCAGAAATTGCAAAGCTTACCAAATATCCCGAAGAAAAAATGAAAGTATTACTTTTGATGAATGAATATAGCATTGAGAATATCGACTTGATTGAATGCCTTTCACAAAATATCAAACAATTAACTGTTGTTTCTCAAAATTATACTAAGTATCAAAAAACTTCTCATCGATTATTGGAAGCATATGGATACGTTGTGAAACTCTACGGAAAAGAATTTGAGGAAGCCAAAAAGGAAAATATCATCATTAATTTAGATTTTTCAGAGGAAGAAATGAAAAGAATAGTATTCAATCGTTTTGGAATTATCATTTCTTTTAATGAAGAAGTAGAGAGAATTAAAAGATGTTTTAATGGCGTCATCATTCGTGATGTAGACATTATGGGAGAGGGCATCCCTAAAACAGGATTTCATAAGCTTTCTATCTGTGAGGCAAGACTTTATAGACCATTTCGTAAACTTCTAGAAAACGAAAAGGTTTTTGAAGCAGAAAATTATAAAATCAACGGGTTTATAGGAAAAAATGGAAAGATTACCGAGGAAGAATTTGAAAAAATTGCTAAAAATTTTACTTGACAAACAGGAAGTAAATGTTTAATATAGAACATTGTAACATACTATTTTAGTGCAAAAAGGGTTTTACTTTTTAGAGAGTACACCTAACGCATGATAAAAAGGAGAATGATAGCTATGCCACAAAAAGAAACTTTATTAACCTTCGAAGGGTTAAAAAAATTAGAAGAAGAGGTTGAATATCTAAAAACAGTTAAAAGAAAAGAAATCGCCGAGAGAATCAAAGTAGCACTTGGCTTTGGAGATTTATCAGAGAATTCAGAATATGATGAAGCCAAAAATGAGCAAGCCCAAGTGGAAATGAGAATCATGGAATTAGAAAATAAATTAAGAAACGTTAAAATCATTGACGAAGACGAAATCGAAACCAAAACAGTTCAAATTGGAAATGTTATCCAAGTATTAGATATGGAATATGACGAAAAAGTAGAGTATAAAATTGTTGGCTCTACAGAAGCAAACTTGGCTGAAAACAAGATTTCCAACGAATCGCCAATTGGTAAAGCTTTACTTGGCAGAAAGAAAAACGAAGTCGTTGATGTAGAAACACCAGGGGGAATTGTGCAATATAAGATTTTGAAAATATCAAAATAGGGTATGAAAGAGGCTAGAAAAAGCCTCTTTTTTGTGTAGTAGGATTGAATTACTCATCAAGATAGGATAAACTAAAGAGTATGGAGGGATGCTAAATGAAGAAAAAAGCCATCATCGTTTTGGGTGTTGTCATTGCTCTAGTGGTGGTATTGGGATTCATGAAGTTGGGTGAACAACCATTGGAAACACCACCACTAGATGAAGAAAATGATGTATTTTATTTCTCGAATCATACGAATGCTTCATGGGGGTTCTATGTTTCCAAAGAAACAATTTATAATACTGGTGAAATCACTTTGTATACAAACTCAAATGGTAAGGAGGAAGAAAAATCGGCATATCTAACTTCTGAAGAATTGAGTACGTTGAAAGAATTAGCCAAAAAAGCAAAAACGAAAATGGTAAAAGGCGATGTTATGGCAATGGATAGGGGAGATACAAAGTCTAGTCTTTATCAACCTGAAACGCATAAAGAAATCGAACTTTATCGTTTTGATGCGGGATATAGATATACAAATGAGGATGAAGATGCTCAAAAATGTATGGAGATGATAGGTGAGATGTTCCAAAAGTACATTTATGAAACTAAGGATTCTTAATAGAGTGAAATATGTGTTGTAATGGTTTATTATAAAGATAGAAGAAAGGGAACATTATGAAAACAATAAAAATGGTCTTTGCTTCAATCAGTATTATTTTGATATTTTTATTTATCGTTGTATGTAACTTACCTTCGAAAAAAAGTACCTTAGATTTTAAATATGAAAAGTGGCGTGATTCGCTTAAGCCGGATGTTTCTCAAGAACTAATTGATAAGGTGACACAGTTTTTAAGCAATGCTTTAAAAGAAGAGTTTGGCGAAGAAATAAAGGTATTGTTTCAACAAGCGCATTATCGTGCCGGTGGAAGCGTATGGCCTACTCTTGATCGTACAACGCGATATTATCGTTATGATGTAGAAACGATAGATTCTTTCCATTCAAGTATTACAGTTGTTGAAAAGATTGATACAGGAGATATGTATATTGAAGGACTATCCAATTTTAGTAAAGAATGGGAGAGTTTTAAACAAAAAAGTAAGGATGGTTTAAAGAATTGATTGTTTTGGTGCTTGACAGCGATTCTTAACTAATTGAAAAACGGGGAAAATCAGCATAAAACAGTTGATTCTCCTCTTTTTTTATGATAAACTTTATTCCATACTTTACTAGAAGAAAGGGGATTTTAAAATGAGTGAAGAAAAGGCAAATCAAAATGCCGCAGAACCACAAGAGGAACAAGACGTAAACGAACTAATCAGAATCAGAATGGAAAAATTAAAGGAATTACAAGAAAAAGGAAAAGACCCATTCCACATTGTCAAATTCGATAATAAGGATAATAGTAAAGATATCAAAGAAAAATTCGTTGACCCGGTAGAGGGAGAAGAAATAGAAGAAGTTAAAGTAGAAATGGCTGGCCGTTTAATGAGCAAACGTGGCCATGGAAAAGCAACTTTTTGCGATATTCAAGATATGTATGGTAGAATCCAAATCTATGTTAAATTAGACGAAGTCGGTGAGGAAGCCTACGAAGAGTTCAAAAAGTATGATATCGGCGATATTATTGGTGTTTCTGGCGTTGTTTTCAAAACACACATGGGAGAAATTTCCATTCGCGTCAAAGAACTAACCTTACTTTGCAAATCACTAAGACCACTTCCAGAAAAATTCCATGGCTTAAAGGATATGGATTTACGTTATCGCCAAAGATATGTAGATTTAATTATGAATAATGAAGTAAAAGATACCTTCTTTAAGAGAAGTGCCATCATTAAGGGCATTCGTAAATACCTAGATGATCATGGTTATTTAGAGGTGGATACCCCAATTTTAAGTACGATTGCTGGTGGCGCAGCCGCTCGTCCATTTATCACGCATCATAATACCTTAGATATCGATATGTATTTAAGAATTGCTAACGAACTTTACTTAAAAAGATGTATCGTAGGTGGTTTCCACAAAGTCTATGAAATGGGTAGAATGTTTCGAAATGAGGGTATGGATATTAAGCATAATCCAGAGTTTACCAATGTTGAACTTTATGCTGCATACGAAGACTATCACGATATGATGGATATTATGGAGGGTATGATTTCTACTTTGGCAAAAGATATTTGCGGTTCTACCAAAATTACCTATCAAGGAACCGAGATTGATTTAACACCAAGTTGGAAGAGAATCACCATGATAGATAGCATCAAAGAAGTAACAGGTATTGATTTTAATACTACTGATACAGATGAGGAAGCAAAGAAACTTGCGGAATCGATTGGTATCGAAGTAGAAGAGGGAATGGTAAGAGGAAATATTATCAACTTAGTATTCGAAGAAAAAGTAGAAGATACCTTAATTCAACCAACCTTTATTATGGATTATCCAGTAGAGATTTCTCCACTTACTAAGAGAAAACCATCTGACCCAAGATTGGTAGAAAGATTTGAAGCTTTTATTGGTGGCAGAGAATATGGCAATGCGTACTCAGAGCTAAATGATCCAATCGACCAAAAAGAGAGATTTATTGAACAAGCCAAAGAGCGTGAAGCTGGTAACGAAGAAGCAAACATGATGGATGACGATTTTGTACAAGCACTAGAATATGGTATGCCTCCAACAGGTGGCTTAGGCATTGGTGTGGATAGACTTATCATGCTTCTAACCGATAGCTTTTCTATTAGGGATATCTTATTATTCCCAACGATGAAACCAAATAATTAAAAATGAATGAAATAGGGTATAGTAATATACCCTATTTATTTTAGAAAAGAAAGGGGATTTGGTATGGAGTATTTAGATGTGGTAGACGAGCAAAACAATTTAACAGGTAAGGTAGAAGCAAGAGATGTGGTGCATGAAAAAGGCTTATGGCACCGAGAAGTAGCAGTATGGATTATGAATGAAAAAGGCGAGGTGCTTCTTCAAAAACGAGCAGCTACTAAAAAACAAAACGCTAACTGTTGGAGTATTTGTGCAGGGCATGTGGACCCAGGGGAAGAACCAATCGAGGCAGCACTAAGAGAAACTTACGAGGAAGTTGGGCTTCCAATAGCAAAAGAAAATCTAGAAGAACTATTTATTAGAAAGATGTCAACCAATCACGGTAGTAGTTTTAATAATCGCTTTGCTTATATTTATTTTACGAGAACGAATATGCCAATCGAAGATTTTCATATTCAGTTAGAAGAGTTAAGTGAAGTAAAATATATCACACTTGAGGAATTTGGAAAAATGATTGAAGAAAAACCAGAAGGATATCCATTGTTAAAAAGTAGTTATATTTTAGATATTTATGAAAAATTAAAAGAAAAAGGGGAGGAATGATGATGGAGTTTTTTTTTCCATGCTTAGCAATTATTTCAATTGTTTATAATCTTATTAAGAACAAAGCATTTTTAGCCACTATTTTAATGATTTTTTTGGTAGTAATCATTACCTATGGAACGAATATAAAGGCCTTAATGTCAAGTGCAGAAATGAGAGATGTGCTTAAACGAATGCCATTTATTGTACCTAGTTTGCTTTTGGTTGTTATAACCATCATTTTGGGGATAAAAGAAAAACTATCTCAAAGAAAAATTGCTTTGGTGATGATGATTATCCTATTTGCTATTATGGATTTACTATGTATGCCACATTTTGGTGGAGCAATAAAAGAAGAAGGAGAATACTTTAAGGATAATTTAGAATTATATATTAGCTTGGTATCAGTTTTAATTGTACAGGGAAATCTATGTATTCACTATGTTTGTCAAAAACTTCCTGAAAAGAATCAATAGTTTATCACCTCACATTTAAGTGGGAAGAACTTTTTTAGAGCCAATGGAATGTCTCCATTGGTTTATTTTTTGCCTAAAATGCTTGACTTTTTCCCAATTTGTTTTATAATGTTAGAGAACTCTAACAAATGGAGGTGGAAGGCATGGAGCTTACCAAAACAGGAGAAGAGTATTTAAAGGCAATTTACCTACTTTCTGAGGAAAACGAGGAGATTAGGGTCACCGATATTGCCGAAAAATTAAATAAAACCAAGGCTACGGTCAATTATAATGTGGCAAACCTTACCGAGATGGGGCTTATAGAGCATGAAACCTATGGTAATATTCATTTGACAGAAGAGGGAAAAAAACGTGGCAGGAAAATTCTGGAAGCTTATGATATTGTGTATCTGTTTTTAAATGGAATTTTAGAAATAGAAGCATCCAAGGCAGAAAAAGAGGCCAACAAAATGAAAGCAACGCTAGATGATGAAACCTTAAATAAACTAGCAAGATATACGCATAAAACTTTAGGGTTATATAGTTTAGATTGTGGGTATGATTTAAATAAAGAAAGTTGCAGAGCATGTGCGAGGAGGAAAAATACGAAATGAGTGAGAAACTATTAGAAATCAAAGATTTATATGTAAGCGCTGGAGAAAAGGAAATTTTAAAAGGCATGAACCTTTCTATTGGTAAAGGAGAAGTGCATGTCATTATGGGACCAAATGGTTCTGGAAAAACTACTACGGCTAATGCTATTTTTAATCACCCAGAGTATCAAAAAATAAAAGGAAGCATTTCTTTGGAAGGAGAAGATATTACCAATAGTAAAACTGATGAAATTGCTAGAAAAGGTGTGTTTATGTCTTTCCAACTTCCAGAAGAAATTCCTGGTGTTTCGGTAACCAACTTTTTAAAATATGCCAAAAATAAAATCACTGGTAAAAATGTAAAGATTTTTGAATTTAAAAATGAACTTCAAAAAAATATGGATGAACTTGGCATTCCAAAAGAGGCTGTTGATAGAAGTTTAAATGTTGGTTTTTCTGGTGGCGAGAAAAAGAAAAATGAAATCTTGCAAATGTTAATGCTAAACCCAAAACTTGCAATCCTTGATGAAACCGATTCTGGCCTTGATGTGGATGCGATTCGTACGGTTTCAAAAGGAATCCAAATGTATAAAAACGAAAACAATGCGGTGCTAATCATTACGCACAATACCAAAATTTTAAAAAGTTTGAAAGTTGATTATGTGCACATTTTAGTGGATGGCAAAATTGTTAAGACGGGTAGTGCAGCTCTTGCCACAGAGATAGAAAATGAAGGCTATGCAAAATACAAAGGATAGAATTATTATTGTTTGAATTTTTTATTCTCTAAGAGCGCATTACGAAATGCATTAGAAAGCATGCAAAAACCTAAGCTACAGCCGGTGAAATTTTTTAGGAAAGCGTTAAGCGGCAGGTGCTCCTGAAAAATTTCAAAAGGCTGTGCGTGGTTTTTGCTAGGCTTTCTTATAAATGAAGTACTAAGCGAGTAGAGAATACAAAAATTCAAATCACTATATTATCAATCCAGTAGAAAGGAAAAGACAATGTCAAAATCACAAATAGAAGATATTAATCGCAATATCTACGATATTAAAAACGAAGATAACTATGATTTTAAAATGAAAAAAGGCTTAACGCGTGAGATTATTGAAGAACTTTCCAAGCAAAAAAATGAGCCAGAATGGATGAAAGAGTTTCGTTTAAAGGCGTTAGATGTTTATGAAAGTTTAGAACTTCCTACGTGGGGGCCAGATATTTCAGAGCTTGATATGAATGATATTGCAACATACGTTAGACCAAAATCAAAATTGAATTCTTCATGGGATGATGTGCCAGAAGATATCAAAAAAACATTTGATCAGCTTGGAATCCCAGATGCCGAAAAGGAATCACTTGCAGGTGTTGGTGCACAGTATGATTCAGAAGTTGTGTATCACAGCATGAAAGAAGAATTAATTCAACAAGGGGTTATCTATACGGATATGGAAACAGCGGTAAGAGAATATCCTGATGTGGTGAAAGAACATTTCATGAAATGCGTGCCTGTGTATGATCACAAATTTGTAGCACTTCATGGTGCGGTTTGGTCAGGTGGCTCATTCGTCTATGTACCAAAGGGCGTGAAAGTGGATATCCCACTACAATCTTATTTCCGACTAAATTCTCCAGAGTCAGGCCAATTTGAACATACGTTAATTATTGTGGATGAGGGAGCAAGTCTTCATTTTATTGAAGGCTGTAGTGCACCTAAGTATAATAAAGTCAATCTTCATGCTGGCTGCGTAGAACTATATGTCAAAGATAATGCCTATCTTCGTTATTCTACCATTGAGAACTGGTCGAAGAATATGTTTAATTTAAATACCAAAAAAGCCATCGTGGGTAAGAATGCCAAAATGGAATGGGTAACTGGTTCTTTTGGTTCCAAAATTTCGATGCTTTACCCAATGAGTATTTTAAATGGTGAAAATGCCAAAACAGAATTTACGGGAATTTCCTTTGCAGGAAAGGGACAAAATTTAGATAACGGATTTAAAGTAGTGCATAATGCTAAAAACACTTCTAGTTTAGTCAATGCTAAATCTATTTCGAAAGATGGTGGCAAATGTACGTATCGAAGTTTGGTAAGAATTACCCCAAATGCGGGAGGCTCTAAATCCTCTGTTTCTTGTGAATCTTTAATGCTAGATGATATCTCTATTTCAGATACGATTCCGGTCAACGATATTGAAACGGATGATGTGATTTTTTCTCACGAAGCTAAAATTGGAAAGATATCAGATAAAACCATTTTTTATTTGATGAGCAGAGGCTTATCTGAAGAAGATGCCAAAGCGATGATTGTAAGAGGATTTGCGTATCCAATTTCGAAAGAGCTACCAGTGGAATATGCGGTAGAGATGAATAATTTGATTAATTTAGAGTTAGAAGGAGCGATTGGTTAGGATGATTTTAAATAATACACCTGTTAGAACTTCTAAAAATTTTAATATTAATAATATAAAAATTGATGAGATAGCATTGCCAACTCTTGTACCTTTTTCGAATGTGAAGATTTCTGGCGAAACGGATACCATGACAGTCGAAAAAACAAAAAAGTTTGAACTTCATTTTACTTATGGCGTAGGTAATGTGATTGAAGATTGCAATCAATGTTTGAGGGTGCAAGTGAGTGGCAAAGAATCATCTCCTATCAAAATAGAATTTGATTTTGATCAAGAAAATGCTGCACTTGCAGAGAATATAGAAGTGATTGCTAATGAAAATGCAGAAGCAACAGTGATGATACTATATCGAAGCGATAAAGAAAAAACTTATTTTCATCAAGGTGCTTTACATGTCATCGCTAAGAAAAATGCAAAGATTCATGTGATTGTGGTGAATTTGTTAAATGTGTCATCACAGCATTTGATGAGTATGGAAAATGAAATTGATGAAAACGCAAGTGTAGATTATACCATTGTGGATTTCGGCGCAAAGACATGCATTTCCAATTGGTATTCGAATATTTTGGGTGAAAAAGCAGCAAGTAGTGTTAATACTATTTACTTAGGAAGCGACGAACAATTTTTTGATATCAATTATATTGCTCATCTTCGCGGAGAAAAAACCAATGTGAATATGGAAGTGCAAGGTGCTCTTGCAGATAAAGCGAAAAAACATTTTAAAGGAACGATTGATTTTAAAAAAGGTTCTAAAAAGGCAGTAGGAAATGAAAATGAGTCATGTCTTCTTTTATCAGATGAGGCAAGGTCAATTGCTCTTCCTATGCTACTTTGTAGTGAAGAAGACGTAGAGGGAAATCACGCAAGCTCCAGCGGCAAAATTGATACCAAATCACTATTTTATATTATGAGTAGAGGATTTAGTGAGAAGGATGCGATTAAGCTTGTGGTAAAGGCGAGATTTGAATGCGTGCTACAGACAATTGAAGACTGGCAACTTAGAGAAGAGATACTAAGTCGTATTGATGAAGAACTGTTATAATTTTCATGAAAATCAGCATCTTGCGAAATGTTTTAAAATGGCTCGGTACTCAACGTACACACGTACGCCTCCGTGCCTCGCTCATTTTAAAAATTCCGCAATCTACTAATTTTGATGAAAATTTAAAACAATACGTAATCCTATCAAAATGAAAGGAGAAAATAATGAATTACAAAAATGATTTTCCATTATTAAATAATCATGATATTGCTTATTTAGATAGTGCTTCTACCACGCAAAAGCCACAAGTGGTGATAGATAGCGTAAAACAGTATTACGAAAATGATAACGCCAATGTCCATCGCGGTGCGTATACTCTTAGCGTAGAAACCAGTGAAAAGTATGAAGGAGTGCGCGCACAAGTTGCAAAATTTATTAATGCCAAGCATCCAGAAGAAATCATTTTTTCTAAAAATGCAACAGAAAGTTTAAATTTGATTGCTAATTCATGGGGATTAGAAAATGTTAAACAAGAGGATTCGATTGTTCTTTCCATTATGGAACATCATTCTAATTTAGTGCCATGGCAAAGAGTCAGCAAAGTAACAGGAGCAAAATTAGAGTATATGTATTTGAATGATGATTTTCAGATTACAGAGGAAGAAATCAAAAATAAAATTACAGAGCATACAAAAGTGGTGGGAATTACACATGTTTCGAATGTGTTAGGAACCATTAACGATATTGAAACAATCATCAAATACGCTCATAAGAAGGGGGCTATTGTGGTGGTAGATGCTTCCCAAAGTATTCCTCATATGCAACTAGATGTACAAAAACTAGATGCCGATTTTGTTGTTTTTTCTGGCCATAAAATGTTGGCTCCACTAGGCATTGGCGTGTTATATGGTAAAAAAGAACTCCTTTCAAAGATGTCTCCTTTCTTAATGGGTGGTGATATGATAGAATATGTTTATGAGCAAGATACCACTTTTGCATCACTTCCTAATAAATTTGAAGCAGGCACACAAAATGTGGAGGGTGTGATTGGACTTGGAGAAGCGATTCAATATATTCAAAAAACTGGTTATGAGAATATGCAAAAAGTGGAGAAAGAATTACTTATGTATGCGCGTGAACAACTTGAAAAATTAGACTATGTGGAAACGTATTATCCAAAAGAAATCGAAAAACATTCAAGTGTCATTTCGTTTAATATCAAAGGGGTGCATCCACATGATGTGGCAAGCATTTTAGATTCCGTTCATGTTTGCGTGCGATCTGGGAATCATTGTGCACAACCTTTAATGAGATATCTTGGAATGGATTCTACTTGTCGTGCAAGTTTGTATTTTTATAATAACAAAGAGGATATAGATAGGTTGGTAGATGGCATTCAAAAAGCATATAACATGTTTGAAAGGTATTTAAAGAAATGAAAAGGAGAGTAGTATGGACGATTTATATAATGACCTAATCATGGAACATAGTATGAATTCTGAGAATAAACACGAAATGGAAGAACCTAATCTTTGTGAGATGGGACATAATCCAAGTTGTGGAGATGAAATTAAATTAGAAGTTAAGTTAAATGGCAATATCATTGAGGATATGGCATTTACTGGACATGGTTGTGCCATTTCACAAGCTTCCACTTCCATTATGATTGATACGCTTCGTGGCAAAACGATAGAAGAAGCAAAAGAGATTATTCAAACATTTATTGGAATGATTAAGCGAGAAATCACCGATGAAAAAGAACTTGAAAAATTAGAGGATGCCATAGCGTTTCAAAATGTGTCACATATGCCGGCTAGGGTGAAATGTGCATTACTTGCCTGGCACACACTTGAAAATATGCTTGAAAAATAATTGCGTTTTGGCGTTGTTAAACTGCGCAAGGCAATCCTCAACGTATATCATATACGCCTCCGGTTGCCTTGCTTGTTTGCCTAGCCAAAAGCACAATTCTTTTTCAAGCATTGCACTAACAACATAATTGATGATATAAAAAAGATAGGGGGTGTTTCCTAAAATGAATAAAAAGGTTTTGCTTGGTATGAGTGGTGGTGTCGATAGTAGCGTTTCTGCACTTTTATTAAAAGAGCAAGGCTTCGAAGTAATTGGTGCTACCATGGAACTTTATCATTGTGGCAAATGCTGTAATCCAGAAACCTACGCGGATGCCAAAAGTGTTTGCAATCAAATTGGAATTCCTCATTTCATTTTTGACTTTCAAAAGGAATTTCAAACACATGTCATTGATGATTTTATTTCATGTTATGCCAACTGTAAAACGCCAAACCCATGTATTGAGTGTAACAAGTATTTAAAGTTTGGCTATATGTTTGAAAAAGCAAAAGAACTTGGATGTGATTATATCGCCACAGGGCATTATGCCAAAACAGAGTATAGTGATACCTACAATCGTTTCATCATTAAAAAATCGAATGCAGGAAAAAAAGATCAAAGCTATGTTCTATGGAGTATGCCAAAAGAAGTTTTGGGACATATTTTATTCCCACTTGGAGAGTTTGAAAGTAAGGACCAAATTCGTAAGATAGCACAAGACAGAAATTTGAAAGTCGCATCAAAACCAGATAGCGAAGATATTTGTTTTGTGCCAGATGGTGATTATGAAGCATTTTTAGAAACACATTCGTCGATTCAACCAAAAGAAGGGAATATTGTGAATCGTCAAGGAAAAATTATGGGAAAGCATACAGGGTTATATCATTATACGATTGGACAACGAAAAGGGCTTGGCATTAGTCATCCTGCGCCTCTTTTTGTCCTTGGATTTCATCCTGATAGAAATGAAGTGGTTGTTGGCGAAGAAGAAGAACTATATCAAAAAGAATTTCTAGTTGATGATGTGAATTTATTGTTGTATGATAGTATTGTAGAACCGTTAAAAGTTAAGACAAAAACAAGATACTCTGCCAAGGAATACGATAGTACGATTTATCCTTTAGAAGATGGTAAAATGAAAGTGGTTTTTGATGAGCCACAAAAAGCAATTACTCCAGGGCAATCGGCTGTTTTTTACATAAATGATGTGGTGGTTCGGTGGAGGAAAAATTATTTAACTTCAAAATAGGAGAGGAGAATGCAAGATGGGTAGTGAAGGTTTTGATATGAAAAAACTATTTTATATTTTTATTGCAATTATGCTAATAGAAGGAATTATTCTATGGGATAAAGATAAACTTATTTCCACATTATTAACACTTCCAGGATTAGTTCTTGCTATTAGTGTTCATGAGTTTTCACATGCCAAAGCTTCAGATAAATATCGGAGATCCTACACCGGAAAGACAAGGTAGACTTACACTAAATCCCCTTGCACATTTAGATCCATTAGGAACCGTTTGTTTAATCTTTGCTGGATTTGGTTGGGGAAGACCTGTTGAAATTGATTCTACTTATTATCGAGACCCTGCCAAAGAAAGTATGAAAGTGGCATTTGCGGGACCGCTTAGTAATTTTATTTTATCGTTTATTTTGTTTATCCTTTATGCCATTTTGTTCTATACCATTCCAGTAGGGAATATCTCATCATTACTTGTGAATGTTGTTGGTTATGCAGCAATGATTAATTTATCATTAGGATTATTTAATTTATTACCATTCCCACCATTGGATGGATCTAAAATATTTGGCTATTTCTTAAAAGGAAAAGCAAAGGCATTTTTATGGACACTTGAAAGATATTCTCATATCATTCTTATCATTTTATTTGTGACAGGTTTGCCAGCTATGATCATTACCCCACTTGTAAGAATGATTTCTACAGGCGTTTTAACTTTAATAGAAAGCATCATCGTGTCCATTACTACGCTATAAATAGAAAGAAGAGTTTAACATGAAGCAAAATCTCATTGGATTAAGTATTGAATCAAGTTGCGATGAAACTTCCGTTGCCATCTTAAAAAATGGCAGGGAAGTTTTATCAAATGTGATTGCAACACAAATTGATATTCATAAAAAGTATGGTGGCGTTGTGCCAGAGATTGCCTCTCGTAATCATGTAGAGAACATTACCTATGTGGTGGAAGAAGCACTGCAAAAAGCAAACGTCACATTAAATGATGTGGATTTTATTGCTGTTACTTATGGACCAGGTTTGGTAGGGGCATTGCTTGTGGGATTATCTACTGCCAAAGCAATTGCTTATGCAACCAAAAAGCCACTAGTAGGGGTACATCATATCGAGGGTCATATTGCAGCCAATTATATTTCTCATCCAGAATTAAAGCCACCTTATTTAGCATTGGTGGTTTCTGGTGGGCATTCTCATTTGGTACATGTCAAAGACTATACTAAGTTTGAAGTGCTAGGCAAAACCAGAGATGATGCTGTTGGGGAAGCATTTGACAAAGTCTCAAGAGTGATGGGACTTGGGTATCCAGGAGGACCCGTGATAGATAAAATGGCAAAAGAGGGTAAGCCTTCGTATCACTTGCCACGCACTTATTTTGATAACTTAGATTTTAGTTTTAGTGGTATTAAAACAGCGGTGATTAATCTGCTACATAAAGAAGGAGATAACATACGCATTGCAGATTTATGTGCTAGTTTTGAAGAAGCTGTGACAGAAGTATTACTAACTAACACCTTAAAAGCAGCTAAAGAGTTGGGAGTAGATAAAGTGGCGCTTGCAGGTGGTGTATCGGCCAATAGTTATTTAAGAGAGCACTTATCTAAAATGGGAGAAGAAAATGGATTTGCAGTATATTATCCAGAGTTGATTTTGTGTACGGATAATGCGGCGATGATTGGTTGCGCGGGATATTATAATTTTTTGGTAGGAAAAGTTTCGGATTGGAATCTTAACGCAGTTCCGAACTTGAAAATAGGAGAATGATAAAACATATTCATTCCATACGCCATATTCTTTTCTTCGCGGAAACCTTTTCAAATTTTAGCCTCAGACATGCACAACCTGGAAATCTTCTAAAATAAAAACCACGGAAGATTTCCTAGGTTGTGAACTCGGCGACCAAAATTGAAAAGCTTTCCCCTCGAACAAATATGGCTATATGTGATGAAAAAGGTAGAAGGGGGTGATTTCTGTGTCAATCTATGCAATTTCTGATTTACACTTATCATTCGGTGTTAAAGATAAACCCATGGATGTGTTTGGTAATCAGTGGGAAAACTATGAAGAACGACTAAAAGAAAACTGGATTAGAACTATTCACGATGATGACACAGTTATCATCGCAGGAGATATTTCTTGGGCCATGTATTTAGAAGAATCGTTAGAAGATTTTAAGTGGATTGATGCTTTACCAGGGAAAAAGATTATTCTAAAAGGCAATCATGATTATTGGTGGGAAACCGTTACCAAAATGAATCGCTTTTTAGCACAAAATGAAATACAGAGCATTACCTTTTTATATAATAATGCCATCGAAGTGGAAGATAAAATCATTTGCGGTACACGTTATTGGAGTGAAGATGAAGAAGCAGATAATCTTGAAAAAGTATTTCATAGAGAAATAGAAAGAGCAAAAATTTCATTAAATGCTGCCAAACAAATTGACGAACAAAAAGAAATCATTTTTGTGACTCACTATCCACCAGATGGGCGAATCGTAGAAGTCGTAAAAGACTATCTTGTCACCACATGGATTTATGGGCACATTCATAGTAAGTATGAAGATAGTACGAAAGAAAGTGATGTATTGGTTGCGCCATATGGAATCAAGGCTCAATTAACCTCGGGAGATTACTTGGCATTTATGCCAATCAAAATTAGGTAGTGACGACCTTTCGTCAATTGGGGACGCCCCTTTT
>DBWQ01000008.1:16893-38800 GCA_002308995.1 Clostridiales bacterium UBA1234 | reverse complement strand
AAGGGGCGTCCCCAATTGACGAAAAAAGTAAGATTATTTCCCAAAACCTATTGGAAAATAGGGAGTCTTATGATATAATACCTAGACGTACAATAAATATAAGAAAGGATTTTGATCATGAGTGCAAAAGTAGAAAAATTAGAAAATAATGAAGTGAAACTTACGATAACCATCGGAGCAGATAAATTTGAAGAGGGAATGCAAAAGGCTTTCTTTAGAAATGCCAAGTATTTTAGCGTTCCAGGCTTTCGAAAAGGAAAAGCTCCAAGAAACATTGTAGAAAAGAAATATGGCGAAAGTGTATTATATGAAGATGCCTTTAATATTGTAGTTCCTGATGAATATGAACTAGCTATTACAGAAAACAACCTAGAAGTGGTTTCTGAGCCTAAGATTGATTTGGTACAAATTGGAAGTGGCAAGGATTTAATCTTTACGGCAACCGTTACGGTAAAGCCAGAGGTAAAACTTGGAAAATATAAAGGCATTAAAGTTGAAAAGAAAGAATATAAAGTAACATCTGATGATATCGATAATAAACTAAAAGAGATGGCAGAAAAGAATGCCAGAATCATCGCTGGTGATGAAAAGTCTGTCCTTGATTTAGGTGATACTGCTGTAATTGATTTTGAAGGTTTTGTAGATGACAAAGCTTTTGAAGGCGGAAAAGGTGAGAATTATCCACTAGTACTTGGCAGTAATTCCTTTATCCCTGGTTTTGAAGATCAATTGGTTGGTTTCAAAATGGGAGAAACGACGGATGTTAACGTAATATTCCCAGAGAATTATTTTTCAAAAGATCTTGCTGGAAAGCCAGCTGTATTTAAAGTAAAAGTGAACGATATCAAAAAGAAAGAACTTCCTAAGATTGATGACGAATTTGCCAAAGATGTAAGTGAATTCGATACGTTAAAAGAATTAAAAGCAGATGTAGAGAAAAAGCTTGCAGAAGAAAACGAGAAAAAGGCAAAATATGAAATGGAAGAAGAAGCTATTAAATCTATTGTTGATAGCACAGAGATTAACATTCCAGAAGTGATGATTCATAACGAAATTCATGAATATATTCACGAGATGGAATCAAGACTTAGCTACCAAGGTTTAAAGCTTGAGCAATATCTTCAAATGATGGGGCAATCAATGGATGATTTAGAGGCAGATTACCATGAAAGAGCAGAGAATAATGTTAAAACAAAATTAACGTTAGAAGCTATTTCTAAAGCAGAAAACATTACTCCAACAGATGAGGACATCAATAATAAATTATTAGAAACAGCCAAGAATTATGGCAGAAAAGATGCGGAAGACTTCGTTAAGAAAGCAACGCCACAACTTAAAGAGTATGCCAAAGAAGAGCTTAAATACGAGCTTGCAGTAAAATTCATCATGGATAATGCTAAATAATGGTATGAATTTAGTTTTTTAGTGAATAATTAATTTACAAGAGAGGATGATTGTGAAAATGATTAAAAACGAACTAGTTCCAACCGTCATTGAAAAAACAAGCCAAGGTGAAAGAGCTTATGATATTTTTTCAAGATTATTAAATGATAGGATTATTATTATTGGTAACGAAATCACAGAGGCTACGGCTAGTGTTGTAGTGGCGCAACTTTTGTTTTTAGAGTCTGAGGATCCAGATAAAGATATTCATATTTATATTAATAGTCCTGGTGGAAGTGTCACAGCTGGTATGGCCATTTACGATACTATGCGTTATATTAAACCTGATGTATCAACAATCTGTGTAGGTATGGCGGCATCGATGGGAGCATTTTTACTTGCTGCTGGTACAAAGGGTAAGAGATATGCTCTTCCTAATGCAGAGATTATGATTCACCAACCATTAGGTGGTGCGCAAGGGCAGGCTTCCGATGTGAAAATTCATGCGGAGTTCTTACTAAAAACACGTGATAAACTCAATAAAATGCTTGCAGAAAATACTGGAAAGCCTTTAGAACAAATTGAAAGAGATACTGATAGAGATAATTTTATGACAGCAGAAGAAGCTTTGGCCTATGGACTTATCGATAAGGTGATGGAACGTAAATAATGAGAACGAAACAATAAAAAGTGAGGAGCGTGCAAAAGTATGGCTAAATATGAAGATAACAAATCTGTAAAGTGCTCTTTTTGTGGAAAAGCACAGGAAAACGTAAGACGCATTATTGCTGGGGCGGGTGTATATATTTGTGATGAGTGCATCGGGCTTTGTGCAAATCTCATTGAGGATGATGACGAATTAGATAATGTGGTGGAGACAGGTGCGCAAAATACAGAACTTACTCCTATGGAAATGAAAGAAAAACTAGATGAGTATGTTGTTGGACAAGAAGAAGCAAAAAAATCATTATCGGTTGCCGTGTATAATCACTATAAACGTATTCGTAATTTAGAAGCAGAAAATGATGTAGATATCCAAAAGAGTAATATTTTAATGCTAGGTCCTACTGGATGTGGTAAAACTTATTTGGCACAAACGATGGCTAAAATATTAAATGTTCCTTTTGCGATTGCCGATGCGACAGCACTTACTGAAGCTGGCTATGTGGGGGAAGATGTGGAAAACATTCTACTAAAACTGATTCAAGCAGCAGACTACGATGTTGAGAGAGCTGAAAAAGGTATTATTTATATTGATGAAATTGATAAAATTGCAAGAAAATCTGAGAATGTTTCCATTACTCGTGATGTGAGTGGAGAAGGAGTACAACAAGCACTACTTAAAATTGTAGAGGGAACAGTAGCACAAGTACCTCCACAAGGTGGTAGAAAACATCCTCAACAAGAGTTCATTCAAATTGATACTACGAACATTTTATTTATTTGTGCGGGTGCGTTTGAGGGACTAGACAAAATCATTAATACAAGAGTTGGTAAGAAGAATATTGGCTTTGGTGCTGAAATTGCAAAATCTGTTGAGAAGAATGAACAAGATTTGCTTTCAGATTTATTGCCACAAGATTTGGTGAAGTTTGGTATGATTCCAGAATTTGTGGGAAGACTTCCTGTCATTACAACTGTTAAACCACTTACCAGAGATGCTTATATTGATATTTTAACCAAACCTAAAAATGCACTTATCAAACAATATAAAAAATTATTTGAACTTGATGGTGTAAAATTAGAATTTGAAGATGAAGCAATTCATGCCATTGTAGATAAAGCCATTGAGCGTAAAACAGGTGCTAGAGGTTTAAGAGCAATTTTAGAAGAAACTATGCGTGATATTATGTACGAAATCCCAACCAACAAGAATATTATCGAATGTACGATTACAAGAGATACGGTTATGAACCATACGGCGCCTAAGATTGTCACGACAGATGTGAAAAAAGTTTCTACGAAAAAAACTTCTAAAAAAGTAACTACGAAAACGGTAGATTCCGCTTCGTAAAGAATCCTTAAAGGGCGACCAACTAAGGTCGTCCTTTTTGACATCCAAAAAGGAGGAAAAAACATGAATGAATACGTAGTTGGAGATATTGTTGAAACCAAAAAAGCCCATCCTTGTGGCAGTAAAACATGGGAAATCACGAGGATTGGGGTGGATTTTAAGCTTAAATGTCAAGGCTGTGGTCACACAGTAATGATAGAGCGCGAAAAGGCTTTGAAGGCCATAAAAAAGAAGATATAAAAATTGACAAATAATGCCCAAAAGGATAGAATAGAGTACAAGGAGGGCTATATGAAAAAGCTAAAATTGAATGATATTTTTGTACCACAGTATAGGCTTTATATCATACTGATTTTCTTCATTTTATTGTTTATGTGTGTGATGAATGTTTGGGCAACACCTTTTGCTGTTTTTGTATTTTGCATCACACTTTATCTTACCTATCGTAAAAGACAATCAATGCTAGAGCGTGTGGTTAATAACATGGATAGCCTTATTTTTAAACTTAGAACAGATGAAACCATTTTAGATTTTCCAATTCCTGCGGTAATTATCACCAAAACAGGAGATGTTTTATGGAATAATGGAGAACTAGAGCAACTTTTTAAAGGGCTAAACAAACAGCGCTATATGGAAAATCTCATTAAGGAGCTAGAAGCAGAGTATGATACAAAATTTAAAGCCATCGATAAAGAAATTAGTATCCATGATAAGCATTTTAGAGTGCTTGGTAATTTGGTTAATTTAAAAAAGAAGAAGCGTAAAGAGGGAGAATCCGTTATCATTTTATACTTTATCGATCGAACAGAGTATTATAAATTATTTAGAGTTTATGATGATTCTAAAGATGCGATTGGTGTGGTAATGATTGATAACTATGATGAACTTCTACAAGGCACCAATGATACCGATAAACCACAATTGGTGGCTGCTATCGAGCGAAAACTGAGAGAATGGTTTGCTTTTACAGGGGGTATTTTATCAAAGCTTGATCGAAATCGTTTTTTAATTGTATTTGAAAAGAAGTATATGAAAGCCTTTACCGATTCCAAGTTTGAAATATTAGATAGTATTAAAGAACTATCTTTCAGTAACAAAATTCCAGTTACCCTTAGTATTGCGGTTAATATTGAGGATGGCAATAAAAACGAAAAATTTCAAGGCGCAATTTCAGCTTTAGACGTTGCTCTTGGCCGCGGTGGCGACCAAGCAGTGCTAAAA
This sequence comes from Clostridiales bacterium UBA1234, assembly GCA_002308995.1. GTDB lineage: Bacteria > Bacillota > Clostridia > TANB77 > UBA1234 > UBA1234. The sequence continues at coordinate 34,182 of DBWQ01000008.1, read as the reverse complement.
AAAGATGGCAAGTTTGAGTTCTTTGGTGGAAAATCAAAAGAAATCGAAAAAACAACAAGAGTGAAATCAAGAGTCATTTCACAGGCATTAAAGGAACTTGTACTAGAATCTAAAAATGTTGTTGTCATGGGACATAAAAACCTAGATGCAGATGCTTTAGGTGCGGCGATGGGAATTTATCGTTTTGCAAAAGCATACCAAAAAGAAGCAAATGTTGTGTTTAACAATTATGGTGTTGCTTTAAGAGATTTGTATGAGAGAATTGTACAAAATCCTGAATATGCAGATTGCTTATTGCCAGAAGAAAACATTCTTCCAAGAGTGTCTGACAGCACATTGGTAGTGGTGGTAGATACCCATAAGGCAGATATGGTCGATGGTCCAGAAATCTTAGCAAAGGCTTCAAAAGTAGTTGTGATTGACCATCATAGAAGAAGTACAGAGGCAATCGAAAACCCAGTACTGACATTTCATGAAGTATATGCTTCTTCTGCAAGTGAATTAGTCACCGAGATTATTCAATATTCTGAGGAAAAAATAGCACTTACCAAAGAAGAAGCGGAATGCTTATATGCAGGTATTTTAACAGATACCAAGAGCTTCACACAAAAAACAGGTGTCAGAACATTTGAAGCTGCAGCATATCTTAAGAAGATGGGAATTGATGTAGCAGCCATTAATAAAGATTTTCAAACGGATGTAGATACCTATGTTGCAATTGCAGATGTCATTCGTAACTGTGAATTGATTAATGGAAAAATTGCGATAGCGATTTGTCCAAAGGGATTAGAAAACCAAATTCAAATTACAGCACAGGCAGCAGATGAACTTCTTAATTTAAATGGAATTGAAACTTCTTTTGTGCTTTGTGAGCACGAAGGTAGAGTACATATTAGTGGACGTTCGGATGGAAACATGAATGTTCAGGTCATATTAGAAAAATTTGGTGGCGGTGGTCATATGATGATTGCCGGTGCACAAGTTGAAGGCAAGACCATCGAAGAAGTAAAACAAATGATAATAGAAGCGATTAAAGAAGCAGAAACTACCAAAGAATAAAGTGATAAAGGAAGAGTACATACTTCGCATGAGGGGGAGTTTTTTATGAAAGTAATTTTAACACAAGACATTAAATCTGTTGGCAAAAAGGGACAAATTTTGGATGCTTCTGATGGTTATGCAAGAAACTATTTATTACCTAGAAAGCTTGCTGTAGTTGCAGATAACGCAAATTTAAATGAACTAAAAACCAAACAAGATGCCAACAAGTACAAAAGAGATATGACAATGGCCAATGCCAAAGAGCTTGCTGAAAAAATGAAACAATTTGAGCTTACTTTCAAAATCAAAGCAGGAGAAAACGGAAAAACATTTGGTAGTGTTACAGCAAAGGATGTTGCGGATGCACTTAATGAAAAATATTATGTAGAAGTGGATAAAAAGAAAATTGGACTGACAGATGCCATAAAAACATTAGGAACCTATATGATTGATATTAAACTTTTTGAAGGAATTACAGGAAAATTAAAAGTCAATGTCATAGCAGAGTAAAAGTAGGTGAAAAGAATGGAAGAAATCATAGCTCGTATTCCACCCAATGATGTGCAAGCAGAGCAAGCGGTACTAGGTCTTATGCTTGTAGATAAAGATGCTGTCTTAACAGTGATTGAGATGTTACACCCAGAGGATTTTTACAAAGCAGAACATGAAGAAATATATGGCGCCATTATAGATTTATATAATGCTAGTAAAGCCATTGACTTACTTACTCTTAAGGAGCAACTTCGCTTGCGTGGAAAATATGATGTCATTAATGGATTTGAATATTTAGTATCACTTACGAGTCCCATGTATTCAATTGCCAACGTGGAGCACTATGCACAAATTGTAAAAGATAAATCAACACTTAGAAAGCTCATTAAATCTGCTAATAAAATTGCCAAAGATAGTTATGAAGCAAAAGAAGATGCTACGGTGATTGCAGAAGAAGCAGAAAAAGAAATTTTTGGTACGATTTCACATCGAGGCTCTTCCTATTCGCTTATTAAAGATGTTTTAATTGACACCATCGATAATCTAGAAAAATTATCTACGCAAGAAGAAGGTCTTATTGGCATTCCAAGTGGCTTTCATGATTTAGATAATAAAACATTGGGCTTTTTACCGGGACAACTGATTGTGGTAGCGGCAAGGCCTGCGATGGGAAAATCAGCTTTTGCGCTTAACATCTTAACCAATGCAGCTCTAAAAGCGAATAAGTCAGTGGTATACTTTAGTTTGGAGATGTCAAAAGAAGAATTGGTCAATAGAATTCTAGCAAGTGAAGCTATGGTAGATAGCCAAAAAATTCGTAGTGGCAAGCTAGAAGATGAAGATTGGCTTAGCTTAACCAATGCATCTGGAACCTTATCCGATGCCAAAATTATTTTGGATGATTCGGCAGGGTATTCTCCTATCGAGCTTCGTGCAAGATGTAGAAAATTAAAAATGGAATACGATATTGGATTAATTGTGATTGACTATTTGCAGTTAATGGAAGCAAGTCGTGTATCGTCTAGCCGTCAACAAGATGTCTCAGAGATTAGTAGATCACTCAAAGTGCTTGCAAGAGAAATTGGGGTTCCGATTATTGCGCTTTCACAATTAAGCCGTGCCCCAGAGCAAAGAATTGATCATAGGCCAATGCTTTCTGACCTTCGTGAATCGGGTTCTATCGAGCAAGATGCTGATATGGTTATGTTCTTATATCGAGAAGATTATTATAACCCAGAAACCGAGAAGAAAGGTGTTTCAGAAGTCATCCTGGCTAAAAACAGAGCAGGCTCTACAGGAACTGTTGAACTTTTATGGCTAAGCAACTATACCAAGTTCGTCAATTTGGATAAATATCATCAATAAAAATGTAGCGGCGGTCATTGACCGCCACACTTGATAAGAGGTGATGGATACGATTGAGCAAGTGAAACATACGATAGAAAACTATCACATGATAGGAGAAAATGATAAAGTTTTAGTGGCAGTGTCTGGCGGACCAGATTCACTTTCTCTTTTACATATTTTATATGAGTTAAAAGTGCCTATTTGTGTAGCACATGTAAATCACGGACTTCGTGAAAACGCAGATATTGATGAAGCATTTGTGAAAGATTTTTGCACAGAGAGAAGCATTCCTTTCTTTTCTAAAAAAGTTAGTTTAAATGAGCTAAAGGATAAAATGACAATCGAAGAAGCTGGACGTAAAATTCGCTACGATTTCTTTTATGAAATCATGCAAAAAGAAAACTGTACCAAACTTGCTACTGCACACAACAGTAACGATAATGCAGAAACCGTTTTGATGAATTTAATTCGAGGTAGTGGTATTTCCGGTCTAAAGGGAATTGAACCAAAACGAGGAAACTTAATTAGACCACTCATTGAAACGAGCCGAGAAGATATTGAAGCCTATTGCAAAAAACATCACTTAAATCCTCGTATTGATGAAACAAATTATGAGGAACACTACACAAGAAATAAGGTAAGATTAAAACTTATTCCTTATATTGAAGAAAATATCAATGATCATGTAGTGGGTAACATCAATCGACTTTCTAAAATCATTTTAGAAGAAGAAAAGTTTATTGAAGAAGAGGCAAATAAAGCTTATCAAACTATGCTAGTAGAAGCAAATGAAGATAAGATTATCTATCAGCTTAAATTGTTTAATGAAGCCAATGTCGTGATTCGTAAAAGAATCATCAAAAAATCTATCATAAATTTACTGGGAAATGCAAAAGATATAGAAAAGGTACATATAGATGATATTGTAAAGCTTTGTGAAAACAATGTGGGAGGAAAATTCTTAATGCCAAATAAAAATATTAAAGTAATGGTGTTAAAAGGACGCGTTGAATTTGAAAGAATTACGGCCTAAATCTTAGGGAATTTTCTAGACAATCGGATAGGAATATGGTAACATTAAAAAGACGTTTATTATTAAATATAAGGAGGAGCCAATGAAAAAATCATTTAGAGGAATTGCACCATTACTCATCATGTTAATCTTATTATTTTTAATTGTAGCAATGGTGGCAGATACTAGTAAAAACACAGAAATTACTTATAATGAGTTTTTAACAAAAATTGAAACAGGTGATGTATTAGCTGTTGAAATATCAAGTGATGGTACCTATGCGGTTGTGGATTTAAAAGAGGATGGAAAAAAGGTGCAAAAAACAGTTAATATTCCATCTAAATCTGCTTTTGTAGAGTATGCGCAAGATAAAATCGTTGCAGGATCAGAGTTTTCACTAAAAGAAAATTCCCCATCGATAGCACTTACGCTAATTGATTACATTACCCCAATCGGTATGGTCGTCATCTTCATTTTGTTCTGGGTATTCATGATGCAAAATATTGGTGGTGGCAAGGGAGCCATGTCTTTTACTAAAAATAGAGCAAGGCTTTCCAATCCAGAAGATAAAGAAAAAATTACTTTTAAAGATGTAGCAGGTCTTCCAGAAGAAAGAGAAGAATTACAAGAAATTGTAGAGTTTTTAAAATATCCAAAGAAGTTTAGAGATATGGGAGCTAGAATTCCAAAAGGTGTACTTCTTGTTGGTCAGCCAGGTACAGGTAAAACGCTTTTGGCAAAGGCAGTTGCTGGTGAAGCGGGCGTTCCATTTTTCTCAATCTCTGGTTCTGATTTCGTAGAAATGTACGTAGGTGTTGGTGCATCACGTGTGAGAGATTTATTTGGAGAAGCAAAAGCTAAAGGACAATGTATCGTCTTTATTGATGAAATTGATGCAGTAGGTCGTCAAAGAGGTGCAGGCCTTGGTGGTGGTCATGATGAAAGAGAACAAACCTTAAACCAATTACTTGTTGAAATGGATGGCTTTGGTACCAATACAGGCATCATTGTACTTGCAGCAACGAATAGACCAGATATCCTAGACCCAGCACTTTTAAGACCAGGAAGATTTGATAGACAAATCGTTGTTCCAGCTCCCGATGTAAAAGCAAGAGAAGAAATCTTAGCACTATATGCGAAAAAGAAAAAACTATCTGGTGAAATCGATTTAGGTGTACTTGCCAAAAATACAGCAGGTTTCACAGGAGCCGATTTAGAGAACATGATGAATGAAGCAGCTTTAATTGCGGCTCGTAAAGACCAAACATCTATCACGATGCAAGATTTAGAAGATGCGATGGTAAAAGTCATGATGGGCCCTGAAAAGAGAAGCAGAGTGATTTCTGATGAAGAAAAGAAATTAGTGGCTTACCATGAAGGCGGTCACGCAGTTGTTAGCAAGTTCTTACCACATGCAGAGCCAGTACATCAAATTTCCATTATCCCTAGAGGTATGGCAGGTGGTTATACGATGTATAAAAATACAGAAGATAAGTCATTTGCTTCTAAATCTGAAATGGAAGAAAAAATTGTATCACTTCTTGGCGGTAGGGTAGCCGAGCAACTTATCTTAAATGATATTAGTACCGGTGCATCTAACGATATCGAAAGAGCAAGCAAGCTTGCTAGAAGCATGGTCATGAAGTATGGTATGAGCGACAGGCTTGGAACCATCACATTTGGTAATGATCAAGAAGAAGTATTCCTTGGTAGAGACATCAACAATATTAAAAACTACAGTGATGAAATTGCCGCTGTGATTGATGTAGAAGTAAAGAATATTATTGATACAGGATATAACAGAGCAAAGAAAATCTTAGAAGAACATGTAGAACAGCTTCATAGAGTGGCTCAAGTTTTACTGGAAAAAGAAAAAATTGAAGCAGAAGAATTTGAAGCCATTATGAATTCATAAATGAATTAAATAGGTTGTCTTTTTAGCAAGGCAACCTAGTTTTTATATTAAATAATCATATAAAGGAGGAGTTTTAAAATGAAGCAAGGATGGAAGCATTTTATCATGGGTGCAAGTACCATGGCAGTTTTAATGGGAGGGTTAACCTTTGCTGCCAATCGCAGTGAAACGATTCAAAGAACATTTAGAGATATCAAAATCAAACTAAATGGCAGTGAAGTTATACCAAAGGATGCAAATGGAAATATCGTAGAACCATTTTTAATTAACGGAACAACGTATTTGCCGGTAAGAGCCGTAGGAGAAGCAATGGGACTTAATGTGGATTGGGATGGCGAGACGAGTACGGTAAAACTAACGAATAGTATTTCAATTGTTGATGGGGTAGATTATACGGATGGATATTATAAAATGTTTAGAGTAAAATTGCCTAAAATTGTTGGAAATACTAAAACAATCAATGAACTTAATGAAAGAATACTAAGCGAAGTATTACCTCGTACATATGAACCTGTTGCTGCACATGCAATCATAGAGGAGTCTTTAGATAAGGGAATTGTTTATGACTATCAGTATGTCATTAAGAATAACGTTTTAGTAGTCTATATTTATTCTAGTATTCCAGAAGGGGGATCTCCAATGCCTTCAACAGGTGGAGGAGAATACCAGTTTTCATATTATTATGATATAGCAAATGATGAAATATTGTCATTATCAGATGCTGTAAGCAAATTATCCTTAAGTTTGGATGGTCTTCCAACTGAAGAATTAGATGAAAGCCGTTATCAAATCATCATTGACAATAATGAGTTAAAACTTCAATTTGTTATATAAAACTTAAAGATTTTTAGAGAAAAAAAAGGAACCTTTCTCAAAACACTACTTTTGGTGTTTTTGGAAGGTGTCCTTTTTTCACAGGTTTTTTAATTTAGCTACTACTGCTTGAAAAATGCTTTTTGGTATGTTAGTCTATTTTTAGAGGAAAGAAAAGTCAAATTTTAAAGGGAGGAACATTCAAATGAAAAAGGAACTAAAGCATTTTATTATGGGTGCAAGCACCATGGCAGTTTTAATGGGAGGGTTAACCTTTGCTGCCAATCGCAGTGAAACGATTCAAAGAACATTTAGAGATATCAAAATCAAACTAAATGGCAGTGAAGTTATACCAAAGGATGCAAATGGAAATATCGTAGAACCATTTTTAATTAACGGAACAACGTATTTGCCGGTAAGAGCCGTAGGCGAAGCGATGGGGCTTAACGTGGATTGGGACGGAGAGACAAGCACCATTTTGCTTGTAGGAAATGTGGATAATAAAAAGAGTAATAAAGATATTCTTAAGAGTGTATTTGAGTCCTTTGATAAAGAAGAAGCTGTAAAGAAAGAAGAAGCAGTTCTTACCGAAGAAGAAGCTAGATTTTATAGTGCGAGTCCTACTATTTATTATTTTTCTAGAGAACAGGTTGAAAATAAGGCTAAAATTTTATTTGGAAACGAAACAAGTGTGCAACACGAATCTATTGAATATGCTAATGATGATAGAACATCAGGTGTGACTGTTAACTATGATAATACAACTGGCATGTATAGTTTTCATGAACATCCTGGTATTTAAAAGCGGTTGTAATTCTACAGAACATATTTTAGAATGAAGAAAGCGAATGAGTTTATACTCATTCGCTTTTTGCATCATATTCTTTTAACGCTTCCACCGCATACTCTGTATCCGTCAAACATGGTACATAAGTGGTGCCCATTTTTTGTCTTGTTTCATTTCCTTTGCCGGTAATTAATATTACCACATTCTCATTTTCAAGAATTGCTGTTTTAATCGCTTCGCCACGGTCTTCAATAATTTTGTACTTGCCGTTTTCTTTTTCGATATAAGAGGCAATCTCTTTGCAAATATCGAGTGTGTTTTCTGGGCCTGGGTCTTCGGCTGTTAAATAGCTTATTTTTGAATTTTTACCAGAAAGCTCTCCTAAATGCATTCTACGAAGCTGTGCTTTGCCACCTGGGCAACCAAATACAGTAATGATATCTTTATCGGGATATTCTGCCTTGGTAGATTCATAGAGCTTTTCAAAGCTTAATTTGTTATGTGCATAATCAACGATAACAATAATCTTTCCGTTCTTACTTGCGTGGATTTCCATTCTACCACTTGCTTTAGCATGTAGTAATCCTTCATACATATTCTCATAAGGTACATTTAAAATAGAAGCAGTGGCGATAGCACATAGCGCATTTTCTACGTTAAATAAACCTGGCATGGTTAGTACAAATTCTTTTTCATTTAATGGTGATATTTTAGATAAAACTTTAAACTTAATCTTTTCATGCCCATCTTTTTGAATATCAAAGGCAAAGATATCGGCATCTTTATTTTTAGTACTAAAAGTCGTAATGGTTTTACATACCTTTGCTGCTTCCAAAATATCGGATATCATATCGGAATCTAAATTAATCACAGCATTTTCTACTTGTTTAAAAATCTGAAGCTTGGAGTAGAAGTAGTCTTCAAAGGTTGGATGTTCAATACCGCTAATATGATCTTCTGAGATGTTTAAAAAAGCGCCTACTTTGTAGGTAATGCCATACACACGGTTTAGTTTAAGTGCTTGTGAACTGACTTCCATCACTAAATTTTCTAGGCCAGTATTAACGGCATTGCGAATATGTCCTTGTAAGTCAAAGGATTCTGGAGAAGTGATGACAGATTCTTTGGTGATTACACCATCATAGGTATCAATGGAAGAAACGATAGCGGTATCTTTATGCCCGATACTTTCCATATAGTGATCTAAAATACTTTTAATATAATAAGCGGTAGTAGACTTTCCTTTGGTACCAGTAAGGCCAATCATATTGATTTTCGTAGCGGGATAATCATAGTAAAGAATAGAGATAAGGGCAAGTGCTTTACGAATATCATTTACAATAATGCATGGAAAATCTTCGCCCACATTTTTTATTTCTTCTGCCACATAACAAATGGCACCGTTTTGAATGGCTTCTAGCAAATACTCTTCTTTATATTTTAATCCTTTACAGATAAATAGGGTATTGGAAGCCACATCTTTAGAGTTATATGAAACCTTTTCGATTTCGGTATGCATCATATCGTCCGAAACATTTGTCTTAGTAATTAAACCATCTTGATTTAAAATATCGATATAGTTTTTAATTTGCATGTTAAAAATCCTTTCTAAGTTAATGATACGGAACGGCTATGATAGTCGTTCCGCTAATATATCGTTTTAATTTTCAAAGAATTGTTCTTTTTGCAAGGCAAACGAGCGAACAAACCGGAGTCGTATTGATATACGTCGAGGATTTGTGAGTGAAGTTTAACGAAGCAAAAAGGCAATTATTTGGCAAATTAGCCAAGGTATTTTTTAAACTTCCCAAATTGCTGAAAAGCAGCTCTCTGAAGTTTAATATATCGTGGTAATCCATTATCACCTTCATAAAACAAAGGATTGACAAATTCATTTTCTTTGACAAGTTCTTTCATCTCATTCACATATTCTTGATTTTTCACGTATTTAAACGGAATACCAAGTGGCACCATTGACCATAAATGTTTTTTATCCGCAATAGTATAGCCTAAATCTTTGTGATAAACACGATCTTCAACGACATATTTTGCAAGGTTATAACCTGCTCCTGTAACATAGTAGTTACTTCTGCCTTGTCTTAGGTTAATTTCAAAGATTTTATAAGTGTTATCACGCTCATCATATTTAATATCAAAATTAGAAAAGCCAGTATAGTGAATTGACTCCAAAAAGTTTTTAAGAAGGTTAGATAATTCTTCATTCACTTCATTCATGACAACCGCATGATTCCCAATGCCATGAGGAGTATGTTCTTCTAACATGGTGTGGCCAAGGGACATTAATTTTACTTTGCCATGTTCATCCGAGTAGCATGTCATCACGCGCATGTAAGAATCGTCACCAGGGATAAAGTCTTGCAAAATAAGCGTGTCAGAATAGCCAGCATCATAAATTTGTTTAATGGTGCTATCTAACTCGGCTTGCGATTTGATAATATAAACTTTGTTTTGGGTTGGAAATTCGTGAGCAAAATAATCGACACTATTCGACGGCTTTAGAACCATAGGGAAGCCAAAGGCTAGGGCATAGTGAGTGCCCATTTCTTTTTTGTAGATAAATGTTTTAGGATAAGGAATTTTGTACTTTTCGCACATCTCATAGAATTTTTCCTTTTTGATAAGGTTTTCCATTAAAGGCCTATCAATATAAGGAATAATAAAGTTTTTTGCAAGCTCTTTTTTGTTTTCAATGATTTGTCTTACGTAGTTATCACCACATCCAAGTAGGATGAGTTTTTTCTTTGGATACTTTTTAGCAAAATCGTTAAGTGTTTTAATAAACGTTTTCTTTTGATCTAAATTGGGATCTGCGTAAAATTCTGTGATTTTGCTTTGGTAACTTGGACCTGTGTAGAATTTGCCAAATACAGCGGTTTTGGTGCCATACTGTTCATGAAATGCTCTTGCCATACTGTATGTGTTGATGTCACTTCCCAAAAGGACACCCATAAATTCTTTTTCAACGGTTTTCATTTGCATACACACCTCTCTATAGTAAAAAGTATAGTGAATTGGAAATTAAAAGGCAAGAGAGTAGCAAGAATTTTTTGTGAAATTTTTGAGGTTGAAAATAATACTTTAACATAATGAAAAAAGCGGTGAATATGACACAAAAATAAGTCGAAAGATGTCATTCAAAAAAGAGATTTAGAAATCAGTTTCTAAATCTCTTTGATAGTTCTGAATGAAATTATTTTTTAGGTACAATTTTTTCTAATCCGCCCATGTAAGGTCTAAGTGCTACTGGAATATTCACACTGCCATCTTCGTTGACGTTGTTTTCTAAGAAAGCAATGAGTCCTCGAGGAGTAGCAAGCACTGTGTTATTTAAGGTGTGTACTAAATAGTTACCATCTTTTCCTTTCGCACGAATACCTAAGCGTCTTGCTTGTGCATCACCAAGGGTAGAACAGCTACCAACTTCAAAATATTTTTGTTGACGAGGGCTCCAAGCTTCTACATCACAAGATTTTACTTTTAGGTCAGCAAGGTCACCACTGCAGCACTCAAGGGTTCTAACAGGAATATCTAAGCTTCTAAAGAATTCAACCGTATAGCTCCACATTTTATTGTACCAATCCATCGAATCTTCTGGCTTACATAGTACTACCATCTCTTGCTTTTCAAATTGGTGCACACGATAAACGCCTCTTTCTTCGATACCATGAGAACCAACTTCTTTTCTAAAGCATGGAGAGTACGAAGTAAGGGTAAGTGGAAGTTCTTCTTCTTTCACAATTTGTCCTTTGAATTTACCAATCATCGAATGCTCTGAAGTACCAATTAAGAATAAATCTTCTCCTTCAATTTTATACATCATGGCTTCCATCTCGGCAAAGCTCATCACACCGTTTACTACATCACTACGAATCATAAAAGGAGGAATACAGTAGGTAAAGCCTTTGTTAATCATAAAATCTCTCGCATACGAGATCATGGCAGAATGAAGACGAGCCACATCGCCCACTAAATAATAAAAACCATTACCGGAAGTACGGCCAGCACTATCTTTATCAAGGCCATTTAGTCTATCCATAATATCGGCATGATAAGGAACTTCAAATGGTGGAACGACAGGCTCACCAAATCTTTCATTTTCAACATTTTCACTATCGTCTTTGCCAATTGGAACAGAAGCGTCAATAATATTGGGAATCACCATCATTTTACTTTTTAATTCTTCCGAAAGAGTAGCCTCATTTTCTTCAATATGAACGAGTTCTTCATTAATAGCATTCACTTCCGCTTTGATTTTTTCTGCCTCGTCTTTTTTACCATTTTTCATCAAAGCACCAATTTCAGAGCTTTTCGCATTTCTACCAGCTCTTAGTTCATCACCTTTTAAACGAAACTCTCTTAATTTTTGATCAAGCTCCAAAACTTCATCCACAAGTGGAAGCTTTTGATCTTGAAATTTCTTTTTGATGTTTTCTCTCACAACATCTGGGTTTTCTCTCACAAATTTGATATCTAACATAGTTTTCGTCTCCTTTTCGAATAATAATTATAAGATTTCAATATAATTGAGGCAATTTCTAGGCGGACAAACGAGGCAACCGGAGGCGTATATGTAATACGTTGAGGATTGCCGATGTGCAGTCCAACAACGAAATTGTCCAATTATATTGAAATCAAAAATACCCTCGTCCTATTATAAGGACGAGGGACTAATTCGTGGTACCACCTTAATTACTTCTTGAGGACAAGGTAACCTTTGTCAAAGGGCTCATTTTCATGAGCAGGCTCCAGAGTAGATTCATAAAGATAGTTTGCTAATTTACACCAACCATCAGCTCTCTTAAAAACAAGTTCTTTATTACTAGTCTCTTTCGACGCCAAAATTTAGCTAAATTATATTCCTTTTAGGGTCATTTTGTCAAGACAAAATCGTCAAATAGGGACGTCCCTATTTGATGATTCTTGACGTTTAGATGGGTAGATGATATACTTAGGAAAATCTAGAAATTTTGACAACCTTCGACATATGAAAGGAGGAAAATCATGGAAGCGTACCGCTTTGATCAGTGGCAACTTTCCGAAATTCAAAAAGGCAAACAAAATGGTCTTTCGGATGAGGAAATCATGCTTTATGCAAAGCCGGATTTTGATTCTTGGCAGATGTATGAAATCCGGATAGCGCTGGAAGAAAAGTTGGGAACCAAAGCAATTGGCCTTTTGATTAGCGGCTTTTTTGACTGTTCCAAAATGCATCAGATTCGGCTTGGTTTTTCGGAGGGACTTACCTACGAGCAAGTGCTTTTGTATGCACAAAAGCGCTACAGTTTTGCAGAGATGAGTGAGATTCGCTGTGGCCTTGAATATGGCATTAAGCTAGATCTCATCATGTTTGTGTTAAAAACGTATGGCGTTCACAATCTTTTGGAGTTTTCCTTAAACTACGAAGTTCCTGTCATGCACTTTGCCTTTTGGGTAAAGCGCTGTTCCAAGATGGGGTTTAGCGTAGAAGAGATGAAGGAAGTTCTTTGGGGGGTTCTTCACCACTTAGAAGAAGATGAAATCTTGATGTATGCCAAGCCCGTTTACTATGCAGACCAAATGAAGGAAATTCGGCGTGGCTTAGAGGACAGGATGCAGTACTACGATATTGAAAAGTTTGCCGACTTTCACCTGGATGCACGTACCATGAAAGAAATGCGGGAAAGCATTTTTAACACGTATCATTTTGATGACGATGAAGACGATTAAAACACAAAAACAGCACCTAAATTGGGTGCTGTTTTTGCGTGTGGTTATAGCCGCTTTTGGAGCTCAACAAGTGCCATCTGATAGTCTTTGATGGCACGAAGTGCTCTTTGCACTTCTTTGGTAGCTTCTTTGATTTCTACCATATCTCTAAAAGAGAGCTCTTTCCACGAAACTTGGTTTTCTGCTCGGTCTTTTCCGCCGCGGATGAGGGCCGTAGAAAGCTCCGCAATGGATTTGATGAGAAATTCCATTTTCTCTTTTTCTTCCTCAAAGCTGTCAAGCTTGTTCAGAAGAGAGAGAGGCATTTCCTTCATCCAGATGGCGTGATTTGCGTACTCCTCATCCATCCTCTCGCTGACATCAGAGAAGGTTGTACCAGATACCTGGGCAAAGGAAAGAAAACGCCCTAAAATGGAAGCTCTTTCTTCCATTTTTCCTTCGATGATGTTGAGTTTCTTTAAAAGATCGAAGAACTCTTTCTCTTTTTTGGCGAGGGAGATAGAAACACTTGCAAAGCGTTCTGCAAGCCACTGTTTGTCCATCATCAGTTGTGATTCGTCTATGAAACTGGAAAGGGGTTGGTACTGTGCGTGAATGCGCGAAATTTCACGCTTGGCGACATAGCCTTGGATTTCACTGGCGAGGTCATTCATCTCAGAAAGGGCAGAAATCAGATCGGCTTTTTCTTTCTCAAAATACATGGGAAAATCCTCCATAAAAGTATTGAAATGGACCTCATTATACCATGATTTACATAATTAGTAAATAGAATTGAAAGATTTTTCTTTTTTAGTGGCTTTTTTGTGGCTTTATGATATAATGCCTTTGGAGGAGTTTTTCATGGCAAATTACGAGTATTTAGCAGAAATAGAAAAATATGGAAGAGATAACAAAATTCCTATTTTGTTAGATGAATCCCTAGATTATATTACTAGTTTATTAAGTAGGATAAAACCATATCGTGTTTTGGAAATTGGTACTGCCATTGGTTTTTCTGCTATCTCTTTTTCAAAATATCTAGCAGAAGGTGGGCGAATAGATACCATCGAAATTGAAAGTTTAAGAGTAGAACAAGCACTTCAAAATATCGAAAAAGTAGGTGTGCAAGATAAAATAAGGGTGTTAGAAGGTGATGCCTTAGATATTTTGCCGTATCTTACCGAAGAATATGATGTGGTGTTTATTGATGCTGCTAAGGGAAAGTATAACGAATTTTTTGAGCATGCTTTAAGACTTTGCAAAAAAGGTGGCACGATTATTGCAGATAATGTTTTGTATAAAGGCATGGTGATGAGTGATTATAATAAACATAAACAACGCACAGCTGTTACCAAACTTCGTACCTTTATTGATAGTGTATTAGAAAATCCTAATCTTGATGCTAAGCTATTAGAAATTGGCGATGGATTAATTGTAGCAAAAGTAAAATAAATATACTATATTGCTAGAATAGTTAGAGAAAAATATTCATTTTAGTCGCTCAGACATGCTGACTTCGAAAAGCAAAGCTTTCTCGAAGTCAGAACTCGCTTGGTAAAATGATATTTTTCTTTAATGAACCAAAAAATATAAAATAGATTTGTTAATAAAAAGGAGGAAAATATGAAACCAGAACTACTAGCACCCGCAGGTACCTATGAAAAAGCAAAAGTAGCTTTTCTATACGGCGCAGATGCAGTCTATGCGGGTACCTCAAAGCTTTCACTTAGAACTCGTACCGAGATGGAATTTGATGATTTATTAGAAACGGTCAAACTTGCCCATTCTTTCAATAAAAAAGTGTATGTGGCAATGAATATATATGCCAGAGATAATGAATATGAGGCCATTAAAAATGAAGCAGCACGCTTAGATGATATGGGCGTCGATGGCATTATTATTTCGGATGGTGGTATTGTGGATATTGTGCGTGAATATGCGCCAAACACGGATATTCACATTAGCACGCAGGCCAATGTGACAAGTCTTCATGCTTGTAACTTTTGGTACCGAAATGGTGCAAAGAGAATTATTTTAGCCAGAGAATTAAACAAAAATGAAATCAAAGAAATTACCATGAATAAACCAAATGGCATGGAAATTGAGATGTTTGTGCATGGTGCCATTTGCTATAGCTATTCCGGTAGGTGCTATTTAAGTGATTACATGGCAGGTAGAAATGCCAATCATGGAGATTGCGCACAACCATGTAGATGGGCCTATAATCTATATGTAGAAGAAAAGGGAAAACCTGGTGAGTTGATGCCAGTGGAATACGATGAAAAAGGAACTTACATTTTTTCTTCTAAGGATATGTGTTTAATGGATGAAATTCCAACACTATTTGAGATTGGCGTAGATAGTTTAAAAATAGAAGGCCGTTTAAAAACTGAGTATTATGTGGCAACAGTCGTAAATGCTTATCGTCATGCACTAGATGCTTACGAAAAAGATCCAAAGAATTTTAATGAAGCGGAGTTTATGTTTGAACTTAACAAAGCAAAAACAAGAGGATTAACCAAGTTTTACTTTGATGATAAAGAAAACAAAGATATTCAAGATTATGAGGGAAAGCAAATTAATCCAGATTATGAATTTGGTGGAATTATTACTAGTGTAGGAATTGAAAAGATTGCAACGGTAGAAATACGTAATAAACTTAGTGTAGGAGATAAGCTTGAAGTAATGATTCCAAACGAGCTAAAGCCATATGAGATGACCATTGAAAAATTATTTGATGTGGAAACAGGAGAAGAAATTGAGTGTGTGAATCCGGGTGTGAAAGAGCAAAAAGTAAAGTTTAAAATTGATGCCAATATTAAGCCGGGGTATATTATTAGACGTTGCAAATAAAACGTAAGTACTTTTTGATGGCAATATATATTTTAAGAAGCTCAAACATGCTGATTTCGAAAAGCAAAGCTTTCTCGAAATCAGAACTCGCCCTTTAAAATAGATATTTTCATGATGAGTGCTTACTGACTTGTAACAATAGGAAGATATTATTTTTCTCTTAATAGAGAGCAAAGAAAGGAAGAATTAAATGGAAATAGGAATTGTAGGCCTACCAAACGTAGGCAAAAGTACGATGTTTAATGCCATCACCAAAGCAGGAGCAGAGTGTGCCAACTATCCATTCTGTACCATTGAGCCAAATGTAGGAATTGTGCAAGTGCCAGATGAAAGACTTGGTCTACTTGCAGAGTTATATCATCCAGAAAAGGTAACCCCAGCGGTAATTAAATTTGTGGATATCGCAGGCTTGGTAAAAGGGGCATCGAATGGAGAGGGATTAGGTAATAAATTTTTATCCCATATTCGTGAAGTGGATGCCATTGTGCAAGTGGTAAGATGTTTTGAAGATAGCAACATTGTGCATGTAGATGGTAGTATTGATCCTGTACGTGATGTGGAAACGATTAATATGGAATTAATCTTTGCAGATTTAGAAGCTATCGATAAGAGAATGGATAAAGCACAAAAAATGGCAAGAGCGGATAAAAAGCATCAGGCAGAAGTGGATGGACTAAATAAATTAAAAACCGCCTTAGAGGCTGGAAAGCTTGCTAGCACCGTAGCACTAACTGACGAAGAACAAGAATTTTTAAAAGATTTTTATCTACTAACGGCAAAGCCAATGATGTATGTGGCAAATGTATCTGAAGAGCAATTAAAAAATGTGGCACAAGATGAAAATGTGAACAAACTAAAAGCATATGCAGAAAAAGAACATGCCAAAGTGATTCCACTTTGTGTGAAGATAGAAGAAGAACTTGCTGTGCTAGAAGATGCGGAAAAGCAAGAAATGCTAGATTTACTTGGCATCAAAGAATCAGGGTTAGATACTTTAATTCGTGTTAGCTATGATTTACTAGGCTTAATGTCATTCTTAACGGCAGGAGAGCCAGAAGTAAGAGCATGGACCATCAAAAAAGGCACCAAGGCACCAGAAGCTGCCGGCAAGATTCACTCCGATATTGAAAGAGGCTTTATCAAAGCCGAAGTCATCAATTATCAAGAATTACTAAATTGTGGATCCATTGCCAATGCGAAAGAAAAGGGATTAGTTCGCTTTGAAGGAAAAGACTATATTATGCAAGACGGAGACGTGGTACTATTTCGATTTAATGTGTAACGTGAAAGTGGAACCTTTCGTCAACTGGGGACACCCCTTAA
>DBWQ01000008.1:0-16879 GCA_002308995.1 Clostridiales bacterium UBA1234 | reverse complement strand
TTAAGGGGTGTCCCCAGTTGACGAAACTTTTCCTTACACCGGCCTACTCATATGTCCGTTGGTGTAATCTTCTCCCGCTAGTTTTTCTCCTTTTCGATGCGTATCAATAATCGTTTGGATTTCTTTGATTGATTCGTCTAATACATCAATGCGAATGGAATCTATCCATAAATCTTTGGTAGCAATCGAGGTGATTTTGCTATTTAGAATTTGTGATTGGCAATCGATGTTATCTGGGATGACTCTAAATTTCATGCCTATTCTATCTTTTAAGTAAAACGTATCCTCTTTGATACATGGTTTGGTGCAAGGGTGCTCTTTGGTAAAACCGCCCACAATGCTACCGTACTGGGCAGTGCTCGGAGGTCATCACTACTTGTCTTCCATAGACGGATAGTTCTAATGGAATGGTGGCACTTAAATGATTGATTTGTTCTTTGGTTAGTTCAGGTGATAAAATAATTTTCGTAAAGTGCAATCTGCAAAGTTGCTCGATGGTTTCGTTATTGACTACATTGAAAGTGCTATTGGCGATAAGCTTGGTATCCACATTTTTAAAATAGGCAAGCTGTCCAATATTAGAAAGTACAAAGCCATCACATAAACCTACCATATGCTCTAATTGTCTTTTGATGAGCTTTTCATAATTTGCTTTGGTGATAGTAGGAAGCATGATATATTTTTCAAAAGGAAGAGAGGTAAACATCTCTTCTTTTTTAAGTACTTCTCTGAGTGGTACGTAAAGTGCATCCACACCATTTAGCATTGCAAGCTTTTCATCAAGATGATTCACACAAAGTGAAACGCTTTTCATTTTACGTGGGGTAGTGTTTTCTTTTATGGTAAGTGTTTCTTTTAATAAAATATTACGTGGTTTTAAAAATTCTTTTTCAAAGGCTTCTAAGGCATTTCTGCGAATTTCATTTAGTTTGCTGACTGGTAAAAACAATCCCTCATCAAGTTCTATTTCTAAAGTTTCGATAACAAAAGGGCTTTCACCCGTTTTGGTAAGCTGCTTTGCCACATCCTCTTTGGAGAGTGGTTTGTTACTTGCAAGCTCGGCAGTCATATTTGTTTGAAAGAGAAAATCGTTGATGGTAAGAGTAATAGGACGATCTTTTTGGATGACTGCTTTTACAGTAATTGGAGTTTTACGAGTAGAGTTTCTCGAAAAACTTTCGCGTGCCGTTTTCATTAATTCTTTATCAGAGGTTTTATACACCTCATCACCCACATGAATGTTTCCATGAATTCTGCCAATTTTGTCTTTTTCAATTTCCGAGACGATGGTAGAAGGCGGTGTGTTTTCGCCGTTTAGAATTTCGATACCATCTCCGATATGAATTTGTTCTTGACCGGAGATTTTAATATAGCGTTTTCCATCATAGGCAAGTACTTTGCCAACATAGATGCCCCAATTTTTTGGTCTTTCGTAGCTCATCATATTTTTCCCCTGTTTTTGAAGTAAATAAGCAGAGGTAAAGCCACCACGGTTAAATATTTGCGCCAAGTTTTGTTTATCTTCTTTTGCAATTTCAATGGTTTCATTTGCAATAAGCTTATCTAAATATTTTCGATAGGTTTTGACCGTGGTTGCTACATATTCTGGAGATTTCATTCTACCTTCAATTTTAAGTGATGCAACGTTAGGAAGTTTCGGTAAGAGTTCTAGCATCGATAAATCTTTTGGGCTTAGTAGATAGCCTTTTCCCATTTCTTCATCATTTTTGAGTAGCGTGTAGGGAAGTCTGCATGGTTGTGCACATTTGCCACGGTTGCCACTTCTATCACCAATCATGCTACTCATTAAACATTGCCCAGAATAGGAAATACAAAGGGCACCATGCACAAAAATTTCGATTTCCATATCAGTGTTTTCGCATATATCATTAATTTCTTCAAACGACAATTCTCTAGCCAAAACTACTCGTGTAAAGCCAAGCTTTTGAAGTTCTTGAACTCCTTCTAAATTGTGAATGGTCATTTGTGTACTAGCATGTAAGTTTAGGTGAGGAATGTGTTCGCGAAGTGCTTTTGCAAGCCCTAAATCTTGTACAATTACCGCATCAATCCCAATGTTGTATAAATCGTAAGCAAAATCTAGTGCTTGTGGAAGTTCATCGTTAAATAGCAATGTATTTAAGGTAACGTGGATTTTAACACCTCTTAAGTGAGCATAAGTGACCATTTCTTTTAATTCGTCTAAATCAAAATTACTGGCGTTGGCTCTGGCATTAAAAAGTTTGCCACCAAGATACACAGCATTGGCACCGTTTTCAATAGCTGCTAAGAAAGCATCGTGCGTGCCACAAGGGGCAAGTAGTTCGATTTCTTTGTTCATAGTTTCACCTCTTAGTTTGACCTCATTTTAGCCTATTGTATCACATTTTAAGGGATTTGCCTATCAAAAAACATAAAAAGGAGATAGCATTGAATCTTAAGAAAAACAAGAGTAAAATAAAAGTATCGAAGAAGAGACAGACATATCATGCATATAAATGCACTATAATGATGTAATGAGAGAGAAAAGGAGGATATATATGAAGAAAAAATCATATGGTAAGTGGATGAGTCTTTTAGCGTCGTTCACTTTGCTTTGCGGGTGTAGTGGAAATCAGCCAGCGCGTAGCGAAGAAAGCCAAAATAAAGTAGAAAATACTGAAAACTCTATTCTTGAGGAAGAATTAGTATCTAATGAAGAAGTTGAAATGGTAGAGGTATCAAACGAAGAAGAAGGCGAAGAAACATCTTTGACACAAAAGAATGAGGTAGAGGGAGAAGAAGCAAAAAGTGAATCCGCAGAAGAAGTGGTAGAAACACCATCAGTCGACACATCAGAAGTTGAGGAAAATGATACTAAGGTAGAAGAGCCAAAGGTAGAGCTAGTGCCAGCATCTAGTAGCACATTATCCAATACGACGTGTGCTTGGGGATTTGTAAGAAAAAAAGAAGATAAAAAACCAGAATTTTACGGACCTCATGCCAAAATATTAGATGCCTATCAAGGAATCTATTGTGACAAAACAGAAGAAAAAATCATCTATTTAACCTTTGACGAAGGCTATGAAAATGGCTATACATCAACCATATTAGATACCTTAAAAGAAAAAAACGTCACTGCCACCTTCTTTGTCACCATGCCATACGTCAAACAACAACCAGAGTTGGTAAAAAGAATGATAGAAGAGGGACACATCGTAGGAAACCATACCGTCAATCATCCAAGCATGCCATCCATTACCGATGACGAAAAACTCAAAAAAGAAATCATGGACCTACACGACTACGTAAAAGAAAACTTTAATTACGAAATGACTTATTTACGCCCACCAAAAGGAGAATATAGCGAAAGAACCGTCAAACTAGCACTCGATTTAGGCTATCGAACCGTTTTATGGAGTGCCGCCTATGACGACTGGGACACCAAAAAACAAGACCGTCTAGACTACGCAAGAGGCATGATACTAAACTACTTACACCCAGGCGAAGTCATGTTACTCCACGCCGTATCCAAAGACAACGACGCCTTACTTGGCGAAGTCATCGACGAAGCAAGAAACCGCGGATACACATTCGTATCACTCGACTAAAGGCCGACCAAGAGGGACGCTGGATTTTGTCCGGCGTCTCTTTTTTCGTCCCTTCTCGCACAAGACTTTCCGGTCACGCTTTCCGACCAAAAGGGACAGACGTTTGAAAAGCCTTTAGCCACAAGGACTTCAAAAAGCTAAAAACAATCAAAATTCTTTTTAAAAATAGGGGGTAAAAAGAGGAATTTTCTTTTAAAACAGCTATTTTAAAAGACAGTAGTTTCAAGGATTTGAAGAGGTCTGTCCCTTTTGGCCGGTAGGTGTGGTGGGAATCCCTTGCGAGAGAATAGGTCTAAAATTGGTGACCGAACAAAATCCAGCGTCCCTCTTGGTCGGGTTTTTCTTGCATTAATTAACATAATGTGATATAATGCTTGCCGGAACCTTGAAAAATTTATATTGTAGGAGGATTTTGGCTACATGAAGTTGCTGGAGTATGAGAGAATGAAGGATATGCCTGTTTTGCAGGCTACGTTCAATCCGATGGGCCCTGGGGCGATTAGGATTCATTTGGTGCCTCCACGGGTGTCTCTGTTTAGCAAGAATGTTCCTGGTCTGATTTTCATCAACGGGAATCAGATTATTCCTGTGAAGAAGTCGCATTTTATCCTTTTTGCCAACTTTATAGAAGAGCTCAACAAGTATGATGGCAAAGAGCTGTCTCAAGCGGATGTGGAAGACATCATTGTTCAGACGGTTTTGCGGACCAAGAAAGTCTATTACAAGACGAAGAACGAGGTGATGGTGGATGATTTGATGAGGTTGATTCAAGACTTTTGCAACATTGCCTATGGAGAGGAGCCTTCTTTTGAATACCCCATCATTTCGCTTGGCGAGTATGCTAAGTTTATGCAGGGACCTCATCGGATGGATCTGATGGTAAGCCCTATGACAGATGAGCATGGATGCTGGCATTGCCCTAATCAGTGCTTGCACTGCTACGCGGCCGGGCAGAAACATAGTGGTGGCAAGGAGCTTTCGACCGATGAGTGGAAGAAAGTCATCGATAAGATGTACGATGCGCGTGTGACGCAGCTGACGTTTACCGGTGGCGAGCCGCTCATGAGGAAAGACCTTCCGGAACTGGTGAAATACGCGCGGTACTTTATTTCCCGCGTGAATACCAATGGCGTTCTCCTTACCAAAGAGTACGCAAACGCCTTGGCTGAGGCAGAACTGGATTCCATCCAAGTAACGCTTTACTCCGATGAGGAGGAAATTCACAACCAGCTTGTGGGTGCAAATACTTGGGAAAAGACGGTTCAAGGCATTCATAATGCCTTAGATGCAGGGCTTTCGGTAAGTGTGAATACTCCGATTTGCCGGCTTAACCGTGACTATGCCAGAACGCTGGAGTTTGTAAGAAAGCTTGGCGTGACGTATACCTCTTGTTCGAGCATTATCACCACGGGAAATGCCCTGAATAATGAAGCAGAGAGTACTCAGCTTACGGAGTGTGAGTTGGTTGCCATTTTGAAAGAGGCAACAGATTTTGCTGCCAATGCAGAAATGGAAATCAGTTTCACTTCGCCTGGTTGGGTGAATAGTGACTTTTTGAGAGACCTGCATTTGACTGTTCCCACTTGTGGCGCTTGCCTTAGTAATATGGCAATTACCCCGAGTGGTATGGTTGTTCCTTGCCAGAGCTGGCTTTCTGGGATTACTCTTGGGAATATCCTAGAGGAGGACTGGAAACACATTTGGAATGGCGAGGAGTGCAAGAAAATCCGTGATAACAGCTGTAAGATGGAAGGCCTTTGCCCTCTTAGAAAGGAGGCAAAATGAAGAAGTTTTTTGGCATCTTTGTTCTTGCCCTCATGGTGGTAGGGCTTACCGTATCCGTTTCGGCCGGCAAGGAGCCGCTGGACGAGATTCAAAACTACCTTATCGAAATTGATATGTGCCAAGATGGCGACGCCATTATCACGTATCATTTTGATTGGAAGGTTTTGGACGACAAGTCTGAAGGCCCATTGGACTACCTCTTTGTAGGCATCCCCAACAAGCATGTGGAGGATATCAAAGCACTTTCAGATAACATCAAGAAAATTGAGTACTCGTCTTCCAGTGACGATGGTAGTGGCCATTTCGTGAGGATTGACTTTTACCGGGATTACTACAAGGATGAAGAATTTTCCTTTGATTTTTCCATCAAGCAAGGGTATCTGTACATCTTAAACGAAGATAATACGGTAACCTACGGCTTTACCCCCGGTTGGTTTCCAGAAATCGAGATTAAAAATCTCGAGCTTCGATGGAATGGTAATTATGTGCAAAGCCATAATGCAGATACTATCGATGAGTGGAATCGGCTGGTATGGAAGACAGCGCTTGCCATCGGTGAATCGGAAAAGCTTTCTTGCGAAGTAGTATACCCACAAGCACGGTTCGATAGTCTTTCCGAAGATAGGCAATCAACCCATGCTGAGGATCTAACTTCTGGAGAGGTAATCCTTATCATCGTGATTATTTTGGCAATTATTCTTGGTGGCATATTTGTTGTAGCTATCTCGGATGACGGCTACGGCGGTGGTGGAGGAGTCTTCTACTCAGGAGGCGGACGTTCCTCGTGTGCCTGTGCCTCGTGTGCTTGTGCTTGCGCCTGTGCAGGGGGCGGACGAGCAGGTTGTTCTGCCAAGAACATCTATGGCGCGGACCTTCAGACCATTCAAAAAGCAGCTGAAGCCGTTAAGAAATCCAAACCTACGCTTTTTGCAAAGCAAATGAAGCGCAAAAAGTAAATAAACAACAAAAACCACATTCCTTTAGGCGGGAATGTGGTTTTTTGCGTTCAGCGCTAAATTATTCTTCACTATTAGCGGAGTCGTTGGTTTTTTTGTGCTTTCGTCCGAAGTTGTAGTAGTAGAGAACCAACCCTACCAAGAAGACGATAATAACGATAATCCGCACTGGATGCGTTTTGACAAAGTTGATCATGTATTTCCAGGTCATCTTTGCCCAGCTATCCTGCGTTTCATCCACTATTTCAAGTTCTTCTTTCTGCACGTATTCATCGAGATTCTTACCGTTAATATACACCTCTACGATGGCAGACAAGAGTTGATTGACGGTTTTGGTGTACTGCTTATCAGAAATCTTGTAGGTATTGAACAAAAGCTCCAGTTCTACGTCACGAATGGTCTTGGTAACACTAGAGCCTACCCAGTATTCCATCTCTTCACTTGGCGTCACAAAGATTAAAAAAGCCTGGGAATCTTGTTTTCTGGCATCGATGATAGGCTCTTTGTCTTCTAAACTTGCTACCGAAATGACACCGATGTTAAAATCGAGTTTGTTCCGGATTTCGGCGCACAGAGCGGTCATGTTGCTGGAATCATCAAAGAGATTTTCGGTATCCGCAACATAGGTGTAGGAATCGGCGTAGGCGGTAGACATGGCACCAAACGCCATCAAAATGGCAAAAAACGTGGCGAAAAGTCTACGAATCATTTAGGTCATCCCTCCTCAAAAAAATGGCTGCATAGTGGTTAAATTGGATTTGAAGGCATTATATCACAGAATTTACATAATGTAAAGAAAACAAGGAAAATTCAATGCTTGAGACCATCTGCGGTATCGAAAAAATCCGCACACAAAAAAGCGTACTTGATTGTCAAAAGGAAAGAAGAAATTATATGAAATTCCAATTACTTCCAAATAAAATTTATAATAGCAGTTGACTAATTATGTAAAATGTGGTAAAATAACAATTGGTAACGAAAACATATCAACAATACTCTTACGATTAATCTCGTGAGAGGCTCCCGAAACAAAGATTCCAAGCAAGACCCATCAGGAAGACTTTGTAATCGTTGCCAAGGGAGTTCGTCCGTGGAGGACACTATGAAAAAGAAAAACAAAAAGGCCGAAAAGCTCGAGAAGTCGTTCGCCAATCTGCCCGCGAACAATCTCACCTCCGCCGCCGCCCTGGTAGGCTATGCCTACTTTATGCGCGGCGACGGCAAAAGCTACGCGGAATTCGCCGCCGCTATGGTCCTTATGTACAACCTGGATGGAAAGCGGGTTGACATGAGCGACCTCGAGAAGGCTTGGAAGGAATCGGAAGAGTTTTTCCAGTGACCTTCTAAGGGGAATCCCTCTAGAGACATGTTTGACGTGTTACGTTAGCTAGTCTCTGGGGGGATTTCCCCGTTTTATGGGTAAAAATTTTTAATAACAAAAGAACCTGCTTCCTTTCGGAGGCAGGTTTTTGCTGTTTTAAGCGTATATTTTTTCCTTTTCTTCTTTGCGGTCGTAAAATACTTTTACCGCATCATGCAGCAATCGATAAACGTTACTGTTTCTCGTTTTTTCGTATTCATCAAACAGCTCACAGAAACGCTTAAAGGCGCCTTTTCCCATGAAACCATCGTATTCGTCGATAATTTCACTAAAGGAGAAGGTGATAATCGCGTACCAGAAACAGTTCTGAATATACGAATAATGATGTTCTTTGTCGATGAAGAACGCATCAATCTTGCTGTGTTCTTCAAGAGGGCTACCGAAGCACCTGGCCAGTTTTCTAACAAGCTCAGCACCTTCCTTGGAGCCATCCAGTCTTCTAAGGGGTCTATGGTTTGGATTTTCAAACCCCATGTCCGATACAATCCATTTGGCAACAGCATCGGCACAGGCTTCTTCTAAGGCAAGTCCATAGGTGTTTCCCTCCTCATCTGCCCGCTGAATCGCACTGTAGTCAATGCTTTCGTCACTTGCCCTCCCAGAGACCAGGAGTACATCATCTACTTTGTCAAACAGCAGGTGAGCAAACTCATGGGCAATGATAAAGGCAATGTATTCGTCGGGGTCTTTAGGACAAATGGAAAGGCTTATTTCTGGACCTTTTTGGAAGTATCCAGAAGAGATAGGAAAGACTTTAGCAAGCTCTATATTGACAACCAACTGGTAGCACTTGGCCAAAAAGAGAAACTTGTTGTTGAGGCTATCTAAGTACTTCTGATAGATGCTTAAGACAAAACTCTGATACCGCTCCAAAGAGACATCATTTACATTGATGTTCATACAAAGTGTACTTCCTTTCTGATAGAATTCAAATCGGGTCTCATTATATCAAAAAAGAAAGATATTGTCAACTCTTATGTAAACTTTTGCTGAAATTTCTTGATAAAATGATTGACAAGAAGAGGCTTCAATGTTAATATAATTATTGCAAGTTTTGTTTTGCACGAGTGGCGGAACAGGCAGACGCACAGGACTTAAAATCCTGCGGGCTAATACCCCGTACCGGTTCGATTCCGGTCTCGTGCACCAAAAAGCTATGGTTTTGAAATTGTTCTTAATCGTAGCTTTTTTTATGTATTTCCAATCAAATCATATTGACTTTAAGGCATAGATTATTTAAGATATAGGTATAGGTTTAAGGAGGCGAGTAAGAGTGAACATGAGAACAAAAACATGGACAAGAGTCATTTGTATTATTTTGGCAGCAATGTTTATCATTCCATCTGTTGTGGCAATTATTGTATCAAACTTTAGATAAAAGATAAGGTGGTTATATGAGATCAATTCCAGAGTCTTTTGTAGTTTTTTATAAAGAAAACATTTTAAGTTATTTTAATATTTTAAAAGCATATCCTATCAAAATTTTAGTGCTCTTAATTGATATTTCCATCGTAGCCTTTTTAATTGTCAAATTAATAAAAGCGGTTAAAAACACTAGAGCCATGCAGCTTTTTAAAGGAATTGCCATTTTAATTATTGCTACCAAGTTAAGTGAGGTATTAAAACTAGATATTCTGCATTTTATCTTAAGTTCTGTCATGACATATGGAGTTATCATGATTATCGTGATATTCCAGCCAGAACTTAGAAAAACGCTCGAGCAAATTGGTAGCCGCGGGGTAAAAGATATTTTTGAGATGGATGATTTAATCATTCGTTCTACTTGTGCCGATGAAGTGGTGAAAGCAGCAAGTAGAATGTCCAAAGAAAAAGTGGGAGCATTAATTGTTTTTGAAAAAGATATGAAGCTGACAGAAATTGCTAGAACGGGTGTGGAACTTGATTCTGAGGTTTCCTCAGAGCTTTTAATTAACATTTTTGTACCAGATACTCCGTTACATGATGGTGCTGTTATCATTCGCGATAACCGTATTTTAGCAGCTTCTTGTATTTTACCAATCACCGATAAAGAAGATTTAGATAGACAGTATGGCACCAGGCACAGAGCAGCCATTGGTATGTCAGAGCAAGCTGACTGCGTTATTGTGGTAGTATCAGAAGAAACAGGTACAATATCACTTGTGATTGATGGAAAGATTATTCGAGATATCAAAGAGGATGTTTTATTGAAAGAATTAAAACGAAGATTAGAAAGAGAAGATAATAGTCAGCTTTCTTACTTAAAAGCAAAGATTGCCAAAAAAATAAAATAGTTTTAAAAAGTGATTTTAGTTTCAAACTAGAATCACTTTTTTGATGCAATAACTTGCTATAAAAGGAAAAGTACGATACTATAGTAAATAGATGATGAACGGTAAGAATAGTTTAAGTTTGCGTGTAAAGGAGTTTTATTGTAATGACAAATGATGAAAAAATAGAATATCTAGAGGATTTCTTTTCACTATATGATTCAAGTTTTGATAAATTAAGCGATTTTTTTGATGATTTAACCAAAAGAGAAATAGTCGCACAAAAAATCAAAGAAAATGATACAGAAAAACTTCCTAAAAGGTATATAGAATATCATCCGCCAATACCAGATGAGATAGCACTTCCGCCTGAAAAGATGGTAGTCATGTTAGGTTCATTAGAACATTTGACAAGGATTAGTTATGGGCAAAATCTCCAAGCAGAAGTGGTGCAAAGACTGTTTTCTCATGTGACGCAAGAATCAATCAAACAGTATTTTTTATCAAACTCTTTTGCACAAAGCCAGATAGGTTGGAAAATACAATACGAGTTATATCATATGTTAGAAAATCGCAAAGAGATGGTAAAAAATCTAAATGAGGATCAAAAAACATCTCTTTCGGCGATTGATTTTAGTTTGCTTACGGATGAGGAAGCAAAGAAGAGATTTTTTTCAATAATGGATTCTGAGCAAATAGATGATAACAAGTGTTATTCTATTTTGAATGGTATTAGTCATACTGCTACCCTTTATGAGAAAAATAAGGGACCATTGGAACTATTTTGGATTCAGATGGGAGAAAACACAACGTATCTACCTAAGCCAATGGATTTTAAACCGGATGAAGTGCTAAAATTGCTTCATATGGTACGTAGCAGAAATTTTAATGATTATGATGAAAGAAAGTCGTTCTTGGATTTAGCAAAATCGTTTGTTTCTCCAGAATCCTTGAAAGAGTTTTTTAAGTCAAAAGAATTTGAGGAGTATTATACTCATGAACAATATGCCTATGAAATACTACAAGACTGGCTGCCAACGGAAGAAGATTTTATGATGGATTATAGTCCACAGCAAAAGCTATACGTGGAAGCGGTTCAAAATGAAGTTGACTACCAAAAAAATTTGGCATATTATTTGACAGATGTGATGAATCCGTATTTGGATTCAGAAAAGTATCAAAAACTAGATGTATATTGCAAGTTAAAAGGCATTTCTTTTGACGTGAATTTATTAAAAGGAAAGAAAAATGAAGAACTAATAGATATTCTAGAACTAAAAGAAGCAATCAATCAGTATTATCAAGATTGTAGCCAAAAGGAACGTAAGAGTTTTGTAAGTGAATGTGATATTCATCATGTAGAATCGCGAGATAGTGGTAAAGCGGGGGTTGGTTTTTATCTTTTCCAAATGATTGAAGACGAAGAAAAATATCAATACTCAAGTGATAAAATGCTTGAATATTTGATGTACAAAAATATGCTTCCAAGTGAGCAATTAAGGTTAGAAGCACTTATGAAAGTCAAAGAAAGAAGTGTGGATAATGCCATTTATTATTTAGAGCTCATTCAAGAAGGAACATATCCATCCCTTAATCTTTCCGAAGAACAATTCGAAGCACTTTATGAGCAAATAAAAGATGATCCAGATGATAAATGGGTATATGGATTATTGAATGCTATCGAAAATACCCAAGAAAGAGCGTATGAACACTTACAACAAAAGCCAGAGGATTGTCGCATTTGGATGAATCTGTTATCTACACCGAAAACATGTGAACTATTAGACCAAATTGAGGATGAATCCTATAAAGCATATTTAATGCTTAATTTAGAAGTGGCGATAGGTAATTCTTGTTTGCAATCATTTTATCCCTATATAGAAGATGATTATGTAAGAGCACAGCTTTCTATTCGATATGATGGAAGTTATACGGAATATGGAAGAAGAAAAGAGTTTTTTTCCAATAATAATCTGTACCAGGGCATAGAGGACTCTATGGGAAAGATTGAAAATTATTTTCGTATTAAAGAACAGTTTTTAGCGTTGCCTGAAGAAGAAAGAGTAGATTTTTTATGCTCAATTGGTGAAGAGGCAGATTTATCTACTAACCAACATAAAGATGATAATGAAATTAAAAAGTCATTGGTATCTTTTATTCCTGACCATGAGGGAAGAATGGAGGTAATTCGTAGTTTAAAAAATGATGTGAGTGATGATTTAAAAGAACTTGCTGTGCTTACAGAAACTATGATACGTGAATTCTTTGAGGATAACGTAGAACTAACAGAAGAACAAGAGGAAAAACTCGAAATTGCTCTTCGAGAACATGATATTTATTATACGATGTTTGATTCTTCTGGTACGAGGGCGAAATGTCGTTATGTTTCTAAGAATGTTGAAATGGGTTATCAAAATAAAGGCAATCTATTAGCTCAAATCATGGACATGTTACATGAAAGAGGGCATGCAGAATCACAAGCATATTTTTTAGTAAATTTGCATCATACTGGACATAACTGGGAAGAGGGAATGGCAGATACTTTTTCGGAACTAGTTGCAAACTATTATTTTTCAAAGCATCCAAATGTGACTATTGGTGGAGAGGAGTATACTTTTGAACTTCCATTAGTAAGTCCCTCCTCTTATGATGAAGAAAATGGATTAGTCAAATCTGCTTTGTATCCACTACAAGCAAGTGGAGATGACATCAAAGCAGTTACAGCCTATGCTTTAGGGGATAAAAACGAGTTCTTTCGATTGGTTTTAGGAGAAGATAGGTGTGACGAATTATCTAGAGATTATGAAGGAAGGCCCTATGGACCAAAAAGAGTAACTGATGGAGATTTGATAGAAATCAATGAAGGAGCTTATATTGATGCATTAGAATCTCAAAGTATTTATCTCATCAAAAACAAGAGGATTAGGACATTAGCACAGAGGGATGCAGAGCTTAAACAATATTATCTGCAACAAGAACAACAAGATGAACCTAGTGAGGAGTTTTCGGAAGCTGCAGAACGTCATGCAAGATATCGGCCCTGTAGCGGCTGCTACAGAAGCATTAGCAAGAGATATGAACTATGAAATGAACCAAGATGAATCTCGCTAAAGAAAGAGGGAAAGAAAATGAATCAAATGGAATCAGATAAGCAGTTGTTAATAGAAGAAATCAGAGAAGAAGCTAAAAATCGTATCAAGTTTTTAATTCCAGAAACGCAAAACAATTATGAAACATTATTAAACTTAGAAATGAAAAAAATTATCAAAGAACGAAATCTTGATTTGGAGATTGACCAAAAGTATAGTATGTCTGAAGATTAATGGTGGTGAAAACATGAGTTATATCAAAGACACGGTGTACCATGAAGTGATGGAGTTTTTAAAGACAAAACCAGATGAATGTCAAAAAATACCCGAAAAAATCTTAAATCATATCGAAAAGCATGCCAAGAAGGTCAAATTAGCATCAGAGAAGAAAACCACAATTTCTTCATTAAGTGAGGAGGCGTTTTCACTTTATCTTTCTTTATATCTTCAATATATGGCAGAAGATAAGGAAAAAGATAAAATAAAAAAAATACTGATTGATAATGAAGTGGCATATCGAGAAAAAATCAAAAAATAGAAAGAAGTGGCTTTATGGAAGATAAAGCCACTTCTTTGCTTTTTAGCAGCACCCACCGCCGTTTCCAATTCCTCGACAGTTGTCATTACCACAGCAGTTGGTAAATAAGAAGAATAAAAGAATAATCCAAATAAGATCATCACAACCACATCTGTTCATAAAAAAATCCTCCTTTAAAATATGTCCTCGCACGAAGCTCTTACTTCATGCGCTTATGGTATATCATATTCCAAAAGAAAAAATGTGTGACAAAAAATCTTTTTAAAAAGATGGACGGATAAAAACGAATATGATAAAGTGGAATCGATGAAAAATTTGTCAAAGGAGGAAGACAATTATGTCTAAATCGCATGCATCGATGAAACGGAATTTAGATCAGCTTTGTAGCTATGTGGAAGAAAACTATGATGAGGATAGTTATGTAGGGGTTCTTTTATGCGAAGGAGATGACAATAGTTTAGATGCCAAACTTTATGGAGCAGTGTATCCCTATCTCTTAGTGATTCCTACTGGAGGGTTTGCGGATATCAAAAAGCTACTTCCTTGCCTCAAAAATCGTATTGATTATCCGGCTTATGGGCTAATCGACAGAGATGGAATTTCCAAAAAAGAGATTCAAGAATTACAAAAAAATAAGCAAGTGTATTGCACTAAGTTACCGTTTCTTGAGAACATCATCTGTACACCGGAAATGATGAAGATTGGCGCAAGATACTTAGAGGCAGACTATAGACAAGCACTCAAAAGAGTGCGCGAAAATGCCATGTCAAGTTTATCTAGAAAAATCAAAGATACGCTTCCCTTAAACATCAGTGTTTCACAAGATGATGTGGTTGAGAGTATTCAAGTTGTCATTGTCAAAGATGACGGATGCATTATGGAAAAAACAGTAAGTTCAGCAAACGTGCTGTATACTTACCGCGACAAAACCATTGCAAGCTATGTGGCAGAAGCCTTTGGCCTTCATGGAAGACAGGATTATTACGCCTTTATTTCACGGATGTTGGAGGATTCTTCTACATGTAATGATGTGGTGAATGTAGCACGTTCGTACCTTCCCATGATTGGGGAGGAATAAGATGGAAAAAGCCGGAAAGGGGTATCTCTTTCCGGTTCTTTTCTCTTGACCAAATCGCTAAAAACAGGTATAATAAGGGCAATTGAGCGAGACGAAAGAAAGGATGATTTTTGTGGAAATTCAGAAAGAAGAAATAATTCATATTGCGAATTTAAGTAATTTAAACTTATCAGATGCGGAAGTAAGCAAATATACCGAAGATATGAAACAAATCGTAGAGTTTGCCAATAAAGTCAATGAGGTAGATACCAGTAGTGTCAAAGAAACAGCATTTATTACCGATAGCGTCAATGTGTTTCGCAAAGATGAAGTCATAAAGTCGATGGATCGAAAAGAACTTTTGCAAAATGCACCAAGTAGTAATGGAGAAGCGTATTCCATTCCTCATGTATTATAATGCACGAATCGAAGGGAGATAAAACCAATGGATATTTGTCGTTTAACAGCTCACGAAATTCGTGAGAAATACCATCAAAAAGAACTTACGGTAGTTGATGTTACCAAAGCCTATATAGAAAAAATCAAACAAGAAGATGAAAAGATTCACGCTATCATTACG
Source organism: Clostridiales bacterium UBA1234 (assembly GCA_002308995.1). Classification (GTDB taxonomy): domain Bacteria; phylum Bacillota; class Clostridia; order TANB77; family UBA1234; genus UBA1234. The sequence goes on along the minus strand of DBWQ01000008.1, from coordinate 1,654 downwards.
GTGTGTGAAGAGGAAGCGTTAAAGCAAGCACATGAGGTACAAGCATTATTTGATCAGGGGGAAAAGCTTGGTAGGATGGCGGGGATTCCTATCGTGATTAAAGATAATATTTGCACGAAGGGGATTAAAACCACATGTGCCTCCAAAATGCTCGAAAACTTTGTATCACCATATGATGCAACAGTAATCGAAAAAATAAAGAAAGAGCATGCCATCATTATCGCCAAAGCAAACATGGATGAATTCGCCATGGGTGGTTCTACCGAAAACTCAGCATTTTTCAAAACGAAAAATCCAGTGAATTTAAGTAAAGTGCCAGGAGGATCTTCTGGTGGTAGTGCTGCAGCAGTTAGCAGCAGTATGGCACCTGTTGCCCTTGGTAGCGATACAGGTGGTTCTATTAGACAACCTGCCTCATTTTGCGGTATCGTAGGTATGAAGCCAACTTATGGATTAGTATCAAGATATGGCCTTGTTGCATTTGCATCATCACTTGATCAAATTGGACCAATGACCAAAGATGTGGAAGATAATGCGATGTTACTTACTTATATTGCAGGTCACGATGAGCATGATACCACTTCTAGTAAAAAAGAAAATGTAGACTATACCAAGGCACTAACAGCTGATGTGAAAGGTTTAAAGATTGGTGTGCCAAAAGAGTTTATGGGAGAAGGCGTAAATAGCGAAGTAAAAGAAAGTGTATTAAAAGCAATCGATGTATTAAAAGCAAAAGGCGCAGTCGTGGAAGAATGCAGTTTGCCAACAGCGGAATATGCACTCCCTGCATACTACATTATTGCTTGTGCTGAAGCAAGTTCCAACCTTGGTAGATTTGATGGTATTCGTTATGGATATAGGACCAAGAATTTTGAAAACGTGCATGATATCTTTGCCAATAGTAGAACCGAAGGCTTTGGCCCAGAAGTGAAAAGAAGAATTTTACTGGGTACCTATGTGCTTTCATCAGGTTACTATGATGCTTACTATAAAAAAGCACAAAAAGTAAGAACCGTCATCAAACAAGAATTTGATAAGGCTTTCCAAAAATATGATGTGCTAATTACCCCAACAGCACCAACGACAGCATTTGATATTGGCTCCAAAATTAATAATCCGCTAGAAATGTATTTATCTGATTTATTAACGGTATCCATCAATATTGCTGGAGTTCCTGCTATTTCTATTCCATGTGGAGAAGATAGTGAGGGCTTACCAATTGGTATGCAAGTGATAGGCAAGCATTTTGATGAAGAAACCATCTATCGAGTAGCGTATACGTATGAACAGAGCGAAAAATAAGTGACAAGCAGTGTTTTGCGTAGCAAAACATTCCGCTGAAAATGGTGGGGACACCCCCTCACGAAGTAGGAGTGTCCCCATTAAAAGAAAATGGAGGAAATGACATGGAATATGAAGTGATTATTGGCTTGGAAGTTCACGCGGAACTTTCCACCAAAACAAAAATATATTGTGGTTGTTCTACCGAGTTTGGTGGCTCACCAAATACCCATTGTTGCCCAGTATGTACGGGTATGCCAGGAGCACTTCCAGTGCTTAACGAAAAGGTAGTAGAGTATGCAGTAAAAGCAGGCCTTGCCACAGGTTGTGAAATTTCAAGATTTAGTAAACAAGATAGAAAGAATTATTTTTA
>DBWQ01000028.1:38991-53208 GCA_002308995.1 Clostridiales bacterium UBA1234 | reverse complement strand
AGCACCTTTTCCTGGTTTTAATTCGATACAGTGAATCATTGTACCAACAGGAATGCTTGAAATAGGAAGAGAATTTCCTGGTTTAATATCAGCATTTGCACCAGCCATAACAGTAGCACCTACTTTTAATCCGATTGGAGCAAGGATATATGCTTTCTCGCCATCTTCATATTCAAGTAAAGCAATATTTGCTGTTCTGTTTGGATCATATTCAATAGCAACTACCTTTGCTGGAACATCTACTTTTCTTCTTCTAAAATCAATAATTCTATATTTTCTTCTGAAACCGCCACCTTGATGTCTAACAGTAATTCTACCATAAGAATTTCTACCAGCATTTTTCTTTAAACTTGTTGTTAAAGATTTTTCTGGAGTCTTTTTTGTAATATCTTCAAATGTTGAAACTGTCATACCACGTCTTGATGGAGTTGTTGGTTTAAATTGTTTAATACCCATTTTAATTTTCTCCTTTATTATTTTAAGGCCAAGTCTTGTTTTAGCTTTTCAGGTTGTTTATTTTAGGCCTCCAACCTTTATGTGCTAAATTGCTCTTTACGGAGCGACGAGGGCGTCGCTCCCTACGTTTAATAATTCTTTTGAAAAGCTTCAAAATTATTAGATTGTTCATTTTCATGAGGTATGAGGAGTGGAGGCGTGCTATTGCACGTTGAGCACCGATATACCGAACGAAAATGGACAAGATGATGATTTTCAAGCTTTTCTTAGTTAAGCGCCGAATTCTTCGATAGAAGTCTTATACTTCTTATCAAGCTTCTTAGCTTTACCACCTTTTGCGATATATGTTTTATCTGCTGGGTTTGTATCAATTGTAACAATTGCTTTCTTCCAATCAGATGTCATACCTTCGTGAACGCCTTGTCTCTTAGGTTTACCCTTAACGTTAATTGTTGTAACGTCTAGTACTCTAACTTCGAATAATTTTTCAACTGCATGTTTAATATCAATTTTAGTTGCTTTTTTATTTACTTCGAATGTGTACTTTCCTTGGTTAATAGCGGTGCTACTTTTTTCAGTAATCACTGGTCTAACAATAATGTCTTCTGCTACCATTATGCGTACACCTCCTCAATTTTTTCTACAGCTTCTTTTGTTACAACAAATGAATCATACTTTAAGATATCGTATGTATTGATTGTGTTTACAAGAGCTGTTTTTACATTTGGAATATTTCTTGTTGAAGCTTGTACATTTAAGTTCTTGTCTGCAAGAACAACTAATGCATTTTCAACTTTAATATTCTCTAATACTTGTGCCATATTCTTTGTTTTGATTTCTTCAAAATCTAAACTATCTAATACAACAAGTTTCTTTTCTAAAACTTTTGTTGTAAGAGCAGATTTTAAAGCTAATCTCTTAACTTTTCTGTTTAATGTATATTTGTAAGATCTTGGTTTTGGTCCTAGAGCAATACCACCTTTAATCCATTGTGTAGCACGAATACTACCTTGTCTTGCTCTACCAGTACCTTTTTGTTTCCATGGTTTCTTACCACCACCAGAAACTTCACTACGTGTTTTTGTAGATTGTGTTCCTTGTCTTTGATTAGCTAAATAATTAAGAACTACTTCATGCATAACATCTTCATTGACTTCAACATTGAAGATTTCGTCTGAAAGCTCTATATTGCCAACCTTTTTACCTTCTTTATTTAATAAATCAACCTTTGGCATCTATATTTCCTCCTCTCTCTTATTTAGCACTCTTAGAAACTGCAGTTCTAGCTGTTTCTTTGATTCTAACTAATGAATTTTTGTATCCTGGGATAGAACCTTTAATTAAGATAACGTTCTTATCCATATCTACTTTAACGATTTGTAAGTTTTGAACTGTTGTTGTATTCTTTCCTGTGTGTCCTGGTAATTTCTTACCTGGGAATACTCTACCTGGAGAAGATGTAGGTCCCATAGAACCTGGTCTTCTGTGGTACATACTACCATGTCCCTTTGGTCCAATGTGTTGACCATGTCTCTTGATAACACCTTGGAATCCTTTACCCTTTGATACGCCTTGAACATCAACTAACTCTCCAGCTTCAAAAATATCAGCTTTTAGTTCGTCACCAACATTGTAGTTTTCGATATCATCAAGTCTTAATTCTTTGATATACTTTCTATAAGAAAGTTTTACTTTATCAAATTGGCCTTTATCTGGCTTATTCATTTGTTTTTCTTTTACTTCACCAGTTGCAAGAACGATTGCATTGTAGCCATCTGTTTCAACTGTTTTCTTTCTTAAAACAAGGCTAGGCTCAACTTCTACTACTGTAACAGGGATTACTAATCCGTCTTTATCGAAGATTTGAGTCATACCTAATTTTTTACCGTAAATACCTTTTTTCATTTTAATATACCTCCTTGGCTATTGGTTCACTATTTCGTGAACATGACCTTTTAAACCGACACTGCTAATTTAGATTACTCATCTATTTTCATTTCAGCTTCAACGCCTGCTGGTAGCTCGATTTTCATTAGAGCTTCAGCTGTTTTTGAAGTTGGATAAAGAATATCAATAACTCTCTTATGTGTTCTCATCTCAAATTGCTCTCTTGAATCTTTGTATTTGTGAGGTGATCTTAAGATGGTTATTACTTCTTTCTTTGTAGGTAGTGGAATTGGACCTGATACGCTAGCACCTGTTCTTTTAGCCGTTTCTACTATTTTTTGAGCAGACTGATCTAATAGAGCATGATCAAAAGCTTTAAGTCTAATTCTGATTTTTTCCTTTCCTACTTCTGCTTGTTTGTTTGCTTTTGGCATCGTTTATACCTCCTAATAAAATATTGCGTGCCGACAAGCATCAACGCACCCGGGTGTTTCATGAACTCCCATTAATTTACCCAAGGCAGAAAATCCTTGGGAATAAGTGCTTTCTAACCCTTGTCGCCCAATTTGAAATTGGACATACTCCGTGAAAGTTCCCTGCCCCACCGCTTACGGTTGGCAGCCACATTTCACATCTTCGCATTATCACAGCGATTATTATTATAACTACTCTATCCGTAAAAAGCAAGCATTTTTTGTCTTTTTTAAAAAGTTTTTTTGACGTGCTTGGAAAAATCTGTAAAGTATTACGGAATGCTGTATTTAAAAGCAAAAAACCCAGGAAAAACTCCTGGGCTTTTTGCCTAATTTTTTTTATAAAAATTATTTCTCATCTTCGTCGTCATTTTCCCACTTCTCGTTTTCAAAATCGTCTTCTTCTGCATCTTCTTGGGCCTCACAAGACTCTTTAAAAGCCTGAAATAGCACCTTCATTTGCTCTTCAGAAACGCCTATAAATTCCACTTCATTGCCACTTCCATACATATTTCTCACTTCAAAAAATGCCACTTCGATGTTATTTTCTTCGTAAGGATGATTGGGCGTTACTGCAATGTAGTCATGGTCCTCGTTTCCACCTTCTACGGGTTTCGTGCGGAAATACCCTAAAAAGTAAAAGATCTCATCTTCCCCAGTTTCCTTGTTTTTCATGGAAATCGTGGTAAGCTTTTTTGTCTCTTCGTCGTCTTCGCCATAGGAAACCGTTTCATATTCGAATTCTTCTTCGTCGCTTTCCTTGTCATCTTCCTCATCGTCAAACACATCTTCGGCTTCTCCTACAGCCTCTGTTTTCTCTTCGAAATCTGTCTCTTCTGGTTCTGTCTCGCTGTCATTTCTCCATAAGTAATCGTGTTCTTCGTCATCGTTGTCTTCTACGAACATATCGTAGTTATCTCCTTTTAGATAAAACTTTTCCAAAAGGATTTCATAGGTTCCTTCGTTCACCGGTTTATAATACTCCTTCGTACCATCATCCGTCTCGCACACTTGATAAAATAGGATTTTTTCACGCTCCTCTTCCTTGGGCGATTCAAATGCTAAGAGTGCCAAATACTCACGAATAGCTCCCTTGTTTTCTAGATACAAAAAATCCCAAATATAGTACCGCTGTGCTTCTTCTTCCTGCTCCTCTTTTAGCCAAATCAGCCGACTTTCCAAATCTTTGCTATCATCATTTGTGTCAAAAAAGCCATTTTCGATGCCATACTTTTTAAAGCCAGCAATTCTTACTCGAAATTGAATCAGGCAGGAGGCCGCTAATTTAGGATTGCGTACAACAAAGAACCTGTCTTTCTCAAATTTCTTTTGCAGATCCTTTGCTTCTTCCATATAGTAAAAGATTCCGTCCTTCCCTTTTGGCTGAAGCTTAGTAAACTTAGAAAGCTCCTCTTCAAAGAGTTTCTCCATAAACGTGGTAAAATTCATACTGTTTTCCTTTCTTTCATTACTAAATATAAGGTTGATAGCTACTTGATTGACAGCTAGGATTGTATCACGCATTTAAAATGATGTCAAATCAATTGCAAAAACCCAAGTGATGTCTCACTTGGGTTTTTGCGGTTACTCTTCAAAAGTAAATCTGTCTTTGTTTTCCTCTTTGAATTTTTCAAAGAGGATGTTAGCCAGTTCTTCGTCATCGACACCATAATAGGTGGACTCTTCCTCGTCGCCTCTTACCGATACACGAAGAAACATGACTTCTCCGACATCTTCTTCTGCTTCCGGATTATACGGCATCAGGGCAATATACCCTGTTTCCACACCGTTTTCATCCTCTAGATAGACATCGGCGAGGTAGCGATATAATTCTTCTTCACCTGTTTCCAGATCTCTGAAAGAAAAAATATCACCATACTCGTCTTCGTATTCCTCGGTATCACACGGCTCGTCAAGGCCATCGAAAAAGTCGCTGTCGTCATCATCGCCTTCTTCATCGAGGGCATCGAAAAAGTCGTCACCATCATCCTCGGTGTCCTCACTATCGTAGTCAGGCCAAGGATCCGTTTCCTCATCACTCTCTTTCGCATGAGGATACTTCTCGTAGTAGTCCGAGATATGGCGCTGGATATTGGCAAGACAAGCCTCTGCCACATTCGGCTCCTTCTCAAACATGCGAATGGCTGTAGTATGCTCTTCCAAAATAAGCTTGGCTTTGGCCAAATAATAGATGACTTCTTCTGTGCTTCTCGGTTGCTTGCGGGAAAACTCATATAGTTCCCCGTGGAGTTCTTCCATGAATTCGCCCCGTTTACGATAGTTTGCCATTTCTTTTCCTTTCTTTACTCAAATCTAGGTTGTTTCGGTTTGCGTACAGACGGCATTATATCACCAAAATTATATTATGTCAACATTGTGGTGCTAAAGATTTCCTTTCCTCTCCTAGCCTCCTAACCAGTCAAAAAGCTAAGTAAACACGTTTACTTAGCTTTTGGTACTCTTTCCTAGGCATTACTTTCCTTATTCGATTGGCAAAAAAAGTTCCTCGCCGAGGGCGTCCTGAGACTCTTCATCCAACCCAATAAAGTTGTAGTCTCTATGAAGGTATGGAAAATCGATTACTCCACTTAGCGTAGCCTCTTGATAGTCCTTTACCATCTGCGTGTGGGATAACACTTCGCCACAACACTGGCACTTTGACTCGACATTTCTTACATCATGGCCAAAGATTTTGCATAGCTCTCTTGCCTTTTCCAAAGCTTCTTGGTACGCTGATGTGTTTTGATAAACTCCTCCGTCATTTTTAAGATAGTTGATAAGCGCCTCTATAATGGCCACCACTTCTGGCGTTTGCTTCTCTTCGAGCTTTCTTAGAGCAGCAATAGCACTCCAGCGGCGATCACCACCTACGTAGTCAGGAAGTCTGTCTGTATACCGTTCCAAAGAATTAGAAGAGTAGCCAAACTCGCTGGCTCCCATCTCAAATTCATCATACGAGATATTAACCATCTCTCGTTTGCCAAAACGATACCGTCGTTTGGAAGTATTAAAAACTTCTCCACAAATTGGGCAATACTCGATATAGTACTTAGGAATTGATTTGGGGTTTCTGGCTAGTCTTCGACCATTGTGATAGTAATATACATTGGTAAAGACAGACGTCTTTGCCCACGGGTGAATGCCATGATGGCACAGCCCTTTTGCTAATTTGATGCCATCTGTATTCGTTTGACGGTAGGAAATCCTAGCTCGGTCAATCTCATTTAAAACGTCTCTTTCCAAAGTATCATATATTGCACGAGCTTCTCGATCCATATTCTTACATAGTGCCACCAGTTGCTGTTTTAACTCCTCTGCTTCCATCTTCTTTTGTTCCAACTCACGAAACTTAGGGTTTTCACGTAAGGTCTCTAGAATCATGGTGTCCTCCTATTTTTCAACCAAAATCATAATTGAATCACGTAATCGTATTATGTCAAGCATTATATCATGGTCATTTCGGCATGTCAAGAAAAAAGCACACAAATAGGAGTCCCCTATATGTGTGCTTTTGTGATTTCAAATCTCCAAATCAGGATTTTCTTCATTGAACTGATTTACCAGTTCTTGAGCAAGCTCATTGTCTTTCACAGGAATAAGCCTCATGATTTGTTTTAGGCTGTTCCTTTCTACCTCTAAAAATGTAAGAACATACATGTCTTCTTTATTCTCGGCTTCTGCTGGGCTTACGGCAAGATACTCTTTGGTAACTCCTGCCTCATTTTTTCGATACACGGTTCCTCGATAAAGGTATTTTACCGTGTTTTTGTGACTATCGGTTGCTGTAATCTCGTACTTTTCACCAATCTCGTCTCCTTCTGCCGTTGCTTTGGAAGTATCTTCTTCATTCTTTTCCAAAAATTGCTCAAACAACTGTTGACATAGATTGGAATTTGACACACCCCTCACCATTACTACATCTCCGGTTTCTTCCTCCCGAAAAATTTGGAAAAAACCAACCGTGTTCTCATGGTCTTCATCCCTAGGAAATACAGGAAGAAGCACATAAAATTCTCCCTCATTTCCCTCATCATCCTCATGAAAGAGGGTATCCAAGTGGAAAAAAGTTTCAACTTTTCCTTCTTCATGATTGGCAAGCGTCAAAATAGGTTTTGTTTTTACTTCATACTTGGGCTCTTCCTTTTTCGTTTCTTTCGTTCGATCCTTTGGCTTCATCTTAGAAACCTTTTCTCTTTGTTTTGGATACTCTTTCATTCTTTCATAAATGGCTTCCATACACTGACGCACTTTTTGGGTGTCTTCCTCTGTCATTTTGGCAATTGACAAGAGCTGTTCTCCAATCTGTCTTGCCTTAGAATAGTACAAAACAGCCTCGCCAAAGTTTTCAGGATATACCCGTGCAAAATCGATTAGATTTTGCTCAAAGTTTTCCCACTCTTCCTTAGAGATTTTTCCAGCATCAAAATTTTCCATATTTTCCCTTTCATATTTCATTTAATGGGCCAATCAACGATCCTTTGCGAGGCATTATATCAAAGACTTGTTTTTCTGTCAATGAAACAAAAAAAGACACTCCCTAAAAATTTAAGGAGTGTCTTTTATTTACTCATTACAACCTTTCATCGAAAGTCCCACTTTTTTCTTTTCTAAATCAATTTTAATCACTCTTACTTTGACAATATCACCTACTGATACCACTTCCATTGGATTTTTGATAAACTTATCACTCATTTCAGAAATATGCACTAAGCCATCATTTTTGACTCCAATATCTACAAAGGCACCAAAATCGATAACATTACGAACCGTTCCCGTTAGAATCATACCTTCTTTTAAATCTTCCATCTTTAACACATCGCTTCTAAGCACTGGCTTTGGCATTTCTTCACGAGGATCTCTACCAGGTTTTTGAAGCTCTTTGATAATATCTTTAATCGTTGGTACACCAATACCAAGCTCCGTGCTTACTTTTTCTGCATTCACTGTATTAAGATTGGCTCTTACTTCTGGAAGTTTGTCTTTTAAATCTTTTATAGAAAAACCAATGCTTGCTAAAATCTTTTCTGCCACTTCATAGCTTTCTGGGTGCACGGATGTATTATCTAAAGGATTATCACCATCCGTAATTCTTAAAAATCCTGCACATTGTGTGAATGCTGCTGGGCCAAGCTTGGAAACTTTTAAAAGTTCTTTTCTATTTTTTAGTTTTCCTTTTTCATCTCTGTATTTCACAATATTACTAGCTACTGTTTTACTGATTCCTGATACATATTTTAATAAAGATGGTGTTGCTGTATTTAAATCCACACCTACACTATTTACTGCATCCTCCACCACGCCTGTTAAACTTTCATCAAGCCTTGTTTGATTGACATCATGTTGATATTGGCCAACTCCAATACTCTTAGGGTCAATCTTCACAAGTTCTGCCAATGGATCTTGCAGTCTTCTTGCAATCGAGATAGCACCTCGAAGCGATACATTAATATCAGGGTATTCCTCTGTTGCAAGCTTCGATGCTGAATAAACCGATGCCCCCGCTTCACTTACAATGGCATAATGAATCTCATGTTTTACTTCTTTGATCATATCCGCCACAAACATTTCAGATTCACGAGAAGCGGTTCCATTACCAATCGCAATCATGTTAATCTTGTATTTGTTAATGAATTCTAATAATTTTTTCTTAGCACCAGCCACATCATTTTGTGGTTCCGTTGGATATACGGTAGTGGTATCTAATAGTTTTCCTGTATCATCAATCACTGCAATTTTACATCCCGTACGATAGGCTGGGTCAAATCCCATTACGATTAAATCTTTTAAAGGTGCTTGTAGTAAAAGCTTTTTTGCATTTTGTCCAAACACTTTAATTGCCTGTTCTTCGGCAACTTCCGTAAGCTCATTTCTTACTTCATTTTCAACAGAAGGTTTGATTAAACGTTTATAAGAATCTTCAATTGTAAGTAGCATATCTTCCTTAAAAGTGCCTTCTGGTTTTAAAATCTTTTTATTTAAATAGTCTAAAATTTTTTCATCGGTTCCATCGATTTTTACTTTTAAAAACTCTTCTTTTTCGCCACGATTGATGGCAAGAATTCGATGGCTTGGAATTGTCTTCACATTTTCGGTATAATCATAGTACATTTCATAAACAGACTTTTCTTCCTCTTTGGATGCCTTCGTTACAATTTGTCCTTCACGATAAATGATTTTTCTAATGTCTTTACGATATTCGGCTACATCCGAAATCATCTCGGCAATAATATCATTGGCGCCGTTAATGGCATCTTCTACTGTTACAACACCTTTTTCTTCATTCAAATAATTTTGTGCTAAGGCTTCTAATGACTCTTTACTTTCTTGTGCAAAAATAATAGTAGCCAAAGGTTCTAATCCTTTTTCTTTGGCAATTGTTGCTCTTGTTCTTTTCTTTTGCTTATACGGTCTATATAAATCTTCTACTTCTGTCATAGTAACTGCTGCTTCAATTTTTGCTTGTAATTCTTCATCTAGTTTTCCTTGCTCATCTATTAAACGAATGACTTCCTCTTTTCTCTTTTCTAGATTACGAAGATACGTTAAACGCTCAAACAAATTACGAAGCTGTTCATCCGAAAGCTCTCCTGTTGCCTCTTTTCTATATCTTGCAATAAAAGGAATGGTGTTTCCTTCATCAATTAATTTCACTGCATTTTCTACTTGAAATGGTTTTAGTTTCAATTCTTCTGCAATTTTTGTTTCTATTAAATTCATGAGATACCTCCTATTTTTTTCTCTTTTCATCATAGCACCTGTATTCTAAAAAAGCAAGTGAAAAACCTGCCCCGGAAGTTTCCAAGGCAGGTTTTAATTGTACTCGATCTTATCTTCGAGACCAAGGTGATGGGCAAGCTCGAGCTCGCCTTCCAAAATGTCGATAGGTTTAAACGTACGCTCCACAAAGTTGCCATCGACGAGTTGAAAGAAACGCCGATCCACTTTTCCCCATTTTTTCCAGTCATATCCTTCCTTCATCTCCACAACAAGGTATTCACCTTCGTGAAAATGATAAAATTTGCCACTAATGGGAAGTGGATTTTTGTCTTCAATGGTGTGGTAAATGGCGTACCGACCCACTGGTTCTGCTTTTCTCACCAGACTTACGATTCTACCATTATGGTAAAACAGACCGCTTGCATCTAGCCAGTACTTCATCATTGCCGTAACCCTCCGTATAAGATTAATTTTCCTCATTTTATCATATTCTTATCGTAGATACAATAGTCTCTTTTTATAATATTTTTCCTTCTTTGCATTCTAGCATAATTGTCACCGGTCCATCATTGGTAAGGGTAATTTGCATATCCGCCCCAAAACTTCCCGTTGAAACTGGCATCTCTAAATCATTCTTGCAGTAGGCTACAAAAGCATCATAGATTTTTTCTGCATATTCGGGTTGTGCTGCAAAAGTAAAGCCAGGACGATTACCATGATGGCAATCAGCATAAAGCGTAAACTGTGAAACAATGTGAAGCGCTCCTCCAATATCTTTAATCGATAAGTTCATCTTTCCATTTTCATCTTCGAAGATTCTTAGTTTGACAATTTTTTCTGCCATCACTTTCATATCTTCCATGGTGTCTTCGTGTGTGACACCTAGTAAAACTAAAAAGCCTCTTTCAATTTTGGAATACTCTTTGTTATCAATTTCCAATTTTGATTTTGTAACTCTTTGAATTAGTGCTTTCATTGTTATCATCCCTTCTATAATAATTTGAATCCTATTTTTAAAAAAGATTCTTTATTTCACGAATGTCATTTAAGATGTTAGTTGCAGGCTCACCCATATCAATGGTTTCTTCTTCGTAACTCCAGGTATCTTGATTGGGAATAAAAATGGTATGAAAGCCAGCTTTTTTCGCCTCGTTAATATCTCCCTTAGGGCTATTTCCAATCATATAGCATTCTTCTGCTTTTAAAGAATACTTCTTCAAAATTTCTTCATAATCTGATTGTAATTTGTGTTTCACAATATGATAATCTTTAAAGTAATTCTTAATGCTCAGTGCTTCTACTCTTTTTCGTTGAACCTCTTCCATACCTTTCGTAACAATATACATCTCGTACCCTTTTTGATACAAATACTGGATGCTCTCTTTAGCACCATTTAATAGTTCCACTTTATCCGTATATAAACACTTAGATTCTTTTTTGATAAAATCTTGTAGATTATCCGCAAAAAATGGATACCCAATGATTTCGTAGGCCACTTGCATAAGAGAACACTCAAAATTTTGAGGCCCATATCCATAGGGTTCCATGTTTTCATATTGCTTTTCATTAAACATTTTTCGAATTACATCATAAGAATACTGCTTGTTATATTCTCGTATTTTTTTGGCAACGATATCCTCCACATCATAATAATAGCCAGAGCATTTGATTAAGGTATCATCCAAATCAAAAAATAAATACTTACTCATGATACTTCCTTTCTTTTTTATATACACGAAGAGAAAAATAATGGCGAGCAAAGCCCGCCGCTATCTTACTTATTCTCGTACCTATTTTTAAAGACACTCTTGATAATCGTCCTACGTGTTTCAATCTCATCCATAATGAGAAGACTAATCATAGACATTCCTAGCGCCAATAAATCAATGATGATATTCAAAAAATATGTTTCTCCCAATAGTTCCTTTTGCTTCACATGAATATACAAACTTGTAATTGAAAAAATCATTGTAATCAGTGCAAAAGCACCCTTTTTTTTGATATAGCCAACTGTATTCATTCCAAGCAAAAAAATCATCGCAACAATTAATACTTTCTGATTACCAAAACTATATATCATCACTATCACCTATTCTTCTTCGTCCCAGTTATGCCAAATCTCTTGAACATCATCTAGTTCTTCCATTTTTTCAATAATTAAACCCATTTTACGAGCACCTTCTGCATCAAGGCTCATATAGTTTTGTGGCACCATTTTTACTTCTGCTTCTAAAAACTCAATTCCTTGTCCCTCCAAAGCTTCTCTTACCGTAGAAAAATCATCTGGTGAAGTGGTAATCTCATATACTTCCTCATCTGCCTCAAAATTTTCGGCGCCAGCATCAATGGCTTGCATCATAAGGTCATCCTCTGTATATTTATTTGATTTTTCAACTACCATAACGCCTTTTCTATCAAACATCCAGCTAACACTACCATTGGTACCTAAGTTGCCACCAAACTTGTCTAAAACGTGACGAACGTCTCCGGCAGTTCTGTTTCGATTATCCGTCATGGCCTCAATAATAATGGCAACACCACCAGGGCCATAGCCTTCGTAGGTAAGGGTTTCATAGTTTGCGGTATTTCCATCGCCAGCCGCTTTTTTAATACTTCTTTCTATATTATCATTTGGCATGTTGTTGGCTTTACATTTGGCAATGACATCACGAAGTTTTGAATTAGAAACAGGATCTGGTCCACCTTCCTTTACAGCAACCAAAATTTCTCTTCCTAATTTTGTAAATATTTGACCCCTTTGTGCATCAGATTTACCTTTCTTTGCTTGAATATTGTGCCATTTGCTATGTCCTGACATAAATATACCTCCTAAGTTTTAAACTATTTGCATTATATACCATATTCAAGCGAGTGTAAAGGTAATTTTAAAGTAGTAATGCATGAAACTATTTTTAATAAAAAAATCTAAATAAAATTTATACCGTTCCAAATAAAAAAGTAAAATCGATATGAAAAAGTCGTCATGGTTCACCATGACGACTCTTTCTCTTCTTTAGAAATCTAAGTATTCTTTTAATACTTTTGACTTCTTAATCCTTGAAATTTCTTAAAAATTAAGAATACCTCTTATGTAGTGAGCTTTTAAAATGAGTTCGAAGCGTCAGTCAGTGCGAGATACTGAAAAACACACTTACTGACTTTAGGCCTGTTACTGAAATACTCAGTGACTTCTTTTTTGAGAGCTTCCATCTTCATCCCGAAATACGATTCGAGCTGAGGAGAAGTAGCTTCTTCACAAACGACTTTGCGAACAAAGATTCTTACCCTTGGATTGTCCTGCATAACTGCTCTCTTTCTTCGTGATTACACGATTTATAATGGTTGCCGATAGACTGACGAAATGCATTTTATCATATAATTTTACAAAAATCAATACAAATTTACATAATTTATTGACTTTTTATTACAATTATGCTGCAATAGTAAACGATGGTCATCCTAAAAATGAGTGCATGTATGCACATTAAATAAAACCCCGCAGAGCCGCGGTCCACCCATGAGCAGAAAGGAACAAATCACCATGCCCAACTCCAACAACATGTCCGCCGTCAACCTTCAGCAGAACAGAAAGGAGATTATGCCCATGCCCAACACCACCGCCACCAAGAAAACCACCCGCTCCAAGAAAGGAACGCCCGAGAGCAGAGCCAAGAAGGCAATCCACTGGATTCTGCAGCAGAAGCTGCCGATCTGGAAGATCGCCGAGCTTCTCGGTGTATCCGAAAGCACCGTCTACAGTGATCTTCGTGATCACTACTGGCGGTCAGCCAAGCCGGGCGAAGATGGAAAAATTCGCTCGGAAAAACATAAGGCTATGCTGAGGCTCGCGAGACTCAATGCCGAAGCATACCCGAGACCGAAAAATGACAAGACCGAAGCTTCCGCCGAAGTCGAAGCGCCTGCTGAGATCGAGGAAGTCACCGAGGCTCCCACCGAGGTCGAAGTGACCGCCAAGATCGAGGAAGTCACCGAGGCTCCCGCCGAAGTCGAGATCATCGCCGAGGTCACGGAAGCTGACGAGGCTCCCACCGAGGTCGAGATCATCGCCGAGGTCACGGAAGCTGACGAGGCTCCCGCCGAGGTCGAAGCGCCCGCTGAGGTCAATCCTCTGGCAGCGCACGTGGATGAGATCCTGGAGATCATCCAGAATGCGCTCCTGGGGCCTGACTTCAACGAATCGGCCGTCCACCTGGTGGACACGAACTTCATCCTCCGGAACTTCGACAAGTTCCTGGAGCTCACAAAGTTCACGAAGCCGGTGGTGCCGATCTTCGTGGAGAATGACCTGCACAAGGCGCTGAAGCGCGGAAACCTCTATGCACGAAAGTACGTGGAGGAGCTGCCCGTCGACGCCGTCACGGTCATCTTCTCCCAGGAAGAGTTCCTGTTCGTTACCAACCCTGCTACCCCGCCGCACGCGAAGGGTATGGTGGCGTACGCGACGGAGCTTGCTCTCCTCGGCGAAAAGGTCGTGATCCACACCTCGACGCCTGAGGTACGCGACTTCGCGGAGGCCCAGGACTGCGAGGACATCACGGTCCACTTCGTCAGAAGCTAACGGCCCGGCTTCACCAACCAAATTTTAATAAAGGAGGTTCTCATCCCCGAGTTTCGAAAGAAACCCGGGGATTTTTGCATTCGTCAATTGGGGACGCCCCTTTTT
>DBWQ01000028.1:24886-38927 GCA_002308995.1 Clostridiales bacterium UBA1234 | reverse complement strand
AAGGGGCGTCCCCAATTGACGAAAAACGTTTCCTCCTCGTCAGTGTGCATCATACCAAGTCTTTCCCATGCCTGCTTCTGCTTTTAATACTACTTTTAACTTTGCTACATTTTGCATGTTGCGAACTAGTAACTCTTTGACGATTTCTACTTCCTCTTCTGCGGTTTCAATAACCAGTTCATCATGTACTTGCAAGATTAGTTTTGATTTTAATTTTTTCTCCTCTAATTCTTTTTGGACATTGATCATGGCTATTTTAATGATATCTGCTGCTGTTCCTTGAATTGGCGCATTCATGGCAACGCGCTCTCCAAATTGCCTTACGTTATAATTATTGGATTTTATCTCTGGCACATATCGTCTTCTTCCCCAAAGTGTTTCTACAAAACCTTGTTCTTTACACTTTTTCACCGCTTCGTCCATATACTCTTTGATTTTTGGATACGTGGCAAAATATTTTTCAATGTAGTCTTTTGCCTTCTTTCTACTAATACCAATGTTACTGCCAAGGCCAAAATCGGAAATACCATAGACAATACCAAAGTTTACTGCCTTGGCTTCACTTCTCATTTGCTTGGTCACTTCCTCTAGTGGTACATTAAACACTTGCGATGCGGTTATTTGGTGAATATCCTTTTCTTCGTTAAAGGCGTTTATCATTGTTTCATCACCTGAAACATGTGCCAAAACGCGAAGTTCCACTTGTGAATAATCCGCATCAATTAGCGTATACCCTTCTTTGGCAATAAAAATTTTGCGAAGCTCTCTTCCAATTTCGGTTCTAATAGGAATGTTTTGCAAATTTGGATCGGTACAACTAATTCTACCCGTTGCCGTTACCGTTTGATGAAAATTGGCATGAATGCGTTTTGTTTCTGGATTAATAAGTGGTAGCATCCCATCCACATACGTTGCTTTTAATTTGCTTAAAGTACGATACTCCAAAATCTTTTCGATAACAGGATGGTCATCGACTAATCTTTCTAATACATCTACATCTGTGGAATAACCCGTTTTGGTTTTCTTAAGAATCGGAAGATTTAGTTTTTCAAATAATACTTCACCTAGCTGTTTTGGAGAATTAATATTAAATTCACATCCTGCTAAATCATAAATTTCTTTTACTAAAACGTTTACTTTTTCATTTAATGAAACTGAGTATTCATCTAACATGTTTTTATCAACTAATACTCCCTCATACTGCATTTCGGCAAGTACTTTCATGAGTGGCATTTCAATTTCGGTAAATAATTTGGTTTGATTTTTTTCTTCTAATTCTTTTTCTAGTTTTTCTTTGCATTTAAAAATATATCTTGCATATCTTGCAAGTGTTTCTTGAGTATCATCTGCTTCTTCGCCAAAACCAGCAAGCGACACTTGTTCATTTTCTTTTTTGTTTTCTAAAATGATATTTAACTCTTCCATAATAATGTCATCTAGCTTATAGGTGGATTTTGCTGGATTTAAAAGATAAGAGGCAATCTCAATATCAAACATGAAATTTTGAGGAATGATGTTATGCTTTTTTAATAATAGATAGGTTTCTTTTTCTTGATAGCCAATTTTTAAAATTTCATTATCAAATACTTTTTGAAAATCTTCTATGGTCGGATTCTTTTTCACATAAGCTTTATCGCAAGCATACACGGCAAGACCATCTTTTAAGTAAAACGAAAACTCTTTCACTCCATCTAGTGATAACTTATCTAATGTTTCTATTGAAATTTTAGAATCATCAAAACTTGTTTCAATCTTGACTTCTGTAGATGTCAAATTCATTTTATCGATAAAATTCTTTAATTGTAATTTTGAAAACAAGTTGTATAGCTCATCATTATTCGGTTCTTCTTTTTTGATTTCATCCATGGTAAAGGCAAGTGGCACTTCTCTATAAATAGTTCCCAAGTCTTTTGATAGATAAGCAAGCTCTTTGTTTTCGATCAGCTTTTCTTTTAACTTTCCCTTAATACCTTCTAGCTCTTCTCCCTTTTCTAATCCCTCGTATATCGTATCAATCGTATGATATTTTTGAATTAATGAAAAAGCTGTTTTTTCACCAACACCAGGTACACCTGGAATATTATCAGAGGTATCTCCCATTAGTGCTTTGGTTTCAATAAACTCCTTTGGTTCAATACCATATATTTCGTGAATGACAGATGGCGTATAATCAGTGCTTTCTGTTTTTCCCATTTTAGTAGTAGGAATACGAACAGTTACTGTATCAGAAACCAATTGCAAATAATCTCGGTCACCTGTTAAAAGAAGTACTTCCATCTCTTGTTCTTCTCCTATTTTAGCAAGGGTTCCTAAAATATCATCTGCCTCATAGCCTTCCATTTCTAATATTTTAATATTCATCGCTCGTAAAATATCTTTGATAATTGGCATTTGCATACGAAGTTCATCGGGCATCCCCTTACGGGTTGCTTTATAGCCTTCATATTTTTTATGTCTAAATGTAGGAGCTTTTAGATCAAATGCCACACAAATATAATCCGGATTCTCATCTGTTAGTAATTTATTTAAGATGGATAAAAAGCCATAAATGGCATTCGTATACACACCATCTGATGTCATTAAAAGTTTAGACCCCATAATGCCATAAAAAGCTCTGTTCATAATACTATTTCCATCAATACCAACTAATTTTTTCATACTATTTCTCCTTCTTATTTTCAAAAAAACTTATTGCTACTTTTGCACCATTAAAATCTTCTTCTACCTTCACCCCAAATACCTCTTCTACCTAGTGGTGTATTTAAACCACCAGTTCCACTTCCGTTATTATCCTGAGGAGGCGTATAAACAACATCAGTATGCGAATCAATTAATGTGTCTTGTTTGATGAAGAAATGAATATCTTCAATGTACTCATCCCCATGCGTAGCATTTCTTACCGTCTTATTCTTTCGAAGTAGAATAATCATCACAAAAAAATCAACTATCAATGCAAAAACAATTATAAATCGCACATGATGCTGTTTGATAAAAGGATTCAAACACTGGTAAAAATACAGCGCTTTCTTGCTAACGTAATTGTCCTTTGTATCAATTTCTGGTGTATTCAATATTTCTTCTTTTTCGTCTGTTTTCATTATCCTACTGTCTAACCCTTTTTCAATTTCCTGAAAAATATCAGAAGCAGCTTGAGAACTACTAAGTGAAAGAACCACAAAAATGATTGCTAAAATGATGACTGTAATCATAACATAACGTTGCATATGGTGATTGATTTGGTATCGCCAGGAATTTTTTCTTTGACGAGCAGATACTTCTACTTTTTTATTTTTTCCATTACTATCACGTTTTTTTAGAAACATGATTCCAGCTCCAATGAATCCTAATACAATAATCGTTATAATAGAATAACTCATGATTCCAAAATTTCTTTCAAAATCTTCATTCATCCACAAATGAATGGAATCTAAAAGGTATCCTAATAAAAACAAAGGAAGAAATAGTACAAATGCAACACCAAAAATTTTAGGAATGCTTAAAGGTAGTTTACCAACCACTTTACCAGTTTGTCCATTCATAGCAAATTCATATCGCTTTGATTTATACTGTGTATTCAGCATCCAAACAGGAAGTAGCCAATAATTTATCTCGCCTTTCATCCCTTTCTCTTTCGATTCTGTTACTGTTTGTTTATCAAACGAAATAGATTGATTTATAATTTTTTGAGTGGTATTTTTCATTCTCAGTTCTGCCCTTTGATATGCTTCTTCTTTATCCACATCATATTTTTCTGATAAAAATCCAGCTAAATATCTAGCATCAAATTTTTCTTTTTCTTTATACTCAAAAGGCTCAATGGAATCCATTAAATCATCTTCAAATTTTTTAGAACCATCCACTGGAACATCATCAAATTTTACAGAAACATCTCTTTCAAACTCATATGTATCTTCTTTTGTATATGAATAATCTCCAGAAGTCCATTTCGTAATATTAATTCCTGTTCCTTTTTTATAGAGTCTTTGTTCTTGATCATATGTCCAAAATGGAATATATACTCCCCTCATTTTTTCAAGATTTTCTTGTGCCATAAACTTATCTGGTATAAATAAGCTATGATTCATAAAATGAATGAAAGATTCCTGTGCTTGTTTTTGTGTCTTTTTAAAAGGAATCAGATAATCAGGTTTAAACTCACCAGATAATCTATCTTTGATTAAGGCTGAACTCCCACAATAAACGCAAAAGGTTGCAGCAGTATTTTCGTCTGTAACAAGTTGCGCCCCACAGTTTTCACAAGTATATAAATCCATAGATGCTTCCGTACTGCTTTCAATTTCACTTTTAGATAGTGAATTTTCCTTTTCTTCAAATGTTTCAATTTGATTTTGTGTATATATTTGATTACAGTACTGACACTTCCACAATAAAGTTTCAGCATCATATTCAATATTAGAGCCACAAGATGGGCACTTATGTGAAAAGGATTCCATGTTTTTCTCCTCCATTTATTCATTTTTTTACTCTTTGAAAGCATGTTTTATCTCTTCTTTATTTATCTTACGTAAAATAATAGCTAGTATCATCGTCAATAATTCCGCCATCACAAACGATATCCAAATACCATATACACCCCATAACCTCTTGAAAAGAATCGATAGTAAAGGATATTTCCAAAGTTCACGTTGATGAATGAGTTGATACTTTGATAGAAAAAATACCAAGGACAAACACATACGTATACCCCATCTCTTGTATCGTCTGATTTTTCAGGGGCATTGTTTCCATATCATTTAAACGTTTTCCTTCATCATTATTCATGTATCTTCCTCTTTCAATTTACAGTATCCATGACTGTATTGTATCATAGAAACTCGTTTGTTTCAATCTCTTCTTCATTCTCATTCAAGCCAATATATCTGCCTTAGCATAAAAAAAGAAGCATGAGTCATCTCATGCTTCTAAATCATTTATTTTTCCAAAAATCTCATTAACATCGTTGCCACTTCTGCTCTCGTTGCCAAATCTTTTGGTGCCAAGTTTCCATCTGATTTTCCATTAATAATACCTTCATGAATGGCCCAACGGAATGCATTGGTTGCAAAGTCACTTATCTCCATGTAATCTACATAACCTGCAAGTCCCATGACACCTTCCATATCTTGAATACTACTATCTTTCCATTTAGCATAGCGATAAAGGATTGTTACAATCTGCTCTCTAGTGATATTGTGATTTGGTCCAAATTGATTTTCTCCAATGCCGTTGACAATACCATTTTGGGCTGCCCAAGCAATTGGATTTGCATAGTATTGATCTTTTTCGACATCTACAAAGGAAGGAAGGTCTTTGCCGGTGCTATTGGAAGCTCTATATAAAACTGTCACTAACATACCTCTCGTCATTTGTTTTCTTGGTGCAAATTCTGTTTCACTGACACCATTCATCAAATTATGTTCCGTCGCATACTTAACTGCACTTACATACCATTCATTTTCATCCACATCATGATATTTTTCTGAGATTTTCTTAATTGGTTCTTCTTTCTTTTCTTCTGGAGCTTTTTCTTGCTCTCCACTCTCTTCTTCTTTTTCAAACTTTGCTACAATTGTATGTTTTTCATCCACATTTTTAAATGTATAAGATGTTACTTGTCCAACACTTTCTCCATCAACTAGTACAATTCTAACTTGATAGCCCTTATCTGGCGTGATGGTATATTTTTGTCTGCTACCTTCTTTTACATTTGTTTCTCCAGAAGGCGATATCTTGCCATGACCTTCTACAGAAGCAGTAATCACATAAGTAACTTCCTCTCCACTAGTCGTTGGTGTTTGGCTAGGAGTCGGCGTTGGTGTTGGTGTTGATGCTTTCGGTGTTTTAATTTGATAGACAAGCGTTCTTTCTGTATCATATTGATAGGTAACCCATATTTCTAATTTGTGTTCTTTGTTTTCTTCTAAATCTGTATCCACCGTAAAATTTAAATACCCTTTATTGCGTTTTAAATTTGATGAACGATCACTCCCCCAAGTGTCACTATCCCAACGATATTTTACAGTTTTAATTCTATCGTAACTACCAAACGTCACTTTTAATCGTTCCTCATACTCCATATCAACTGTTTGATATTCATTCACGATGGTGCCATTTGGTTTGGTGGCTTCTGTCATTCCATTTTGATCATAGAATTTTACAAATAACGTTTTAGATGAACTAGTGGATCCATTTTCTGAAGTAACTTCCCATATTTTTGTATGTAAAGCATTCCACAATATTTGGCACAAATCTTTTCTCGTCACAGGTTTTGTATAAGTTGTTTCCGCAACATTCTTTAATAGTCCTAATTCTCTTGCCTTATCCACATATTTTTGTGAAAAGCTTCCTTCTTTTGATTCAACAATACTTTGATAGCCAAGTGTTCTAACAGCGCAAACAAGAACGTCTTGAACAGTTGCATTGCTATCTGGTGCTAATTGTGTTTCTGTGCTTTGCGTTGGTAATACTTGATAATTGTCTGCCACATTAATGTATCCTGTTGCCCA
The DNA here is from genome assembly GCA_002308995.1 of Clostridiales bacterium UBA1234. Taxonomy (GTDB): domain Bacteria; phylum Bacillota; class Clostridia; order TANB77; family UBA1234; genus UBA1234. The sequence goes on along the minus strand of DBWQ01000028.1, from coordinate 32,421 downwards.
ATGACTCGTGTTCACATCCTCAAATCTAGTCTTCCCTTTACTAACATCGGCAGCTGCATCTAACCTCATAATGAGTACAATATCTTTGATTAATTCTGCTCTTGTTACGGTCATCTCTGGTCTAAAAGTACCATCTGCATACTTATTTACCACTCCTAAATCAAGTAGGCCTTCTATTGCTTCCGATGTTTCTTCCACATCTTCGATTTCATCAAAATAAACCTCTATTGCATTTCCAAAATAATCGCAAGCAACCTCAACTTCTTCGCCAATATACTTATTGCCTTGTTTAGAGAGATACTCTTCTGGAATTTGAATATATCTTTTTAGATTACTATCATATTCATAAATTCTTGTTTGGTCAATAATAGGAATCCTTTCACCATCAACTTCTAAAAACTTTTCGCTTCCCTTGGTAACAAAACTTTGGTAGGTTCCTTTACTTACGTTTCTTGCTACCAAATAAAAGCTACCTTGCACCGCACCAAAATTAGTAACTTTAACCATAACATCCTTTTCTCTTAAATCATCGACGAATTTAATTCTGCCATCAATTAAATAGATACCTTCTTGCTCCTCATCTTTATCTATCAAATCTTCAATAAGATCATTATCTAGTAATACTTCTGTTTCTTGTGGAATAACGGCATAGGAAACAACATCTTTTCCATCTGGTATTAGTACCACAAATGATTCATCACTTGGCATAGTATCAAAGTGGTAACTTACCCCATTAATCTTTCCAGCTTCTATTTTTCCCTCAACAACGCTATCTAATATTTCTACATGGACAATTTCCTTATCTTTATCGTTTGTGAGCAAAGCCATTCTAAGCCCTGGTAGCATTTTGATTAAATCTGCTTGTACCAATCGATACCCGTTGACATTTTTATCATTGCACTGAAACGATATCGTACCATCATTACTGATTTGAATGGTATTTAACATTACTTCTGGATAATAACTGTAATCATCAAAGTAGCGATCAATCATCGTGGCGCCATCATTAAATCCCCATGTTTCTGTTCTAAGCGCATTCCATAAGATAATAGCAAGATTTCCCCTTGTTAATTTATCTTGCACACTTTTATAACTCACATCTCTTAGCAAGTCCAATTCCTTAGCTTTTGCATGGTACCTAGCAAAAATATCTCCAGAAGTAGACTCAACAATGCTTTTGTACCCAAGCGCACGTAAACAAATTACTTCCATATCTTCAATGGTAGCATTATCGCTAGGTCTTAACTTATCTCCACTCACAGGTGGAAGATATCCATACTCTGTTGCTGCATTAATATAACCATATGCCCAAGAAACCCCTGAATCAGAGCAATCTATAAAAATAGGCTCTCTTTTGCTTATCTCTGCCACTTTTTCAAGGCCTGATGCCAAAACAATTGTTTTAATCAGTTCCACTCTCGTCACAGGACTAGAAGGTCGATACGTATTATCGGTATAGCCATTCACAATACCAAGCTCCGTAAGTGCCATAACACTTGCCTCATATTTTGTTTTTTTCACATCTTTAAAAGGTTCCGTATAAGCAAATATACAAGTAGTTTGTACTAGTACTAGCATTAGTGTTACTAACAAAAAAATCATTCTAAATTTTTTCATTTTTATCCCCCTCGTTTGTTTATAGTCCACTGTTTTTAGTATATCACTCTCATTTTTTTAATCAAACTTTTTTGACAGAAAATCCAAATTTTCCTATGTTTTCTCCCAAGGTGTAGTATTTACCATGAGAATAGGCTATCGGATTTGCCTTTTCAAAGGCAAATCTTCCATCTTCTTCAAAAAATTTTTCATCGGCATCGACGCCTAGTACTTTTGCCATAAACATGGTGTGAGAACCTAACTCTTTGATTTCCACTACTTCACACTCAATCGAAATAGGACTTTCTTTGATGATAGGACATGCCACAAAACTTCCTTTTTCTTTTGTTAAATGACATGCTTCAAATTTATCAATATCACGCCCGCTTTTAACGCCACAAAAGTCTGTTGCAAAAGCTAATTCTTTTGTGGTTAGATTTAATACAAATTGTTTCGTTTTTTGAATGATATCATAAGAGTATCTTTCTTTACGAATCGAAATATAAGTCATGGCGGGATCTGTACATATCGTTCCTGTCCATGCAACCGTAAGCACATTGGCATCTTCCATTGTGCCACAAGTAACTAATACCGCCGGGAGCGGATATACCATTGTTCCAGGTTTCCAAATTTGTTTTCCCATAGGAGGCCTCCTCATTAAATATGATTAATTTTTAGATGGCGGTCAAAAGACCGCCATCATTTTTAATCTGCTTTTGTAAAATAACCTTTTTGTCTTACAGAACCTACTACTGCAAAATCAGCGTCAACACAATTTGCTTCATATCCTTCTATACTTTCACACCCCAAAAACATGTTTTCTGAGGTATCTAGCTGTTCTACAATAAATGCATCTGATACATAAATTGTTTGAAGGTTTGCACAGTTTTCAAACATGTAAGACATATCGGTTACTAGTTGTGTATCAAAACTTTCAAGATTTAATTCTTCAATGGATTGACAGTTTTGGAACATGGCATTCATGGATTCTACCAAACTTGTATTCCAGTTGGAAACATCAATTTCCTCTACATTTTCACAACCACTAAACATCAATGCCATGGTTGTTACTTTTCCTGTATCAAAACCAGAGCAATCAATGCCAGCAGAAGGCCTATAGTTTTGGAACATTTCATTCATAGAAGTAACATTTTTAGTGTCTATCTCTTCTAGTCCTATGATTTCTTCCCCATCAAATTCTTTAAACATTCCCGTCATATTTTCAACCGCAGAAGTATCAAATGTTGAAACATCTACACTTGTATCACTAAGCCATCCAGAGAACATATAGGACATATCCTCGACTTTACTTGTATCTAACGATGACAAATCTAACACTTGTGGAGAATTGTAGCCACTAAATAAAGACGACATATTGATGATATTAGAGGTATCAAATCCTGTAAGGTCTAATGCAGCTTCCGATTCATAAGAGCTAAACATTCCAGAAATATTCGTGACTTTACTCATTTTTAATTTGGATACATCTAAAGCACAGGAAGAACGATATCCGCTAAACCAATCATTCATCTTTTTGATTTCATCAGAATCTAATTGAGATAAATCAAGTGGCTCTTCTCCTTGATAATTGGCAAGTAATCCTTCTGTTGTTTTGACACTGCTAAAATCTAAAAAGGTTAAATCTAATGCTGCAGATGAAGCATAACCATCAAATAAATGATCCATATAGAATACATTTTGTGTATCAAACTGTGATAAATCCAGCGCCTGATCAGAAGCATACTCTGCAAACATATTCTGCATTTTTTCAAGACTATCCGTACTGATTCCAGTAAGATTCAGTGGTGCTTCTGAAATATATCCCGCAAACATCGATTCCATTGTTTTGACTTTACTTGTATCAAAGGATGATAAATCAAGTGCCGCCTCAGAGGAATATCCAGCAAACATTCCCTCCATATCCGTAACATTACTGGTATCAAATCCTGATAAATCTAATGCTTGATTTGAAGAATATTTACTAAACATACTATTCATGAATTCTACTTGACTTGTATCGAAGCTTGATAAATCTAATGGTTTATCTGAACTATATTCACTAAACATATTGCTCATTGTCGTAACATGGCTCGTATCAAAATTCGAGAAATCTAAAGTGAAAGACTTTTCAAACATACCAAACATATACGACATAACCTCTGCACTACTTGTATCTAATGGTGTCAAGTCAATCGGAGTATTTGATTGATACTGATAAAACATAGATCCCATATCGACAACTTTACTCGTATCTAAACTAGCCAAATTGATTGGAGCCTCTGAATGATACTCCGAAAACATTCCCAACATAGATTCTACTTTTTCCGTATTAAAGGTTGAAAAATCAATGCTTTGCATACCTCGATAGGCAGAAAACATAAAAGACATGTCCGTCACATGACTCGTATCAAACCCAGATAGGTCAATTTCTTCTAGTGGACCACAACCTTTAAACATCTTTGACATATTTATCACTTTACTGGTATCTACATTTTCAAGATTAATGTGTTTTAGGGAAGCACAACCTTCTACCAAGCTTTCCATCGTTTTGACATTACTTGTATCAAGTGGTGACAAATCAAGTGTTTCTATTGAAGTACATCCTTTAAACATTTCTGCCATACTTGTAATACCACTCGTATCCATTCCATCTAAGACAATTTCTGTAAGGGATTCGCATCCAGAAAACATACATTCCATATCTTGAACTTTGCTTGTGTTGAAACTAGATAAATTCAATTGTTCCACACTAGCACAATCTAAAAACATACAATACATCGTTGTTACCTTTGAAGTGTCAAATGATGATAAATCAACCGTTTTTAGTGCTTGACATCTTTCGAATAGATATGACATATTCCCTACATTGTTTGTTTCAAAATCAGTCAAATCGAGTTCTTCTAAACTAGTGCAACCAGAAAACATTTCTGCCATGGTTGTCACCCTGCTAGTATCCCAATCTGACAAATCCAAACTTGTTAAAGAACTACATTCAAAAAACATACGAGAAAGATCTGTTAACTTGGAGGTGTTCCAGCCAGAAACATCAAGTGACTTTAAGTTATGGCATTCATTAAACATTTGGTCTATAATAGCCACATGGCTCATATCCCAAGAAGAAACATCTAAATGTTCAATATTACTTAAATAGAACATATCTTGCATATTAGTAATACTTGTTACGTCCCAACTTGATAAATCGACATTCTCTATTGTACTTGCTTCAAACATACTGGCTAAACTATCTAGTCCACTAATATCCCAGTTTGAAACATCCAGCTGACTCGTACTAACCCCTTTAAACATATTCTCTGCGCTCATTAATGAAGAAGTATTCCAAGAAGATAATGTAAGAGGAGAAACAGCAGCCATTTCAAACATACTATCCATATTCGTAACAAGGCTTGTATCAAAATGAGAAATGTTGATGTGAGGAATCACACTTTCTGCAAACATACTGCTCATATCTTCAACCTTGGAAGTATCCCACGCCGATAAGTCTAAGTTTTCAATATAACTACGAGAAAAGGTACGACTCATATTAGTAATATTCTCCGTATTCCACCCTGTTAAATTTAAGGAAGATAGGTTCAAGGAAGAAAACATCTCTTCTATCGTAGTTATATCTCCAAGATTCCAATTGGATAAACTTAAGTCTCCTATTGTACAATATTCAAACATTTTTGTTTGAGACTCAACCATGCTTACATCCCAGCCATCCAGTGTCAAACTATCTGCATGAAAAACGCTGAACATGTAATCCATATTTTTCACACTACTAAGATTCCATGAGGAGATATCAAGTTCATCTGTAGAAGCACCATAAAACATATAGGACATGTTTTCTACTAAACTAGTATTAATTCTTTCATCTTCTAACATTGAAAGAGAAGAAAGATTATTTTTTTGATAAAACATATTAGAAGAATCCGGATTTAAATAAATGGTACTTGCTTCTGTCCATAGTTTAGCAGCAAACAATTCTTCCACCGCTGCCCCATTCTCGTTATTTTCCTCATCTTCTAGTTCTATTTCTTCTTTCCATAAATAGATTGGTGCCCCCGATTCTTCTGTAGAAATAATCTTCACTACACCACTCTCAATCATTTCTTGGGTTGGTGCTTCTTCTGCCCACTCAATTCTTACTACTGTGTCAGCTCCCCAATACTCTCCCTCTGGGTCACTTAATACTTGTCCCGGCAAAAAGGTAGTAGAGGCTAATTCTTTCCAAACAGCATATAAAGATAAGGATTGTTTTTCGTTTGGTGCTGTATATTCTTGTTCATCTTCCAATAAAACAGTATCCTTATCTTGCTCATCCGCCCATCCTAAAAATACATAGCCTTCTCTTTGGAACTGATTTTTCAAAAGTTTTGCGGTTTTGTTTTCTTTAATTGTCTGCTGTTTCATCGTTCCGGTAGCATCTGCTGCATTTTTATGAAACGTGATAGTGGTAACTATTTGCGGTGTTACAACACCACTTCCACCACCGCCTCCACCTGAGGAAGTACTTGGTGTCGGAGTTGGAGTTGGCGTTACTGTTGGAGTCTCAACAGACGTTTCTTTTTCTATGCGTGTTACATACTCTTCCATACGACTTAAAAGAGTCAGTGTCTCTGCTCGCGTTACATTCTTTAATGGTTTAATCGTCCCATCTTCATAGCCTTCGATTAAATGCTCCGAAGCAAATTGATTCATGAGTGAATATGCCCAATCCTGTATTTCGTTTTTATCTCTATATTGAGACAAGGCATCTTGAACCATAATTGTGTCATGATCTTCGTCCATTTTAAGAATTCTTGCCAAAATCGCTACTGCTTCTTGTCTACGAATTGGCGCATTTGGTTTAAAGGTACCATCTTCATACCCCTTGATATATCCTCTATGAACAGCTTCGTTAACATATCCTAAATACCAAGCATTTTCAGGAATATCCGTAAAAGTACTTTTTTGTGTATGCTCGGATGAATACGCAAAAAACTGGTTCACAATCTTCACGTATTCTGCCCTTGTAATGGGATTATTTGGTCGAAATGTACCATCCTCATACCCTTGAATAATTCCTTTTTGATAATATTTAACAATTGTATCATAGCACCAGTGATTCTCCTCTACATCTGGAAAAATAGAGGCAAATATTCCTTGAACAGAACTGATGAATAATACACAAAACAGGCTTACTAAAAGCACTCTTTTTTTCAAATTGTTCACATCCTTTATCATTCGCTTCTTACTGATTTCATTGTCACATACCCTTTGAAGAAAGTCAATGGAAAAGATTTTCATGATAAATTCTTCTGAGAAAGACCTTGAATCTTTTCAATCAGTAGTTTAAATATTTCATCCTCTTGGTAACGGCTTTTGTCATATTCAATCCATACATCACTTGCTGTTTTAACCTTTTCTTTAATCAATTTTGCCTCATCACCAAAGTAAACTAAATCCTCTAATGCTTTTTCCAAAGAAAAGTTTCCATTTAAATCATATATTTTTGCTTGAAAATCGCACTCTATTTTATCAATGTGATACGCAAAAATAGATTCTTTCGTTTGATGTGCATTAAACTCCTCTAAAAGATAGCAGATTTCTTCCTGCTTGATCATCCCTTCTGTTGCTTTTCGAACGCATTCTCTTCCTTGTGCTAACTTTTCTTCTTTCGAGATTTTATCACGAATCGTATAATCCTTCATCAGTGTTTCTTCTAATTCATGGAGTGCTATCATCTTAATAACTTTATTCATGTCTAATGTTAATGAATACTCACTATCAATAGCAATTGCCAACATTAAACAACCATAAATATGTTCTGCCACAGATTCTAATCTTTCTGAAGAAATATTCACCTCTTGCCAACCCGTTCTTATCTTTTGCTTTAAAGTATTCGTTAGCAAGTAAAAATCAATCACTTTCTCTATTTTATTTTCATTCACTTTCTTCTA
>DBWQ01000028.1:0-24848 GCA_002308995.1 Clostridiales bacterium UBA1234 | reverse complement strand
GCACTTTTTAATTTAGCTTGATTCTTGTTTTCCTCTGCTTCATTATGAATGGCAAATACCAATAAAATTCCACCAACACTTACTAAATAAATCCACCAAGGAATCTGTTTCCAAAACTCTTCGGTTAATTGATATGCATTAATTACCACAAAGCAAAGACTCGTTAAAAACAATGGACCAATCTTCTTTTGATATCCTAAGATGACAAATAACACTAAAAGAGACGTAAAAATCATCGCATCTGTCATGCTTTTATATACTCCAAGAGCTACTAAGTATAAAATAGCTGTAACAATATATTCTACTATTTTTTGTTTGCCAAAGATAATTCTAGAAACTGCATAAGTATAGGCTAAAAAGCCAATTAAAAACATTAACACTTTATCCCAGATTTTCAAATCGATAACAATGAATTCATATAAAACTAATACCGCTGAAAAGATAACAAACCAATATGGTTTATTCTGTTTATGATTTAGCATATGTATGATAGCCCAAATAAGTATCAAAGCAATGCAAAGATATTTGTTAAACTCAAAATTAATGATAGCTAGCAAAAGGTAGATTCCAGAAGCAATTGTGTACAAATTCATTTTTTTCTTAATGATAGATAAACCTGTTAATCCCGCAATCATCAAAAGTGCCAGTGCTACATAAATTCTAAAGCTACCTAGTACTAAATTTTTGGTAAAGAACAAGCCGTTCATGAGTGCCATCAGTGGAAGTAAACTATACTCTTCTTTTAGCTTTCCGTTCTTTCATAAATAAAAGGAAAACAAAGCTTAATAAAACCGTCATGATAAACGCTGTAACCGTATCCTCAAAGCAACAAAAAGCAAAAGCAATCCCAAAAGATACAATTAAATATGCTTTGGTTGCACCTTCCATTTGAAAGTTTTCTATGACTAAAATTAACAGGGTCGTAGCAAAAGGAATATAGCGATACAAATTGTCTAATTTTAGTAACCAACAAATACTTGCCAAAACCAAATTAAAAGAAAAATATGTAATAAGCTTATATACCTCGCTTTTTTGACGTAGGAAGCGCACAGCATATAATGCAGTAATCGTAATGGATACGCCAAGCATCTTTAACGAGTCTACTATCGTAAAGCAAGATAAACTTAAAAATGTCCATACCAATAAAACGATTAATAAATCAAAAGCAAAGCCAAATGCAAACTCTTTGGAAATATTAAAACGCGAATAACAAATGATGAGTAGTATCAGTGCTAAAATATGAGATGCTTCGCATGTGGATGTTGCGATACTTCCAGGAAGAACTACTAACATCAAAAAATAAGTTATGACAAAACAAGTATAGCCAAATAGACGATACACTTTTAAATATCGTGTTTTGGAAAAAGAAGCAACCACAATAGAGAAGAGCATTTGGTATACAATAAACACGCTTATCAAAATAAAGAAGTCACTTATTTTTGGTAAGATAGCAAAAAGGTGGCTCATTCCAAAAATCAACGTTAATACTTGAAAGGAAAGTCCCGCTACGAGTAAAACAGTTCTTTTAGCCTTAGAGGACTCATAGCCATATAAAATAGCCAAAAACAAACAGCAAAGGGTTCCATAAAGAAGTGGTGCTTCCTTATAAAAATAGTTTCCTACTAACTTGAATGCAAATAACGCTACTAACACAATTGGAATCAGTGCCATAGCAATATAATAAAAGGTTTTCGATGTTTGTTCCAAGTGATACTTTTTATCTGATAAAACGCTAAGTCCTATAAACAATCCAATTAATACTATCATCACACCTACCTTAATAACCTTTGGTGTTGTATTCCATGTAGTAAGTAGGAAGACAATCGCTGCTAAAACAATCAGAAAAGCTCCTGCCGCCAAGATAAATGTATTCTTTTTTCTTTGAATTTGCTTTTGTCTTTCTTCCTTAGACAATTCCGGTAGTATCGATTCCTCTTGTTTCATTTTAGGCTCTGAGGGTGTTTCTATATAATCAAGTTTAACAAGAGGCACTTTTTCTTCTTTTTTCTCGACACGAATTACCTCTTTTTTGGTTTGTGATGCGTTATATTCGTCTAATAAATTATGTTCATAAAGAAAATGTCTTAATTGGTGGATATCATCTTGATAATCTTGATTTCTTTTGGCTAAGATAATCACAAAAATCAATAATATGATTGCTGCTAGCATTTACCTTCTCCCCTTTTCTTTTGTATTTTTTATTTCATTTTCACTACCACACCAATAGGGCAATGATCGCTTCCATATACATGATCAAAAATCATACTATCTTCTAATTTATTTTCGATACTATGAGAAATCACAAAATAATCAATTCTCCATCCAACATTTTTTTCTCTTGCATTTCCCATAAAACTCCACCAAGTATATTTATCGGTGACATCAGGATGCTGAAAGCGAAAAGTATCAATAAATCCCGCATTTAATAAATCAGTGAACTTGCCTCGTTCTTCATCGGTAAATCCTGCATTTCCTCGATTGGCTTTCGCATTCTTAATATCCATTTCTGTATGAGCCACATTAAAATCGCCACACACGATAACAGGTTTATTCTTTTCGAGTTTTTTTAGATAGTTCTTAAAATCATCTTCCCATACCATACGGTAATCTAAACGCGATAAATCCCTCTTCACATTAGGCACATATTCATTCACTAAATAGAACTCTTCAAACTCAGCAGTAATCACTCTTCCTTCATGGTCATGTTCTTCCAATCCCATTCCATAGGTAACAGAGATTGGTTTTACTTTCGTATAAATGGCGGTTCCTGAATATCCCTTCTTCTCTGCAGGATAAATATATTCAAAATATCCCTCAGGGTGAAAATCAATTTGTTCTGGTAGTGCTTTTACTTCTTGTAAGCAATATACCTCTGCTTTTTCTTGTTCAAAAAAATCCAAAAATCCTTTTTGCAGGCAAGCACGAAAACCTGCTACATTCCATGAAATTAGCTTCATCTTTCTCTTTCCTTCCTTATATCATATTAAAAACTCTATTCGTCATAGATATTTCATTCATCTCCATTAATCAATTTATCACATTTGATAAACAAATTATCTAATAATGGAATATGATTGAACAGTTTCATCATGAAGTTCGAAATTATCTTATCTAACATCAGACATGTCATAAATATAGCCAAGGTGCAAAGAAGCATGTAGAAAACTAACAATAATGATGATGTATAACAGAAAAAGCTTGACTTTAGTGATTTCCACATTTGATTTCTTATTATATCGTTATCATGAAGAATATAGATTCCTAAAACAGACTTTGCTACTGTATTTACTAAAAGGTTGTTTTTCATTTTCATACTATGAACGATTCCTATGATGCATATCGACCCCAAAATATTAAAATAAAAATTTAATTGTGAATAGGATGACAAGACACCTTTGAGTTGATGAAAGAAAACCTTTTCTGCGGTAAATAATACAAACAATAGTAATAATACGCAAAATCCTTTGGCATAAAGATTCGATGGAGGAGCATATTTTTTGATATATCCACCTATACAATATAAAAAGACAAACCAAATGCTATCATGATAAAAAACATTAAAATGAAATAGTGGGAAAACAAAAAGTCCTAAAGATAGCATCAAAAGAAGATATCTATATTGTTTTTGATCTATGGTGTTTAATACTTTATTTAAAAAAGGAGACAACACGTACGTTCCCAGGTATATTGGAATAAACCAAGATAATTGCAAAAGCTTTAATGGATGGAACACTTTCACAAAATCATAGCTTATAAAAGTATGAAAAGCCAATTTTTTTATCAAAATCAATACCATAGAGCAGCAGAATAATTTCAATAATATATCCCATACTTTCTTACTTTTAAAATGGGATTCTATCAAAAAATATCCGCTTATGAGTACAAAAATATTCACCGCCATCCTACCAAAAGACATGATTAATAAACTGATGAATAAATTACTTCCTGTACTTTTTAAAACAACATCTCCGTGATAGATATAGTGAGACATAATAATCCATAGCATACTAATAATTCTCAATAGTTCAAATTTTGATTCTCTCATTGTCTTTTGTTCGTTTTCCATAGGCAATCCTTTCATTGGAATATTCTATTATTTTCTCTTTTTTAAATATCTCTCTTCTTCTGAATACACACATCCACAATACTTTTGCATATAAAGTCCTGCCTCACGTGCCATCTGTTGTCCCTCTCTAAACCCTGGTCTAAAATCTTGATATAAAAAGGTGGTGTGGTATTTTTTTGCCATTTCCTCTGCAATATTGGTAAGTAACTCATGTTTTTGATAAGGGCTTACTAAAAGCGTAGTAGAAAACGCATCATAGCCATTTTCACTTGCATATTTTGCTGCAAAATCCAAACGTTTTTCGTAGCAATACACACATCTTCCATCGATGTTTTGTGCCACGTTTTGTGTAAATTCACGAAGTCCATAGTTATCTTCTACAATTAAAGGTAAGTCAATCATTTCAGCATATTGTTTTAAGGTATCTAGTCTTTGTTTATATTCCATATAAGGGTGAATGTTGATGTTATACCAAAGTGAAGTAATATCTTTGTATCCATCCTCTCTTAATTTGTGCACCACATACGTTGAGCATGGCGCACAGCATGTATGTAATAATAGCTTCATCTTAATTCCTCATATCTTTCTTATGATTTATGAAATAATTTTTTAATGATTCTTGTCAAAAAGTTTTCTTTTTTAGCCAAGCTTTTTTCTTCTGTGTTATTTAAGTCATTTGTCTCATTTTCACGATTTACTAAAGTAGTTTTGCTCGTACTATTTTTCTCCTTTCCAAGCACCATTTGCAAATCATAGTTTTCTTTTAAAGTCTCTTTATTTTTCTTTTCATTTTCTTCTAAAAGTTGTTCCAATTCCTTTTTTTCTTCTTCACTTTCGCACCAATAGTTTAAATGAAATAGTGCAATCATAGCTAAACTTTCTCTCATAATATTAGTTTCGTTTTCTAATGTTTCAATATGATAGACAGGCATATAGGAACCATCTTTTGAGTTTTCTATTAAATGATATAACTGAGTTGGTAGTCTTTTGATATACTCCTCTCCCAGTGCTTGTAACATTGCATAAACTTCCGAATACAATCTCTTGGTTTTGGTATCCATCATTTGCCCTCCCTTATCCCATTAAAAAGAATTCTTCTTCATGAGAAAAAGAAATATCTTTTCTTTGATAATCGCTATCAAGTATACTGCCATCTAGGCGAAGTGACTTTAATGCTTTTAGTTCATCTATTGCACTCACATTTTGAATTTTTGAATCACATACATCTAATTCTTCTATTTTCTCGAATGGCTTGAAGCTATTTGCATCTACCACTTCTTTGGCATGAATGATTTTTAATCTTTGTAATCCACTGCTTTCTTTAAAATTATTCAAATCATTGATACTTGTCCAATTTAAGACAAGTGTATCAATTGGAGAGGTTATCACGTGATTCGTAGAAAACTGGCAATGGTTAAAAACTAGTCCTTTTAAATGAGGTAGTTGATTTAAGTTTACAATCATTTTTTCATCTACTACAAAGCCATTTAACGTGCAACTTTCTAAATTAGTAAAGTACGCCAAATCACTAAAATCATATTCATTCCATTCCCTTTTGAAATTCATCTGATTGAGATTCAAAAAGGTAATCTTAGATAGTTCTTCACAAGTAAGTTCTTCAGATGAATTCTTTTGTAAAACACGAAAAACATATTCTCTAATATCCTTCGTTTTAATCTCCAACATAATTATCTATCCCCTTTCTTGTGAAGCTTGCCTCTCAGAATCTACTTGTGGTTCAAATTCTTGATTTTCATATACTCACCATTCCTTTATCTTAAGTGTTTTCTCCATAACTTATCTTCAAATGTTCATACGCATCTTTGGTTGCCATTCTACCTCGTGGAGTTCTATTTAAAAAACCAATTTGCATTAGGTATGGTTCATAAACATCTTCTATCGTATCCACATCTTCACCAATGGCTGATGCTAGCGTTTCTACCCCAACAGGTCCACCTGCAAATTTTTTAATAATGGTTTCTAGCATCACTCTATCGATATTATCTAGTCCTAATTTATCTATTTCTAAACTAAACAAAGCTTTATCTGCTATTTCATCCGTAATGGTGCCATCCCCTTGAATTTGGGCAAAATCTCTTACCCTCTTTAATAAACGATTTGCAATTCTTGGTGTTCCTCTAGAACGAGAAGCAATCTCTTTGGCACCCTTTTCGGTAATATCTATCTTTAAGATATTCGCAGAACGTTTGACAATCGTAGTTAAATCCTCTGTGGAATATAATTCTAAACGGTGAATAATACCAAATCTATCTCTTAGAGGAGATGATAAGCTTCCGGCTTTAGTGGTAGCACCTACCAACGTAAACTTAGGTAAATCTAGTCTAATGGACCTTGCACTTGGCCCTTTACCAATAATAATATCTAGTGAAAAATCTTCTAAAGCTGGATATAAAATTTCTTCTACACTTCGATTAAGGCGGTGAATCTCATCAATAAAAAGCACATCTCCTGGGGCTAAGTTGGTAAGAAGCGCTGCTAAATCCCCTTGTTTTTCAATGGCTGGTCCTGATGTAATACGGATATTGGCATTCATTTCATTCGCAATAATATTGGAAAGGGTTGTTTTTCCTAAACCTGGAGGACCATACAAAAGTGTATGGTCTAGTGGCTCGCCTCTTTTTTTTGCCGCTTCTATGAAAACCTTCATATTCTCTTTCACTTTGTCTTGCCCAATATATTCATCTAGTGTCCTAGGCCTAAGAGTTACTTCTACATCATTATCTTCATTTTCAAGCCCTGGGCACACAATTCTTTCATCACTTAATTCTGAAAAATCCATTTTTTACCTCCTGCTTAGAATTTCTCACATTTATTATATACTATGTCCTTTTGTTTTGCATTATTTTTATAAAAAAAGGACGCAAATTGTTTCCATTTTGACAATTTGCGTCCCACTTTAGACATTTTCTTGTTTACTTTTATTTTGATAGACATCCAATGGTTTCATGTGAATTAGCTTAATACACACCCATCGATGCCTTACAATAGTTTGATTATATTGTTCTACTTCATGGTTATATTCTTCTCGAATCTTTTTGAGCTGCATTTCTAAGTTTTTAATTCTTTGCATCATTTCGTTTATCATTTCATTTTGGCTTGGTTTTTGAAATTCCTGATAAAACATTTTTAAATAAGAATTAAGAGCGACATCTGCTTGAATTGCAAGGTTATACCCTTTTTGAAACTGGTCTTTTCTATCTTTTACTAAATCAACTATTTCTTTAGCTACTGTTTGGTTTTTTACTTCAGGAACCATTTTTATTACAAAAGAATCTCTTGTATCTAAAAACTTTTTGAGTGTTTTAAATACCTTGGTAACTCTCAAGTAGTTTTTAAAATAGAGGGTATATATTAAAAATATCAGTATCAAAACCACAGCAATGACAACTTTTATCATCATATTTCTTCTCCAAATCTAATTTGTTCTACCCAATCTAGTACCTCTCTAAATACTTGTTTTCGGTTAACCTCACGTAGCATTTCATGACGGCACTTCGGATATAGTTTCACAGTTACATTTTTTAGTTTTGCATGTTTTAATAGTCTAGCCACTCTATTCACGCCAAGTTTTCTTTCGCCCACTGGATCTTCTTCTCCAGAAAATAACAAAACAGGAAGTGACTTAGGTATAGTTTCTATCGTTTTTTCTGCATTTGCATACTTGACCAATTTAAATAAATCTCTAAAGCCAGAAGCGGTAAAAATAAAGTTTTGCTTATCATCCATGATAGTTTCTTTTAATTGTTCTTCATCACTGGTTGTCCAAGCAAGTTTGCTTTCACCTTTGAAACCAATGCATGCAAAATCATTAAAAGTTTGATACAGTACCCTACTACGATATCTTTCTCCTTTTTTTCTGATGATAAAATTGGAAAGTCGAATTGCAGAATCAATCAGTGGTTGAGGCCCCACCGTTCCACATAGTAACAACCCATTTAAGTCTTTTCCAAATTTTGCAGCATAGTTTCTAGCAACCAAAGACCCCATGGAATGTCCCATTAAAAAAAGCATTGGATACGGGAAACGTTCTCTGACAAGATCTGTCATCGTTTTCGTATCTGCTATCATATACTTATAGCCATCTTTTTCTGCAAAAAAACCTTTGTCACTATCGTACTTTGCCGTTTTCCCATGACCAATCATATCGTGTCCACATACGACATAGCCATTTTCTAACATATATTTAAAAAATTCCATATATTTATCAAAATACTCACACATTCCATGGCAAAACTGAATGATGCCTTTGATTTTGCTGGAATCTATGGGACTTAGTATTTTTGCATACACTTCATCTTTTCCATTCGTACTTGGAAAAGATAGTTCCTCAACTTTATATTCCATCGCATTTTTCACCTCATACAATGGTATTATACCATATATTCCTAAAAAAAAACGACTATTTTCCTTAAAAAAATAGTCCTTCATTTTTGCCATTCATGATTTTTGATGATGTGCATATTTTTTCCTGGTTGCCTCTCCTCCTCGAATATGTCTTTCTGCTTTATTTCCTTCTAATACTTTTTTGGCTTCTTTTGCTAAGTAGGGGTTTATCTTTAAAAGCCTTTCTGTCACATCTTTATGCACGGTGCTTTTACTCACTCCAAAACGTTTTGCTGTTCCTCTCACAGTATCTTTTGTATCGATGATATAGTGAGCAAGTTCAATGGCACGCTCCTCTATGTATACTTTTTCCATGTAAAAAGCCTCCTTACAAATACACTGTTTGATACAATGTATTCGAAGAAGGCCTTAGCTATGCTTTTATTTTTTTGCACATTCAGGGACAACCATTTTTGTGCGAAATCGCACAAAAATGATTGTCCCTGAATGTGCAAAAAAGAAGTGGCCATAATTTAGCCACTTCCTAAAACCTATATTATATGAGATTATTCTGCCACGAATGGTAATAATGCAATTTGTCTTGCACGTTTGATAGCAAGTGTCACTTCTCTTTGATGCTTTGCACAAAGACCAGTTACTCTTCTTGGCAAGATTTTACCTTTTTCACTAACAAATCTCTTTAACTTATCAGCATCTTTGTAATCAATTACTAATGCTTTATCTGCACAATA
The DNA here is from genome assembly GCA_002308995.1 of Clostridiales bacterium UBA1234. GTDB lineage: Bacteria > Bacillota > Clostridia > TANB77 > UBA1234 > UBA1234. The sequence continues at coordinate 15,686 of DBWQ01000028.1, read as the reverse complement.
TGCACAAACTTTTTTCTTAATTTTTCTTTGTCTTGGCATATTGTCATCATCGTTATTATTATTTCTGTTATTGAACTTTTTGGTTCCTTTTTTCTCAGCCATTATTCTTTCCTCCCACCTTAAAATTTAGAATCTAGAATGGTAAATCGTCATCGGTTACTTGACTAAACTCACTTGGAGCGGTAGCACTGTTAAATGGAGCATCGGCTGCTGTATTTCCACCAAATGGATTTTGCTCGCCTTCTCTTTTGCTATCTGCAAAATAAGCTTCCTCTGCTACTACTTCTGTGACATAGACCTTTTTCCCGTCTTTATCATCATAGTTTCTTGTTTGAATTCTTCCAATAATACCAACTTGTTGACCTTTTTTGAAGTATTTGCTACAAAATTCACCCGTCTTATCCCAAGCCGTAATATTGATAAAATCAGCTTGTCTTTCCTCTCCTTGTCTTGCAAATCTACGATTGACTGCAAGTGAAAAAGAAGCTACAAGCGTGTTGTTAGTACTAGTATACCTAACTTCAGGGTCTCTAGTTAATCTTCCCATAAGAACTACTTTGTTCATAAAAGTTCCTCCTTATTTCTTCACTACAATGTGTTTAATAACTTCGTCTGTGATGTTATAAACTCTTTCTAGTTCGTCAATAAAGTCTGGGTTGCTACTAAAGTTAATTAGTACATAGTATCCTTCATTTTGTTTTTGGATAGGATATGCTAATTTTTTCTTTCCCCATTCTTCTGTTGATTCAATCTTTCCGTGCTCTGAAATTAAGTTTGTAACTTTTGTTACAGTATCTTTAATTTGAGCCTCTTCAAGGTTAGAGTTAATGATAATGATTGATTCATAGTTGTTTTGCATAATTTACACCTCCTTTTGGACATATGGCCCTAAGACTTAAAAGCTTAGAGCAAGGCAAGTACAACTTGCGTACATCATATTAACACATTTTGGTTAAAATGACAAGTGCTTTTTTAAACATAAAGTTTTTTTCTGGTAAGTTCTACCAAATTAAGCTTTGTATAGCCTTTGATATCAATTTTACTTCTATCTTTTAGGGCTTCTTGCTTCATTATTTCTACCACTTTGGCTTGATCTTGCTTATCTTCTAAATCGATAAAATCAATCACCACAATGCCACCAATATCTTTTAAACGAATTTGTTTCATAATCTCGATGGCCGCTTCTAAATTAACCGCTAAGGCTGTTTTCTCAAGGCTAACATCCCCTGTATATTTACCAGAATTCACATCAATAGCCGTTAACGCCTCTGTTTTATCAATTGCAATATAGCCACCACAATCCAGCCAAACCTTTCTGTCATCCACTTTTTTTTGCTCTGTTATCAAGCCAAATTTTTCAAATAAGTTATCGCTTTCAATAAATTCCACATTTTTTCCCTTTTGTGATGCCACTTTTTGCACTTTTTCACATATTTCCTTACTATTTGTATATATCTTTTGAATGTTTTGATGAATCATATCTCTTGCTGTCTTTATAATCACGTCATGATCATCATAAACAATCCCATAATTTGACATTTTTTGGTATTGTTTTACGATTGACTTCCATTTATTCACAACTTCTGTCACATCTTGTTGAATAAGTTCCTGGGCAATATTTTCCGCATCTGTTCGAATAATCACACCATAGCCCTTTGGTAATACTCCTTTTACAATTTCCTTTAAACGATGAATTTCCTCCAGATTAGTGATTTTTTGCGATACTGTAATAATATCCGTTTTAGGCATTAAAACAATGTAATTTCCTGGGAGAGTAATGTGCGTCGAAACCCTAGCCCCCTTCTCATCACTCGGTTCTTTACGAATTTGGACTAATAATTTATCTCCTTTTTTTAGTATATCTGACATTGTTTGGGTAATGACAAGCTCTTCTTTTGCTACGTCAACCTTTGGAAGTGCATCCTTGATAGAAATAAACGTATTGCGATCAATACCAATATCCACAAACGCAGCCTGCATCCCGTCTACCACGTTTTGCACAATGCCACAGTAAATATTCCCGATAATACCAGCATTTTGCTCACCGTGAGAATAAAACTCTGTCATTTGGTTATTTTCAATTGTACAAACTTCGATTCTATCGTCTTTTGTATTCTGATTAATGATTAGCTCGTTCATGTTACTTCCTTTCCTTTTCTTTACTGGGACTTTCAATGATACCATTATATAAATTCATGGCACTATAACAACCATGAATAACAACCTCTTCTACTGCTTTGACAGCAAGTTCCACTCCTTGCCCTATTTTTTGCTTTTCTTCTTTATCTAATTTTTTTAGGACAAAATCTGCTAAATCAAAGCCTACCTCAGGTTTATCGGTGCCTACTCTAATACGAATAAAATTCTCTGAATCAAGCATTGCTACAATATTACGCATGCCATTATGAGAACCTGCATGTCCTTTGGAACGTACTCGAATTTTGCCCATTTCGATGTCAATATCATCGTAAACCACGATTAAATCCTCTTCCGAATATTTGTAAAAATTTAACAATTGACTAACACATTCCCCGCTAAGGTTCATATAGGTTTGAGGCTTAACAAGCATCACTTTCTGTCCCTCAATTTCTCCTTTACCTGTTAGTCCATTAAATTCTTCTTTTTCTATCGAAATACCATATTTTTTGGATAGTGCATCCACAACCATGAATCCCGCATTGTGCCTTGTTTCTTGATATTTTTGCCCAGGATTTCCGAAGTCCTACAATGATTTTCATGTTTTTCCTCCAAATTTACATAATTTTTAGTTGAAATTCCCGATTATCTCTTGCTTTTTTCATTAAAATATAGCATAATATAGATGATGTGATTTGTCAATCTATCAAATGTTTGGAGGTATTATTTATGTTTAAAAAATTAGTGACAACAATCGTATCAAAAATCCTTGATCCGATTGACGCACTATTAAAGCCTTTCAATATTAATTTAAACGATTTTTTCACATATGTGTTTACCATATTAGCAGTTTGGCTAACTGTAGATAGAATTGTGGAATTTTTTGTGATTGGTCTTACCGGTCAATGTGTTTCCTATTGGTCTCCTGTTGGCTATACTGCAGCTTTAGCTGTTGTGGTTTGTGCTTACTGCTTTTTCTGCTCTTCTACGATGTGTACTACCATTACGATGCCAATGAGAGCGTATGTAAAATACTCCATTTTATTCCGTATCATTTGCACAGTTATGGCTGCACAGTGGACCAACCAAGTATGTTGGGTAGTGTTAATGCATGCAAGCAATTTTAAATATATTGCTGCTAATTTAGCTACTACTGTTACTTCTGCTATTCGTGCTATTTCGTTACTATTACCATTCTTGTCAATTCGTGGGGCACTAGATTATTACATTAATGACGTTATGGATGCTGATCAGGATTGGATTGATTCCTTTGAAGATTTTAAAGGCTTCAAGCTACAAACTGCTAAAAGCATGAAAAAGACTCCTGACACATTCCTTTGCAATGCTCATATTTGTATCGATGATCAAACGGGAAAACCTGCTGTTATTCCAGAAAAGAAACGTTTTGAAGCTACCTTTGTTCAAGGTGCAACTGGTACTGGTAAAACTTCTATGATTGTGGAGCCAATGTGTGCAATGGATTTAGAGAGAAAATACTTCTTTAGAGAGGTAAGTAAAAAACTTGGTTACAATGCACTTCAAGCTGGTCTTGCCACACTAAGAGCTCCTTATAACAACGAGTATTTAAATGCAAACTTTACTCTTTCTTATTTATCACCTGTCGATGGAAGAGCAAGTGAATATAAAGATTATGTCAGTGATATGTTAAAATATGTCGATCCTACTACCAACGAAATGTACTATCGTGGGATTGGTTTTACTTTGGTGGCACCCGATAATGCTTGTATTAGTCGTGTGCAAAAGGTAGCAGCATCTTATAATATTCCCGTTAATATCATTGACCCTATGAATCCTGATACACTTGGTGTAAACCCTTTTGTTGGTAAGGATCCTGCTAAGGTTGCAGCCATTATTTCTACTGTTTTAAAAGGAATGTATGATGCCGAGAATTCTAGTGGAGATAACCAATTCTTTGCACAAGTTACGCAACAGGCATTTGAAAACTTGGCTATCTTATTAAAACTTGTTTATCCTAGAATGCATAACGGTGAAATCCCTACCCTAGAAGATATGCTTGGTATTTTAAACAACTTTGATATTGCAGAAGAAATGTGTGAAGTGCTAAAAAAAGATCCTGAACTTTCCGAAGATTATAAATCGTTAATTGGCTACTTTGAGAAAAACTTCTATAAACCACCTGTTAACATCCATGGATATGAGATTTCTACTACTTATGGTAGTGGTAGAAAAGAAACCGAAAAGTTTGTTTATGGTGCAGTGACACAGCTAGATAACTTCCTTCGTAACCCTGGTATTAAAAGAGTTTTATGTAGTAGAAATAATAATGTAGATTTAGATAAAGCCTTAGAAGAAGGACAAATCATTACAGTTTGTACCAGACAAGGTGATTTAGGAGAGCTTCATCAAAAGGCATTTGGTATGTTCGCCATTCTTTCCTTCAAGGATGCTGTTTTAAGACGTCCTGGAATTGAGGATACCAGAACACCTCACTTTATTTATATTGATGAGTTTCCATTATACGTTAATAAAGATACTGAAGCATTCTTTACTCTATTTAGAAAATATCGTTGTGGTACCTTAATTACCATTCAGAACTTATCACAACTTACAAAAACCAAGTCACTTGCCTACTTTAAAGATGTCATTATTACTAACACCAAAACACAGATTCTGTTTGGTGATATGACCGCCGAAGAGTCTGAATATTGGGCTGCAGAACTTGGTAATAAGAAAAGATGGAAGTATAAAAGAATTTTGGCAGATGGTAAGACTGAAGAAGGTGCTGATAAGATTACTTCTAACTTGATGGGTGCTGAAATTGCTTACGTTCCATACTATAAACCAGGGAAATTAACCACTCTACCATTTAAGACTTGTGTTTACAAAACCAAGACCGACTCTGGAAAAACGATTGTTGGTAGAGGTAAAACTGATTTTATTAACAAAAAATATTATGAGGAACACAAGTCTGCGGAATACAACTTTGAAATGTTTAGTCATGCAATTGCATCCGATCAATATGATACTTCCCCATCTTATGGAATTACCGAAAATTATAACAATTCCTCTTATAATGATAAAAATGCTAGAAACACAGAGATTTACATTGATGTTGATAATAACGGTGAAAACGATTTCATTGTAGAGCCACTAAGACCTAAAACAAGTGAGATTAATGTAAGTTCCATTACCAACGACGATAAAGATGCTACTGTGATTAAGTTTTAAAAATGATGCTAGAATTAAGCCACCAGCGTATTTTCATATACTGGTGGTTTTTTATAAAAAAAAACAAGCACATCATTCAGAGATGGGCTTGTTTTTTGATTGTTTTCTATTTTCTATTAAGATTGATGGCTTACAAAATTCCAAGAATCTTTGCACATATCCTCTAAGTTCTTCTCTGCCTTCCAATGAAGAATTTGATTTGCTTTAGTAGCATCTGCGTAGCATTCAGCAACATCACCAGGACGTCTTTCCACAATTTGATATGGCACATTCACATGATTGACTGCTGTAAAAGTATTCACAATATCAAGTACACTATATCCATTACCAGTGCCCAAATTAAAGGTTTCAACTCCTCTATGCTTTAGGCTATACTCAATGGCTTTTAAGTGACCTTTAGCCAAATCAACTACATGGATATAATCTCTCACTCCCGTACCATCTTTGGTTGGGTAATCATTGCCATAAACATTAAGGTTTGGATACACACCCTTAGCAACTTTTGTGATATATGGCATCAAGTTGTTTGGAATGCCATTTGGATCTTCCCCAATTAGGCCACTCGCATGAGCTCCAATAGGATTAAAATATCTAAGCAAAACAATAGATAAATCTGGATTGGATTTAGCCACATCGGTTAAGATTTGCTCATTCATTAGTTTGGTCCAACCATAAGGGTTTGTGCACGAAGTAGGCATATCCTCTTTTAGAGGAACCGTTTTCGGCACACCATATACGGTAGCAGAAGAACTAAATACAAGATTTTTGCAATCATATTGTTTCATCATCTCTAGTAATGTCAGTGTACTATCGATGTTATTTCTATAGTAGCTAACGGGAATAGAGCATGATTCTCCAACTGCCTTAAGACCAGCAAAATGAACTACAACATCAATATCGCCTTCTGTTTTAAAAATGTTCTCTACATCTTCTTTTTTTGTAAAATCAGCCTCATAGAATTTAAAATTCTTTCCTGTAATTTGTTTAATTTTTTCTAATACCTCTGGCTTACTGTTAACAAAGTTATCTCCAATGACAACATCGTAGCCATTTTCAAGCAATTCCACAGCTGTATGCGAACCAATATAGCCCGCACCTCCCGTTAATAATACTTTCATGTTTTTCATTCCTTTCTTTTTTATTCCTTTGCAAGAAGCGGAACTTGTTGCATTTCCATTCTATATCTTCCCGTTTCTGGGTCTTGCTTAAATGCAATTAATGTTTTATCAATATCGTTTTCAAGTTGTCTTAAATCAGTCGAATAGTATACTTCAATACCATTAATCTCAGCTTTAACCTTTTTGGCAACTTTAAAAATTTCAATTAAGTGCTCATCATCCTCACCGATAATAACGAGTTGAGGCTTTTTATCAAACCCACAATCTTTCGCTTGGAAATTGTCGTAGAACTCTTCATAAAGCTTAATCTTTTCCATAAACTTCTCTTCCCAACCTGGATTTCTTCTTACCACTTCAAACACAAAATCAACCTTAATATCATTTTTCACAAGTGTAATTTGACCACCTGATGGTGAGAACTTAAGATTTTGGCGCTTAGCAAACATAATCGGATTAACCGTAAACCCTTTAAACGCAGCAACTTTTTGCATGTATGCAATAATTGCTTGGTTACCAGCAAGTCTACGTTTAAGCATGTATACAGGCTTCGTATTATCCGTAGGCTGCCAAGTCGTTTTAATACCTCTCGAATTTAATAGGTACTTAGCCACCTTATCCAAACAATAAATACGGTAGATACCCTTTCCCTCATCACTAGAAAAGTAATATCTCGTAATAATTTTACTCTTAATCATATCTTCAAGCTTCTTATTAAGCTTATCTTGAGATTTTACCTCAATTCCTTTAATAGTAAGCATTTGATAAATCTGCCTAGAAGTAATAAACTCAAACTCATTAATGATTTCCAAAATTTGAAAATGCAGTTCATTAATATACCCCATATTGATTTTAAAAACAACTTGATCAATAGAAGCATATCCATCTTTTCCATCAAAAACCTTGATTTCATTCTCCCTCATCGCAAATGGCGACTTAGGTGCTTTAATCGCATTATCTTCAACCATGATAATATCCTCCTTTAATTGTAGTTAAGAATCCTTCCCTACCGAATTTATTATATACCACATCCTTTTTTTGGTCAAGAGAAACCGCTCAAGAAGACCGACCAAGAGGGACGCTGGATTTTGGTCGGAATGCAATCTTTCAAATCGTTCAGCCACAAGGATTTCAAAAGAGGAATTTCGACCAAAAGGGACAGACGTTAAAAGTCTTGTTGCGGTAGCGTTTAAGGAAATATCTTATTTTGGCCTTTTCTTTCCTTTAAAAGCCCTGTGGCTGAATGATTTGAAAACGTCTGTCCCTTTTGGTCGGAATGCGACAATGAAAAACGTTGGGAGAGAAGCGGTTCGAAAACGAGACGCGACCAAAATCCAGCGTCCCTCTTGGTCGGTCCTTTTAGGCGAAAAAGAACCTAGCAGGGATACCCTGCTAGGTTCTTTTTATTTTAGAATGTCGTCGATGGCGATGAAGAAGTCACAAAGCTCTTCTGCTTCTTCTTTAGTGAGTATGGTGAGAATTGTGATGGCTCCTTGGCCTACGATAGTGAGGATACTAAAGTAGTATCCGTCTCCTTCGAATACGTATTCTTGATGGGGAAAACTGATTTTTTCCTTTTCGTGAATTTTCTGGTTGATGCTGTGCATCCGGCAGAATTCATCGATGAGTGAGAAAAACTCAGATATGGCTAAGAGTTTTTCTTTGCTATGCTCGGTTAAGGTGTTGTCGTACAGGACAGATTCGTCATCGATGTACCTAAGACCTCTTCCCTGCATAAAGCCGATGAGCCATGTGAGATACTCTTTGGATGATACCAGTTTTCGCCTGGCATACTTTTCTTGGAAGTAGCTGTTGCCGACTTTTCCTGAATCTGTTTTCTCGCGTTTCATGATGCTAATCCTCCGTCAAAATAAGGTTAAACAATCGTTTTTCCTTTTGTTAAACGATTTTTCGTTAAAAAAATCGTACCATTAACAATCTTCATTGTCAAGTATTATAGCCATTCATGATTTTTCTTGATGTACCTTACTTTATACACTTGAATCAAAGCAATATAAATCATAATTAATCCTACAATATACGCTAAAAATGTGATTGGCATTTTGCTTAAATCAAAGATATGTGCAATTCCTGTAAATGAGATACATAGTGTAATTAACGTTATCAATGCTGTAGAAATGAGTAATCCTTTTGAAGAACGACTCTCGATAAATGGCAACTTACTTGTTCGAATCATGTGAATAATCAGCGTTTGTGAAAGAATTCCAAAGGTGAACCAGCCTGTTTGGAATAGTACTGCTTTCTCTATTGTGTTAAATCCAAATACAAACCACAAGATTAAGAAACACAATACATCTAGTAAGGTACTAATAACACCAAAAGCTACCATAAAACGTTTGATACCTTTGGTATCCCATTTTTTTGGTTTCTTTAAATACTCTGGATCTACATTATCCGATGGCATTCCAATTTGCGCAAAATCATTTAATAGGTTTTGAATTAAGATGTGTGCTGGAAGCATTGGCAAAAATGGTAAGAAGATACTTGCGATAATAACGGAAAGCATATTACCAAAATTACCGCTTGTTGCCATCTTGATGTATTTTAATAAATTCGTAAATGTTCTTCTTCCATTAATAACGCCCTCTTCTAACACGTTTAAATCTTTCTCTAACAAAATAATATCTGCCGTTTCTTTAGCGATATCTACTGCGGTATCCACAGATATACCAACGTCTGCTTGCTTTAGTGGAGGGCTATCGTTAATACCATCTCCCATGTACCCAACGGTATTGCCGTTTTCTTGATATAACCTAACCACTCTTTGTTTTTGAAGTGGAGAAAGCTTTGAAAACAAGTGACACTCTTTGATTCTTTCTTTTAGTTCCTCATCGGTCATGGCTTCTACGTCACGCCCCGTTAAACGGTGACTTACTTCTATTCCCACTTTTTCACACACAGTTAATGCCACACCTTCACTATCCCCTGTTAATACTACCGTTTCAATACCATGTGTTTTAAGTGCTGCGATAGCTCCTTTGGCGCTTTCTTTTGGTGGGTCTAAAAATCCCACAAAACCAATTAACACCATATTGCTTTCATCTTGTACACCAAATGTATTCACATCATGAATTTCATTTTTTTGTGCCACCGCAAGTACTCGTAAGCCTTCGTTATTATTCTTCTCGTATACCTCATAGGCACTTTTTTTAAGTTCCTCTGTTAGTTCAATGGCTTGTCCATCAATATCTACATAGGAACAAATAGAAAGAATTTCATCTACGGCACCTTTCGTAATTAATTGACGTTTTCCATTATCATCTCTTAAAACTACACTCATACGTCTTCTAGAAAAATCGAATGGTATCTCGTCTTCTCTCACATATTTTTCTTTTAATACGTTTAGTTTTTCTTTTTCTGCTCTCGTGATAATCGCAATATCAATTAAGTTTTTAAGCCCTGTTTGAAAATAGCTATTTAAAAAAGCATGTCTTAAGATTCTTAAACTTTCATTGCCTTTGACATCCATGTATCGCTCAAGTACAACTTCGTCTTCTGTTAAGGTTCCTGTTTTATCCGTGCACAAAATGTTCATCTCGCCAAATGTTTGAATCGCACCTAAACGTTTCACAATTGTTTTCTTTTTTGACATTTCTACAGCGCCTTTGGCAAGGGTTGTTGTCATGATAACAGGAAGCATCTCAGGTGCTAAGCCAACTGCAATCGTAATCGCAAAAAGTAAAGCAGATAAATAATCTCCCTTGGTAAAGGAGTTAATTAAGAAAATAATAGGAACCATGACGAGCATAAACTTAATGAGTAATCCAGAAATAGCATCGACACCTTTTTCAAAACTATTTTTTTCATTGACACTATATAGCGATTTTGCCATACTACCAAAATACGTATCACTTCCTGTCGCAATTACCATCGCTTTGCTACTTCCACTGACGATGTTGGTTCCCATGAATCCAATATTCGAAATATCGGTAATATCGGTATCTCCTTTAAAGATTGCAAATTTTTCAACTGGAACAGATTCTCCTGTCAGTGATGCTTGATCAATGAATAAGTCTTTTGCTTCTAAAAACCTAACATCACCCGGAATCATATCACCAGATGATAGTTTGACTAAATCACCTGGTACCACTTCTTCCACATCTACTGTATATTCCACACCATCACGAATGACATCTAATTGGTTAGAAATCATGTTTTTTAATTTTTGTGCTGCTTCATCCGATTTTGCCTGTTCACGAAACGAGATAAATGCCGAAATGAATACAATAGCAATTAACATGATAAATGTTGAAAAATCAGGTGTAGCGGGAAGAATTACATCGGTTAATAACGTAATGAATGCCACAATCATAAACACCACGTTAAACGGATTAATGATAGCTTCTTTTAAGCGATTGAGTAAGGTATGGTTATCATCAATTTCAATGGTATTAGGACCATACTCTTCTTGCAGGTCTTCTATATTAACTACGCTGACACCTTCGTCAGATGATTTGAGTGCTGTATATAAATCCTCCACATTCATTCTAGCTTTTTCTTTTAAGTTCATCTCCACTTGTTTTTGTTTCTCTCCAATATTTTCTTTCTTCCTCATAAAAGGCCTCCTTTTAGTTTATTATCTCATATGGATTTTAAAAGATAAAGATATTTTCCTAAAAAAAGACTTAAGAATTATTCTTCTTAAGCCTTTTGATTATTTTATATTATCTAACAAATTCAGCCATTCCCATTTTAGTACCACCACGAACTTTTTCTACTGCTTCAGAGAACATCTCCTTAACCGTAAAAGGATTGCGAACACTTACAATTGAAAAATCGCCTTGCATATTATCCGAAGAAGAAATATTGACATTGCCCACACCAAATATTCTTTGAAATAATGTTTGACTCACACTAAAATCTGTCATACGATATAACCTTACTTCTTCTTGATGCCTAGATAAAATGCCAGAATCAATTAGTAACTTATCCTCTGTTAATGTATATGTAGTAAATGAAATTGGTAATCCAAAAATAGGTCTTTTTTTATCTTTCCATAACACATTAGCTGCCATACACTCGTTCCTCCTTTTTTAGCATAAAGCTATTAAATATTCCATTCATTTGGAATAACAATCCCAGAATATAATATTCTGGATGCCCAGTCACTTAAAGAAACCGAGGCATCAAAGCTAAAACAAATATTTTGATCTTCAAAATAGAAATCACCATCATGTAAAGCTTTATCCACTGCCATTCTTAACACATTTTCATCAGTTAGTGTATATTGCTCATTTTCATATTCTAAATAACGATATGCATTTCCTTCTAAATCATAATAGCTCCCCATCAGCCCCATATAGTTTTGCTCTTTGGCAAGACTCATAAACTCATCTACTGCTTTTGCATAGATTTCATCTTTTACATCTGCAGGGAAATCATATACTTCACCCGTTTTTAAATCGTAACTTTCAAAAGAACTACTAGGCCAAGGATGAGGTGAACCCCACCACCAGTCTTTTGCTACACCAATCGTTAAAATATCGTTATGCACTCCAAATACAGAATAAGTACGTGTAGAATAATAAACATCGTCTGGATACATTCTTTGTATGCCAACATCTTGGAACATAGTTTGAATGTCAGCATTCAATTCTTCAATGTCAGTCTTTGGATAATTTGACACGATTTTTTGAATGATAGGATCATCCACATCGGTAACTAAATAATCCTCTTGAAGATAATATAATAAATCCCCACTTTCATCATTATATTCCTTACGATTTTCAACAACAGTGATTTTCTTCTTTAAATCTTCTAATTTTTCTGCATCAGTAAGCACTTTTGCTACTTCTGTTTGGGTTGGTGTTTGAGAAGCTGGTGTATTCTCTGGTTCTTTTTTTGTGCATCCAGCCAAACATAGCATAGCAACTACTAACAGTACTATGAAACATTTTTTCATGAATCGTCCCTCCTTGTGTGAATGTTATTTATCTTGATATCTACTGTTATATTGTGACACAAAAAATGCAAAAAGTCAAGATTGACTTAGAAGCAATCAAGTGGTGTAGCTTCTTTCTTATTATCGTAAAAAGTATTTGCAAAGCAAAACTTTTTACGAAAAAGGAGGAGCAGCGGTATGGCGTTAGCGACTTTTTGAACCAAAAAAGTCGCAAGCCATTATAATAGGGCTCCCGCAAATCGTTAGATTTGTGGGATGGGACCCAGAGGCAATCAAGTGGTGTAGCTTCTTTTTTTGCATAAAAAAAGAAGCAAACCACAATGATTTGCCTCTGGGTGGAGCAGATAACGGGAATCGAACCCGCATCCTAAGCTTGGGAAGCTCATGTTCTGCCATTGAACTATATCTGCAAGTACATTTACTATATCACACTTTGCTCAAATATTCAACATTTTTCCTTAAGGGACTGACTAAAAAACAAAGGTTACCTAAAATGGCAACCTTTGTCGCGTCTTTCATTTTTGAATTTCAAAATAATGTTAAAAAAGATGAATTTCTTAGATACCACCCATAGTAGCAGGATTCATGCCACCACCAGATTCTATTTCCGTATAGGGCATTAAATCCTCTGCAATTTCGACATATCCAGGAATATGTACCACAGGAAGCAAGCCGAATTTGGCAGAAAACTCATTTCCTCTTGAGTCAAAAAGCTCTTGCTTTTTGATGATACGGCCATCACTAATATTTAGCCCATAGCACACTCTAGAATCATCCCGCACTCTCCAATAAGCACTATCTCCCTCAAACCAGTTCACATGAGAAGGAAGCCAATGCCCACTATAGAAATGTCCCCAGCCTACTTTGGGAAGATATCCCCGCTCTCTTACGCATAGGACATATCCCTCTAAGGGTTCTACAAATTTGACCCCCTTTTCTTTATCGAAGATTTCTTTTCCCGCCGAGGATGGGTGAAAAAACCTCTCCCCTTCGGCGCATTTTTTGCAATCGTACACGACATCATCCACCAAGCAACGTGCGGTAAGTTCCTTACTATAGGACGAAGGATAGTAAGCTCTTTTTTGAAGCTTGAACGGCTTACAGTTTTTTCTTGCCCCTTCCTCATCTTCTAAAGTTGAACTTCTTGCCATAATGCCACGTTCAGGTCTACTAAATAGTTCACGGCAAATGTTTTCGATTTCGATAAAGCCACGAAGATACCCTGTAACGCCTCTTAACTCTACCTTATCCGTACAATAAGTCATAAACCCTAAGCGTTCAATATCGATACTGCCGTCGCTATATACCTTAGCGACACTCCAAGCCCTTATGTTGTCTGCCCCAGGCGAATCATCTGTCATCAGTTTGATTGATTCACATCCCGTATTTTCGGGATTTGTCCAATACTCCTTAATATTCGGCCGATATGCAAAATGATCCTTTTTCTTGAGCATGCCCATGTCTACTAGGTCCATAATCGTAGGTCTCATGATGTCCCCCTTTTTAGTTAAATTAGGTTATGTTAACGCTATATTTGCCAACACTATACCATAGAAATGATAAAATGGCAAGTAAGTTGGTCTAGCTTCTTTTTTGAAAAATCGTAAAAAGTATTTGCAAAGCAAAACTTTTTACGAAAAAGGAGGCGCAGCGGTATGGCGTTAGGGCCTTTTTTGAACAAAAAAGGCGCAAGCCATAGGGCTCCTGCAAATCGTTAGATTTGTGGGATGGGACCCAAAGGCAAGTAAGTTGGTCTAGCTTCTTTTTTTAGCATAAAAAAAGAAGCAAACCAACGTGGTTTGCCTTTGGGTGGAGCGGGTAGCGGGAATTGAACCCGCACCTCGGGGTCGGAAGCACCGCATTCTACCATTAAACTATACCCGCGCCTATACCTTCATTTCTTGCTGAAGGTATATTTATTATATCTCAAATGGGCCTATTTTTCAAGAAATATCTATTTGAAGAAACACCTTTTCTTTTGCTTTTTCATATGATATACTATGGAAAAATCCAAAAATGCTTCATCCACAATTAAGGAGGAAAATGAAATGGCACAACTAGTCTTAAGGCATAAAGAACCCTACAAGATTCAGGGTGGTTTTACCCCGCCCATTATTCTTTGGTGGTACCACGACATGGAAGAGCCGTATCTTCACATTCAGCACTGTATCCAAGGTGACCAAGAAACTGCCGAAGTCACCACCCATGTTCACTTCGATGAAGACTACAGGAAAGACTGCGAAGAAGTCTCTTGGGATGATGTGCCAAAAGTAGTTCAAGAAGAATTTCAAAAAGTCTGGAAAAGGTGGACGATTAATCCATCATAAGAAAAAAGGCAATGAACCAACCGTTCATTGCCTTTTCTTTGCTTTTGAATTTAGAAAAAATCTTCTTGCGTATTGACTGTTTTTAAAAAATCGAGCAACGCAGAAAATGTTTCATCTTCTGCATAAAGCTGCTTGTCCCATTCATACCAAATGTCAAATGCTGTTTGGGCACCATCACTTACCATTTGCTGAATTTTTTTGCTTTGAAAAACCACGTTATTTTCTTGCCTATCTAGTGGCTTTTGGTAGCCCCTATCTTGATAGATTTTAGCCCTTAAATCAGCATCAAATTTATCACAATGATAGGCAAAAATGGATTCTTTGGTTTTGTGTTCATCAAATTCTAATAGAAGTGAGTCATACTCGTCTTTCTTAATCAAATCTCCCAATACTTCCAAAATTGCTTCGTGTTCCCTCTTTTTCTTCTCTTCAGGAGAAATGTGATCAAAAGGTGTGATGTCACCTATTAATACTTCTCCTATTTCATGGAGAACCAGCATTTTCATCACTTTGCCCATATCTAAGTGCGTTTCAAATTCTGAATCAATAGCAAGTGCCAAAATACAGGTGTCATAAACATGTTCCGAAACACTTTCGATTCTTTCTTTTTGGATGTTCCAATGATTTTTGTCCCACCCTGTCCGGATTTTATCCTGAAGCTGTGTGGCTAGTAAATAAAACCGCAAAGTATTTTTAAGCCTATTTTCCATGGTGTTTCTCCTTCAATAATGATTGCTTTAGTAAGGTTTATCCTACCATAGGAGCTTTTAAAACCTTTATTTGGCATAGTTATATCATGGGAAAACAGAGAGTGCAAGGAACTTTCAAAAAGAGCCGTACTTTCATACGACTCTTTTTGATTGATGGCAAGGGGGTTTTTATACCCGCGTTGCGCTGTTTTATGTCTTAAACCAAGTAGAGAACTATCTCTTTCCTTGAAGCTTCCATTCCCTCTTTAATCAAAGTGAAATTTGC
>DBWQ01000003.1:104170-143294 GCA_002308995.1 Clostridiales bacterium UBA1234 | reverse complement strand
GTTGGGTCATCAATCATAGAATCTCCTGAGGTTGGATCTTCATCTGGTAGAATATCTCCACTTGCAAAAGATGGAAATGTCACCGCTAGCACCAAAACCAAACAAACCATCATACTAACTAATAATTTTTTCATGTTTTTCACCCTTTCTCAAAAATAAAAACCAGCCTAGCTTGGTAGCTACAGCTGGTTTTTCTGTAGAAATATTACTCGCAAAAAGGCGACGAAAGAAGGCCTACAACCTTTACTGAGGTTTAAGCCTAACTTACGTTAATGCAGGTCTTCTGACTCATATTCTCATAGGAATATTCCTAGCGCCAAGCCTTTTGCCTTCCCAGATAATTCCAGTGACCGACTTTCATCGATAAAAAGTTTGACATTTGAATATATACAGCGGCAGTACCGTTTAGGATTCTCACCTAATTCTCTTTTCATGGATAAGTGCCATACGCAAAATACCCACACATTAAGTAACGAAACTGGTATTATTATATCGAAAAACAATGTTTTTTTCAATATCTACCCAAAATTTGTTTCAACATCTAAAAATACCAAAATGCACAAAAAAAAGCCGTACCAAGTGGTACGGCAAATAAAGCTTCTATTCTTCACTAGAACCTTCAGCAGGCTCTTTAAGGATTCTTTCATATTCATCAAGAATGGCTTTTTGAATCATTGTTCTTGTTTCTTGGTTAATTGGATGAGCAATGTCTTTCCATTCTCCCTTTGGAGTCTTTCTGCTTGGCATAGCAATGAAAGTTTCTGTAGCGCTCTCGATTACTTTGATATCATGAATTGCGAAAGCATCATCAAAAGTAATTGAAGCAACAGCTTTCATTCTGTTCTCAGATTCTACTTTTCTAACTTTTACGTCTGTGATTTGCATTAAAACGCACGTCCTTTCTATTTTGTGTATGTCAGGATTCTCCCGACTTAAGTTAATATTACTGCATATTTTTACAAATTCCTGCTTTCTTTTCGGATTTTTTTGATTTTTCGTATTTGGTAATAGATTGTTTGGCTATCAATGGCTTATGTAGTCTACTAGGATGGTATCATTATTTTTTCGTATGGTCTTGAAAAGACTATCATATAATTATATAATTTAGAAGATTAGGAGGTGCTTTATGTTAAATTCTTTCGATAAACAACTAAAAATTCATTTTATTGGAATTGGCGGTGTTAGTATGAGTGGCATCGCAATGATTTTGAAACATAGGGGGTATCATATTTCTGGCTCCGACAATGTTGAATCTCATACGACACAAAGATTGGAAGATAATGGAATTCAAATCATGATTGGTCAAAAGAAAGAAAATATCTCCTCTGAGATTGGTCTTGTAGTCTACACAGCCGCTATCAAGGAAGATAATCCTGAACTTATGGAAGCTAAAAACCAAAACATTCCTTGTGTGGAGCGTTCTACTATGCTAGGCGAACTTACCAAACAATATGAAAATACGATTGCAATTTGTGGCACACACGGCAAAACCACTACTACTTCCATGGTTTCTTCGTGTTTTATAGAAGCCAAAAAAGACCCTACTGTGCAAGTTGGTGCCGATTTTAAAGGACTTGGTGGTTTAAACTATCGCGTGGGAAGTTCTGAGCATTTTATCATTGAAGCTTGCGAATATGTCCGTAGTTTTTTAAGCTTTCGTCCTAAAAGCATTATTGTTTTAAATGTCGAAGAAGACCATTTAGATTACTATAAAGATATCGAAGATATTAAATCTGCCTTTCATGAGTTCTTATCTTATGCGCCAAAAGATGGCTGTATTGTTTATAATCACGATGACGCGAATTGTCAAGAAGTTGTCAAAAACCAAACAGCTCATCTTATTAGCATCGGATTACAAACGGAGAGTGACTGGATGGCTAAGAATATTTCTTTAGTAGATGGCTTTTATGAATTTGATGCTGTCTCAAAGGAAGAAACAATTTCTATAGGGCTTAGAGTCCCTGGTTACCATAATATTTATAATGCTTTGGCAACAATTGCTCTTTGCAAATTCTATCAATTAGACAATTTCGCCATTCAAAATGCTCTTCATGAATTTACCGGTGCTTCCCGCCGTTTTGAGTTTGTAGGTACTTTCAATGGAGCCAAAATCTTTGATGACTATGCTCATCACCCAACAGAAATTATGGCAACAATTCATTCCGCAAAGGACTTCCATCCCCACAAATTATGGGTGGTGTTTGAACCACATACGTATTCCAGAACCAAAACCTTATATCATGAGTTTTCTCGTTGCTTTAAGGAAGCAGATCTGGTTATTTTAACTAAAATCTACGCGGCACGTGAAAAAGATACAGGAGAGGTCTCTTCCCAAATGCTTGCAGACAGTGTCAATGAAATTTCTCATAACTGCTTATATTTAGATACTTACCCAGAAATTGAAGACTATCTCAAAGCCCATGTAGAAGAGGGAGATATTATCTTAACGGTTGGTGCAGGAACTATTACCAAACTTGGATATACACTAACAAAAAAGTCGAGCTAAATGCTCGACTTTTTGATTATTGTTCAATTCCGAAAAAATTACAAAAGATATCAATCCAGTTAAATTTACTAGCAAGCGGAATCTCACGGGCTTTATTATTGAGAGTGTTATAAATACCAATACAGCAAAAAACCATATATATAATTAAATACAACTTTTGAAAAATATGTACATAACGATGATTGTTAAATGCAATATTAAGAATCCATGCAGCAAGCATACATACTAGCAAATAAACTAAAAGGTTCATCCCTTGATTGGAATGAAATTTTACGTACTTACTAGATCTTTCTACTAAAAAAGGAAGCGGTGGAATCACATAAGATAAAAATGCCATTACCTTATTCTCCTCTCTTTCTTTTTCAATAAATTCTGACGTGTGATCTTCTGTCCCAAAAACAGTTACTACAAAGTGCTTAATACTATCTTCAACTCCATCATTTAGATTATCATTCTTATCTGGCATAATACCCTCTCCTTTTTAATATTTTCTTTTCTTACTCATGGCATCCAGTTTTAATAACATTTCGGAATCATCAAGAGCTTTTCCTGTTCCAAGTGCCACACAAGAAACCGATTCTTCTGCAATCATGACATTAATCCCCGTGCGCTTTTGGATGAGTTTATCCATACCGTACACCAGGCATCCTCCTCCTGTCATGTAAATTCCTCTATCGCCAATATCAGCAGATAATTCAGGAGGCGTTCTTTCAAGCACAGAAAGGACAGCTTCTATAATTAAATTAGATGGCTCCTCCAAGGCTTCTAAAATGTCATCAGATGTCACGGTAAAATTCACAGGAAGTCCTGAGCCTAAATGTCTACCTTTCACATCCATTTTTTCTTTCTTTTCTCTAGGATACACACATCCAATATTAATTTTTAAATCTTCAGCAGTTCTATCGCCAATAACAATATTATATTTCCTTTTAATATATTTCACAATAGCTTCATCTAATTTATTGCCGGCAACTTTGATAGAAGAACTCACCACAGCTCCTCCCAAAGAAATGACAGCAATATCCGTCGTACCACCACCCATATCCACAATCATACTGCCACAAGCTTTAGAAATATCAATTCCTGCCCCAATTGCAGCCGCAATTGGTTCTTCGATTAAATAAACTTTTTTAGCGCCAGCCTGTGTGGAAGCATCAATCACCGCTTTCTTTTCAACTTCAGTAACACCAGACGGAACGCAAACCATAATGGTCGGTGAAAAAATAAATTTACCACAGACTTTGCGAATAAAGTACTTTAGCATTTTTTCCGTGACAGTATAGTCAGAGATAACACCATCTTCTAAAGGCTTGATAGCAACGATATTACCAGGGGTTCTGCCAAGCATCCTTCTTGCTTCTTCACCAACAGATACAACCTCACTCGTATTTCTATCAATGGCAACAACAGAAGGTTCTCTAAGAACAATCCCTTTTCCCTTTGCATGTACAAGAACGGTTGCTGTCCCTAAATCGATTCCTATCGATTGACCTAGCCCCAACATTTTAATCATCTCTCTTTCCAACTCATAACTACATTTTCACCGCACGTCAAACTTACTCATGTAACATTATATAGGAAAGCTTACTAAAATAAAAGTATTTTTCAAAAAAATATGAAAGTGGCGACCAGAGGTCGCCACAACAAGGCTAGTTTTTTCTTAACATCCTTTTAAACTAAGCACAATGACATAACACTATCTTTTGATCTTGTTAGTGGTTGTTTTTTCAAATTCGGTTTCTCGTATCTTGATTTCTGTAATCTTTTTATAAATAGGAAGCTCTCTCGTTGCATCGCAAATGTCTTTCTTTAGGGTTTCAGAAATATTTTGCATTCCTTCTGTAAGCTCTGGATTTAAGAAGACTTCTGCTAATAATCCTATTTCCCTACCTTCCTCTTTGATTCCTCTTACAACAACTTCTTTCACGTAGTTGACTCTTAAAATATAGTTTTCAATTTCTTCAGGGAAAACATTTTTACCATTGTTTAAAACAATCAAATTCTTGGTCCTACCAGTAATACTTAATTGACCTTTTTTATTCAAGTTACCATAATCTCCTGTGTTAAACCATCCATCTTGCAATACTTCTTTTGTTTTTTCTTCATTTTTATAATACCCTAGCATCACAATGCCACCCTTAACGTGGATTTCTCCATTGCCGTCTTCATCAGGATTCACAATTTTCACTTCCACACATGGTAAAGGAATACCAACGGTACGAGGGTCATTAAACTTAATTCGATTAACGCTCACAAGTGGTGAACACTCGGTAATCCCATAGCCATTGATTAGCTGAATACCAATACTATCAAAAAA
Source organism: Clostridiales bacterium UBA1234 (assembly GCA_002308995.1). Taxonomy (GTDB): domain Bacteria; phylum Bacillota; class Clostridia; order TANB77; family UBA1234; genus UBA1234. Next base: position 138,471 of record DBWQ01000003.1, on the reverse strand, counting down.
CTTACCAAGTTCTGGTCTTAAGGGAGCACCCCCACAAATAATTTCCCTCAAGTTTCCACCAAAAGCTTGGTGAACAGACTTAAATAACTTCCTACGAAGATCAATCCCGAAAAAGCGAAGAAAATTACTTACTTTCATCATGGCCATCAAGATACCATATTTTTTATTTTCTTTGGCATTGGCAATAATTTTTTTATAAAAAACCTCTGCAAATGCTGGCACCAAAAGAAGATAATCTGGCTGATAGAACTGAATATTACGAAGAACATTTTTTAAACTATCATTAATACAAATAGTAGCTTGATGATAAAGTCCGAGCAAAATGCCACAAGTTCCTTCATAGGTGTGATGATACGGCAAAACAGAAAGACATTTTGTATAAAGATCTGCTACTTTAAGAGCATTATTAATGACATTTAATAAATTGTTTTCTGATAACATAACTCCTTTGGCAATTCCTGTAGTTCCAGAAGTATACACTAAAACTTTCAGTTTTTGAATATCATATGTTAACGTCGTATATTTTTTATTTCCTTTTTGATAACTCTTTTTTCCCTCTTCCATTAGCTTCTGATAGCTTAAAACCTTATCTTGATGCTCCTGTTTTTGAAAACCAATCACATACTTAAGCTTTGGCACGTTTTGTAAAATATCTGCGATAAATTTTTCATACCTCTCTGAATAAAACAAAACCTCACTATCACTATCGTTTAAAATATGGATAATTTGTTCAAGCGGTAATTCTTTATCAAGCGGAACAAACACACCATCAGATTTTAAAACAGTTAAAAATACGGTAATCCATGGATAACTATTTTCTCCAATACAAGCAATATGTTTATCGTTGACATTTTTGTCGACTAAAGCAGTGCCAAGGGCAATCGTATCTTCCTCAAATTCCTTATATGACACCTGTTTATCTTTATTTCCCTCTTTATACATAAAAGCGGCTCTATCTGGTACTTCTTTCACCGCATTTATCATTAGTTCTTTGACATTCTTAACTTCTCTCACAGAATTGAGTGGATAATTTTTAGACATGTTTTTTCCTCCTCGATTGTATTTATCAGTAGCCATCATATATGATAACCATTTCAAAGTCAATTGAACTGACTGGTCAAGAATCATTCTCTCCTTTCTTTTTTTATCATAATCCTACCTTTTATAATTGTAAAATAATTCCATATTCAAGAAAAAATTTTATCTTGCATTCCCTTTTTACATATGATAAAATGAAAGTCCGCAAAGCCCCATAAATCACCTGGAGGTCATATAATTATGGCAAAGACACAAAAGGCAAAGTTTACCCTGGAACCCATTAAGCCTGAGCACGCAGCAACACTCACTGCGCTGGCAAAAGATGACAAGTATTCCCCGGTGCTTGGCAAAGGGTACGAAGAGAACAAGAAAATTGCTGAAGCATTTTCTCGTTCCTACCCCAAAGCGTGTCTCATCCGCAATGAGCAGAGTAAGGACGTTGGCATTGTTGTCGTAGAGTATGCTGGGAACCAGCACCTTGAGGCAACGCTCATCACTGATGACAAGGATCTCTTCGCTGATGTCCTTAACCAAACCATTATGGAGTTCAAAGGGAAATACAAAGGCATCTACATCACTCCGATGTTTCCCGAGGCGTTGGTTCGAGTCTCCCTCGAAACCCGCACTAAAATAGCCAGAGAGAAAGATTTTCTCGATGGCACCAAAAGTAAGGAGTTTAAAATCACCCTTATCTAAGATGAACAGAGAGCATCGCCTACAAAGCGATGCTCTTTATTTTATGTTTGAATTCTTTCGTTTACTCTAATAGTTCCGATTCTTATGGATTATCAGCATAATCTCTCCATTTTCATCTGTTCTAAACACTCTCACATTCCATTTAGCAAGACGATCTAAAACCTCTTTTTTAGGATGTCCATATCGGTTATTTTTTCCCACACTAATCAACGCAATTTGGGGCGTTGTTTTTCTTAATAATTCTTCCGATGTTGAAGTATCTGAGCCATGATGACCCACCTTCAAAATATCACAATCTCTGGCGAATCTACCTAAAGATTCTTCTGCATCTTCCAAATCTCCCGTAAAGAGCAACTTTTTTCCTCCAAATGCCATTTCCACCATCAAAGACATATTATTAAGATTCTCATAAGAAGTGTTTTCTTTCGGGAAAAGAACCTCAAAATCAATGCCATCAATCGTAAAAAAATCACCTTGAGATACCTCTATCATAGGAATCTTCTTTTGTTGACACTTTAAGAATAATTGTTGGATAAGAGCATCCTCTCTTAATCCTTTTCCAATGATAATTTGCCCAATCTCCAATGCATCAATTAAAGCATAAACTCCCCCTATATGGTCTGTGTGTGGATGAGAAATCAAAATAGTATGTATTTTCGATTTTCCCTTACTAAGTAAATAGGGAATTAAAATTCTTTCTCCCACCTCATTTTCTAACGTATCACTCCCTCCCGTATCCACTAAGATGACATTCTTTTGAGGTGTTTCAATATAAAAAGCATCCCCTTGTCCTACGTCAATCATATGAAGTCTTATGTAAGAACAAGGAAAATGAAGAAAAGCTTGCCAAATGATGCTAGCCAATGTCAAACTCGTCAAAAGCCATCTTTGATGCCTTCTATTCCCTTTCACAAAATGGATGACCCTATCACGAAATGGGCGGTAAGAAACTCCTCCTAGTATAAGATAATAACCGGCAATCATAAAATAAGAGGGAGCTGCCACCAAAACACTGGCAAAAGGAAGTTTTGCAAACCATGTGATGATTTGCACCATATACCACAAGGCAAAATAAAGAGAAAAAGAAAGAAGTTTTGCCAAAGAAAAATGAATCATGCTTAACACTATCATCAAAAGACCAAGCATAACCACAAGGCCTACTATCGGGGCAACGAAAAGATTGGCAAGTAAAGAAACCAAAGACAACTGGTGAAAATAAATCGTCATAATCGGAATTAACAAAAGCTGTGCTGCCATCGAAACAGAAAGTGTCTGTGCCACCCATGCACTGGGAATCCACCTACTTAAGAATTGACTGATATCCTGCGAAAACACTAAAATTCCTAAGGTTCCCAAAAAGGATAACAAAAATCCAAGATCAAAAATGGCAAAAGGATGAAATACTATAATCCCCAAACCCGAAACCATTAAATGATTGATTGAACTTGCTCTTTTAGAAAATAGAAAAGCAAGCATTCCTAAAATAGCCATACATCCCGCTCTCACCACGGATAGCGAAAGGCCCGTTAGGAACATATAAAACAAAATTCCCATAATACAAAAGTAATAACTTCCGCGTTTTCCCACTATCTTAGAAAAAACAAGACTCATCAACATCATCACATAAGAAACATGCATCCCAGAAACAGCCAGTAGATGAGACATACCACTTGTTTGAAAGTTCTCCTTGATTGGCTGAGGAATCCTTTCTTTCTCTCCACTTAGCATAGCTGTTATCACACTTGCATACTTTTGGGGAAGCATTTGCAAAAAAGTTTGATATATATATCTCCTTGATAATGTCAAAAAATCCACCTTGTTTTCTCGAAGTAATGTCACTTTATTTGCAAAAAGACGCCCTAATACCCCTTTTGCATAAAAAGACTTTCTTTCATCATAGGTTCCTGAATTTCGAGCTTCTTCTGGCAAACAAAACTCTCCTTCCACCCAAACTTCATTTTGAACTGTTAAGGGCATGTGATCTGCTTTCTTGATATATAAAACAATCGTATCTCCTGATACGGTTTTAGCAAGATACTTTTGGTAGTACTGGCTTTCGCCATATTCCTCCTTAATTTTAAGCGACACTTCCATAGGTCCACATGCAAATTGGCAAGTATATTTTTGACTTAGAAGGGCAGCATGCCTCCACTGGATTCCCACAAATAAAACACATAAAAATAATAATAAATACTTTTGATGCATGCATAAAAAGCTAGCGATAACACAGCCGCAAAATCACACCATACAAAGGGTATAAGCATAGAATCACACCATCAATCGTGGCAAGAAAAAGCCAAACCAAATTACTTACCTCCTAAACACAAAAAGACCTACGTAAGACAATCTATCTTACGTAGGTCCCCAACCTATCTAAAAAATCCCCCTATTTATTTTACTTCCACATACTCTGCCGAAACCCATCCAGTCGTTGAAGCATATGTTACTTTATACCAACCGTTAACCGAATCTAGAATCGTAAAGGTTGCATCATGTGGAACAGAAGTAAGTACCTCAGCGTCCATGGAACCACTAGCTCTCATACGAAGGTTAGGATCTGCGGTTACAGTACCAATCTTACCAATCACAGAATCATCACTTAGTAAGCCATCCTTACGATCTGGGAACGTAATATTCTCTGTTCTCATCCAACCAGATACTTTATCTGTTTGCACTCTTGTCCATCCTTGTGGAAACTTTTGAGCAGCTTTAAGTACATCATACTTTGTTCTTGTATCAATAATTTCATCTGTTTGCTCGCGAGCCTCTTTATAAACATTGGCAACACCACTTGCAACACTTGCATCGGTGTAAATAATGCTTGTAGGACTTCCAATGGTACTATAGAACTCAACACCAGCTAAACTTTGCACTGTTTTTGGCTCTTCTGTAGCATTTCCAGAAGAAATAGGAACTTCCACCATTCCGCCATTGGTTTCACTTGTTAATTTAGTGGTACTCGTAGTCGTTTCCTCTGTTGGAGACTTCTCCTCATTAATCTCCTTAAGTGCCTTTAAGCAAATCACACAGGCAATAATAGGAACAATAATAGCAAGTAAAAGTAATAATCTATTCAATCTCATCAATAATCCCTCCAAAATCAAATTTTTATTCGTATCACATGTAATCTTTTAGTTTCTTACTTCTGCTTGGATGTCTAAGCTTACGAAGCGCTTTGGCTTCAATCTGTCTAATTCTCTCTCTCGTAACATTAAACTCTTTTCCTACTTCTTCCAAGGTTCTTGCCTTTCCGTCATCAAGACCAAATCTCAATCTTAACACTTTAGCCTCTCTAGGCGTAAGTGTTTCAATGATTTCATCTAGTTGCTCTCTTAAAAGAGTATAGGCTGCAAGTTCAGAAGGCGAAGGAGCATCATCATCCGGAATAAAATCTCCTAAATGGCTATCTTCTTCCTCTCCAATTGGAGTTTCAAGAGAAACTGGTTCTTGAGCAACCTTTTTTATTTCTTTCACACGTTCAATTGGCATCTCCATCTCTGCAGCAAGTTCTTCTAGTGTAGGTTCACGCCCTAATTGTTGCAGTAGATGTCTAGAAGTTCTAATTAATTTATTGATTGTTTCAACCATATGAACCGGAATACGAATGGTTCTTGCTTGATCAGCAATAGCTCTTGTAATGGCTTGTCTAATCCACCATGTAGCATANNATAAGTTGAAAATTTATAACCTTTACGGTAATCAAACTTTTCTACCGCTTTGATTAATCCTAAGTTTCCTTCTTGAATCAAGTCTAAGAACAACATGCCACGCCCTACATATTTTTTGGCGATACTTACAACCAATCTTAAGTTTGCCTCTGATAATTTCTTTTTGGCATCCTCATCGCCATCCATCATCTTTTTCGCATATTCTAACTCTTGCTCAGCGGATAACAAAGGAATCTTACCAATCTCTTTTAAATATAATCGAACTGGGTCGTCAACACCAACACCTTCGGGAACCTCAAGATTATCAATATCCTCCAGTTTGATTTCTTCTTCAATGTCTTCTAGATCTTCAAAATCAGGCTCATCTGAATCTTCGATAATTTCAACATTTGCCGCTTCCAAACCATCATATATTTTTTCAATTTGATTTGGCTCTAACTCATACTTTTCTAGAACTTCAATAATCTCTTTATATGAGATGGAACCCTTCTTCGCGGCATTATCCACAATTTGTTTGACAATATCTTTGGAGTCCTTTACTTCTTCGCTCATTTTAATACCCCTTCCTATACTCTCTATTAGATTACCTTTTGGCAAGCTTTTGAATGACTTGATTTAGCTTATCAAAAAGTTCTCTATTTTCATCATCTGTAGTAGTTTCTGCAATTTTCTTAGTTAGTATGTTTTTTTCTTCTTCTAATTTTTTTATTTCAATTTGTCTCACAATCTCCGTCGTAAGCTTTTGAACATCATCGGTAGATGACTCTTGCATCATAAGCTCTGAAACTAAGTTCATCTCTTCATCAGACTCACAACAAGATAAATAATCTTTGCTAGAATAGTCTTCTGTTTCATAAAAATGATAAATTTTATCAATCAAATGTCGATGTATTTCAACTTTGGCATCCTCCGGTGAAAACACTTCACTAATTTTAAGATAAATGCCAATATCACGCTGCAAGAGAAGAAATATAATCATGTTTTCAAGTTCTACAGCACTTTTGTCCACATATGACTCGTTCAACAAAGGCTTAATTTTTTGAGGAGTTTGCACATCATATTCTTTCTTAAGAATGATTTTTTCAATCTCCGCATTAATTGCTTCTTTCCCAACATTCAGCTCACGCGAAAACTTATCCACATAAATATCTCTCTCGATGTTGCTATCTACTTTAGCAAGAATTTGTGATAATTTTGATAAAAAACGAATTTTTTCGGAAATATCGGTTAAGTTATATTCTTTTCTTAAATTGGCAACTTTATACTCCACAAGAGAAATGCTATTATCAATTAGTTTTTCAAAGCGCTCTGGCCCATACTTTTGGACAAATTCATCAGGGTCTTTAGCCCCTTCCATTTGAAGCACTTTTGCTGAAACACCAAGCGATGACATCACTTCTAGGCCACGCATTATTGCCTTTTGACCTGCATCATCGGAGTCATAAGAAAGAACAACTTCTTCCGCATACTTTCGAAGAAGACGACCTTGATTCTCGGTAAGAGCCGTTCCTAAAGACGCTACAACATTAGAAATACCAGCTTGATGGGGAGAAATCACATCCATATACCCTTCCACCACTAAAATACGCTTCATCTTTTCGCTCGACTTGCGAGCCACATTCAGGCCATACAAATGCTTTCCCTTAGTATAGATTAAATTTTCTGGTGAATTCACATACTTAGGAACTTTTTGTGCTTTCATCGTTTCACTATCTAGTAAAGTTCTTCCACCAAAAGCGACAACTCTATTCATAATATCAAAAATAGGAAACATAAATCTATTTTTAAACTTATCATACAAATAGCCGCTCTCGCTTTTGCCGACAAGCCCTGTCGCAAGCATTTCACTTTCGGTAAACCCTCTAGAAACTAAAAACTTAGAAAGCCCATTATCTTCTAGCGCAAACCCAAGTCCAAACTTAGCCACCGTTTTCGGAGAAATCCCTCTTTTTTGAATATACTCTTGCGCAAGCTTAGACCTGGCAATATTGTCAAAAAAGAAACGTCCAGAAAGCTTATTAATCTCGTAAAGACGTTTTTTCGTGTATTCCTTCTTTAAAAGCTCCTCTTGGGAAAGATTTCCATCTTCATACTGAAGAGTCGGAAGCGTCACGTGAAACTTATCTGCCAAAAACTCAACCGCCTCTTGAAAACCAATATTCTCAATTTTCATAATAAAACGAATCACATTACCGCCTTCACCACAACCAAAACAATGAAAAATCTGTTTCTCTGCTGACACAGAAAAAGAACCCGTCTTCTCCTTATGAAAAGGACAAAGGCCAAAATAATTATTGCCCTTGCGCTTCAGGTTAACATAGCCAGAAACAACATCCACAATATCACTCGCAGCCTTCACATTTTCAATTACATCATCAGAATAAAACGCCATCTTTCCTCCCTTATCAGTATCAACCCGCAAAAATCTCAAAAGCGACAATATTTTAGCAGTAAAGTCAAAAAAATTCAACCTATATTTAATAAATTCGACTAATTTTTTTAAAATCCTGCTTAGTTAACAAAAAAGTCCCTAGCCGGTCAAGAGGGACGCTCCATTTTGGTCGCAAACCATTTTTCAAGTCGTTCTCCTCCAACGGTTTCAAGGACCACTTAGCGACCAAAAGGGACAGACGTTAAAAGACCCTATTCAATAGCATTTCAATGGCATCAAAAAGCCTTAAAAATCCTTTTTTCAAGTACTACAGTATCAATGCTTTCCAGACGTCTGTCCCTTTTGGTCGCTAGCTGGATCTGGAAAGCTTTGTGTGCGAAGGGATAAAAAATAGGGCGCCGGACAAAATCCAGCGTCCCTCTTGGTCGTTAAATTTCGATTGCTTTTTGAAGAGCAAAGGAATAAATGATCTTTTTCGTGATGTCTTGTTTGGTTAATTTTTCCAGTGCTTCTTCGTAATAGTCTAGTTGCTTTTTGTAGCGTGTGATGAGTTCTTGCTCATTTTCTACGTGATCGGTTTTGTAATCCACCAATACAAGGCCTTCTGGTGTTTCATAGTACATGTCGATGATGCCTTGTATCATTAAAATGTCGTCTCCAGAGGAATCTGATACATCATAAACATCGCTTACTTTTACTTCTAAGTTGAATGGTGCTTCTTTATAGATTTTATCTGCCTTTTTGACTTCTTGGTAAAAACTTGATTGCAAGAAGCTTTCGACATCTTTTCGTAAGCGCTTTTTAGTTACTTCATCTGCCTCGACGCTATCGAGAATAGTATCGACGTTTGGTGCATGCATATCTAGCCTTTGCATTAAGTTATGGACCAAGGTACCATATTTGTTTCCCGTCATTTTTTCTGCTTCTTGTTTTAAGAAATCAGGACAAGTTATCATTTCATTTGTAACTTTATTTTCGTTTTCTTCTAAAACAGTGTTAAGCCTTTTAAGTTCCGTAACCGTTACTTTATTAGGAATCTTGGTTGAATTAGCATATGGATATTGCCAAGTAAGTTTTTCCTGAATCGTCTGATACTCTCTTGATTCTTTAGACGCGCCTTGCATTAAGTCTTCCAAAGATAACACTTTCGCCAAAGTATTACTTTCATTGGATAATGCAAGTACCTCTTGATAAGTCCATACTTTTTGTTTGAATAAGTTCGTTTTGCCTATAACCGTTCTTCCAATCCACTCTGCAAAGGATGTGCTATTAGCAGTTAAGTATAAATGATTAGGATGACTCCATTGACCTACCACTTTTTCTGCGTCTGGCACCATTGCCGTTATAATCAGCTTTTCCCTTGCACGTGTTAATGCAACATACAAAATGCGCATTTCCTCCGAAATGGCCTCTCTTCTTCCTCTAAGCTTTAATGCAAGCTTTGGTACACTTGGATAATAGATTCTCTTTTCCACATCAATGACATCTGCTCCAAAGCCTAAATCTTGATGAAGAATCATCGAGCTACTAAAATCCCTCATATTAAAGCGACGCGAAGTACCTGCCAAAAATACAATTGGGAACTCTAATCCTTTACTCTTATGGATACTCATTATTCTAACAACATTATCGTTTTCGGATAATGGTTTACTACTTCCAAAATCTCCAGAAGATTCTCGAATATGGTCTAAGAAATTAATAAAATTGAATAACCCACGATAGCTTGTTTTATCGTATCTTGATGCTCTATCGAGAAGTGCCTTTAAATTACTCGTACGAATCTTGCCATCTGGAAGAAGCGATACATAGTGATAATATCCTGTCTCTTCATATAATGTCCATATCAGTTCATCGAGTGGAATCCTTCTAGAAAGCTCGCGCCAATTGTTTAGCTTACTCACAAATTCAGCCACTTTTTGATTGCCATTGCCAATACTTTTCATCATTGCCTCATAAAACGAAGAGGCTTTATCAATCGCTCTTATTTCACTTAACTCGTTTGGAGAAAACTTGCCAATTTCGCTTCGTAAAACAGCAACTAAAGGAATATCTTGATACGGATTATCGATGATTTTTAATAAAGAAAGTATCACCTGTACTTCCGCATTTTCAAAATAGCCTGTATTAATATCAGCAAAAGCAGGAATGTTTTTTTGATTTAATTCATCCACAAATACCTCTGCAGAGCTTTTGGTAGCACGAAGAAGAATGGCTATATCAGAAAACCTAGCTTTTCGCATACCACCAATGGTTTTATCATATACATCCATTTTCCCCACAATCTCTAAAATTCTACTTGCAATCACTCTACCCTCTAGCTGTGGCTTTTCCTCAATATCATCTTCTAGTCCCTCTTCTAGCGTATCCTTCATTTTGGTCTCAATGAAATGGAACTCTGCCTCTTCTCCTTGATTGGGATAATAGTCTGCACCAAGTTTTAAAAACTCATCTTCCGTATAATCAATTTCTCCCACATCATGACTCATGATATTTTGAAAGATAAAGTTTGCTTGCTCTATAATATTTTGATTACTTCTAAAGTTTTGAAATAGCAAAATCTTTTTTTCTAAAGAACCTTGGGATAAATCCGCGGTATAGGCATGATACTTTTCTAAGAAAAGCTCAGGGCGAGCCTGCCTAAAGCGGTAGATACTTTGCTTTACATCGCCCACCATAAATAGATTGCCACGAGAAATCATGTTTAATATGTACTCTTGAATTAAATTGCTATCTTGATACTCGTCTACTAAAATTTCTTCATACTTTTCCTTATAATACTTTGCAATCTCTTGATTTTCGCTTAACAGCTTTAAGCAAAGATGCTCCATATCACTAAAATCAATTAAGCCTTTCTCATGTTTTTTCTCTGTAAACTCTTCCTCAAATTTTAAAACAATCTCTGAAAGCACCGTTATCTTTTCATAGATTTTTTGCATACTTTGAAAGATTTCATCGGAAGAAGCAATAAACACTTCGTCTCGTAAATACTTTGCCACCAAATCTTTCATTTTATCTCGGACATCTTTTACTTCATTTTTGGTTTCCTCATCTAGCTTTGGTGCCTGTTTTAAACTAGGTAGTTTTAGTTTCGATAAATACTCATAAAAATCATTCCAAGTATTCATGTTTTGCAAAAGTGTTTTTAATATCACGATATCCTCTTGAAGTGTTAATAAATAATTCTTTGCCTCATGATTCTCCATCAAAGAATCTACTAAAGCCTCTTCCTCTTCCAAAATGCCGCGTAGCTCACTTCTGGCATATAAAATAATCTCTTTCCCCCAAATGGTTTTTGCAAAATCATCTTCTGTTTGATGATACATCTCACATTTTTCATGAAGCCACGCTTCAGGATAAGGAGAACTTTGAATAAAGCTATCGATGTCAAGGATAATCCCTTTAACACCCTCATCGGATTTACTCCCAGAATAAGCCTCTAATACTTCTATCTTCTTTTCATCATTTTCTTCATAGATTTCTTCTAACACTTCCTCTAATGCTTCAAGCTTTAAAAGCTCATTTTCTGCCATATCTGCCACACGATAATTAGGGTCAAGCCCGAGCTTAAAAAAGTGATCCGAAATCACTTTTTTACAAAAAGCATCAATCGTCATAATGCTAGCCTTATTAATTAGCAGAATTTGATTTTGAAGCTCTGGATGCTCCTCTAGCGCCTTATATAGCCCATCACGAATACGTTCACGCATTTCTGATGCTGCAGCATTCGTGAACGTCACAATGAGCATTTGATCAATTTGAATTTTATCTTCGATGATTTTATTCAAAATTCGTTGCACGAGTACTGCCGTTTTACCGCTACCAGCACCCGCTGCCACGAGTAGTTTTCCATTTCGTTCGTCGATGGCAGATTTTTGTTCATCGGTCCAATTCATATAAAACACCCCAATTTTTTCTTTCTGTTCCGCATACTACATTTTCATAAATCCCGTTCTATCTATTGCTTCCTATTCTAGTTTTAACTGTTCCCACACTTCTTCTTTCTTAAGTTCTTTTAAGTAGCGGTATTCATTGCCAAGGTTTCGATCAAATCGACATACTGTTTTATAGTCGCAGTATTCACACGGGGACTTCCCTTTATTTCTAACCGGCTTGTTTTGAATATTGCCTTTTTGAATTTCTTCGCATATTTCTTTTAGCACTTTTCTCACATGCGTGCGAAGTTTGGTAAATTCTTCTTCACTAGGCACATAAGTTTTACCGGTAAACTTACCACCTTTTACTCCTAAATCAAGATTTTGTGAAGTCGTATCCATCTCATGGTCCATTGCTTTCATTAGCCTTGTATTAGCAATAATCATACCATTCATGCGAAGTGCTTTACGAATGGCCTCTTCTACTTCTTCCTCTGATATCTCCTTATTCGTCTTTATCATCGGGTTATCAAGCTTTAAATATAGCATACCACCTGGAATTGTTTCTAATTCTTCTATGGCATCCATATAGGTAATCATCTGAATTTCTAGCCCCTCGTACACATCAAATAGTTTCATTTCTTTGCTATAGGACTTATAATCAATAATTCTCACAAACTTTCCTTCTTCAGTCTTAGCAATATCTACACGGTCTATTTTGCCATTTAAAGATACCTTTTTGCCATCGGCAAGTTCTATTTGGATAGCTTTGTTTTCTTTTCCTTTTCCAAATTCTAATTCGCTTTGTACCACTTCAAAATCTGACGTTTTGATTTGCAAAATGATGGTCCATATCACGCGTTTCACTAATTTTTTTAATTTCACACTAAGCGCTCTCATTTTACTATCAGATGAAAATAAGCTAACTTTAAAATCTGCTAATACTTCTTCCACTGTTTCAGAGGTAATTTTATCGGCCTCCTCTTTTTCTAGTTCTCGAAAGCTTCGATGCTTCTCTAACATCTTTTTTGAAAACTTTTCAATAATCTCATGTAAAAATAACCCTACATCTGGCGTTTCTAGCTGATAAACTTTTCTGTCTTTCACATGAAGTCCATAGCGAAGATAAAACATAAACGGGCAATTGGCATACGATTCAAGCTTTGAAACACTCGTATTCATTTCGTTGCCATATAGCTTTTGCACATTATCCTTACTTAAATACTCCATGGTATTTTGGTAGTGTAAGGCATCATCCACAAAGTTTATTTTATCAAACGCATTTTCATGATACCAAAGTGTTAGCTCTTTTAATTGTAAATCTTCTCTCTTTTGATCTACTACTTCACGAATATCTTCTAAAAGAATTGGCAACGTAGCATCTACTGTTGTAATCTTTTCTTCTAATTCTTTCTTTTCTAGCACATGACTTTGCACTTTTATTTGTGGAAAAATGCGCTCCACACTTTTAACCACTTCCGATGGTCTTAAAGAAGTCCCATCACTTGAAGTAACCGGATACGATAAATATAATCTCTCACTTGGCGTGGTAAGCGCTTTATAAATATGAAACATTTCTTCTAATAGCAAAAGTTTTGTATCCTTAGCCATTTCAATTCCATTTTCCAAAAGTTCATTTCTCTCACTATCATTAATTAATCCCTCATCGTTATATGGACTTGGGAAAATCCCGTCATTAAGACCAATCACAAACGATACTTTGATATTAGAGTTTCTTGTTCTAGAAACATCTCCAATAAGCACATGATCACGCGTCGTAGGAATAATACCAATTTGGCACTCAGAAATGCCCTGTTTTATAATATTTTTATATCGTTCAAAAGAAACAACCTCATCTCCTAGTACCATAACCAGTTCATCAAATAGTTTCATCAAAATATTCCATACTTGCACATAGGTATAGGCAACGTCTATCTCAGAAGTGGTTGGCTTTTCTTTTTGAAAAATAGCATCTGCTTTTTGCTCCAAAGTTTCATATACGTGCGTTTCTATTAAGAATTCAAAAATCGCTGTGGTGATTTCTTTCACGGTTTTTGAGCTTTCAAATTTTGCTCTAAATGCCATGATAGGCTCTACAAATGCTTTCCTAATCTCATTCATTTTTACTAAATCATAACTTTCCCAAGTCCATTCCTTAAGGTAACCATTTTGTTTAATTCCCCATTCAAGGACATAGTTTTCTAATAAATCAATATCATTTGGATCTTGAATATTACTAAGCCCTGTCTTTAAGTAGTGAAACACCTCTTCATACGAGAAATTCTTTGCACAAATATCGAGCAAACTCGATACAAGTACAACAAGGGGCTGCATGGCAAGCTCATGCTTATCATCAAAAAAGTAAGGGATATGGTACATTTCAAAAATCATTTTAAACTCGTTTTTGTAGTCTTCAATATTCCTAGTGACAATCGCCACATTCTCAAAACGCAAATGATTTTCTCTTACTTCTTTTAAAATACATTTAGCAACCGACTCAATCTCGGTATGCAAATTAGATTCCATCGAAATCTGAATATTTTTCACTTCTTTTTCATATTTTTGAAGATAAATTTTATTAAAGTTTTTTTCTAAATGGAAAAGTTCCTCATTTTGAAAGCGCCATGGTTTCTCTAAATAAACGGTTTCTACTTCTCTATCCTTTGAAAGTTTTTGATAAGTCTTTTGGTTTAGTAAAAACATCTTCTCCTCTGTATCGTCTAAGGTAAGAGATACCGTAACACTTGCTACTTCGTCAAGTGCAAAAATAAGGCTTAATTCTTGCGGTGTAAAGCCGTCAAAGCCATCAATCCAGATTTTTGCTCCTTTCACAATTGAAGATTTTGCAATCAGTTTTGTTGAATTAGTGAATTCATCATCTTTGTCGATATAATCGCTATTCAATCGTTCTTCGAATGCTTCATAAAGCATGGTTAAATCTGCAAGTTTTCGTTTGAAAATCTCTGAATGTGGTTCATATGATTTTAAGATTTCAGGGGTTAAATGATAACGTTTACATTCAGAAATAAAATTAGATACCGTATCGACTAAGCCTGGATTTTTTTCTACCCCTTTTAGCACCTCAAGCTTGCTATCTAGCTTACTCATCAAAAAATAAAGGAGCATGGTTTTCGCACTACTTCCAATGGCAGTTTTGCGAAAGCCAAACTCATTGTAGATACGGTGGCAAAGCCTTTTAAAGGTAACGACTTCCGCCTTCATAATGCCACCTCTATTAACGATTTTCGATAAATCCATTTCGGCAGAAAGTGAAAATTGCTCTGGCACAATAAAAAGAAGAGGTCCATCAAAAGACGCCTCTATATTTTGTTTGATTTCATTCATACAGTAGTACGATTTACCGTAGCCACTACGGCCATAGATAATTTTCATAAAAAAACCTCTTCATTCTATGAAATACTTATTTTTCACAATTTGTATTTTCAGTCGCTTAGTACTTCATTTATAAGAAAGCCTAGCAAAAACCACGCACAGCCTTTTGAAATTTTTCAGGAGCACCAACCGCTTAACGCTTTCCTAAAAAATTTCACCGGCTGTAGCTTAGGTTTTTGCATGCTTTCTAATGCATTTTGTAATGCGCTTTGAAAATACAAATTGTGAAAATTAGGATTCTATTAATGTATCTGTTGTATTTGTTGTATTTGTTGTATACGTTTCATCTGATGTCCCTACCGTGTCTGCTATTAGTATGGAATCATCTCGACCTAAACTTGCTCCATCCACTATTGTTTCTTCTAGCTCCATCTGCTCTGCCACTTCTTCTTTTAGTTTAGGAAGTTCTGGCAAATCTTTCAGTGAGCGATAGCCAAACATTCTTAAAAACTCATCCGTCGTTTGATACATAACAGGACGACCTGGCGCATCCATACGTCCTGCCTCTTCTACCAAATCATATTCAATTAAACGATTTAGTGCACTATCAGAAGCTACACCACGAATGCGCTCAAGTTCTGCTCTAGTCACCTTTGGATTATACGCAATAATGGAAAGTACTTCAAATGCCGCTTGTGATAAACTTGGCTTTGGACGAGTATCTAGCATTTTTGTAATGACATCATAGTATTTTTCTAAGGTAGCAAGTTGATAAGAATCATTGATTTCTATCAGTTGAATACCATGACCTCCTGTTAATAATTCTTGCTTTAATGCTTCTACTGCTTCATAAATGCTATGCTTTTCTTCTCCCGTAAGTTCGCAAAGTGTGTCAACACTTACCGGCTTACCACTAGCAAATAACAATGCTTCAATTAAAGATATTAGTTCACTCTTCTCCATGATTTAAAATCCTCACATTCTTTTTCTAGCAATCATTTCTTAGCAAAAATTAATTTGCATCTCTTAGTTTAATGACTTCCTCTTGTAAAACTTTTGTTAATTCTATTACTTTTTTCACATCCACTTCTCCATCATCTGATAAATATGGTGTGACGTCAATTGGCTTTCCTACACGAACAAATACCTTATGCATAAACTTAAAACTACCTGCAAAGGCAATTGGTACAATGGGCACCTTGTTTTGAATTGCCATGTAGGCAGCACCCTTTTTAAATTTTTGACCTTTGGCAAGCCCATTTCGTGTTCCTTCTGGAAAAATTAATAATAAATCTCCCTGTTCTAAGTGATGAATGGCTGTATTCACTGCAGCTACATCTCCCTTGCCACGACTCACTGGAAAAGCTCCCACATGGGTAAAAAGCCAGTTGCCAAATTTCGATTCAAATAGCTCTGCTTTTGCCATCACATAAATCATACGTTTTTTTAAATGCACTACAAATGAGATGGCATCAAATAGATGTACATGGTTTCCACAAATAATGGCAGCGCCATCTTTGGGAATATTTTCATAGCCTTCGGTTCTGACGCGATAAAAACAGTGAGAAATGATATAACAAATGACAATAAATATTTTTCGTACCATAACTTAGTTCTCCTTATATGTTCCTAGCAAGCTAAGCTTGCTACTACAAATTTTACTCATTCATTCTTTGGTATTTTTGCTACCACAGCCTCATATACTTCTTCTATGCTTAAATTGCTCGTATCAATCACAATAGCATCTTCGGCAATTTTTAATGCCCCCATTTCTTTGTGCATATCGTTATAGTCTCTTTTTCGGATGCTTTCTAAGGTATCCTCATACGTAACCACATTACCTTTTTCTATAAGCTCCTTGTACCTTCTCATGGCTCTTATCTCGATACTTGCATCTAAATAGATCTTTAACTCCGCATGAGGAAATACTACCGTTGTGATGTCCCTACCTTCCATGATGACATTGCCACTTTCTCCTAACTTACGTTGTAGTTCAACCATTTTCACTCGAATTTCTGGTATAGCAGAAACCAATGAAACAGTATCATTAATCTCAGGGGTACGAATAAAATCCGTTACATCTTCTTCATCCAAAAATACATGCTGCTTATTTTCAATCGTTTTGAATGTAATCACAGTTCTTTCTAGTAAATCTTTAATGCTATCTAACTTATCAAGTGAAATGCCTTCACGCAGTATTTTAAGTGTAATAGAGCGATACATAGCTCCCGTATCAATATACATAAAACCTAGTCGATCGGATATTAGCTTAGCGATAGTGCCTTTTCCTGTCCCAGCAGGGCCATCAATGGCAATCATCATCATCATCACCTCTTCTTGTAGATTATATCTCAAAACACGTTTTTAA
The DNA here is from genome assembly GCA_002308995.1 of Clostridiales bacterium UBA1234. Lineage (GTDB taxonomy): Bacteria > Bacillota > Clostridia > TANB77 > UBA1234 > UBA1234. The sequence continues at coordinate 121,104 of DBWQ01000003.1, read as the reverse complement.
GCAAGAAAAAAGAGGCGCGTAATGCACCTCTTTTTTTACTAATTCCGTATCAGATAGATTAGTGTGTTCCACCTGCTTGAAGATCATCTGCACTCGTGTAAGCTACTTCATAAATTGCCATCGCAGCACCAATCATCTTATCAGAACTGCTAACAATACTAGGAATTAATGTCGTCTTTCCATTTGGTAGTATCACTTTTGTATATTCAGAAGAACTTGTTACAGGTCCTGTCTCTCTCATCCACTGTGTATTATCGTCTGTCATATCATAGGATAGATACGTATCACCTTCCGAAACTACACCACCAGCTTCTGGTGTGGTATAAACATCGTCAAATACAACAATTAAGTAACCTTTCTTTTGTTCTAATCCGCTTCTGTACTGATTAGGATTGCTTTGTGCAGCTAATACAGAATCTAACACTACTTTTGTAGATGCAGGGAAGCCAAACTCACCATACCAATGACCATTAAAGCTTCTTAAAATCGTTTGTAATTGTGCTTTCGTGATTGTTGTTTCACCTGATGCATACTCTTGTACAGCCTTCTTAACCTCACTATAATCGTTTGTAGTAATTAGTGGAGTAATGTCATTAATAAAGGTAGATTCTTCATTTGCCCCATATCCATATTGTGTAAAACTATTAGCAAGATTTTCAAGTGGTAATTTTTCTATCGCTTTTTCTAATGTTAGCTTACCTTGTAAAGAACCAATTTCATCTAAATCATTCAAATTAATATTTGCATGAAGTAAATCTTCAATCAAAATCGTTTTTCTGGTAATCTCATTACCAAAGTTTTCTTTATTATTTACTTCACCATACGTATCATTCATTGAAATTGAAGCAGCAACAGAACTATCTAACTTCTTATAGTTTGCGCTATCTTGATTCTCTTGATAGAATAATGTAATTTCATCAGTAAGTCCAGTACCATCTTCTTCCACGTAGTAGATATGTGGTTGAATTGTAATATCTTTGGTAGCTCTACCTTTTGTCTTTACATCAAAGTATACAGAATAGCCTAATTTAATACCCAATGCGTAAGGAGAAATCTGAGCACCTTGACCAATTGGAAGATAGCGAATTCCGGTACCTACTCTTGAAAGAGTGAATGCTTTCTTTAAGCTACTTACTTTACCCTTCCATCCAACATCATTAGTAGTTCTCACTTCTAAGTCATATAGAGCTCCTGAAATATACACACCAAATTGTTTTTCAAGTACATACTCATTCTTTTTATTATAAGCACCCGTACCAATCTTAGATGCTGGAACACTATCCATATCCTCGGCATTGCCAGTTTCACTGAAGTAGTTTCTTGCAACAATACGAACATCAACGTTCTTATATTGGTTATCTGATACCCAATTTGGAACCGTAAAGATATACTTTTCTGCCTTTAAACCATTAAAATCTGCATTACCAAATTGAGATAATTTATGCCATTTGCCAGCTTCTAAAAGCTTATGCACAGGAACAATAGTACCGTCATCCTTCATTAATCCCATGATGTACACATCAAAATCAAATTTAACGTATTTATCCTTAGCAAAGGCTTTCTTTTCATATGCCCATGTAGTATCTCCAGATTTAATACCTTCGTAGTTATATATTTTGTCACCATAACCCCTACTAAATGCTGGTTCTGTCTCTGCGCCTGGGTGAAATCCATCATGAGGAATGATTATCATAAACTGCTTATCTACTTCTAATACTCTTGTATTATCTTTTCCTCTTGGATGTCCCTCTAGAATCGTTTCTACACCAACAACCTCATTCTCGCTCTCGCCAGGGTTATCTAAATCATCTACGACATGATCAAACATCTCTACGCGATTTACAATTGGGGTATAAACATTAATGTTGTTCTTAGTAACTAGTTTTGTTTCATCATCTTTTTCATAGAACAAATTCTTGTCATTAATTGGATCCTTCAAAGAGGCATCAAGGTAAACCTTCTTAACCTCGTCTGGACTTTCTCCTTCTGGAAGTCTTTCTTCTGCATTTTTCTCAAACAAGTACACAAGATCCATCTGAGTAGTTAAATACTCTTTGTTTTGTGCATCTTGTCTAATAGTAATTCCATCAGCCTTATATAAACAGTTTCTTGGAATGTAAAACTCATCATGGATTGGATAATAATATTGATTAGTTTCATCCGTTAGATACATCATTGCATCCTTATCATAATGGTGCCATAACATCATTGGAACTGTACCGTCAAGATACAAATCTGTGCCATTTTGGTTTTCGCCTACATTGATGACTTTTAATGTATCACCTGAAATCGCTGCTGTTTTAATTAACAACTGATCAAGTGCACCATTCTTATATGTATCTAACTCTTTATCCACATTGATATCTGCTTGAGAATAAGCAATATCTAATATCTTTATTTTAATATAAATTGTTCCTTCGCCACTATCTTCTACTTGTATGATACGAGAGCGAGTTTCTGGATCCTCTCCACCTTGAGGAATTGTAATCGTTCCACCTTTCTCGTATACAAGCTCTGGCTTAATACCTGCAGGCCAATTAGCAGTTAATTTCACATTTCCATAGGTAGAGTCAACTTTAATTGCTTCGTTATATAAGGTGGCATTATCCACTAAGTACATATCTGTAAACGCTCCAGAAAAATACTTATAGTAAAAATCGTACTCAAATGGATCTCCAATATCCATCTCTGCCGTATCAGAAACTTCACCTTCATTATTGCGCTCATAATATTCCTTAACTAACTGAACTTTAAGATGTTGTTTTCTCTCTTTTTGACGGAAGTTATTTCTTAGAATATATTCTTCGGTAACCACATTTGCATATAAATCTTCTTCTGTTGGCATTGCTTCCTCAACAACATACTCTTTGGTCTCTTCCTCACTATCTTTTCTCTTATTCGATTTGATATAAGCAAATGGTGGTTTTTCCTCTAGCTCAAGTGTATCTGGATCGGTAACTTCTGGAGGTTTGTCCTTACTAATCTTATAGTAGTAAACGATCATCTCCATATTTTCTGGGTCCAAATCTTCTAGATAAATCATTTCATCTTCTTCATCATATTTATCTCTAGTTGGCTCATCATCTTCAAGTACATAATCTCTAAACTTTCTACTTTGCGTGTCTTCGATATTTGGAACAGGAATATCCGCCGTACCATCATCATGAATCGGTCTATAATCATCTGGCATTACTTGGTTACCATCTTCATCCAAATAGCGAACATGAACCGAATATTGTGTCTTGTACACTAATTTAAAAATCATATCAGAAAATACGATATCACTATTTTGAGTAAACAAACCATCACTAAGTAGTGAACCAATAGAAATATAATATCCATATAAGAATGCATCATCATTAATAACTCTAAGTTTAGAAGAATCCAAACCTCCTGGGACAAAATCCCTATGACAGAATGCTCTAAACAAAGAAGCAGTTCCCGTTGGTACTCCTGCGTCATTATAATTCTTTTGATACACAAGGACTTGTACCAATGCCCTATCTGGAATTTTATAGTGGAATTTCTTTTGACCTTCCGTTGTCGTCACAATTAAATCATTTTCTGGTAAATTTAATGAAGCGATGACTAAGTTTTGGCTATCTAGTCTTACTGTATATTTTAAATCATTGTCATCCACATCTTTTAGGCAAGTATTGGTATCTTCATACTTAACATGGCTAACATCTACCACAGGATATTGATATTGGAATCTAACCGTCTTATCTTTGGCGTAACCAATTTTATCGTTATACTCCGTTTTGGTATCATAGTTAAATTCATCACCATGATCTAAATCACCTTTATTACGACGATATTCACTTGGATAATAAATATTCTCATCCACTAACGCCGTTGTTAAATGTGCATAACGTTTTTCATCACCTGGTGTTAATTTAGAAGTTGTTTCCGTAGAATACGTCTTCGTTGCTAAAACTTGATCTCCAGATAAAACTTCATAGCCTTTTAAAATATAGGCAGGCCACCATTTTCTGTTAAGTGATGGAGCAGCTTTTGTTGAGAAGTTTTTCTTTCCCGTTGCACCAGAGTTTGGCACAAGATTTTCTTCTGCATCTTTAAACAATAAATTTGGTTTATTCATATTCGTACTAATTGCATCTGCTGTATCTAAATTATCAAAGTGTTGTATCGAATACTTAACAGGTTCGCAATAAATGATGACATTACAATTAACATACTCTGGTTCACAAGGAATATCGATTCTCACGTTTTGTGATCCCTCAGGAATTGCATGTGCCGCTGCAGACATTGGGCAATCTTCTAAGATTCCCAAGCCTTCATCACTACTAGGATCATATGTCCAAACAACACTATTGGTAGTCTCCGAAGCTCCATCTGGTGTCCCATCTGGATATGTGATTGTTATCTGGGTTGTCGTCTGCGTTATGACAGGTGAATCTGTAGCTCCTGGGAAAACCTCATAACCAACAATACGATAGCCAGCACCTTGTGTCCAATCCAAACTAAGCGGATAATTATAGTGATTTCCTAGCGCATTCCATAAGATGAAGAACGACATTTTATCTTCCGGCGGTAAGTAAGTATCCCCCGCAATTCTAGAACCATCCACATCTCGATAACCAATCATGCCTCTTGCATAGACATCCGTATAGGATGTTTCAATGGTCACTGGCGGATTTTCTCCTGGCGGATCTCCACCGCCACCTTCTGCCGCACTTACTTTAAACAATAAGGTATTACGATACCCTGCGTTATACGTTAATGCTGTATTGTTCATAGGCGCACGTTTTGCCTTTGTAGTTTCACCAAAACCTCCCGTAAACAATGTTTTATCAAAAATCTGGTAGTGCCCTGGAGGCAAACCTTTATCAAAGCACCAGTACATATATTGTCGAACATTTGCACCGTCGCCACCGCAATTATCTATCTCATACTTTGGCAATGCTTGAACCGCTTCTCCATTGTCATAAAAAGTTGTTCCAAAAGCGTGTCCTTCCGCTTTTCTTACAAATTTAATATCAGGTTTTCCATCATCTAGCCATGTTTTACCCACTGGGGAACCAATTTCATTAATCTTATCCCAGTTGATTGTCATGATATTATACCCTTTCCAAAACAAATAAATGTTATAACGAGTAATTGCCTTGGCATGTAAATAACTACTTAAAACTCCCGCCGTTTCGGTAACTGGTCTTGTCATTGTTTCGTTAATATAACCTGGTCGGTATCCCGCGTAGTGCGTTAAGAAATAGGCAATATCTGTTTTCACTTTTTCTGTCACAACGGGATCTGCAATTCGACCATTTATATAATCATCTGCAGCTGTCAAGAAATCATAATTTACATCTTTCTGCATTAAATCATCCATATCCGATACGCTTTGTAAAAGATGATCTACATGTTCATAGAACGTACCATGTTTGTATTTTCTAATATCAGGAGCAATTTTAAAATCAAACACATTACCCTCTATATCAATAGGATATTGGTTACAATAAACAAAGAAATCTTTAACATCAAATTCTCTCTCAACCATCGCTGGGCTTGCACCTAAAATGGTATACTCACCTTTATGAGGTAATCCATCTAATTTATCTTTGACAAAATCCGTCATTCCAAACGTTAGTCTACCTCTTGCTCCACAAATCTTACAATCAAAGGAATCTCCAACTGTGACTGTTTGTGGAATAGCATCATAATAATGTCTTCCTGCTGTTGCATGCCCCTTTGCTTCAGCAAATACATGACGAGTTCTACACCTATTGCACTCATGATAAGCATCTGTGGCATTTCCCATACTCCAATACTTGGTGTGTGCTTCTGTCTTTTTATAATCAAGCAAATTACACTTATCACAGTAAGCTACATGTAAATCATCTTTTTCAGCATAAGCAGGACTGTCAGATGTGACAGGGTATGCCCTAAATTTAGTAGTACCTGTCGACTCTCCCTGATATCCGCATCCATAAGCAGAACAAGTTAATTTATGCTTATGCGTTTCTGACAATCCATTTTCGCCAGTCACAATAGAAACAAAAGTCCCTGTACCTGAGCAATCGTGGGCTTCTATAATAGCTTTATCACAAACCGTACAGTATTTCTTATGGTTATTAGAATCAATCTTAGTAGCATAAGTAGAAGGAGTATGTGGCTTGGTAGTTTTATACCCGCAATTCTCAACACTACACTTTACACCATGTGTCTCGTCGGTTTTTCCTTGGGATGAATCATATACAAGCGAGTGAGATTTCTGGTCTTTATAACTACAAAACTCACATTCAACATAGTGACCATCAGAGTCTCCATCACTCGTAACTTTAAGACTGTGTGTACCCGTAGACTCAACTTTTTCACCACAAAGACTACACTTCCATACTGACTTATGTTCATAATCGTCTATTTTTTCGCAAGAGATCCTCTCTGACAATGAATGAAAGCCATAATGAACTGAGTTACAATGGGTACATGGATCCAATTTATTTGAAGTACACTCTCCCTTATAAGGACACTCTTCAGCAAATACAACCGAGAAGTAACTCATCAAACAAAGAATCATCATACTTATAAGCAATAATAAACGTTTCTTTTTCATGTGCATCCCTCCTATTTCGAGAATCGATAAATCATTGTTGCCGCTTCTGCTCGATTCATATTTTTCTCTGGTCCAAAGGTGCCATCTTCATAGCCGGTAATTAAGCCCCTGCTATAAGCATGTTTTAGATAATCAATATCTGTTTTAGAAAGCATTCTCACATCACTAAAAATCAGTTGTTTGTCTTGGGCAAATTCATTGCCTTTTGCCCAATCAAGTTTAGTGATGATACGAACCATTTCGATTCTTGTAATTGGTTGATCAATATTTTCACGTGTGATATCGGAGGTGCTAATAATACCATATTGCCTTGCAATCCATACATATTGGCCTGCCCAGTGATTAAAAGCAGATTCTGCATCGGTAAGATCTAACTCTTGACCACCTGATGTGAGCGCCGATACCATCGCAAGCTTCAAAAATTCTCCTCTGGTAACAGTACCTTTTGGTCTAAACGTACCATCGGTATACCCGTTGATAACCTTTTGCTCAGCAAGTTCTGTGATGTATTTGTACGCCCAGTGACCGGAACTAAGGTCTGAAAAACTAACCGCAGCGTACACTCCACAGATGCCGTAAAACCACAGAAAGGACCAACAAACTTACTAAAAACTTTCTCATACGTATCCACTCCTTCTAGAAGATTTCATTGAACTTCCTACTTATCAAATATAATATTAATTATACCATATTTTTACATGAAATTCAAGAATTTGCATGTACTAACAATAGTTTACTATACCTATTTTTCAAGGTCAATATGTGTCACTTATTTGTAATAAAAACTTAATACAAAACATACCTTTTTCTATGAAATAACTATTGTTTTGAAAAAGGAGAAAAAGTCATGAAACTATTTTCGATTCTATCAAGGCGTAAAATTCTTACTTTTGTAGCACTTGCTTGTATCTTAATGCTACTTTTATTTGGTATATATTCTAGGTTTCAATTACCTAGCATATGTATGACGAGTCGCAACTTCACCACCATCTTAAAAGACGTTCATGATAATGCCTATGAATACTCAGGAGAAACCATCAAATTTTCTGGCTACCTATACAAAGCACCTGATTTTAAACAAAATCAATTTGTGATTGCTAGAAACATGAAGGTTTCTGAGTCCGATTATCGCATTGTTGGTTTTTTATGTGAAAGTGACGATTGGATAGAAGACATTGGCACTTGGGTAAATGCAAAAGGCATCGTTACCCTAGGAGATTACCATGGGCCGATGCCTATCATTAAAATTTTGAAGATTCAAAAAGCGAAAAAACCGAAAAACATCACAGTAAAACCGCCTACTTCTCTTCAAACAAATCTTTAAATAATCCTTTTTCTATTTGTGGGGCAAATAAAACTCTTAAAACCATTAAGATAATTGGTCCTAAAATTAAACCAAACACGCCATACGTACGATAGCCTGCATACATGGCAAATAGAGTAATTAATGGATGAATGCCAAACTGTTTAGAAACTAGTTTTGGTTCAATAAATTGACGAATCACAAAAATGGTTCCATAGGTAATTAACAGTGCTAAAGCAAAGCTCCATTTTCCTAAAACAAACATAATAATTGCCCAAGGAATGAGCACTGTGCCAACACCCAAAATAGGTAAAATATCCACAATTGCAACCATGCTTGCTAAAAGCAATGGATACGGAATATCAAATCCAAGTGCAATCATAATATTAAATGCTACAAATAATTCCACAAAGGTAATCATCAAGATTTTAGCATAAACGCGGATATACCCTCCAATCGTGGAAAACACTTCTTTTCCTACCACAATTAGCTTTTGAATCCAACTTTTTGGCATATGGTGTTCTAACGTATCAATGACATAAATACGATCTCTAGTGAAAAAGATTAATGCCAAAATAGTAATCACAGTATTAATAATAATGGTTGGTACGGATAACAAAAACTTAACTGCTTTGCTTGCTGTATCAGTGATCAAATTACCAAAATTCTTAACAAAATCTACAACAGAAGATTCCATAGATTCCAAAATGCTAGTTGGAATATCTGGATAGGTTGATTCTAATCGTTCACTAATTTTATCAATGGATTGTGTCATGCTAATAATGGTCGGTCGGACATTGTCAGATAGTTTCATAATTTCTTTAATGATAGCCCCACCACCAAAAATGATGATTAAAAAAATGGCAACAATAGTAAGAGCTACCACAATAAATGAACTAACGCGCCTACTCATTTTAAGCTTATTCATACAAAACTTGATGACTGGTTCAATTAAGACGGCAATAATTCCTGCTATTAAAAATGGCATAAAGTATGTAGCAAAACGAAATAAAACATACACCAGTAATAAGGTTCCCACAAATACGCCAATTCTTTCTATTATTCTAATTTTTTTGTTCTTTTCCATATTCTCCACCCAATCAAAAAAACTTAAACACTATGGCGAGCATTGCTCGCCACTACCACTACTCTGCTTCCTCACGTGTTGGCATTGATATTTCGCAAATTGCTTCACTAATTTCTGTATCGCTAAAAGAAGAAATTGCAATATCACCAATTGATAAAATACCAACTAGTTTTTCTTCTTCAATCACTGGAAGTCTTCTAATTTGCCTTTTTTTCATTAATGATAAAGCATCTTCCAGATTGGCACTAGGTCTAACGCTATAGACAGATTGTGACATAATCTTTGATGCCTCTGTATTTGCTAGATCCACATTATCCTCTGCAATTCCCATTACGATATCTCTATCGGTAATCACTCCTAATACCGTTTTTTGGTTTTCCACCACAGGAACCACACCAATATTGTGTTCTTTCATTATTTTAGCCACTGTTAACACAGAATCTGTTGGGGCTACGAAGTAAACATCTTTACTCATAATATCTTGTACTATCATGTTAAAATCCTCCTTTTAAAAATAGTATTTCTTTTTTGATAGGCATTATTCATTACCGCTTTTCAAACCAACTTGCAAAATCTCGAAAAGAAGATTTGTTGTGCTCATTAACCTCACGATGATCACGAGTCTCCTCATCCATCTCGGCAAGCGTCATGTCATACCCATATGGTTTAAAAACATACCACAAATCTGACCATTTTTCCTCTCTGCTCGCCCCTAATATTTCTTCTGAAAGCTCTCCATCATGATTCCCCTCAAAATAGGTGATTTGTACGCCATCATAATACGCAAGGCACTCTTTAAAAGAACACTTACGATTGGAAATGCCATTCATAAGTTTAAGAATGCCCTCCACTCCTAATGTTTGTAGAGTAAAATTAACAAAACTTTTAGGGAAACCATTTAACGCCTCAATATAAAACCCAGAATCTTGTGCTATGCAAGGTTTTTTCACCATATCATAAGCCTCTAGCACTTTCTGTTTGACTATTTCTTGTAAGTCATCTGACCTCGGCTCCTCGAGCTCATGCTCAAAAATCTCTAATTTGGTATTGTGAAAATACTTTTGAGCAGATTGCATTTTCCCTATATTGTGAGTGACAAAAACAATTTCTTTCAATGGCCTCACCTCAAAAACGATTGTATCATAACTAACCGTTAGGAACAACCTTTTTATCAAAATCAATCACTTAGTGTTTCTAGCTTTTGTGCATTTTCTGTTAAATAGTTGATGCAGAATTCAACTTCCTCTTTTGCAGTGGCACATGAATCTGGATATTTGGTGCGCAAGTTTAATACTTGAAGATAACTTATCATAGATAGTTTTAATTTGAAATTTTCAAGTTCTTCTTCGCTCTTTCCTTCGTAATAATAACGAAATGTTTTATCAAATAACTTGGTTGTTACCTCTAGTGGCATGCCTAAAAAACTATCTGTATTGTGCTTGTCAATGCATGCAAATGCCTCATAAGTGGCAAACATAGCTCCAAATTCAAAAATAGGATGGCCTGTAGATAACGTATCCATATCGATAAGTAACAATTCATCATTTTGCATCATGATATTTTTGACATGAAAATCACAATGAAGAAGGGTATTGGTCTCTGGAATGCTTTCAAGTAAGCTAAGTAGCTTTTGATATGTTGATTCATCAAAACAAGCCTGACACTCTAATAAAAGCTTTTTCACCGTTTCTTTTCGGCTAGGAAGTTCTCTCTCCTTGTCTACTTTTTGATGCATTGTTTTTAGCACAGCAGCACTTTTTTTAGCAAAATTATCTAAATCTTCCTCACTATTGATAAGCTTCACAATGGATTTGGCATTTAGTAATTCAAAAACCGCTCCATAACGCTCACCCACTTGAACAATGTCATATGAAATGGCAGTTGGGATTCCCATCACAAAAGCTTTTCGTGCTAGATCCTGTTCTCGTTTAATCATCTCTATGGCATCTGGTACTTTATATACTTTTACGATGGTTTCTGGATCAATACGATAGATTATGCCGTAAAAGCCTTCTCCTAACATCTCTGAATTTTCAATAGAAATTTGGCGAAATGCCTTTGACACAGTCATCATCTGTGAAAACCCTGTCATTTGAAAAATCTCGTATACTTCCGGATGGCAGTTAATTACTTTCGTATCCTCTACCATTTTTTTGGCTTTTAGAATCAGACGTAGTCCAGAAGATGAGATATACTCCACTTTTTCAAAATCAAATGTTATCGTTTCAATGCCTTCTAGATTTACCATCTCTGCTTCTAAATCGGGAGCTGTATTCGTATCCAGTCTCCCTTCCAGTTTCAATCGTAGTTCCTTACCACTAATTTGTTTGTCAATTTTCATTTTTCACCGTTCCTTTCTTATCCTCTCTTTTTGGCAATCTTTAGCATATTCTGTTGATTCTCGTAGTGATACTCTACCTCATCCATCATTTGTTCCACCATATAAATGCCAAGCCCTCCTACACTACGTTCTTCTGCAGGGAGACTCACATCTGGTTTTTCTTTATCTAACGGATTAAACGCAATACCATGATCCACAAATGTAATTTCAATTTGATCTGGCTTTGGACTTATGGTAATCCTACACTTACCTCTTTCATTAGGATATGCATATTTCACGATATTCACAAAAATTTCTTCCACTGCAAGATGAATTTGATTTGCCACTTTCGTATCGAATCCGTTTTCCTGCAGTACACTACTCACAAAATCTTGAACGCGAGAAAGCATCGTAATATCAGCATCCCATTCTTTTGTGAAAGAGGATGTTTCGAGTTGATTTTTAAACTGTAACTCTAGCATCGTGATATCGTCAAATTGTACTGCATTTTTGACAAATTGGTTAAGATCTTGTTTCACCGCTAAAATAGTATCTTTCGCATCCAATTCCATATGCTGATCTAAAAATGCTTTTAAACGGCTCTCTCCATATTGCTGGTTATCTTGATTCGTAGATTCCACCACACCATCTGTGTATAAAAATATTCGATCTCCCGGCTCTAAATAACAAGTAGAAGTTTCATATTGTATTTTTTCCATTCCTGCAATAACAAAGTTTGGCTTTGTTTTTAAATATTCAAAACTTCCTCTTTGCTTGGCATACAAAAGAGGGGCATTATGACCCGCATTCACATATTCCATTTTGCCAGTTTGTAAATCTAAAATTCCGAGCCACACAGTGACAAATAATCCAAGTTTATTATCTTTACTTAAGATATCGTTTACGCGTGTCATCACATCACTTACGGCTCCCCCTTCATCTGTGATAACGTGAAGCAAAATTTGAGATACCATCATAAATAGTGCAGCTGGCACTCCCTTTCCTGATACATCTGCCATAGAAAGTGCTAAATGATGATCGTCTATTAAGAACATATCATAAAAATCACCACCCACCTCTTTAGCAGGAATCGACATTGCATAAATATCAATTTCATCATGGTCTGGGAAAGCTGGAAATGTGGAGGGAAGCATCCCCTTTTGAATGTTGTAGGCAAGTGCAAGTTCTGTATTAATCCTAGAAGAATTATCGGTAATCTCTATTTGCTTTTCAATCATGTTTTTGCCAGATTGCGCAATTTGCAGACAGGCAAACATGACCATACTGTACACAAAAAGCTTTGGCAAAAACAAATGAAGATAGATATTTTTAAGTCGTTGTGTTTCATCTACTTTGATAGAAGTAACCGCATCTCTTAGGGTTGATTCTACCGTAATTACGGTTCCCTCTGGAATAATCAAATTATAACTATTTAAATCTTGTTGACCATACAAGGTAGTATAATTCGTGCTCACTAAAAAAGCAATCACCGTAAAAGTTCCTACCCAAATCGTAAACTTTTTGTTATAATATCTCGCAGCTAAAATTAAGGGAAGAACCATCACAAGTGTTACATTATACTTTAATATTGCATCAGTAAAAGCCATAGCGATAATATAACACATAAATAGATATACACGTAGCCATTTGCGACTCCCTCGCACCATAAAACAGATGGTAGCAGGAATTAATAGCAAAATCATATCCGTTAGCATTACCCTTGTCATAATCTCTGTTCCCACTTTAAACACATTTAGCTTAGCAAGGATATACGTCAAAAGACCAATCAAAAACAAATTAAACATGGTGGTAGCCACCACAATATTGGCATGCGTTTCATTTTCTTTTAGCACATCATTACTAAAAAAGATACTCTTAAACTCTACGAACAGCTTTTTTACTTGCCCCATTTCGTCTCCCACCTCCTTAAATATCATAAGCAATTTTCCTATTTTATGATAAATCATAACCCATTATTGTGCAATGCTTTTTTATTATTCTAAAAAAGCTTTCCTCATTAAAAGAGAAGCGCCTCACGTTTTATCATCACATGCGACAAAACATAAGACGCTGTTTTTTATGATTATATTTTTTCACTATTTAAGCATTTTAGTAATTGTAGCCAAATCATCAGACGAAATAGCCGTGAAAGTCATTGTAACAAAATAATCTCCATTTTTTAAGATATACAATTTTTGCTTTAAATTAACACCTGAAAAGGTAGCATCAACCGTAATAGTGCCATAAGAGTTTTTACCGATTGTTTCTTGTTCACCTTTTTTCACATTAGAAAAAACCCCATCTCCATAAGACTCAAATTGTGGAATCATCAAATCAGCAAAATCATCCACTGTCATTTTCGCTATCGTTTCAGCAGGAGCACCATAATCTTTTAAGTTTTGCACTTGAATATTTAAATTATTGCCATTACTTGCTTTCGCTTTTAAAATCCAATGCAAATTATCTTTATCTGAATCAGATTTTATATTCTCTTGACTCGTTTTTTCCCAATCATTTGGGAGCTCAATTTTAAAGTCAAAATACTCGTTCATATACGTATTATCTTCCCATTTTCCATCAATAGCATCATCTACTTTCTTCTCAGTTTTTGTTTCTGTCTTAGTAGCTGTTTCAGAAGTTTTCTCCGTTGAAGTAGTTTCCTTTTGCCCACACCCCACTAAAACAACTGACATAATTAAGAAAAGTGCAATAACAAGTTTTGTTTGCTTCATCAAAATTCCTCCTTAAACACTGTTTCGTGATTACAAATAGTATTATACTTCTTCTCAAAACTACTTTCAATACTTTTTCTCGTCATTTGGGGACAACCCTTTTTGACGTTACATAACTCCACCTTTCAAACCAATTCTCTTCAATTTTGTAATTAGTGTCGTTCTTTTCATCTCTAGTAATCTAGCGATTTCTGTATCATTGATTTTACAATGTTCTTTTAATTTTAAGTACATTTGACCAATACTCTTGTCATCATTTTCATTATATATAATCTCTTTTTTTAATTCTTCTAAGGCTAAATCTTTATCTTCTTTGCTATATTCATCCTCTAAAAAACTTGTAATTGTACTCGAATCTTCCAGTATACTTTTGATATCTTCATCAGATAAATCCATTATTTCTTTCAAATAACAATTCATACTCGAAAAAGTTCTATAACTTGAAAAATAATACTTTACAGGTTTATTACAAATATGTGCTTTAACAGGATTATTATGAATATATTTAATGCAATTAATCAAGTGCTCCTTTGTATAAATTGATTCGCTCTTAAACCTATCTCTAAAAACATGACCAACATTTTGACGCCTTCTACTATAATAAATTCCAAATGATGTATTGCATTGAGACATCATTTTAGATATCCTATCAATTTTAGGACAATATAGCAAAATGTGAACATGATTATCCATTAAGCAATAGGCAATAATTTCAACATCGTTTCTAAAGGAATTATGCATCAAATAATACAAATATTTTTCTTTATTCCTATATGACTTAAAAATATGCTTTTTCTCGTCTCCTTGTACCATAATATGATAAAAATATGTTTCATAGTAATATCTTGGTTTCCTCATATTTCTCCTTTCATTGGCCATGTGTGATAACCATTTTAAAAATTATGTTACATCAAAAAGGGGTGTCCCCAGTTGACGAATTGGCGAAAAAAAGGGAACAAGACTACTCTTTCGAATAGTTTTGTCCCCTCAATTAATTATGTTACGTCAAAAAGGGTTGTCCCCAATTGACATTACGCTCTTGGATATTTAATTTGTGCTTGAGCTGCTGCGAGTCTTGCAACTGGTACTCTAAATGGTGAGCAAGATACGTATGTTAAACCAGCTCTGTGGAAGAATTCTACAGATGATGGCTCGCCACCATGCTCTCCACATACACCAAGTTTAATATTTGGTCTTGTTTCTTTACCAAGTTTTACTGCCATTTCTACAAGTTTACCAACACCTACTTGGTCAACTCTTGCGAATGGATCGCTTTCGTAAATCTTCTTGTCATAGTATGCGCCTAAGAATTTACCAGCATCATCTCTTGAAAATCCGAATGTCATTTGAGTTAAATCGTTTGTACCAAATGAGAAGAATTCAGCTTCTTTAGCGATTTCGTCAGCAGTAAGTGCAGCTCTTGGAATTTCAATCATGGTACCAACTTGGTACTTCATGTCAACGCCAGCGTCTGCGATAATCTTATCTGCTGTTGCACATACAACATCTTTGACATATTTTAATTCTTTTACTTCACCAACTAATGGAATCATGATTTCTGGAGTAATTGGTTTCTTTAATTTCTTAGAAACATTAATAGCTGCTTTGATAACAGCTTCTGTTTGCATTTCAGCAATTTCTGGGAATGTAACAGCTAGTCTGCATCCTCTATGACCCATCATTGGGTTGAATTCATGAAGTGAAGCAATGATTGCTTTAATTTGTTCAACAGTCTTTCCTTGTGTTCTAGCAAGAAGTTCGATATCCTTTTCTTCTGTTGGAACGAACTCATGTAGAGGTGGATCTAAGAAACGAATTGTTACTTCGTATCCATCCATTGTTTCAAATAATTGCTCGAAGTCACCTTGTTGCATTGGCTCTAGTTTTGCAAGAGCTGCTTTTCTTTGCTCTACTGTGTCTGAGCAAATCATTTCACGAATCGCAGCAATTCTATCGCCTTCAAAGAACATGTGCTCTGTACGGCATAGACCAATACCTTGTGCACCAAGTTCTCTTGCCTTTTTAGCATCTGTTGGTGTATCAGCATTTGTTCTAACTTCTAGTTTTCTATATTTATCTGCCCATCCCATAATTCTGCCGAAATCGCCAGATACAGTTGCGTCAACTGTTGGGATAGCACCATCATAAATATTACCTGTTGTACCATCGATAGAAATCACGTCGCCTTCTTTGTATGTCTTGCCACCAAGTGTGAATTTCTTGTTCTCTTCATCCATGACGATTTCAGAGCATCCAGATACACAGCACTTACCCATACCACGAGCAACAACGGCAGCGTGAGATGTTCTACCTCCACGTACAGTTAAGATACCTTGAGCTGCTTTCATACCTTCGATATCTTCTGGAGATGTTTCAAGACGAACTAGGATAACTTTTTCTTTTCTAGCTTTCCACTCTTTAGCATCTTCTGCTGTAAATACTACTTTACCACAAGCAGCACCAGGAGAAGCACCTAAAGCTTTACCAATAGGAGTAGCTTCTTTTAATGCTTTGGTATCGAATGTTGGGTGAAGAAGTGCATCTAGGTTTCTAGGCTCAATCATCATCACTGCTTCTTCTTCAGAAATCATTTTCTCGTCTACTAAATCGCAAGCGATTTTAATAGCAGCAGCTGGAGTTCTCTTACCATTTCTAGTTTGTAGCATATATAATTTACCATGTTCAACCGTAAATTCCATATCTTGCATATCTCTATAATGGTTCTCAAGTTTTTGGCAAACATCTTTAAATTGAGCAAATGCTTCTGGGAATTTTTC
This sequence comes from Clostridiales bacterium UBA1234, assembly GCA_002308995.1. Classification (GTDB taxonomy): domain Bacteria; phylum Bacillota; class Clostridia; order TANB77; family UBA1234; genus UBA1234. Next base: position 104,311 of record DBWQ01000003.1, on the reverse strand, counting down.
TTCCATTTCGCTAATGTGCATTGGTGTACGAACGCCGGCAACAACGTCTTCACCTTGAGCGTTGGTTAAGAATTCACCAAATAGACCTTTATTACCGGTCGCTGGGTCACGTGTGAAGGCAACACCAGTACCACAGTCATC
>DBWQ01000003.1:103846-104087 GCA_002308995.1 Clostridiales bacterium UBA1234 | reverse complement strand
GCTCTAGGGTTATCCCAAGATCTAAATACGGCTTTAATAGCACCCCATAATTGATCAACTGGATCTGTTGGGAAGTCTTCACCAATTTTGCTCTTATATTCTGCTTTAAACTCTTCAGCAAGCTCTTTTAAATCCTCGGCAGTAAGCTCAACATCTTGTGTTACGCCTCTGTCTTCTTTCATTTTATCAATAAGTTGTTCGAAGTATTTCTTACCAACTTCCATAACAACATCTGAATACA
>DBWQ01000003.1:103541-103732 GCA_002308995.1 Clostridiales bacterium UBA1234 | reverse complement strand
GCACCACTACGAACTGATACTAAAAGTGGATTTTCTTTATCCCCAAATTTCTTTCCTGTGATTTCTTCTAATTTTGCAATGTACTTTGTAATTTCTTCTTTGATTTCAGGGTTAATTTCTCTTCCATCCTCGTAATACTTTGTACAAGCTTCTGTAGTAATTGTGAAGCCTTGTGGAACAGGTAGACCAAG
>DBWQ01000003.1:47624-103515 GCA_002308995.1 Clostridiales bacterium UBA1234 | reverse complement strand
GCAAGGTTAGCACCTTTACCACCAAGTAATTCTCTCATTTTAGCATTTCCTTCGCTAAAAAGATACACATACTTATTGCTCATTATAATTCCTCCTTGAATTTAATCTGTTTCGCCGCCCTCTATAGGCGACTTTTGATTATAAATTTTTAGTCTATAATACTCTAGATATATTATAACAAAAAGCGAAAAAAAGCAAGATTTTTGGATGTTTGTTTTTAAGTTAACATAACAGTTGACTATTCTCCTATTTTATGATATAACACCCCTTGTCCAAAGGAGTTTGTTGAAAAGGCTATCATCATCTTGTTCGAAGGTAGCAAAACGTACAGTTGTAGTGTACGTTGCAATGCTCTAAGGGCTGCCATAAGCTAATCACTTCCTAGCCATGGTAAAAACAAAAGATACATCATAACGGAGGAAAACCAGATGGAAGAAAGACTGAAGAAATTCTTCGAGGAAAAAGCCATTTTTGATGAAGAACAAAAGACAAAACAGCTCAAGATTGTTGAAGAAGCAACAGAAAAGTTATTCGAGCATATCTTATCGGTTGCTCGCAATACCAATTTTTCTACCAAGGTAAAGGTTGAAACGAGCGAAATCGTTGATTTATGCGATGAAAATGTCTTTCCTGCGGAAGCGGTACTGATGCTTGTCAACAAGTATAAGGGACAGATTAAATCTTCAAGAAATGGAAGCACCTACACCTTTGAGCTGATTCAGAAAAAAGACGATTAAACGAAACAAAAACCCCTACTATACTGGCTTTTGTATGGCTGGTATGGCGGGGTTTTTCCCGTTTTATGAAAAAAATGTCAAATGTCGTTTACATAATATTGACATTTTCTCTACCCTATGCTACAATAATGCTAGACCTATTTTTAATACCACTATATTGGCAGCGCTACTGTTCACGCGAAAGCGCCAATATATCGGGGAAAAGGTTACTTGGCAAATTCTACAGGAGGAAACAACAATCGTACGCTCAACAGCTTTTCGCCAAGGAAGCTTGTTAACCATATGAGATAAGGAGAAGATTATGCTTTTTGCTGCAAGCAAGCCCACCACCCCTGAAGCCGTCCGCGCGTGCTTCGACGCCAAAGAGGCGAAGGAAGCCGAAAAGATCCGCCGTAAGGTGGAGAAGAAGCTCACGGCTTTCGAGCGTCGGATTCTGATTCCGGCGCTGAAAAAGAAGGGCTCCATCGCCCTGCGGAACCGCGAGCTGAAGCCCCTGGGGCTGAAGCTTTCCGAGTTCCACAAAGGGGAGGCCTTTGAATCTCAGAATTATCTCTCTCTTTGCCTTGACACCGCCAGTTGGCGGACGCTCAACGGCATGGAGAGTGCCTTCGTCTCCCTAATGGAAAAGTACCGCAACAGCGGGAAATTCCATGTTCTGGGGAAATACGGAAAAGACGGGCATGTGGACCGGATCTCGGTCTTCACCTCGTCCGACTAAAAGCTCAAAAACCCTCGCTACGCAAGCAGATCGAGTACTTGCTAGCGGGGGTTTCCCCGTTTTTAGGGCCGGCCATGAGGGACGCTCCTTTTTGGCCGCTCCCCCTTTTTAGACCCCCTCAGCCACAATAGATTTAAGACTCAACTTGCGACCAAAAGGGACAGACGTTTGCAAAGCCTTCTACCACAGAGCTTTGAAAACGCCTGTTTTTTGTATTTTGCCTAACTATTATTGTTAACATAATCGTTGCTTTTTGTCTCTTTTTATGATATAATAAGTCTCCAATGAAAAAATTTGTCAAATTCGGAGGATTTTCCCATGAATGGAAGAAATTTTGACGAGAGCGTCATCCGTCTGGTAGGTGCCGTAAAAAGCACTGAGCGCTTCTACATCGAGCAAGCAGCAAGAACCATTTTCCTGCTGGTTGAAGACAAGATGCTCTCCACCGGTACCTTCTTCGCCTCTATCCCCAAGTATGTTCTCTATGAGTACGTGGAAAAAGATTTGATTGCTAAAGCAATCCATCTTCTTTCTGGAGAAGGGCTTGGCTGCAAAAATGATGAAAACCTGGAGACTCCTACGAAAGGTCGTTTCATTTTTTTCATCAAAAACAAGAACCTTTCCAAACGAATCTCCTACCTTCTGTCAGAGGTAAAATGCACGCGTGTTTACCGTGTTCGGCGCGCACACAATGCCCTGTTTAAGCTCATTTGGGATATGATGGTCGGCTCCCGAACGGGGAAGCTCTCTGTTGAGATTCCCAAATACATCGTCTTCTCCAAGGTAAGCGCTGAGCTCTTGGATGAAGTCCTTGTAAAGCTCTTTCAGGAAGGGATTTCCTACCGCGAAATCAACGGGAAATATCGCTTCTACATTGAGTAACCCAAAACCCTCGCTGGCTAGCAAATATACGCTAGCTAACGAGGGTTTAAAATTAACATAATTCTTGACTTTTCTTTCTTTTTGTGATATAAGTATGCAGAAAGAAATGGATTGCGTTTGTTACTCTCTTTTTCACAAGAAAGTAGCATTTGGTGTGCAGTTGTAGTGTACATCACAATCTTAAGCCCCATTCTATTTAGCAGAAGGAGAAAGGAAATGGACTACATTTGTGCATTTTGCAAAGCAGTAAAGCTATCGGCAGATAGCCGGGGAATGATCTCTCCTGGCTCAGCCGACGCTATAATGCTTGAGCAATTAAGAACCCTTCTTTTTCAGATGATGGTGAAAGGTTTTGCTTCCATGACGTGGAGCAACACCACCCATCCTGAAATAAATCCCAAGGAACTGCAGCTTTGGGTGAAAGAACGATTCCGCAAATATCTTCGGGTGGAAGTCATGAAAGACTTCTTTACCCTTACGGTCCTCTAATTATCAAAAAACCCCGTCTGGCTTTGCATTGCCAGATGGGGTTTTCCCGTTATTCTCTTACCTTTTTCTTTGCTCTTAATTTTCCATAAGCTTTCTTTCCGTAAATTGCTTCTTCAAACCTTGGCAAGATTCCCATATCATTCTCGCCTATTTTTTCAGCGACTTGATATATATCGTGGCCTGGGAAATGGTTACCTTCTACCAAAACTGGTCCATGCTCGCTTAATCCAACATCCCAACCAATATACCTAATGTGCTTACTCTTTCGTGCTGTCTCACAAACCATCGCCTTTGCTTCATTCCAGTATGGAATTTGAAACCCTTCAATTTTGGTTCCAGTAATAGGGTGCTCAAAAAAAACCGTGCCTTCTTTATTCACAGCTGGTTCTATAATGATGCCAGTGTCAACATCCACTCTTGCTGTCATGCCACCACTATTAAAATTATCTACCACTTTGCCATTACCAATTCTAGAAAATGTGGCAATGATGGTAACATCTCCCTCTTCATTTTTGACTGTAACCATTCTAACTGTATTGACAGACGACGGATTCAAACGATTCATTTCTTCACACTGAATGACTGGTTCTTCTAATAATTCTAATTCATTTTTGATTAAATAATCGATTAACTCTTCTCGATTCCATTCCTCTGCATTTAGCTTCTCAATATTCTTTCCGCATTGTCCATCATTGGGCTTAGCAAAAAAGATAGGATGTTTTTGCAAAAACATTTCTACCTTTTCTAGATTATTACTTACTGGATACACAAAATCTCTTTGCACATATTCTAAAAACGTTTCATCGAATTCATTTTTATTATTAAACACGTGCCAATACTCTTTATCGTTTAATTCTTGCACAAATTGATTATTGATTCCTCTGGTTAGCATTGTTTTTCGCTGTGCATGGTTTAGCTTGTAAAAACCAATCACATCATAATCGACATACCCTGCTCCATAGCGAAACCCACACCATATCATATCTAGCAAAATAAAAAACTTTGACTTACCACATTTATGATGAACGATGCTAACTCTCTCTAGCATCGAATGATAATCCATTTCTTTTAATCGATTGCAAAAATAACGTACATTTGGCATAAGCTGCCCCTTTCTTTTGTAATCTTAATAAAAGTATATAGGAAAGTATTCCCCGATACAAGAAATTTACAAAAAATTCACATAAAAAATAGCGGTCAAAGACCGCCATTTTTTAAAATTGAATTTTTTCTCCAATATATTTTTCTATTTCTTCTATCTTAATTCTTTCTTGCGTCATGGTGTCTCTATCACGAATGGTGACACAACCATCTTCCAACGTTTCAAAGTCAATCGTTACACAATATGGTGTTCCCACTTCATCTTGTCTTCTGTATCGTTTTCCAATACTACCTGCTTCATCATAATCACACATATACTTCTTTGAAAGCATCTCATATACTTCGTTTGCCTTATCTGATAGTTTCTTTTGAAGTGGTAAAACTGCCACTTTATAAGGTGCCAAAGCTGGTTTTAAGTGAAGAACCGTTCTTACATCTCCGCCTTCTAGTTCTTCTTCATCATAGGCTTCGCACAAAACAGCAAGAACAGTTCTATCCACACCATAAGTAGATTCTACAATATATGGAATGAACTTTTCGTTGGTTTCTGGATCTAAGTACTCTTGCTTTTGGCCTGAATACTCTTGGTGTTTGGTTAAATCGTAATTGGTTCTATTATGCGTGCCATTAACCTCGCCCCAACCAAATGGGAATAAGTATTCAATATCGCAAGCAGCTTTGGCATAAAAGGCAAGCTTTTCATGGTCATGATATCTAAGCTTTTCTTCTGGAAGGCCTAAATCCATATAGAACTTTCTACCATATTCTTTAAAGTATTCATATAGTTCTTCATCCATACCTTCTTTACAGAACGTTTGAAACTCTGCTTGTTCAAACTCAATGGTTCTAAAGGTGAAGTTTCCTGGTGTAATTTCGTTACGAAAGGCTTTACCAATTTGACCAATGCTAAATGGAAGTTTAGCTCTGGTGCTTCTTTGTACATTTAAGAAATTCACATATTCCCCTTGTGCATTTTCTGGTCTTAAGTAAATAACATTTTTAGTATCCTCGGTCACCCCACGATAGGTTTCAAACATTAAATTAAATTCACGAATTGGTGTAAAGTTGCATTTGCCACACTTTGGACATGGTATCTTGTTATCAATAATATACTGTACCATTTGCTCTTTGGTCATACCATCTGCATGGGCATCTGGATTAAAATCATCAATTAAGTTATCGGCTCTGTGTCTTGCCTTACATTCTTTACAGTCAATTAAAGGATCAGAAAAGCTAGCAACATGACCACTTGCCTCCCATACCCTTGGATGCATTAAAATAGCCGCATCTACCTCATAACTATTCTTTCTTTCTTGAATAAATCTCTTTCTCCAAGCATCTTTTACGTTATTTTTCAGTCTAGCACCTAATGGACCATAGTCCCAAGTATTCGCTAAACCTCCATAAATTTCTGATCCTGGGAAAATAAAGCCTCTTGTCTTACATAAATTTACAATCTTGTCCATCGTTTTTTCTGCCATTTTAAAAACCCCTTTCTTTTTCATCTTCTTAGAAAATAGGCATCAAAAAAACCTAGCCTACGTTCTAAACGAAAGCTAGGGACGAATTAAATCCGCGGTTCCACCCTATTTAATAGCTTTTTACAAGCTATTCCCTTAATTAACCATGCTCCAAAGTTCCTTTCGTAATCTGCCATCATTTAGCTTCCAGCCTAGGCTAAACTCTCTATTCATTGCATCAATTACTACTCTTCTTTCTCATCGCACCTATCAAACTAATTGTATCTTACCACTTATTTATGTTAAATTCAAGAGAAAAATAAGATTTTTCTTTCTTTCAGTTTTGATATCTACGATTCGCTAGGTACTTCACTTCGCAGAAAATAAATAAAATCTGCAAACTGTCATATAGATTTTTCCATGGGGCCCCAACTGTTCCCCATTCCAAAATCTTATGACAGTAATGCATGATTTTATATTTTCTAAGCTCGTTTCGTAAATACGCTCATCATAGATATCAAAACTGAAATTAAAATCTATTTTCTATGCATCAAAAATAAATATCCCTTTGTCAAATCAACATAAAAAAACGCGGCAAAAAGGAACATCCACATTTGCCGCATTTTATAATTCCACCTTATATTCTCTCTCCAACTTTTCATCTGTATATACCTTAGCAATTAAACTTAGTTCTTTTATCGCATCGATTGGAATGTCAAACGAAAATAGTTTTTTAGCATCAGCAGAATAAATATACAGCAAAGAAGTATAACATACATCTGATATTTTAATAGCACCCTTATCTTGCTTGCTACAGGCAGAGCATTTAATACCATTATCTTTGATACTAAAATAAAACTCTTGCATTTCTCTTGCTTCTAAACCGCAACTAACACATTTAGATAGCCTTGGCACAAATCCTAAGATACCGAAGTAGCCTCATCTTAAATATGGCAAGTACAAACTCTGAGTTTTTATCCGTTTCAGATAAAACATATAAGGAATTTAATAAAAGCTGTAGTTTTTTATAGGATGTTTCTCCTTCTACACAAACATCATTCATCATTTTGAGCATAAGTGATGCATAGGATAGTTTTTCAATATCCATTCTTAAATGATAAAACACTTCAATGGTTTCTGCTGAAGTTAGATTATAAAGCTCGCTATTTCCTGAAAATAATACCATTTCACTAAAGCTTAAAATTTCTGTACTAGACAAAAAGGCGCTTTTATTTTTTTTAGCGCCTTTACAAAACACACTTATTTTACCGTAAATCCGGTGTTAATACAGTTAGTACCTTATCACTATCTTTAGAATTGGCTACTTTGATTACTATCCCCTTGGTTTTGATTATCCCCATTTTCTACTACTCCTGTGCCCTTTACTTTTGGCGTGATTTCATTTGCGATTTCCATATCACGCATAATCATAAATGCATCGATATTCCCTGTGTTTTTAAACAATTGCCATGCAAAATCTTTACTCATATGTGCCTCCTTTAAAGAAGTCTCCTACTCGTGGAAAACTTGCTTTAACTTTGTATCATCATCTCTCCAGCCTTCTTTAACCTTTACCCATAGTTGTAAGTTAACTTGTGAGCCAAGCATCTCTTCTATATCTTCTCTTGCCCTTTCTCCAATCTGCTTTAATAGAGCCCCTTCTTTTCCAATAATGATTCCTTTGTGGGTCTTTTTCTCGCAATAGATGGTTGCTTCGATATCATAAAGATCTTTACCGTCACGCTTTTTCATAGAAACAACTTCTACTGCAATGCCGTGAGGCACTTCATCATCTAATAACTTTAATGCTTTTTCACGAATGGTTTCTTCTACAATTTGCCTTTCGGATTGATCAGTTAATTCTTCTGTATCATAATAAGCAGGACCTTCTGGTAATAATTCTATAATCTTATCTAATAAAATGTCTAAGCCATCTTCTTCTCTCGCAGAAATAGGAATAATTGCTTCAAAGTTATACTCTTTGCTATATAAATCAATCAATTCTAATAAGCTTTCTTTTTGGACCAAATCAACTTTATTGATAGCGAGAATAGCTTTTTTGCCAGATTCTTTTACTTTATTTAAGATAAACTCATTGGCCATGCCAACTCCTTTATCCGTCGCTTCGATAACATATAAAAGCAAATCAACATCTTCCATACTATTATCGATAGTTTCTGCCATTTTTTCGCCTAATTTATTCTTAGGTTTATGAATTCCTGGAGTATCTGTAAAAATAATTTGTGCATTTTCTTTATTAATTATTCCTTTAATTGCAGTTCTTGTGGTTTGTGGTTTATTTGAAACAATGGCAATTTTTTGCCCCGCAAGCTTATTTAAAAGCATTGACTTTCCTACATTTGGTTTTCCAACAATCGCTACAAATCCCGACTTAAACATATTCTTTCCTCCTTCAAAAATTGTGATACAATTTTTGTATTTTTCACTTTTCACTACTTACTAATTGGATACGTAAATGAGTTGTATGACGCTTTACATGACATATCCATGTGGTAATAATTCTTTTACTGTATACACTTGATATTTTATTTCTCCATTTTCCTCATAAGCACAAATCACTTCTGCCTCTGGCGCAAGTTCTATCAAAAGCTGCCTACAAATACCGCATGGTGTTGTTACAATAAGCTCATCTTGTTTTCCTCCAACTACAGCTATTTTGGTAATTTCTTGTCTTCCTTCTGATAGCATTTTTACCATTGCCGTGCGCTCGGCACAAATATTATATAGTCCATCTTCCGACCCAAGGTTACACCCCGTATAAACTTTACCAGCTTTAGTTAATGCGGCAACACCCACGTAATATCCTGTTGGTGATATCGCATTTTTTCTTGCCTCGATGGCAAGATGAATTAGTTCTTCATCATTCATTGTATACTCTCTTTCTTGGTAGCGATGACATAACCACCGCTATCATCAATGATAGGTAATTTCACCCGTGATAGGTACAATCTGTACCCATGTAATACCGTCATTTACCTTAATTTCATTATCATATAAATCTTTGTAAACAGTTCTACCATCCCTTGTTTGCTTTTCCCATGTAATTGGAATGATTTTTCCGTTGGTAGCAAAGTACCCATTTCCAGTACCAATATTATATAATTCTCTTCTTCCCTTATCTTCTGGATCATCTAAAAGCATATCTTTTACTTTAATCATGATGATATTTTTAGCATAGAATTGTTCCCCAGTTTGTGAATCTTTATGAGGAATGCCCCTCATGCTTCTTAAGTACACTTTTCTTTCTGCGTCATACTCATAAGAAGAATTTTGAAGCGCAGAGTATTTTACTGTAATGCTCGTTGCCTCTTCTCCTTTTTCTAACTCTTCATCATGCTCGTTATACTTTACAATACATTCACGCTCGGAAGTATCACGATATCCTTTGGCACTAATTTGTTTTTTTAGATTTTCCATACTCGTAATAGCGTTATGATACGATGATTTTGGTGGTACTCTCCAATAGAAGGTATCATAAATACCGTTAATATTATTAATGCCTAATGTTTTAATATCAGATTGTGCCTTTGGGCTCCAACCAAAATGAGTAAAAATCGCATCATGTTCCATTGCATAATCTAAGAAATAGTGTCTTGCACTTCTAACAGGTCCAATATAATCCGGATTGACATTCTTAAAAAATGCCATAATTCTAGACTCGCCACCTTCAATAATAAACTCATAAAGCATATATGCCGAGTTTAATCCACCATGATTCTCCCAAGCAGGTCTTTCATTATCAATCATCACAGCAATAGGTCTTACATCACCCGAAAAAATATTAGGTCCTAAATAAGCTGGCTCGATTTCACCCGATTCCTCACCTGAGTTACCTTCTACCATTTCAATAGGTTGCTCAATCTCACTATTCCCCTCCACATCAGCAAAACCGCTGCTTTGCGAAGCTTGTTTTTTTGCTTTGGTATAAATGACTCCTCCTACCACTCCTGCACATACAGATGTTGTAATAATAAAAACTGCAAGAACTCTTAACCAATCTTGTTTTGTCATTTTTAGTTCCTCCATTGTTATCATTTGATGTTGCGAGTACCACTCGCCTGTTCTATTACCTTTCCATATTTAATTTTGCAAGTATTTCTTCTTCACGCTCACGCATGATTTTCTTTTCGTCTTCAATCATGTGATCATAGCCAAGAAGATGTAGCATGCCATGCGTTGTTAAATAACAAAGCTCTCGATCAAATGAATGACCATATTCCTTGGCTTGTTCTTCTACTTTTTCAACCGAGATAATAATGTCTCCTAAAATATCTGATTCTTTGGATTTTTTCTTTAAACTAGGAATCTCTTCTCTTTCAAACATCGGAAAAGATAGCACATCCGTTGGTCTGTCAACATTTCGAGTTTCCAAATTTACTTCATGAATTTTATCATTGTTGGTTAGGGTAACATAGATTTCAAGTTCTGCCTGAATTTCCTCTTCTTTTAAAACTGTCTCAATCACTTGTTTAATTTGCTTTTCCACTTTAGGAAGCTTTTGAATGCCATCATAATCAATTTCAATTATCACTTTGTATCATTCCTTTTATTATAAGCTTAGCTTGCTACCACCATGTTAATCTGCTGTAAGTCTTCGTCTTGTTCTCCATCTTCCCTCTATCTTGCAAACAGAATTTTTAAAATAGCGTAGACCTCTTTGTTGTTTCATTCTATCACGATAATAAGCAAAGAGTGCTGAATAATCTCTCTCTGATTTTTTTAATCTTTTAATTTCTTCCGTGATAAACAACACTTCGCGAAGTCTTAAATACTCGTCATAGTCAATATTGGCAAGTTTCTTATACTCTGAAAATTTAGTCCATAACTCTTCAAATGCTTTTTTCTCTGCATCGTCATCCCACACTGTTTTCATAGATAAAATATTTTCATAGTAACTTTGCATCGATTGTAATAGTAAGTTGTACATCTCAAATTTATCAGCTGAAATATAGGTATTCGTGATAAATAATCTTGCCTTCTCTAATATTTGTAGATAGCATTCTTCTGCTGCTACCGTTGGAAGACTATAGGCAAAAATTCTTCTTGTCAATTCCAATAAATTCAATTCTCGTTTTAAATCATTATAATCTTTTCTAAGTGCCCCATCAATTCCATCCACATAAGCTTTGTAAGCTTCCGATACAAGTTTTGTCTCTTCGGTGGGAACAGCATATGGTAAAAAACTAACAATATATTCTTCGGTAAGATTATAGATTTTTTGAAATACCTTTTCTTTATCAGAAGTATTGGTTACTTGAATCGCATAATGTCTCATGATGGATTTATAAAGACCTGATACTACTGCCACATAAAACTTTTTAAACTTATTCACATAACCATCCGACTTCGTACTTAAAATCGTATTCCAATCCATCTTAAGAAGCATCAGTTGGATACGATAACGATATTCGTTGTACTCGACACCCTTTAAACTATTTACCTCATAGTACTCTGATAAAATCGCATTTTCCACATTCGTACTAACGCGTTTTTGTGCCTTTGTGTATATCGTATCTGTAATATATCTTTCGAGCGTATTTAAATACGTTTCATAAGCTTTTTCATATTTTTCGGAGATTACTTTTTGCTTTGCCTCATTTGCCATTTTTTTTATATCCTCATAGTTGGCAAACGCCTTTAGAAGACTATTACGCTTACTGCTTAAGTAAAAGCTATAAAAGCCCCCTCCTGATGAATAAAGTACTTTATTAAAATTGTTTATTGCTTTACCAAAGACACCATTATCTGTTTTTTTAGCAACTTTAAGCTGCAACTCCGCCATTTCTTTTGCACCTCCACAAGAAATCACGTCATCACCTTGTGATTTCATTTTTTACACCTACACTTTCAATACAGGCTACCGTTATGGTTACCGTAACGGCATTATCGTCTATTTGAACATCCATACAATCTTCAGGAATATCTGTTAAATGAACTTTTCTTTGTCTTTGCAAATCCCAAAGGGCTTGCCTTTTGGCAAGTTCAAGTGCTTGCTCTTTTTGATAAAAAATCGTTTCAATCTCAAGTTCTTGATAAATCGTCATCATTAACTCAATAGGAATTTGATATTTTTGAAATACTAGAAGCTTTTCATCCCTCCTTATTGTATCATACTTTTCGAAATTTGTACCATTATTTCTAAATTTTATTGGAATATTTCCAAATTTCACTATCATATCATATTCCTTTTTTCCTGTCGGCATAGGGACATCTTTTTCAAAAGGAATCGTCGCTTTTCCCACATACCAAGTCTTTAGCAGGATTTCACCATCACTATGTACCATTCGAATTGTTCCATCTAGTGATGTAACTTTTCCTGAAATCAAAACATCACCACTTTGCACAAAATCACCTTCTTCAACTACTTTTGTGCCTTCTCTTACAAAGATTTTCTCAACAATTCCCTCTTGATTTGATACGACATGACAAGGGCTTTGTCTTACGCTATTATCTTCTATATTGGTTCGTTCTACAAAGCTTACAATTGCTTTTACACCTCTTACATCAAATCCCATCCAAACCACATCATTTCGTCTACGGTAAATATGACTTTTGATAGTATCAAAATCTAAATCTTTTTTACGCATACCGATTTTGACATTTTCCTCTTTTAGTTCTTTACATAATTCATCTATTGGAATCGTAAACTCTCCCGCAATTTCTATTTGCCAAATTCTAGTACTCAACTGATAAATCATCAAAAGACACCCAATTACAGTTATCAAAAAAGGAATTCTTTTTTGGTACTGCTTTAAAACATGAATTCCTCCTTTTTGTGATACGATAGTGATTCGACATTTTGTGATATTAGCTATCGTTTTCAGTTTATGAAAGTCCTGTTGAAACGTTTTGATTTCGGTTTCAATCTCACTGATTTTTTTCACATTCCAAATTGATACGTTTCGGCTCATGCATAAATTGAGGAAACGCTCTACAAAATAGCCCTCTACTCTCACGATGTCATATCCTTTTATCAATTGATATGTAGGCTCTAAAAACATCCTCCTGCCTCCTATTCAAATTCAATCTGTTTGATTTTTCCTACAATCAAAACATCATCTTCGCAGATTTCTTCCACTTTTAAGTCATCGCCATAAATGGCAATGTGATTACTAAACCTAATATAATTATCATTGTATTCCATCATACTTTGATAATTTTCAATCCATACATCTTCGCCTCCTAAAATCGTCATCCTTGAGTATTCTTTTAAAAGCTCCTTCGGCAGTTCAAGAGCCTCTTGCATTTTTTCTCGTATTTTCTTTTCTGGATTAGACAAAAAAATCACATCCTCTCATACCCAATGTATGAAAGGATGTGATATCTTAACACAAAACCTCTTTAATTCATTTTTTGTCTTACTGCCTCATAAGCTATAATACTAGCTGCTACAGAAGCATTTAAGCTTTCTGCTTTACCCGGCATCGGAATTTTTACTTTTTTATCAGCAAGCTCTTGAACTGGCAAACTGACTCCTTTTGATTCATTACCAATGATGATGAATTGTTTTTGATGAAAATGAATATCATAGATTAATTTTGTCGTATCTAGCGATGTAACAACTACTTGATACCCTTGCTCTTTTACTTGTTTTATTGTCTCTTCTAAATGAGAAGTATGCACTAGATTGACTCTTAAAATACCTCCCATGGTACTTCTTACTACTTTAGGAGAATACACATCGGCACATCCTTCTGTTAAAATCAAATCTTGTATACCCGCTGCATCTAAGGTACGAATAATCGTACCAACATTTCCCGGATCTTGGACATTATCCAGTGCAAATACTATATCACCCGAAATAGGGACTTGCCTTTTCTTTTTTAGAATAGCTAGTACTCCCTGTGGTGTTTGTGTATCTGATATCCAATGAAAAATACTGTCACTGACAATTTCGATATTACTAGAAGAAAGAGTTTCCTGGAAACTCTCGGATACTACAATTTTAACAATTTCTTCCGATTGCTTGATGGCTTCTTCTACTATCTTAATACCTTCTATCACATATTCTCCCAATAAATCACGATACTTTTTTTGCTGTAAAGACTTAATATGCTTAACTAACTCATTTGTTTTACTGGTAATCATAAAAGTTCCTCCTTATAAAAAGAGTAAGTGTGAAACCGCTTAATGGCTTCACACTTTGATTCATTAATATAAAACATTAATATAACCTGACTGATTAACACTATAGGTTGAATCGTTCGTCACTAAGCTTTCCATCATTTCCGAAAGCAATAAATCTTTAAGTTCCTTTTCGCCTTCTCCTACAAATCCCTCTTCTTTGCTTTCCATTTTAACAATTTGAAGTGAATTATATGTTGGCAAGTCAAATATTTCTGTATACTCGCCAGGGTTTAGGGCAATAAATGCATTATAAATATCATCATCATTGCCAATTTTGCTCTTTACAACGGGACTTGTTGCATACTCGATATCGCCATTGACTAGCGTATAGCCATTTCCCACAAAAGTAAAACGATAGGTACCATATTCTTTACAAAAGTCCTCAAATGTTTCTCCCGATTTTTCGCCAGCACGTAGTTTTCCTAAAATTTCTTCTGCTAAAGCCATTTGCGTCTCTTTGGAAGTATCTTTCTTTTCTTCTTCCGTTAACTCTTCCGTGCTTTCAGTAACCTCAGTAGTTTGCGTATTGTCAGCTGTTTCTTCAGTAGTTTCAGTGGTTACAGTCTCTCCTTTTGCTTCATCGCCAGAGGCTTCTTCTGGAACAGTGTATGGAATTTGCATTACTCTAAAGCTATAGGTATTGTACAAATCTCTACTCTTGTAATCTTCCACTACCTCGTTATACGTGTTTTGTGGCACTTCATAGTAATTCGAAAATGATCCTTTAAACGTATCAATAATGGCTTGCTCTTTGGCTAGTTTTTCATAGTCTTCAAGCGAAATACCAAATTTAACTAAACTATCTTTCTTTTCATTATACTCTGCCCCATAATCTTTTTCTTCTTCTGGTAATTTGACACCTTTTTCAATTGCTTTTGTATAATACATATGATCTAGGATAAATAAATTCAACATGTATGAAACATTGTCTTCTGAAAACTCCACAGTCTGATCTCCAGACTCAAAATACTTATATGCCATATATTTTTTAAATTCATCCACGTCATAGCCATTTCCATTGACAGTTACTAAAAGATTGCTTGGAATTTCCTCCACTTTCGCATCCATAGCAAATACTGCAATTAATAAAATTAGTAATACTCCACTAATGATTCCTACAATAATTCCTGTCTTTTTGTCCATTTTTATCATCCTCAACCTTTCTTATCTTTATTCATTTAAAAGCTTTAATAGTTTGTACACGTCCTCTAGTATATCACTATCAATTTTGGTTTGCAACCTTAAAGTGATATATGGATTTGCTCCTGCCGAGAAAAAGATTCGATTGCGAAATTGGTCAATTAAAAATTGAATTTTCTCTGTTGGCATTTTATCTGGATTATTGAATTTAATCACTACTTTATCATTATTTTGAATGATACTTAAGATTTCAAACTCTCTTGCCAATATTTTAATTCTGGCAACTTCAATCAAGTTTACTACTTCTTTTGGAAGTTCTCCATAACGGTCAATGAGTTCATCAATCATCTCTGAGATTTGCTCTTCTTTCTCAAGGTTTGCAATATCTTGATATACTTCAATTTTTTGATTTTGATTTTCGATATATTCTGGTGGAATAAAAGCCGTTACTTTCAAATCTATTTGCGTATCAACCGCTTCCACAATTTCCTCGCCTTGCATTTCTTTTACCGCTTCTTCTAAAAGCTTACAATACATCTCATAGCCAACGGCCTCCATATGACCATGTTGTTCAGGTCCTAAGATATTACCCGCACCACGAATCTCTAAATCACGAAGTGCTATCTTAAAACCACTTCCAAATTCAGAAAACTCTTTAATTGCCTTTAATCGTTTTTCAGAAACTTCAGATAAAATCTTGTTTCTACGGTAAGTAATATAAGCATATGCAAGCTTATCCGAGCGTCCTACTCTACCACGAATTTGATATAGCTGAGCAAGTCCTAATCGATCCGCATCTTCAATGATAATTGTATTGGCATTCGGAATATCAATACCCGATTCCATGATGGTGGTACAAATAATCACATCGATTTCACCTTTCGTAAAATCTTCCATAATGTTTTCTAGTTCATTCGATGTCATCTGACCGTGTGCAAATGCCACTCTTGCCTCAGGAATCATTTTAGAGATTTCACTTGCTTTTCGTTCAATTCCCTCGACACGATTATATAAATAAAATACTTGTCCTTTTCTCTCAATTTCTTTAATGATTGCTTCGCGAATGACTTCTTCATCATATTCAAGCACATAGGTTTGAACAGGACGTCTATTTAGGGGTGGCTCGTAGATAACACTCATATCTCGAATACCCACAATAGACATATGCATCGTTCTTGGAATTGGTGTTGCTGTCATGGCAAGTACGTCCACATTATTTTTAAGCTTTTTAATTTTTTCTTTTTGCGCCACACCAAAACGATGTTCCTCATCTATAATTAAAAGACCTAAGTTTTTAAACATCAAATCTTTTTGTAGTAAACTATGTGTGCCAATGATAATATCTGCTTCTCCTCGATTAGCTTTACTAATAATATCCTTCTTTTCTTTGGCAGTTCTAAAACGGCTTAAGCCCTCTACCTTAATAGGATAGTCTTTCATTCTTTCTTGAAACGTCTGATACTGCTGCTCTGCCAAGACAGTGGTTGGTGCAAGATATGCCACTTGCTTGCCATCCATGACCGCCTTAAACGCTGCACGAATGGCAACTTCTGTCTTACCATAGCCAACATCGCCACAAAGGAGCCTATCCATTGGTTGTTCTTTTTCCATATCTGTTTTTACTTCTTCGATACAGCGAAGTTGGTCATCGGTTTCTTGATAGGGAAAAGCTTCTTCAAACTCGGTTTGCCAAACCGTATCTTTGGAAAAGGCAAAGCCTTTGGCATTTTTACGTTTAGCATACAGTTCAATTAAGCCTTTGGCAATATCTTTTAGCGATGCTTTGACTCTTGCCTTGGTATTTGTAAACTCCTTGCTTCCCATTTTATTTAGCTTTGGTGGATTGTCACTGGCACTCATATACTTACGAATAGAGTCTAGCTGATTGGTACGAATATATAAAATGGCGCCATCACGGTATTCTAGCGTGATATAATCGGTTTTGACTTTATCGACTACCAAAGTTTTAATGCCTAGGTATTTTCCAATTCCATGGACATTATGCACCACATAATCACCCACGCTTAAATCGGCAAATACTACTTTTTTGCCCTCTTTAAAGGCCACTGGCTTATACGATTTTCGTGTTTCTTTAATGGTGGTAAATTCCCCTGTAGCTAAAATAAAATTAGCATCGATATATTCAAATCCTTCTGAAAGCATGCCAGGAATCACTACCACTTGCTGGTTGGTTAAAAACTTTTCATCTAGGGTTTCTAAGAAGATGCTATTTATTTGATGCTCTAAGAGCATTGTAGCCATTCCTCTTGCTTTGGATACGGTTCCCCCAAGAATTAAGAGCGTTTTTCCTTTTGCTCTTGCTTCTTCCACTTCCTGAAGAAATATATCCATTGAACCACGAAAAAAGTTCACCTCCCTACAGCTAAAGCTGTATCCGTTTCTTTTTGCATGCATATTCACATCAATGCTTTCAAGATTGATGATATTTTTTTCTTCTAGTTTTGAAGAAATCCCCACATAGTCTTCCATCGCTTTGGTGTAACCAGGTTCGATTTTGTATTTTTCTAAATATTGCTCTATCATTTCTTTATTTTCATATTCGATGGCTTCCACTTTGGCTTTGATTCTATTTGGTTCATCCACAAATACAATCATGTTCTTAGGAAGGTAATCTAAAAGGGTGGAAGTTTCCTCATAGAAGAAACCAAAGTATTTATCTACTTTTGTTAAATAATTTCCATTCTTGATGACTTCTGCATCTTGGGCAGCATTAGGATATGCTTTTAAGACATTTTCTGCAATTTGATCTAACTTAGTTTTATCTATTAAAAACTCTTCCGCTGGGAAAATAGAAATCTCTTTAATCGATTCAATGGTTCTTTGCGTTTCTACATCAAATACTCTAATAGAATCGATTTCATCCCCCCAAAATTCAATTCTGATTGGATTTTTTGTGGAGAGTGGGAACACATCAATAATACCACCACGTACAGTATATTCTCCACGGGTATCTACCATATCACTACGCTCATAGCCAAGAGCAGATAAATTTTCTTTTAATTCATCTAAAGAAACACTTTTTCCAACTTCTAATGAAATAACTTTTGAAAATAACGTATCTTTTGCCATTGTTTTTTGTAAAAGTGCTTCAATTGTGGTAACAATCACTTTCGCTTCGCTATTGTAAAGCTTGGTATACACATTTAAACGATCCATGGTGGCATCTTTACTCATGGTATCAATATCGTAATACACCACTTCACGCTTTGGATAGATGAGTATTTCATCCTCCTCAAAAAATTTAAGGTCATTTACCATCTTTTTTAGCTCGATATCATTGTAGGTAACAATTAAAATTGGTCTTTCGGCAAGTGTTTTTGTTGCATACGCAAAATGGACCTTTGGCGTCACGCCAAGGCCCGCAACATGGATTGGAAAATTGTCTTTTCTAACATCTGTAATATACGCATCGAACTTTTTCATCTTCGGTAAAATACTCAGTAAGGCATCGTTCATGTTAAACCCTCTTTCCTTAGGGAAAATCAAATTATCGCATGTATTTTAACATAAATTGGTAGAAAAGTAAAGCAAAAAGGCATAAAAAATAAGCAGGCTCTTTTCTTAGAACCTGCTTACAAAAATACTTTTTTTGATTAGTCTTTAATCCCATATTTTTTCTTGAATTGCTCAACTCTACCGCCGCTTACTTGGAACTTTTGGTTACCTGTATAGAATGGATGGCATTTTGAACATGTTTCAACTGTCATATTCTCTTTGGTGGAGCCAACTTTAATCACGTTACCGCAACCACATCTAATGGTACCTTCTTTATATTCTGGATGGATTCCTGCTTTCATTTCTTTCACCTCGCTTATTTTCTCTATGTAAATGTTTATTATTCACAAATCTACTTTAATATGATAACACATTTTTACGCGCATAGCAATACTTTCCTTCAAAAAATGTTTTCCATAATTTTACAATTTGAATCGATAAATGATATCCAATAAAAATTGTAATAAAGGCTTGATTTCAATATTTTCGCTAATAGACTCTTCTGTCTCAATTTTTTCAAAATAAGCTCTAATTGTATGGCCTTCCTTAATCTTTCTTAGCGTATACTCTGTCACAGGGCCTACTGAACTCCCGTCTATTCTAACGTCTTTCACACGATATCCTTCTTTAGGAATGATTTGAAAAGTCTGTTTGGTACCATCTGGAACACGGATATTATCTGGCTCTATGCGTCCTTTTTCTTCATCATAATAGGTAAGAATACGATGTTTTAACGTCGTATAGCTAATAGAATCGTTTTTCTTTTCGGTAAAAAGATACGATAATACAAATTCATCATCGTATACAATTTGTGTTGAAGTTGCCGGATTTCCATTAATATAGGCTTCAACATCCCCCGAAAAGATATATCCCTTATTCGGTTTTACTGTAATAAAAACTTCATATAGCGTTTTTCCTGTAGATTTATCAATTTTCCATGAAATCTCTGAAATGCGATAATCGACATCACGATCAACGGTACCCGTTAAATCCAGTGTACTAGAGCTTTCAAATGGTTCGTCAATCCCATCAATTTCTACTTTGCTAATCACTCTATCTTTAGCAAAAACGATGTTTGAGCAAACAAGTACAACTGCAAAGCAAAGTACTCCTATTTTTACTATGTTTTTCATTTGGTTTCCTCCTTTGTTTTATCCCAAGAAATTACGATAATCGTAATTCCAGAATTCATATTTCCTAAATCGGAATCTTTTCGAAAACTATTATCCATATCAAGTACTTTTCGAGTGGTTTCATCAAACGCAGACCAGTTCTCACCTGGAATATAATCGGCGATAATCTTGGCACCTTTTAGCTGGTCTAAATAGTTTCGAATGCCCGTTCTAAGCGCCCCACCTTTACCAGTTGAACCGTAACCATGGATAATTTTAAAAGCTTTAATGCCTTGCCTACGAAACGTTTCTAAATTGTTCTTCACAAGGATTTCGGCTTGATAAACTGTTGGCATATATTTTTCGATATTGGCAACTTCCATTTACCATACCTCCGTTCCTAAATATTATATAACTTAAGGAAAACGAGTGCAAGAAATTTTTTGAAGCGAAAAGGAGACCCCCTTTGCTTGTTAGTGCAAGTATGGTTCTCCTCAAATTGATTCTCGCTATTTAATCCTTTATATTCAGTCCTGTAGATAGTTTTTCTATGTCAAAATCATCTCCGTAATATCCTTTGTAAAACTCCTCTCGAAACTCTAAAAGTCTGTCCTCTTCAATTGCCTTTCGCACATTTTCCATAAGTCTTACTAAGAAACGTAAGTTATGGATGGTTAGAAGCCTTGCTCCCAAGATTTCCCCTGCTTTTATTAAGTGCCTAATATAGGCTCTAGTATAATTCTTACAAGTATAGCAGTCACAATTAGAATCAAGCGGACTCCAGTCCCTTTCGTAAGTAGCATTTCTTACTACTACTTTTCCTTTCGATGTCATGGCCGTTCCATTTCTGGCAATTCTCGTTGGAAGTACGCAGTCACACATATCAATGCCACGAAGTACTGCTTCAATTAGGTAATCCGGAGAACCTACCCCCATCAAATACCTTGGCTTATTCTCTGGCAAAAATGGTGTGGTTGCTGCTAAAACTTCATACATAAGCTCTGCTGGCTCTCCTACGCTTAAGCCTCCTACGGCATAACCAGGAAAGTCCATTGCTACCAAATCTTTGGCACTTTGCTCTCTTAAATCTTTATACATACCGCCTTGCACAATGCCAAATAATCCTTGTTTATCTTTCTTCTGATGAGCATCTAAGCTTCGTTTGGCCCAACGCGTGGTTCGTTCCATTGAAGCCTTGGTGTATTCGTAATCTGCAGGGTATGGCACGCACTCATCAAATGCCATGATGATATCTGCCCCCAAATTGTTTTGAATTTTAATCGATACCTCTGGTGAAATAAAGAGTGCAGAACCATCTAAATGAGATTTAAAATGCACTCCCTCTTCGGAAATATCTCTCAGCTTGGCAAGACTAAAAACCTGAAATCCACCACAATCGGTTAAAATAGGTCTATCCCAATGCATAAAGCTATGAAGGCCACCTGCTTCAGCAACTAGCTCATCACCAGGTCTTAAAAACAAATGATAGGTATTCGAAAGAATAATCTTAGCATTAACCATTTCTTTTAATTCTTCTGGTGTCATCGCCTTTACTGTTGCCTGTGTGCCCACTGGCATAAAGACTGGTGTTTCAATATCGCCATGTGGCGTGTGAATACGTCCACGACGTGCACCCGTTTTGGCATCTTGTTTGATTAGTTCGTAGGTAATTGGTTGTGACATTGTTTTCTCCTTTTCTACTTAATTAACATTGCATCTCCAAAACTAAAGAAACGATATTTTTGCTCTACTGCAACCTTGTAGGCATCCATAATCATCTCTCGCCCTGCTAAGGCTGAAATGAGCATTAAAAGTGTGCTTTCAGGCAAGTGAAAATTAGTGATTAAACAATCTAGTACTTTAAACTTGTAACCTGGGTAAATAAAGATTTCGGTATTTCCCTTTTGTGGCACTAAAAAGCCATTCTCATCCGCAGCACTTTCCACCGTTCTACAAGAAGTTGTCCCCACGCAAAATACTCGTCCGCCATGCTGTTTTGTTTCGTTAATGATATCACAGGCTTCTTTCGAAATCTCGTAGTATTCCGAATGCATTTTGTGGTCTTCAATGTTTTCTTCTTTGACTGGTCTAAAGGTGCCAAGACCCACATGAAGTAATACTCTTGCAATTCTAACACCACGCTTCTCAAGTTCTGCTAAAAGCTCTTTGGTAAAATGTAGTCCTGCTGTTGGTGCAGCACTAGAGCCTTCCACCTTGCTATACACCGTTTGATAACGTTCTTTTTCCTTTAGTTTTTCATGAATATAGGGTGGTAGAGGCATTAAGCCAATTTGATCTAATATTTCATTTAAAATGCCACTATATTCTAGTGAAACAATGCGGTTACCATCTTCTTTAATGTCCATTACTGTTGCTTTTAATAATGTTTTGCCTTCTGCCTCAAATAAAAGAGTTGTTCCAATTTTACACTTTTTACCAGGTTTCACAAGCACTTCCCACTTTTTATCACCTAAATCTTTTAAAAGAAGCATTTCGATTGCTTCTTCTTTACCCTCACGTTTGCCATAAAGCCTTGCTGGGATAACTCTGGTTTCGTTAATCACTAAGCAGTCATTCGGGGTAATATACTCTACAATATCTTTAAACACTCTATGTTCTATCTTACCGGAAGCCCTATCTAGCACCAAAAGCCTGGATTCATCCCTTTTAGCCGACGGGTGTTGTGCTATTAATTCTTCTGGTAAATCATAGTAAAAATCTGATAATTTCATGGTATTCTCCTTGTTTTCAAAAGTCTTTTATCATTATACCACAAATTATGGTAACTGCAAGCCGAATTAAACAAAAAATGACAAGTAAACCCACATTTAACAAAAGAATTCTTATCTATTTTTTATTTTCACCACTTGTATTGTATATCCCATTGGTCTTAAAAGTCTCATAAGAGTAGTGTATTGAGGTACCCTTGTATAGCTTTCAATTTTTGCAATGGAAGATTGCACAATTCCTGTCTTCTTGCTTAACTCTTGTTGCGTTAAATTTGCATTTTTGCGAGCTTCAATCATCGCTCTAATAATTTGTTTTTCTAGTTCCATTTCATCTAAATCGTCTTGCGTAAAGCCCTCCTCTAACTCCTTTTTTACATCCTTCCATTTTCTTAATTTACTCATTAAAAATCTCCCCTTTCATGAAGTTCTTTCAATCTATTCTTCGCTTTTAAAATTTCTCTTGTAGGTGTTTTTTGTGTTTGCTTCACAAAAACACTTAGTAATATAAATTTATGATTCTTCCATGAAACAAATAGAAATCGATCTTTCAGTGGTCTTAATTCCCAAAGTTGATCATCGATTTTCTTAATATACGGCTCTTTTATTTCTAAGCCATATTCCGATAATAAATCCAAGTATAAATCTATCTTCTTTGCTTTTATTTTACTATCTTTTGTATTTTTCTTCTTTAAGCTAATCATATACTCGTAAACATCACTTTTTCCTTTAGCATCTTGATAAAACTCAATTTCGTACATTACTCCTCACTTTCTATTATACCTTAAAAGGTATAATTTTGTCAATGATATTAACTTGTTTTACAACTATTAGGGAAACATTTTTGTATGGAACCATACAAAAACACGTGGGGATAGAAATCCTCACGTGTTTATCATATAAACAATGATTGATTTTGTCAAGATGGTATTATAGTAACCCATTTGCTCTCATCCATCTGATTCTTGCAGTTGGATCTAAGATTTTCTTTCTTAAACGAATATTCTTTGGTGTTACTTCTACAAGTTCATCTTCTTGAATATATTCAATGGCTTGCTCCAGTGACATTTGTCTTGGTGGGGTAAGTCTTAGGGCATCATCACTTCCAGACGCACGAGTATTGGTTAAGTGTTTTTCTTTACATACGTTTACTTCCATATCTTCAGGTCTTGGGTTTTCACCTACGATCATGCCTTGATATACTTCTGTGCCAGCACCAATAAACAACGTTCCTCTTTCTTGAGCATTAAATAAGCCATATGTAACTGCTTTACCAGTTTCGAAAGCAATTAAGGTACCTTTATTTCTTGGAGTGATTTCACCTTTCACTGGCTCATATCCACTAAAGATGTGATTCATAATACCATTTCCTTTGGTATCTGTTAAGAACTCACTTCTATAACCAATTAAGCCTCTGGCAGGAATCTTAAACTCAAGTCTTGTATAGCCTTGGTGGCCTACAATCATATTCGTCATTTCGGCTTTTCTAGTGCCTAGTTTTTCAATAACACTTCCGGTAAATTCATCTGGCACATCTACTACCAATTCTTCAATTGGTTCGCATTTCACTCCATCAATTTCTTTATAAATTACGGTTGGTCTTGATACCATAAATTCAAAGCCTTCACGTCTCATCGTCTCAATTAAAACAGATAGATGAAGCTCGCCTCTACCAGATACTTTAAAGCTATCTGGGCTATCAGTTTCTTCTACTCTTAAGCTAACATTTGACTCTAGTTCTTTCATCAAACGATCTCTTAAGTGACGTGAGGTAACAAATTCGCCTTCTTTGCCAGCAAATGGACCATTGTTAACACTAAAGGTCATGGTTAAAGTTGGCTCGTCGATATCGACAAACGGAACAGCTTCTGGATCTGTTGGGTCTGCAATTGTTTCGCCAATGTTGATATCTGGGATGCCCACAACGGCAACCACATCGCCTGCCTCTGCTGTTTCTACTTCAATTCTCTTTAGACCTTGGTATGTATAAATCTTACCAATCTTTAAGTTTTGAACATTGCCATCTTTTCTACATACAGCCACGTTTTGGCCTTGATTTAGAGCACCTCTTTCAATTCTACCAATCGCAATTCTTCCTACATAGTTATCGTAATCAATACTAGAAACAAGCATTTGAAGCGGTTTATCTTTCTCAACCTTAGGTGCACCAATGTAGTCGATAATCGTTTCGAAAATAGGCTTCATATCCGTGCCTTCGATATTTGGATCCATAGAAGCCCAACCATTTTTACCTGAAGCATAGATTACTGGGAAGTTTAGTTGGTCGTCGTTGGCAGCAAGCTCTAAGAATAGTTCAATCACTTCATCTACTACTTCTTTAGGTCGTGCACCATCTCTATCGATTTTGTTTAAAACCACAATTGGCTTTAAGTTAAGATTTAGTGCCTTTCTTAAAACGAATCTGGTTTGTGGCATAACGCCTTCGAAGGCATCCACTAACAAAATAACGCCATCTACCATTTTAAGAACACGTTCTACTTCTCCACCAAAATCGGCATGCCCTGGGGTATCGATAATATTAATTTTATAGTCTCCATAGTGAACCGCTGTGTTTTTTGCCAAAATAGTGATGCCTCTTTCTCTTTCTAGGTCGTTAGAGTCCATGACACGCTCATCCACGTGCTCATTTTCTCTAAAAGTGCCTGATTGTTTTAATAAGGCATCCACTAGTGTGGTTTTACCATGGTCTACGTGTGCGATAATCGCTACATTTCTAATTTCCATTTGATTTTCCTCTTTTCCTATTCTACCTGCTATTTTATTTTCTAACTTTTAACATTTTGTTTAACATAATGTTAAAAGCTAGTCGTAATTTTGGCGGGCTTTGATTCCCGCCAAAAATTAATTTTTAAATCAATTATTCAGCTGTAGTCTCTGTTGTAGTAGTTGTTGTTTCTTCTCCTTCTACTGGTACGTTTTCTGTGCCTTCAGCTGGTACATCCATCTCTCTCATAGAGATTTCAATTCTTCTCTTTTCTGGAGTGATAACGGTTACTTTTCCAGTAACTTCATCACCAATTGAAAGAACTTCATCAGGTTTTGCAATTCTCTTATTGGTAATGTTTGAGATGTGTACTAATGCTTCTACTCCGTTTGGAAGTTCTACAAATGCACCAAATGGCTTTAAGCTAACCACTTTACCCGTAACAGTATCATTTAGCTCATATGGAAGCTTTGCCCATGGGTCATCTTCTGGGTTCTTCATAGAAAGCGAAATCTTGTTATTTTCCTTATCTAGCTTGATAATGGTAACTGGTACTTGATCGCCCACTTTTAATACATCTGCAGGTGTCTTGATTTGTTTCCAAGAAATTTCAGAAACATGTAGTAAGCCATCAACACCGCCGATATCAACAAATGCGCCATAATCCATGATTTGTCTTACCGTACCCATTACTTTTTTACCTACTTCAATCTCTGCCCAAGTTTGCGCAAGCCTAATTTGACGAAGTTCATCAGCAAGTTTTCTTTCTGAACCAATAATTTTTCTTTTTTCTGGATTATACTCAATTACTTTAATAGCAAGTGTTTTACCCTTATACTCTGTTAAATCGGTTACACCTTTTTTCGCAAGTTGTGTTCTTGGAATAAATACTTTTGTACTGCCTGTTTCACCAACAACACCAGCATCCATTGTTTCAGTCACTTTTACTTCGATTGGCTTGTTTTCTTTCACATTTGCTTCAAATTCTTCTTTTAATTTCTTATTTTGAAGTCTTTTCATAGAAAGTAAAATATTGCCTTGTCCGTTGTTCATCTTTAAGATGTATGCTGAAACCTTTTGGCCAACTTTTAGCTTATCTTGAGGTTTTTCATCGCCATAGCTAAATTCGCCTCTTGGGATAACGCCATCTGCCTTGTATCCTAAATCAACGAAGATATCTTCATCAACGATATCTACGATAGTTCCCTCTACAACCGTTCCTTCCTCTAATCTTTTAAGTGAGTTTTCATATAACTCTGCAAAGTTTTGTTCTTCATTATTTGCCATTTAAAAATCAATCCTTTCCTAAATCTGCTAATTGTTCCCACAAACCGTGAAAACTTCTATTATTATCTTATATTTTGCTCTATTTGTCAAGGGTTTTTCAAAAAAGAAAGAGCATGTAAAATGGGATGCCCTTTCTTCCTCTTAAAGAAAAATGACACCCCATCTTACTCCTTATTTTACTATTACTTCACAAGTAGCACTAAACTTGCCGCTTGACGTGCTTGCCGTGATAATACAATTTCCTACTCCCACTGGTGTTACAATTCCTTTCTCTACTGTAGCAACCTTTTCATCACTCGAAGTCCATTTCATATAGGAACGTGTTGCTCTAGTTGCAATTTGGGGTACGGTTATTGTGTTGATGATAACAGGATTATCCCCCATATTTAACTCTAATTTTTCCGTATCTAATTTCATGCTCTCTATTGGCACATTTCTTACTATTACTGTACAAGACGCGGTATAGTTTCCATCTTCTGATGTTACTGTAATTACGGCAGTACCTGCCTTTCTAGGGGAAACAACACCCACAGTAGAAACTTTAGCAATTGTTTCATCGCTACTCGTCCACACCACCTTTTTGTTGGACGCATTAGAAGGAGTAAATGTCACCTTTAAGGTTGGGTTTGCTGATGAAATTTGATCTTCTACCAAAGAAAGCTGTGATTCCGATAATGAGATTCCTTGCAGTTTAATCTCTGGAACTGTAACTGTACATGTCGACTGAAATTTTCCATCAACAGTTGTTGCGGTAATAATAGCTATTCCTGGCTTTAATGCAGTAACATTTCCTGTTTTTTCACCCACTTTTGCAATTGTTGGGTCACTAGAAGTAAATGTCGTAGAAACAGTTTGCCCTTCTTTTCTAAATGGAATGAATAATTCTGGAGTATAGATTACGTCTAATGTCTTTTTTGAATCTCCTACTTTTAATGTCATCTCTGGTGGATCTATAGCAATTGACTGTAAAGGAAGTCTAATTAGTAATTCATTTAAATTATCTACAGTAGTTGTATAATCTACGTTATTAATACGTTCATCCTTGGAAGGTGTGTTATTATATATCTTAATGTCATATTTCTGCATTACTTCCTCTACCGTATTTCCTTCAAAAGTTGGTTCATAATTCCTCGTAGCGCTAATTCTTTTGGTTAATTTATTTTCATGAATATAAAGATGTTCTGCTATATCGCTAAACAAAACGCCTGTTGTCGTTCGATTAATATTAAACATGTCGTTATTGCATATCTCAACATTTTTATAAAATTCGCCACTATTATTTCTCTCTAAATCAATAGCTGACTGTGGATTTGCTCCGTAAATATCATGGATTTCATTATTCTTGATGATTAATTCATCCACACAAATTATTGAGATGCCATTTCTTCTGACATCATGAATTTCGTTTTGCTGAATGATGATATTCTGCGTGGTTTTTCCATTAACATAAACTCCATCCCCTGTCGTATAGCAAAGTTGCATCTCTTTTATGGTAATATTTTGAGAATCCGTAATACGAATTGCATGTCCCCATTCATTACTTCCTCCCACCGTCTCATAATCATGTTCAAAACGTTCTCCACTAATGATTCCGTTTCTAATAGTTACATTTTCCACTTTTTTGAGAGATACAACACCATACCCTTTGAGTGAATTCGGCATCAATTGAAGTGTAGAGCCATTCAAATTAAAAATCATATTTGACTTTAATTTGATAACCTCTACGGCTGCTCCTTGTGATTCTTTTGGGATATCTAGTAAGTAGATTCCTTTTTCTAACTTAATTTCTGGAATCTTATTTTCAGATGCATATTCAATAGCTCGATTGATGGCATTACGATTGTTTAAAGCATCTTCTTTGGTTCCATCTTTCTTAATGCCAAAATAGGCATTGTTAATTAAGCCATCGGCTGTAATTGGCACATCTACTACAGTAGTTGTAGGTGTTGGTGTTGGTGTTGGTGTTGGTGTTGGTGTTGGCGTTGGTGTTGGTGTTGGCGTTGGCGTCGAAGTCGGAGTAGGGGTTGGGAATATCGTTTCTTCCTCTTTTTCTAACACCTCCATCATATCTTTCACTAAAATAGCAATATACCCCCTATTGCAATCATGACGATTATTTTCAAAAGAAATATGATCTAGTATTTTTAATTCGTTTGCTTTTTGAATATACGAATCTGGCCAAACAATATTCTCTATTTCTTTTTCTTTGTCCATTCCTCTTACTACCATGGTGATAGCTTCTGCAAAATTAACACTTTTCTCTGGCTTAAAACTTCCATCCTCATAGCCAATGATGAGATGATTTTCCGAGGCAATATTTATCCAATCAATTGCCCAATGAGTTTCTTCCACATCAATAAAATTTTTTCGTTCCTCTTCTTTTTCTTTTAAGTCAAGTGACTCTACTAGTATCTTCGCCAGTTGCGCACGAGTGACAGTTTTTTCTGGTCTAAAACTTCCATCTGGGAAACCGTTCAACACTCCCTGATTGGTTAAATACATCACGGCATCCTCAAACATGGTGTTTTCAATATCACTGTAAATCGATTTTGCAAAACATGAACCACATAAACAAAAAATGCCAATGATACTTACTATAACAATTGACATTAAAGTTTTTTTATTCATCTTCTTCATAAAATCTCCCCTTTTGTCTTTTTCTGCATTTCATTCGTACAATCTATTTACACTATACCAAACTATATCTAACAAGTCAATGTATTATATACGCTAACAGAGACGAACCTCTTTGGCACTGATTGCGGTGTCCAAAAGATTCGTCTCCATTAGTGAATTGACATCTACCTATTTTGATGATTAATGATATGTTTTAGTCCTTGATCCATATTTCGAATATAAGGAATAGCTGCTGACGGTCTAAAATCGATTTTATCTAACTCCTCTAGTTTAATCCATTCAAAGTGATTTTGCTTGTCTCCTTCTTGTGTCACAATCTCCTCACTTTGAAACAGTTTATCGTCTACAAAATCAGCTCGATACATCCACATATACTCATGTACCTTTGTCCCCTCTAAAGTATAAAAATTCTCCAATACACCGTTTAGCGTAATATCCTTAAGAGTCTCATGCAATTCTTCTTTCATCTCACGCTGAAATGCCTCTAAGGAGTCTTCCTCTATTTTTACCCTACCACCCGGAAGGGCATAATGAATCCCTTTACAGTCATCTAAAAGAACTTTGCCATCCTTAATAAAAACACCGGTCACTCTCACATTTAGCTTATTTTCTGCATCAACCATAATAGATAAATCGTTTTTTTCCATAATATAACCACCTTTCAAATATATTTCTAAAAACACTTTGAGGGAGCGACTGCCAAAGTCCCCCCCTTAACATCTATTGTAATAATTCTGTCAATTCCTCTACATGATAAATCTCTAGCGTGTTCATTGCCCTGGTCATACACACATAAAGTAGCTTAGTGTCGACTTCAGATAATGTATAATTGAAGCTATCGGCATTGGTGATAATAACCGCATCAAATTCCAAACCTTTGGATAAATACGATGGCACAATGCTAATGCCACCCGCGTACTCAGCATCTTTGCTTGAAATCATGTGAATAGATTCATCATCCAACGCTTTTTGAAGTGATTCGCAATCGGCTACTGTTTTGCAAATCAGTGCAATATTACTAAAACCTTTTTTCTGATATTCTTTTAGTCTTTCTTTGATTTGTGCTACCATTTTATCTTCATTTTCAAACTGTTTAATTACCACTGGTGCCCCATTTTTCATAACGGGTTCGCCGAGTTCACAATGAAGCTTATCGGTAATATGCAAAATGACTTTGTTGGCAGCCGTTAAAATTTCCTCGGTAGTTCTATAGGTTTTCTTAAGAGTTAAATAGGTTGGATCGACAATATCTTCGCCAAACACAATGCCCATCGTTTTTTGCCAGTTATTTGTTCCTCGATAAAAGTAAATACCTTGTGATAAATCGCCAAGTATTGTTAGCGAATTACTTTTGACAATTTTCTTAAAAATATAAAACTGAAATTCACTAAAGTCTTGTGCTTCATCGATGACGATGTGCTTTAAATCAAACTTGGTTTTAATACCATTAATCATATATTTTAAATACATGAGCGGTGCCAAATCTTCCATTTCGATTTTGCCTTTTCTTTGGGCATCTTGGAATGATTTTTTGATGTAATCAATTTGCTCTTTGGGAATTCTACCTTCTGCAAATTTTTCTAAATACACATCCATAAATTCTTTATAGTACTTTAATGGTTCAAATACCTTGTTGACGCTATTTAAAAATTTTAACGCATTTTTCTTAGCATCCTTGGTCACTTGTTTCGCCATCTCTTCTGATTCTTTGTACACTTGTCTAATAAGTGATAAACGAATTTGTTCGTTTTCTTCTTCAAGCTTAATTTTGGCAACTTGATAATCTCTCTCTTCTTCGATATCTTTTAAAATTTCTCCGCTTCGCATGGTGATAGCACTTTTTAGGTGTTTGGCAATTTCTTCTAAGCGCCTACATAGTGGTAAGTTGGCGTACTCTTTATAGAATAAATGAGTAATATATTCACGACGCATAAACACATACTTACCTACTTTAAAATCTGTTTCTGGAATAAAACGTTTTTCGAGTTCGTAAATATATTCATCTAGTATATTCTTAAAACGAATCGATGACTTAAACTTGGATGCCTCTATCATATGCTCACAAAACTTAGCTTCTTTTTCGGATTTATGATTATCAATAATTCTTGCCAATTTAATATTCGGATCTTCTATTTCAAATTCTTTGCCAATGACTTCGAAAGCGATATCTTCGTAAGTACTTTGCCCTACTCTATCCACACCAAGGTCTGGTAATACATTGGAAATATAATTTAAGAAAAATTTATTGGGTGCAATAATTAAAAACTCTTCTGGGAAAAATGTTTTTTCATAGTTATAAATTAAATACGCAATTCTGTGAAGGGCAATGGTGGTTTTTCCACTTCCCGCAACTCCTTGTACAATCAGTGGTTCAAACATATCGGCACGAATAATTTTGTTTTGCTCAGCTTGAATGGTAGAAATAATGTTTTTTAAACGCGTATCCGAATTGGCCGATAAAAATGGTTGGAGCATTTCATCGTTGGTGGTAATATCAATATCCATCACATCGCTAAGCTCTCCATCTTTAAAAAAGTACTGCCTTTTTAATTTAATTTCTCCATGAATGTTACCGGGCTGGGCAGTTGTAATTTGCTTCTCCAAGTCTTCCTTCGTAGTATAAATCCGCGATGGGGGCTCGCCAGTCCACTACCACTTGCTCAAGAGTTTGTCGATCGGTAACCGCTGCTTTACCTAAATAAAAAGCATCACGTCGAGATTCTCCATCTTCTACAAAGTCTACCCTTGCAAAGTATGGCGACGGTCTAACCATTTTTAGGTTTTTAATTCTTTGGTTAAACCTCTCTCTCAGTGCTGCTTTCATCCAGTCATCTGCGTAGTCATCAAAGTCGTAATCTTCAAAGCCTCGCTCGATTCGATCAATACTATCTTTAATTTCTCTGTCAATATAGCCTCTTGTGACCTTAAGCTTTTTAAGTTCTTCTTTTTCCTCTTCTGGCTTAATGTTCAAGAAATACACCTCCTATATTCACATTTGCAAGACAAAAAAGCGTCTTACAAGAGATGTATTATACCACATAAAAAAGGGCCTTGGCAAGCCCTTTTTCACGTTTTTTCGATTTATTTCATTCTTTGCTTAAGCGCTTCAAATAACACAATACCACCAGAAACACTCGCATTTAGCGATGTAATCTTACCCATCATAGGAATTTTCACTAAGAAATCGCAGCTTTCCATGGTAAGCTTGTTCATCCCTCTTCCTTCACTGCCAATGATGATTGCAATTGAGCCCTTATAATCTTGGTCATAGTACATGGTATTTGCTTTGCCATCAGTACCTACAATCCATACGCCTCTATCTTTTAGTTCTCGAATCGTTTCGTTAATGTTATTGACTCTCACAATAGGAACGTACTCGCATGCGCCAACAGAAGTTTTGGCTACCACTTCCGTCACTGCTGTTGCTCTTCTTTTCGGAATAATCACGCCATGCACTCCTGCACATTCAGCGCTTCGAATTAAGGCACCTAAGTTGTGAGGGTCTTCTATCTCATCACATATTAAAATAAATGGGTCTTCCTTTCTCTCTTTGGCTAAAGCAAAAATATCATCTAGTTCTTTGTAGGTGACAGGAGATACAAATGCAATCACTCCCTGATGGTGCTTGGTTTCAGATAGCGTATCTAATTTTGCTTTTTCAACTTCTTGCACAATGATACGCTTTGCTTTTGCAAGCTTAATGATTTCATTGATAGATCCTTGACGTTCTCCTTTTTGTATCATCAGTTTATTCACTTCGCGCTCCGATTTTAATAGTTCTAGAACAGCGTTTCTTCCTTCAATTTTAAATTCTTCCATTCTGGTACCTCCCATTTTGTAAAGCGACGAATCAAGTCGCTCCCTATGTTTATTAAATTTCATCACTAAGATTTGTGTGTCCCTTTTCAATTTGCATCAAAATTCGTAGATTGCGGAATTTTTAGATTACTGCGAGCGCGGAAGCGTATGAGGATACGCTGAGCACCAAAGTAATCCAAAATATTTCGCAAGAGGCGGATTTTCATGCAAATATATTATTTGTTTAAAAGTTTTGTCTTACTAATTACCTTCCAAACCACATACGATGCTACTATAAGCTCCATCTTATAAGAAAACACCACGTCTGTTTCTTTTACCATACGTTTACTTTCTATAATCACTCTTTTAGAGGCTTCTTTCATATATCGATTGTGCTGATAAATGAGGTAATCTTTAAAAGACATTCTATCCATTTCTTTTAAATCGTAATCTAAACTATTTACTACCTCTTCTCGAAGTACTTCTAAATGACACTTTTTGATAAACTTGTGTAAGTCTCTTTCGTAATGAATATGTTTTCTTTTGCGAGGATGCGGAATTCCTCCAACATCGTTATGCATCCTACAAAAATAATCTGCCGTATAATGCAAGATGATACCCAATTCACGTGAAAAAGCCATCGTTTCTAGTTCTTTTTTGGTATCAAGCGCCTCTATCATGAGTTCCACCCTTTGTGAAATCTCCTCCAGTGAGTCTTTTAAGTAATGTGGGTACTCTTTTTTGAACGAAGAAGAAAAATCTGGATGGATTGACCCAAATATTAAACTATATCTCTTTAAGTTTATCCCATACGCCAAATGCAAATGTTCTTCTACGCCTTTTGCATAGATGGCATGTGTTCCCGACATCACTTTTCCTCACCTACTTTTAGTCCTCGTCAAGTTTTAAAATTGATAGAAAGGCTTCTTGTGGTACATCAACGGTTCCTAGTTGACGCATCTTTTTCTTACCTTCCTTTTGTTTTTCTAGTAATTTTTTCTTACGTGTGATATCGCCACCATAGCATTTTGCCAAAACGTCTTTACGCATCGCTGAAATAGTTTCTCTTGCAATAATTTTACCACCAATTGCTGCTTGAATTGGTATTTCAAACATTTGTCTCGGAATGGTTGTTTTTAGTTTTTCTGCCATCCTTCTTCCCCTTGCATATGCTTTATCTTTGTGTACAATCATCGAAAAAGCATCCACGATATCACCATTTAGTAGTATATCTAGTTTAACCAATTCCGACTGATGATATCCTATAATTTCATAGTCAAAAGATGCGTAGCCTTTCGTACGAGATTTTAAAGCATCAAAAAAATCATAGATAATCTCATTAAGAGGAAGTTCATAGGTTAGAATCACCCTAGTAGCATCCATGTATTGCATATCCTTATATACGCCTCTTCGATCTTGGCATAGTTCCATGATATTGCCCACATACTCTTTGGGAAGCATAATATCCGCTTTCACAATTGGCTCTTCCATAGTGCTAATTTCTTGCATAGGCGGAAGATCCGTTGGATTATATAAATCAAAGGATTCTCCATTTGTCTTGTTAACTTTGTAGATAACACTTGGTGCTGTTGTAATGATATTTAATCCATATTCACGGTCAATTCTTTCCTCAATGATTTCCATATGAAGAAGTCCTAAAAAGCCACAGCGAAAGCCAAATCCTAAAGCAACAGAAGATTCCACTTCCCAAAATAGTGATGCATCATTTAAGGATAATTTTTCGAGTGCTGCTTTTAGGTTTTCATAGTCACTACCATCTGCTGGATAAATGCCACAGTAGACCATTGGCACAATTTTTTTATACCCAGGAAGTGGCTCTGGTGCAGGATTTTCTTTTAAAGTAATCGTATCACCTACGTGAATATCAGATACATTTTTGATACTTGCTGCTATATACCCTACTTCTCCTGCTTTTAACTCGTTTGCAGGAATGTATGTACCTGCTCCAAAATAACCAACCTCTGCTACTGTGTAGGATTTATTGGTTGCCATAAAATCAATCATATCTCCCACTTTAATGGAACCATCTTTTACCCTCACATAGGCAACTGCACCTTTGTAATTGTCGTAATAAGAATCAAAGATTAAGGCTTTGGTTGGGGCATTTAAATCTCCTTTTGGTGGTGGAACTTGCTTAACAATCATTTCTAATACATCTTCCACATTTAAACCTGTTTTTGCAGAAATTCTTGGTGCATTTTGTGCTTCTACACCAATGACATTTTCTATCTCTTCTATTACCATTTCTGGTCTTGCATTAGGTAAATCAATTTTATTGATAACCGGTAATATTTCAAGATTGTTATCCAGTGCCAAATAGACATTTGCTAATGTTTGCGCTTCTACACCTTGTGAGGCATCTACCACAAGTACTGCGCCTTCGCAGGCGGCTAGACTTCGAGATACCTCATAAGTAAAGTCTACGTGGCCTGGGGTATCAATTAAGTTTAAAATATATTCATTTCCATCTTTTGCCTTATACACCGTTCGAACAGATTGAAGCTTGATGGTGATACCACGTTCACGCTCCAAATCCATATTATCTAGCACTTGTTCTTGCATTTCACGTTTTGTTAAAACACCTGTCATTTCAATCAAACGATCAGCAAGGGTTGATTTTCCATGATCAATATGCGCGATAATGCAAAAATTACGAATATTCTTTTGTTCGTCTTGCACGTTTTATCCTCCTATCAATTTATGTAAAATGCGCATAAAGCGCCAATTTTCCATATCATAATACACTAAAAAAGGCATTTTGTAAACAAAAAAATAAGCCAAATGGTATTTGGCTTATTTTTATTATCTAGGTGAAATTTCCCTATTCTAATCGTATTATCCTATTTTTATGGTCCGACAGAGCTTTGTGCCCCTACTCTAATGACACCTCGGTAACTAACACTATCACTCCCATTGGAATTAGTAAAATCAAATCTACCAGAGGTAAATTTACGAATCAAATATGGTTTATCTGAAACAGGATATGTCTCTGTGGTACGGTTCCATGGAGTTTCAATTAAGGCATCTCCATAGGTACTGTTAATATCAAATGTATTTTCATCATTTTTAGGATAAACTGTTACGAAGCCCTCTGCTAAATCAAACAAACCTTCCGTTACATAGGATGCCGCAACATATTCATCTTTATCAAAAACAATGTCCGTACTACCGCCTATTGAGTGTAATAGCAATAATAATGCTCCGCACTCTGTACTAGTCATCATATGTGTGCTATATCTAGGATCTTGAATGTTTAATGCATTCGTTCGATACGAAGTAAGCATCGTTTTATCTGGTCGTACATCTTTTTCAACCCACAGTCCTGCATACTCCACACCATCTTGACTAAAAGCAGGGTGCACTTTATATGTTTTTCCCATAACTTCATCATTTGACATATATTTGCTTTTTCCTCTTAAAAAGACAATTTTTACAGCACTGGCAGGAACCTCATCGATTTTTCTACCATCATAAAAACTTTGAATACTATACGCAAATCGAGGAATCCATACATAGATTTTGTCGTTATATTTCATTTTAGCAAAACGAATCGTGGAACTATTATAGCTATACCAATTGTCTAAATAAATGTCGTTTACTTCCGTTTCTTCATCTGGCATCATTGCTACCATAGATTCCATAACAATGGGACGATTGATGCCATTACTTTCGTCAAAAACAACATCGTAATGATAACGATTATTCGCCACTGAATAATCAAATTGATATTCATATGTTTTATGAGATTTGGTGTCCGTCAGTGTTAACGTGTATAAATACTTTCTATTCATGATTCTTCCACTCGCATCAGTGGTAGAATTAACATCCCTAGCAACAGTCACTACAGACTCTTCGTCATAATCATTTTTCAAATTCATAAACTCAAAATCGGCTAGAGATAATTCTTGTTCTCCCGGCTCGCCAGCACCAAATGATAAAAATGAATCATTCTTTAAAATGGC
This sequence comes from Clostridiales bacterium UBA1234, assembly GCA_002308995.1. GTDB lineage: Bacteria > Bacillota > Clostridia > TANB77 > UBA1234 > UBA1234. The sequence continues at coordinate 67,056 of DBWQ01000003.1, read as the reverse complement.
ACTACATATGGTTTTTAGTTTATCTTTAGCACTACTTTCCTTTGCATCAGCAATCATATTCACTCCTGTATAGGTTGAAATAGATGCCAAAACAAGCATGACAATGACCGTAATTAGCAGTGTAATTAACGAAATACCACGATTTTTCATATGTTTTCCCCCAATATTTTGAAGTGACGAGGCGTCACCCCTACCTTAGATTTTATTATCACTTCCCATAGCTGTCACAATTTTACGTTTTACCATTTCTTTAATGGCTTCTCTTCCTGCACCTAGATATTTTCTTGGGTCAAACTCTTCAGGATTTTTGACAAACATTTCTCGAATGGCAGCTGTCATTGCTAGTCTCAAATCAGTATCGACATTAATTTTGCATACGCCATAGGTTGCTGCTTTACGAAGCATATCTTCTGGAACACCTTTGGCACCAGGAATATTTCCACCAAACTCATTACATTTATCCACGAACTCTGGTATAACTGTCGAAGCGCCATGTAATACAAGTGGATAATTCGGTAATAGATTTGTGATTTTTTCTAGGATGTCAAAACGAAGTTTAGGTTCTCCTTTAAACTTGTAAGCACCATGGCTTGTACCTATAGCAACAGCAAGAGAATCGCAACCAGTTCTTTCAACAAATTCAACTGCTTGATCTGGATCTGTAAAGGCACTATCGGCATCGGAAACATTCACATCATCTTCAATCCCAGCAAGTTTTCCAAGCTCTGCCTCTACCACAACACCTCTTTCGTGTGCATAATCAACTACTTGTTTGGTAAGAGCAATATTTTCTTCAAATGGATATTTTGAGCCATCAATCATGACAGAAGAAAAACCACCATCAATACACTTTTTACAAATATCAAAATCGGCACCATGATCAAGATGCACTACAATAGGTAAATCAGTATCTTCAACGGCTGCTTGAATTAAATGCATTAAATAATTATGTTTGGCGTAATTTCTTGCTCCTGCAGAAACTTGTAAAATTAAAGGGCTATTTACCTCCTTGGCTGCTTCTGTAATTCCTTGCACAATTTCCATATTGTTAACATTGAAAGCACCAATCGCATAGTGCCCTTCATATGCTTTTTGAAACATTTCTTTACTTGTTACAATTCCCATTTTAAAAATCCTCCTTTAATACAATCTGGCAACCATAGGTCACCCCAATGCTTTATACTCTTTCTTCTATAATGTATCTTGGTCTTCCTTTGACTTGTTCATACATTTTTCCAATATAAAACCCCATCACACCAAGGGAAAATAGAACAAACGAAATCATCAGCATTCCTATTGTTCCTATCCATAGAACTTGGTTCATTGTTACTGCACAACTATATCCTCCCAATGATAAAACCAACATGATTATTGCTAAAAGAAAACTAATAATACCAAATGTCACTGGCAATTTTAATGGTGCGGTTGAAAAAGATGTAATAGCGTTTAAGGCTAAATGCGTTAAAGTCTTTAACGTGAACTTAGAAACATCAACTTTTCTTTCATCGGTATCTACCAAAATAGTGGTTTTTTTAAAGCCAACATAGTTCGCCATTCCTTTGAAAAATAAATTACGATCTTCTAATTTTAAAATTTCATCCACAACCTGTCGATCCATTAATCTAAAATCTCTGGCATTTGCCATATCAATTTTCGTAAGTTTTTTTAATGTGTGATAAAACCCACCGGCACAAAGCTTGTGAAAAAAGCTTTCTTTTGGTCTTTTTTTGCTAACACACTCTACTACTTTATACCCTTCTTGCCATTTCTGCATCATCTGAGAAATATCTTTCGGTGAATCTTGTAAATCCGCATCCATCGGAATTACCGCATCCCCTTTCGATTCTGCAAGACCTGCGAGTAGCGCTGCTTCTTTTCCAAAATTTCGACTAAACTTAATGCCTTTTATAGCAGGATTTTCTTTGGCAAGTTTGACAATCACATCCCAAGTAGTATCTTTAGAACCATCATCGATTAAAATCACTTCATGTTCAAATGATTGAATATATTTCACAATTTCTTTTACATTATTTTCTAAAGTTTTTGACTCATTATACGCAGGAATCACAATGGATATCATGAAAACACCTCCATACTTTCTCTTTATCATTATATACCAACACTACTGTTTGTCAAGAATCCCCATGCTTAAGAAATTAGCATAAATCAAATGATTATCGCACAAAATATTGTTGCAAGTATTCTTCTTGCAATTTTTTCATAGGAGTGATGATGATGTCAAAAATCAATTGTAGTGTTTGTAGTTGCAAGTTTAATAGTAAAGAACATGAAAAATGCACACTATCTGCTATTCAAGTAGCTCCATGTGCTTTTGCCCATAATGGTTCCCCAGAAGCAGAAACTTGTTGCGGTTCTTATATCAAAGAAAAATAATTTATAATTTATATTTTTTTCCTAAAAAGAATGCACTTCTTGTCCTTTTTAGATTTTTATATCAAAATCTTGCTCCTGCCTTCGTTCATAATGAAACAATATAAAAGGAACAAACAGCAGGGAGAATTTTTGCAAAGGGAGACTCCCGTACACGGGTAGGACCTTGCAAAAATTCATCTGCTGTAATTTATCCTTTTATTTGTTTCCTAATTCACTACGGAAAGTCGCTTGATTTGATATAAAAATCTCTTATAGGGCATAGAAGTGCATTCTTTCTATTTAGCTTATTTACAATTGCAATTGTTTTTCAAACAATCGATCGATTTTTTTTCGAAGTTCTTGGTGTTCTACTTTTTCTATCAGAGGATCTTGTTTTAAAAGAGTTATGGAAGCTTCTTGTGCTAGTTTTAAAATAGGAATATCCGTAATTAAATTTGCCACTTTAAACTCAGGAATTCCATGTTGCTTTGTACCAAAAAATTCGCCAGGACCACGAAGCTCTAAATCCTTTTCAGAAATCACAAATCCATCACTACTTTTTTGCATAATATCCATGCGCTGTTTCACCACATCAGAATTGGATTCATATTTTAAAATACAGTAGGATTTATGCGTCCCTCTTCCCACTCTTCCACGAAGCTGATGAAGCTGTGCAAGTCCAAATCGTTCCGCATTTTCTACAATCATAAGGGTAGCGTTGGGAACATCAACCCCAACTTCAATGACAGTGGTAGAAATGAGTGCCTGAATCTCACCACTTTTAAACTGCTCCATAATTTGATCTTTTTCCTTAGGCTTCATTTTACCATGCAAGATGGCTACTCTAAAATCGTTTAGTTCTTTTTGATAATACTCGAACATTTCTGTAACTGACTTAGCATCAAAGTTTTCAGATTCTTCTACTAATGGACAAACAATGTAGGCCTGTCTTCCACTAGCAAGTTCTTTTTTGATAAAACTGTTAATTCTTTGCTCCATATTCTTTTTGACAGCATAGGTATCAATTTTTTGTCTTCCCGGCGGGAGTTCATCGATAATAGAAATATCTAGATCACCATAAAGAATAATGGCAAGAGTACGTGGAATTGGTGTTGCTGTCATGACAAGTGTATCAGTCATTTCGCCTTTAGCCGTTAAAATTCCTCTTTGCCTTACACCAAAACGGTGCTGTTCATCGGTTACTACCACACCCACGTTGTGAAATTCGACATTTTCTTCTAATAAAGCATGTGTACCTATCGCAATATCGATTTGCCCATTTTTTAATTCTTCATGTAATTTTTCTTTTTGCTTTTTAGTTAAATCACTGGTAAATAGCTCACAGCGGATACCAAATGGTGCTAGCATTTTTGAAATACCGAAGATAGTGCTGCTTGGCAAGAATTGCGGTAGGAGCCATCATTGCCGCTTGATATCCATTGCCAACAGCTTTTAGCATGGCAAGTGTGGCTACCACTGTTTTTCCGGAACCTACATCTCCTTGTACCAAACGATTCATTGGTTTTGTGCTTTCCATATCATGACAGATTTCAGTCCACACACGCATTTGAGCACTTGTTAACTCATAAGGAAGACTTTTCAAAAGTTCTTCCACTCTACCTTTTTGAGAAAAACGAATGCCAACGTCCTTTGTTTTGCCTTTTTCTTTCATGGATAGTAAAGCAAGTTCGGTAATGAATAGTTCCTCAAAAGCAATACGATATCTTGCAAGTTCAAAATCTGAGGCATCGTTTGGGAAGTGAATCTTTGGAATTGCTTCATTCATACCCCATAAATGATACTTTTGAAGTATCTCTTCTGGCAAATCCTCGATAAGCTCTCCCTTAACGGTTTCTACCCCATTTTGAATAATAGAGCGAAGCACATTGCCTGTAATTCCCTCTGTTAGTGGATAAATTGGCACAATTTTACCAATGTTTTTATGCTCATTTTCAAGCTCGAAAATAGCAGACTGAACCTCTTTGCGACCTATTCCTACTTTCACTTTTCCGTAAAATAGGTATTCTTCATGAGGTTTTAGCATTTTTTTAATATACGTTTGATTAAACCAAGTGAGCAAAACACTATCTGTACCATCCGAAGCAATGGCTTTATAGATTGTCATGCCTTTTCGAATGCGGTTTTCGGTAATGTTTGACTGTATCACAGCCTTAAACGCTGCAGTTTCGCCATCTTGAAGCTCACAAATTTGCTTATATTTACTTCTATCTTCATAATCACGCGGAAAATAGGTGATTAAGTCTTCTAAGGTTCTGATATTGAGTTTTTTTAAGATTTCTACCCTACTGGGGCCTACTCCCTTAATAAACCTAACATCTTGCTCTAAATCTACCATATATGCCCTCCAAAACACTTGACATCCTTATCATTTTGATTATAATAATATCTGTCACGTAAAAATCGTATCATAAACGTGTGTTCTTGTCAACAGAGCAAAAAAGCAAAAAAATGGTTGTCAAAAATAAACGTTTGTGCTAAAATAGAAAAGAACGATTTTAAAAAAGCCTAAGGAGGTGCTTGTAAATGGCAAAATGCGAAATTTGTGAAAAAGAAAAAGTATTCTTAAACCAAGTAAGTCACTCACATAGAAGATCTGCTAGAACATTCAAACCAAATCTTAGATCTGTTAAAGCAGTTGTAGACGGTTCTCCAAAGAAGATTAATGTTTGTTCTAGATGCCTAAAATCAGGTAAAGTTGAAAGAGCTGTTTAAGATCAAAAACAAATAAAAAGTCCAGGGTTATCCTGGATTTTTTTGTTTTTAACCATTTTGCTCTATTTTTTTCACGCCAAAAATCTTTCGTAAAATCTTTTGCATCCATTTGGATGGCTTATATACCACAATCTTCATCCTCTCACCTCTTACACTAAAAGTCTTTTTCTCACTTTATCGACATAGCCAAGCTAGCCCCAATATAAGTAAAATCGAACCAATTCCCAATACCCAACCAGTTACCGGAAGTAGAAGCACCAAAAGGACACCGAAGGCCAAAACCAACCATGCAAACTGCAAGCGTTTTCTTTAAAAAAATCATTTCTACCTCCTCTTCACATTGATTTAGTATAGTGTATGTGCTATTATGAAGTAAAGTGCCTGTCTTACAGAAAGGATGATCAAAATGACAAAAACAGAGCAAATGGTACAAACATTATCCACATGCTATGATGGTGAAAAGGGCTCTCTTGATTTTCATACGCCGTTTGAACTACTCATTGCCGTGATGTTATCAGCTCAATGTACCGATGCTAGAGTCAATATCGTTACAAAAAAGATGTTTTCAAAAGTCAATACCCCAGAAGGCTTTGCCAAGATGAAAACAAACCAAATTGAAAAAATGATTTCGTCGATTAGTTTTTATAAAAACAAAGCTAAACATATTAAAGAGTGTTCTCAGCAAATCATCGAAAATTTTGGTGGTGATGTACCTCATACCATGGAAGAACTTACAACGCTTTCTGGTATTGGTCGCAAGTCTGCTAATGTGATTCTACTAGAAGCATTTAATCATTGTGAAGGTATTGCTGTGGATACCCACGCTTTAAGACTTTCCAATCGTCTTGGCCTTTCCAAACACGATGACCCTTTCAAGGTCGAGCAAGATTTATTAAAAAAGATTCCTAAAAAATATTGGAGACTCATGAATCACCTACTTGTCTATCATGGCAGAGAGATTTGTACTGCTAGAAATCCCAAATGTGAAGAATGCGTGGTAAAACAATATTGCAAAAACTCCGTCAAATAGGGACGTCCCTATTTGACGGAGTTTTTTGTAATTTAGATTTTACGCGTTAACGCATCTTTTGCCCCCCACATGCACGGCTTTTTGCATGTAAAACCTGGGAAGGTACAACGTGCACCTTTGGCATATTTCAGAAGATAAGAATAAATCTCCTCTTCTCCATTTGCTTTTACTTCGCTCAAGTACTTATCAAGTGTCTTTTTGGTTTGAAGAGCAATCTCCAGTTGTGCCGCACCGCAAAGCCTTTCTTTGCATTTAAGCACAAACTTTTCGTAGGTTCCTCTTTCGCGAATGGAAATAAGCATTCCTTGCGGATACAAATCCTTGACAGATTCGATATCCGAAAGCCACTCTTTAGAAAGCGCCTCATCCTCACGGATAAGCTCCGGCACGTAGAACTTTGGCGTATCTAAAAGACGCATCTGGTATTCCAAAGTTCTGTGACGCTGTGCTTGTGCGTACTGTGCAAAGGTTCCTTCATAGGTAGTGGAGTATACTTCTGAAAAAATCTCCCTGCGATTTTTTCGACTATCAAAGATGGCTATCTTTCTTTCTTTTTCGCGTGCATTCAAGCCTTCCACTTTCATGCATTCTGGAACAGCTTCAATAAACGCTTTCATCGCTTCTTTCACCCTTTGTGTAAAGGGCGTTTCTTCTTCCCCTTCCATATAGTCTTCAAAGAAAGTAAGAATGTAGTTTAGCTGTCTTAAACTTACCGTATACATCATGGTGGTATTGGTAAAGACAGAAATCATGTAGCGCGCATTTTCCCCAGCAAGCTTTCCCATTGCTTTATCAGCCTTAACCATGTCCTTATAATATGCCAAAAAACGTTCCTGATAAGCACCAGAAATTTCGTTTTTCAAGATATCATACCACTTATTGTAAAGCACAAGCTCTTTTTCCGTCGGCTTCATCTTAGTGTATCTTGCCGACTTTTCTGATGTAGTATAGATTCCTTCATTGTTCAAAATCATCGCTAAGAATTTAGGAATATCTACCAGCAAGAGATTATACTGAACATGGTCGTAAACGCTATGATGACCAGAAGAAAGCGTGCCCTTTGCTCTTTTTAACGTCTTTTCTTCAGGCTCTTTTTGAATAGTATCAAAACTATCCGGCATATAACAAATGCCTGCTGCTCTTCCCGAAAGCTTCATTGCTTCCATTTTATCTAGCACGAAGCCCGGATTTGTAGATCCAATTACTTGGACTTTCATAAAAGCACCTCCAAAAAAAAGTTTTTAAAGATTTCCTAAAATGTCTTAAACTTTAACACATTATATCGAACCTTTTTTCCAAATTCAATATCAAAAATAAAAATGCTACCAAAATGACTACTCTGAAATGAGAAAAATATGGTAAGAAAGATGGTCTGTCAATGTCGGATTAGTTGACAATTTCACGGCTTTGCGCTATGATATAAGGTGTATGAAATTTTAAAACAAAGGAGATTCCAATATGGCATTATGTTCTGTATGTAAAAAGAATACCGCCGTGGTATTTGTGAATAGAATTATTGATGGTAAGCCTACTTTAGAAGGGCTTTGTTTGTCGTGTGCCAAAGACAGAGGCATCAATCCTCTTGCTTCTATGATGAAGCAGTATGGCGCTTCTGATGATGACATTGCAAATCTAAACGAACAGTTTAACGAAATTGTTGAGTCCATTTCCGAAAATGGTGGACTTCCTGAAGAGATGATGGAAGAATTAGGTGGAATGGGCATTGATCCAGAATCTAGTCCTTTCGCCTCCATGATTTCCAATGTCTTTGGTGGTGCCAATCCTTCCCAAGATACTCCCGAAAAAGAAACGAAAACCACTAAGACAAAAGAATCTAACAAAAAGGATAAAAAAAGAAAAACATTGGAAAACTTTGGTACTAACCTTACCAGAAAAGCTAAAAATGGTGAGATTGATCAGTTAATTGGACGCGAAACTGAACTTGAAAGAATGATTCAAATTTTGAATAGACGTACGAAAAATAACCCTGTATTAATTGGTGAACCTGGTGTTGGTAAAACGGCAATTGCCCAAGGCTTAGCACTTCGTATTGTCAGTGGGGATGTTCCTGCCAAACTTTTGAATAAAGAAATCTACCAAGTGGATATGACAGCGATGGTTGCCGGAACTCAGTTTAGAGGTCAATTTGAAGCAAGAATGAAGGCTCTTATTGAAGAATGTAAAGAAAATCAAAACATTATTTTAGTATTTGATGAAATCCATAACTTAGTGGGTGCTGGTGGCGATGCAGAACACACCATGAATGCAGCCAATATTTTAAAACCTGCTCTTTCGAATGGCGATATTCAAGTCATTGGTACCACTACTCTTGCAGAGTACAGAAAACACATCGAAAAAGATGCAGCCTTAGAAAGAAGATTTCAGCCAATTATCATTGAGGAGCCTACTATTGCAGAGTCTATCGAGATTATGAAAGGAATCAAAGGATACTACGAAACATACCATCATGTTAAAGTTTCTGATGAATTAATTCGTCAAATTGTGGTTATGTCAGAAAAATATATTCATGATAGATTTTTACCTGATAAAGCCATTGATATATTAGATGAAGCATGCTCAAAACTAAATCTTACCAATAAAGTATTAGTAGAGCTTGAAATTTTGAAAAAAGAACTTGAGGACATTCAAACAGAAAAAGAACAAGCAGAATTAATTGACACGCAAAATAGCGAACCAGATTACGAAAAAATCGCTAATTTAAAATCTAGAGAAACGGCACTATTAAATCAAATCGCTAACCTATCTCAAGGTAATATCGAGCTAGAACTTACCATTGATGATATTGCAAAGGTCATTGAAGGATGGACTAAAATTCCTGCCGCTAAAATTTCAGAAACAGAAGCTCAAAAACTTCTTCATTTAGAAGAGCAAATTCATACACGTTTAATTGGACAAGATAATGCGGTAAGTTCTGTATGTAATGCTATTCGAAGAAATCGTGCGGGACTTCGTACCAAAAAACGTCCACCATCATTCGTGTTTGTAGGTCCTACTGGTGTTGGTAAAACAGAACTTGCTAAATGCTTAGCTGCAGAACTTTTTGGAAGTGAAGATTCGATTATTCGTTTTGATATGTCTGAATATATGGAGAGTCATTCTGTTTCAAAACTAATTGGTTCTCCTCCAGGGTATGTAGGGTATGATGATGCAGGTCAATTAACGGAAAAGGTAAGACGCAATCCATATTCTATCTTATTATTTGATGAAATTGAGAAAGCCCATCATGATGTATTTAATATTCTACTACAAGTATTAGATGACGGTCGTTTAACCGATTCACAAGGACGCACGGTGAATTTTGAAAACACCATTATCATCATGACTTCCAATGCTGGTTCCAATCTTAACACAAATGGCATTGGTTTTACAAAAGACGAAACTGCCGCGTCTGATGCTCGTGTGATGAATGCTATTAAACAAATCTTTAGACCAGAGTTTTTAAATCGTGTAGATGAAGTAATTATTTTCCACGAATTAAATCGTGAGGAATTATTGCAAATCGTGGATTTAATGTTGAAAGAGATTACAGCTGAGTTAGAAGAAAAGGATATTCATATTACTTTTACCGATGAAGTCAAAGAATATATCTTACAAAAGGGGTATGAACCAAAGTATGGAGCAAGACCTTTAAGACGCGCCATTCAAAAATATGTTGAAAATGAACTAGCAGAATGTCTATTAAAGAATGAACTAGCACCAAGTGAAAATGCTTCCATTATCATTGTAGACGATAAGATTTCAATCAAAGTATAAAAAAATTGCGGCAGCCTATAGTTGCCGCAATTTTTTATACTTCCCATTCTTCCAACACATCCTCTAATCGTTCCTGACCAAATATTTTGATTCCTTCTTCTAAATCATGTTTATCCTCTTCTCGTAAGTCCTCCACCAAAATTTCAGTTTTCTTCACAAGATTATTAACTTCCTCTGTTACCTCATTATAAACAGCAACATAACCGCCTTCTTCCTTTAAAACAAAATGGTCTTCACAATTGGCGTCAATATAACGAAATAAGGTAAATTCTTGTGGAGAAAAAGATTTCACTTCCCAACCAGTATACTTTTCTTTAAGTTCTTCTTTAGTAAGATTTACCAGTTCTTTGGGAACTTCTAATACGTTCACTGTGCGATGTCCACATTTCGTGTACTCCTTTTCAATGATCATTTTGGCATACGGAGAAATTCTATCTACTTTAGAAATCGCCTCTATTTTTTCTGTGGTTGGTTCCTCAACTGTGACACTTTGCACTTTTTTTAGCACGATATCTTGCACAGAATCTACTGGCTTGGGGACTTCCACGATTGGTTCTTCTTGACGATCCATCCCATAATACATTCCTACAGATAGTCCCGCAATAAAAACAACACCCACCAAAAATGCTCTTACTACTTTTGACAATCACCTTCACCTTACTTTCTATCTTCATTATCAAAAATAGTTTGAGCAAATTTTATCATAATATACATTGGTTTCTCATTAGCTTTTAGTGAAATAATTTTTTCGTGTGCGTAAGCCAAACTTTGATGTCACATAGTCCATATAACGTTATCAAAAATAAATAGCTCATGCATACTACCAATACTTTCACGCCAAGCGTTATCCAAGAAGATTTTAGCATCAATCTGGCGAAAACCAATCTTCCCATCACAATGGCTGCCATCGCAGAGAGCAGAGGCTTTATAACCCAGTTACTCCAAGAAAACTTTGCAGTAGATACCTTTAAAACACGGTATGCGTTTAAACTAGATGTCAAGATATTACTCAAATACATGATGATGATAAACCCTTTCATACCATAGTGTGGAACCACTAAATAAATGAGACTGATACGAATACAGGAATCTAGTATATTATAGTACAGTACTTTTCTTTGTTGGTTAAGTCCCTGCATAATACCTGTAACAGCACTTTCCAGATACATAAACGGAATTAAAAGCGATAAGTTTTTTAAGAAAAAAGCAACGTGGCTTTGTGGATAAAATAGACTAGCAATTGGTTCATGATATTCATAAAAAATAGCAGCAATGATAATGCCTGAAGCAAGCGTCATCTCAAAAGTCTTTTGGGTTAATCGAGATAGTCGACTTTGATTTTTTAATTGTTTTTCTTCTGCCACTTCTGGTACCATAAGAGTTGAAAATGCTGTTAAAAAAGAGGCCGGAAAAAAGATAAGTGGAAGTGCCATTCCCTTTAACGTTCCAAAATCAGCAAGAGCAAGTTCCCTAGAGGCACAAAAAAGAGCTAGTTGATTGGGAATTAGCACATTTTCCACCGTTCTTAAAAAACTCGATAAACATTTATTGAGCGTAACAGGAAAAGCAATCTGAAAAAAATACGATAAAGAAAAAGCTTTTTCCTTCTCTATACATTGTTTTGTTTTTTCTTTTCGATACTTACCCCACAAAAACACACATGAAGCCACTTCCGATATCATATCACTTACCACAATGATTTGACACATTTTTTCAAACGAATGAATTGGCAAACGTTCTAAACAAATCCATATCAAACTCATGCGAACCATTTGCTCTACTAGTTGCGAGGTTGCGTTAATGATTACTTTGCGTTTTGCTAAAAAATAACCTTTCAAACAGGATGAAATGCTGATAATAGGTAGGATTAATACCAGTGTTTGAATGGGAGCAATACATCTTTCATCCTTTAGCCACACTCTACTCAAATAAGGTGCTAAATGAAAAAAAACAAAGGTGATGATTGCGGAAAAAACAATCGCTATGCAATATACTTTTTTCATTATCTGCCCAATCAGCGCTTTCGATTGATTTTGGGCAAGTGATTCTGTGATTATTCTTATCACAGCAGTGGAGATTCCTACCGTAACCATTGTTGTCGCCAGTACATAAATTGATATCATTAATTGGTAGAGCCCCATTCCCTCAGCACCGAAGTTTTTGTGCCAAATAGGTTCTTAGCCATAAGCCTAACATTCTTAATACAAAGGATGTCATTGTTAAAATGCATGCATTTTTTAGCAAATGATTTTTACTCATCTAAAGAAACCCTCCCCAATTATATATATGGAAAGGGTGTCACTTTATCACAAAAAAGTCTTAACATAGTTGTTAAGACTTTTTTTCTCCTTGCTTTGGAACGTGAAGACCTTTTGCCATTAGCTGAATATCTAGCACATTCATGGCAGTTAATCGGTCAATATCCTTTTTCACTTTATCTTTTAATTTTCCCAAAATATCGACTAAATTGTAACCATACTCCAGTGTTAAATCCATAAAAATAACTAATCCATCCGGATACGTTTCAATTTTAATTCGCTGTAACTTATAAATGCCGTCCACATCACGAGAGGCATATTCAATAATGTCTTTTAATACATTATCCGAAATCTTGTAATTACCCAAATAACTATACGTTGGCCTTATGATAGATTTTTCTGTCATAAAAGGTGATGTTCCCTTCCCTTTCCATTTAAAGATTTGTAAAGGATCTAATAGATATCCAGAAAAATCTTTTTTTATCTCGAAGGTAGGAACAGGAATGACATGTTTTCCCTCACCCATTCTAACGCTTTTGGCTGCCGCAATTTCTTCTGGCGTAGAAACGTCTTGTATATAAATATACTTTGATATTTCTGGTAATCCTATATTTTTGGCTATTTTTTGGACCATTTCATCAGAAGTTCCCAAAATCAAAATGCTCTTTGGCTTTAATTTTTCTAAAGCCTCTCTCATTTCTTCCACTTGTCCTTCTCCCGAAAACAAAGCTCGCTTGACAGATTCTATTTTGGTATCTGCTTTTTTGGCAGAAGTTCCTGCTACAATTTTATTGTTCATGATTAAAATAGCATCATCAATAATGCAATCAATTTGATTTTCTTTTGCTACCATTTGTGCACGATGACTTTTTCCTGTACCGCTAGGCCCCACAAATGCATAGACTGTTATTTCTTCCACATTTTTCACCACCATAAATCTAAGTCTCATTATGGTATATTATACACCCAAAATGGTGTCTATTTCAATACTTAAAATAAACAAAAAGACTGGGTCTAACCTTAAGACTCAGTCTTTTTTATATTATTCTTTATTGAAGAATGATATTACCAACATCAAGTTTTACTATTTGGTTTCCTCTTTTGCAACTAACTATTACTGGAAATACGCCCTGATTATCTTGAGTAGCTCCTGCAGTATTCTTAGACTTTTCATATGCTTCGATTAAATCTTTCCCTAAGAAAGAAATCATACTATTATGAATTTCCACATTTCGAATGCCATAACCGCCACCTTTATCATTATAGCAATAAAAAACTGTAATCTCTTCATCATTACAAGGCTTTCTATTAAGCTCAATCTCTATCGTATCATCAGCACCATAGATATTACCTGTACTGCCTTCTATCGCAATAGGATCTGAAATTGTTGCATTGATAGACCCTGAAGCTAGCGCGTAACCACTCTCGTCACGAACGTAAAATACTACCTTTACTTCTTTCTTATCAAAATTGAATCCACTTCTATTGGCTCTAAACAACTCCCACAATTTATCTGTATTGAAAGTACCCTTCGTTCCATTCGTCTTAACTCCTTGACTTGTCACAAAACCTTTGTCTTCAACAGATGCATTGATTTGAACTTTTTCACCTGTTCTTAGTTCTCTACTTAATGTGAAGTTAAGCAATTGCCCCTGTTTGATAGTTTGGGTAGCTGTTGGTGTAATGGTCATCATTTCGTCTAGTGACTCGTTAGCTGCATCTAAATTATTCCATAGTTTGAATAAAACACCACTTGTTAATGTATCAGAATAATTGATTCTACCAATACCATCTAATAAACCTAGCTCTCTAGCCTTGTTAATATAATTGGTTGGCCATGTTCCACTGCTTTCTACTACTTCTTGTAATCCAAGTAATCTTACCATAATTGTAAGTGTTTCATTATAGGTTAGCGTGCCTTCTGGCTTAAAGGTTCCATCTGGATATCCATTTAAGTATCCAGCTTCAGCTGCAGATTGAATGTATCCAGAAGCCCAATGATTTTTGGCAACATCAGAATAATTTGTCTGATAAGAATAATAATATCCTAATCCTTTCCATTCTACAATCCATTTTGCCATCTCTGCTCTGGTAATTTGATGCACATAAGTATTATATAATAAGGTAACCAAAGTATCTCTTGTTAATGGCTCGTATGTAAATGCCGATTTAATTCCTTCTGTCAATCCTAATTCTGTTCCCATATGAATATAATTTGTTGGCCAGGTACCAATTTTTTCAGTTCTATCCCCATGACCAAGTAACCTTACCAAATAGGTAAGTGCCTCTGCACCTGTCATTTCTGCATTTGGCTTAAAAGTACCATCTGGATATCCATCCATGTAGCCTTGTTCTGTTGCAATTTGAACAAAATCGTATGCCCAATGATTTCTAGAAACATCCGAGAATGAATTTCTTGTCATTGGATCTGTTAATCCGCGAATGGTTACCAAAAACTTAGCCATTTCTGCTCTCGTTACCGTCATATTAGGTTTAAATGTTCCATCAGGATATCGATTGACTATGCCTGCTTCTACCATGCTGTCTAGCGCATTTCGATAATAGTTTTCTTCTACATATTGTGGAACTTCAGAATCATAAGATGATGCCTCACCATTCCATGTAATCGTGTTCTTATTATACTTGGCAATTTGATATCCACCATTATGTTGATAGCATGTAATCTTAATAGGTTCATTAATCAAACTTTGCTGTTTATTATTCTTTTCAACTAACTCTTTTAAACCAAAGGTAAAAGTTTTATCTCTATAGGATAGGTTCCATGGCCAACCAATTTCTATTCTTTCACCATTTCTTAATTCTCTACTTAATACTACTTCTATATCATCATCGTATGAAATGGTTTTATTAGAAGTAATTTCTTCACCCGTCGTATGATTGTACATGCGAATATCGATTACATCTTCCACTGTGCAAATATAGAAATCTTGTACAGGCGAAGTATTTCCCTTAACATCTTTTACAGTAACTTTAAGAAGATGCTTATTTGGCTGTACATTAATTGTAGTTGCCATAGCTAAAGCACTTCTTTTGTTCGAACTATCTGCCAAAACTTCTTTCGCAGAACTTGCACCATCTTCTTCAAAATAATAGGTAATGGAAGCAATATCATTTACTTGTGAAATACCAACAACCGTGAACTTTCCACCATTTGCATATGCAGAAACAACTCTATCTGTTAAATAGCCCCATTTTGTGTTTGTTGCTTCTACCACAGCATAAAGTGGAAATGGATTTACATCAAGTTTCTTTTTTCTACCTTGATACTGCAAAGAAATTCCATATTGGTCAACTAAATCTTGACTAGAGCAAATAACATTATATCCTTTTAGCTTTTTAGAATAATTATTATCCTTTGCATTATTCACAAGAACTCTTTGAGAAGCTTTATATGCTTCATTTGGAGTAACACCAATACCAAACTCATATTTATCCCAATATGTTCCCAAATCTAGGGTTAAATCATCTGGATTAAATACAATATCACTAAATGGCTCTATGCTTTCTTGTGTTGGTGATGGCGTTGGCGTTACTATCTCGCTAACAGGAATTTTTTCTAGGTATTCTAGAGCATTTTTCATAAGCTGACATACTTGTGCTCTTGTTAAATTTCCTTTTGGTCTAAAAGTACCATCATCATTTCCCTTCATTAATCCATTTTCTACAGCAATCGCAACATATTTTTTAAGGCTTTCTGAAATATCATTTTTATCAGAAAATCTGTTTAATGTACTTAAGCTGTAGTCAGCATTTTGAAGACCAGCAGCATTGACAATGGCTACTGTCATATCTTCTCTCACTGCTTTATTATCTGGCATATATCTTAATACCACTCCATTGGTATAACCAGATAAATAATCACTTGCTTTTTTGACATAGCTATAAGCCCAATGTTCGCTTGGCACATCTTCAAATTCCACATTTACTTGGGAACCTGATAAGTTAAGTGATAATACTAGTATTTTAGCAAATTCTGCCCTAGTAATAGCACCATTTGGTCTAAAGGTTCCATCTGGATAACCAGAAAGAATGCCTTTATCCGCCATTTCTTTGATAGGCATATACGCCCAATGATCTGCTGTTAAGTCATTAAATGTAGCAGCGAAACAAACAGAACATAATAGTGTTGTCACTACTGCCATAAGAACAAATAGTTTTTTCATGTTTTTACCCCTCTCTTTTGTTTATTAATAGAGATTTCCATTATCTTTATTCTAACATATTCTTTCATAAAAGGTAGTTTTTTCCTCTAATTGTAATATTTTTGTAATCATTTTGTAATAATTAGGCTTAGTTGGTCCTATTTTTGTCATAAAAAAACACTTCAAAGAAGATTTTCTTTGAAGTGTTTACACTTGTTAGCATAGTTTATTCTACAATTCTCATCATATTGACTCTGCCTTGAGAATCAATTTCGATGACTTTAACTAAAACGGTATCCCCAATGCTTACCACATCTTCTACCTTTTCTACTCTTTCTTTGGCAAGTTTTGAAATATGAATCATGCCCTCTTTACCAGGAACTACTTCCACAAAAGCACCAAAATTCATAATTCTCACAACTTTTCCTTCGTAGATTTTGCCAACTTCTAAATCGCCAACGATGGTTTCAATAATATTCTTTGCTTTACTTGCCATTTCACTATCTTGTCCTGCAATAAAGACTTGTCCATCATCAGTAATATCAATTTTAACGCCGGTATCAGCAATAATCTTATTAATCACTTTACCGCCACTACCGATAACATCTTTAATTTTTTCAGGGTCAATCGTCATGGTGATAATCTTTGGAGCATATGGTGAAATTTCTTTTCTAGGCTCAGCAATTGCTTTAAGCATAACTTCATTTAAGATGTACATTCTTGCAATTCTAGTTCTTTCAAAAGCTTGACGGATAATATCTTCGGTTAAGCCATCAATCTTAATATCTACTTGAATAGCGGTAATACCATTTTTGGTACCAGCTACTTTAAAGTCCATATCACCAAAGAAATCTTCAATACCTTGGATATCTGTCATTAATACATAACGATTTCTGTCGTTTTCATCGGTGACTAATCCTGAAGAAATACCAGCTACCGGCTCTTTGATAGGAACACCAGCTGCCATTAAAGCAAGCGTGCTTCCACAAATGCTTCCTTGTGAAGTAGAACCATTAGAAGATAATACCTCAGATACCACACGAATGGTATATGGAAATTCTTCTTGAGATGGGATAACAGGAACTAGTGCTCTTTCAGCTAAAGCTCCATGACCAATTTCACGTCTTCCAGGACCTCTCGATGGTCTTGCCTCTCCCACACTATATGGTGGGAAGTTATAATGGTGAATGTATCTCTTTGATGTTTCTTCATCAAGGCCATCTAATTCTTGCTCATCGCTAACGGTACCAAGGGTTGCGACCGATAGTACTTGTGTTTGACCTCTTGAGAATAGGGCACTACCATGTGCTCTAGGTAAGATATCGATTTCAGCAGAAAGTGGACGAATGTCATCTAGGCTTCTACCATCTACCCTCTTATGCTCTTCTAAAATCATGTGACGAACGGTTTTCTTTTCTAGCTTATAGATTGCTTCACCAATGCTTGGCTTAACTGCTTCAAACTCTTCTTCTGACATTTCGCCTTGTAAATATGCTTCTACCTCAGCTTGAACATTTGCCACATTATTTTCTCTTGTTTCCTTATCTGGCTCTTGAAGGGCTGTATACATTTTATCACTTGCAAATGCAGCTACCTTCTCGTAAAAGTCATGATCAATTTCAGCAGATTTATATTCAAATTTTGGCTTACCTATTTCTTTTTGAATATTCTCGATAAATTCTGCTACTTTTTGAATTTCTTTATGACCTGTCATAATTGCTTCTAGCATTAAGTCATCTGGAATTTCGTCCGCACCAGCTTCAATCATGGATACCTTCTCCTTGGTACCAGCAACCGTTAGGTTTAGACGATTATTTTTTCTTTGTTCTAAAGTTGGATTAATCACAATTTTGCCATCCACATAGCCAACACTAACAGCAGCTGTTGGGCCGTTAAATGGAATATCTGAAATAGAAAGTGCTGCTGAAGTACCAATCTGAGCAGCTACTTCTGGTGAACAATCTAAATCAACACATAGTACCATCGCATTGACGCAGACATCATTTCTTAAATCCTTTGGAAATAAAGGTCTAATTGGTCTATCAATTGCTCTTGATACTAGAATTGCTTTATCGGTAGGCTTACCTTCTCTTTTGGTAAAGCTACCAGGAATTTTACCTGCTGCATACATTCTCTCTTCGTAATCTACTGATAGTGGGAAGAAATCAATTCCCTCTCTTGGCTCTTTGGAAGCTGTTACGTTTACGATAACCACTGTATCTCCATATCGTACAAGTACACTACCGTTGGCAAGCCCTGCCATTTTTCCTGTTTCAATTGTTAATGGTCTTCCTGCAAGTTCCATTGAATAAGATTTAAACATATTTTTCTCCTTTTCCGAAGGCATTTGCCTTCTTAAATGTTTTTTTCAAGAAACTTGTATGTAGCTGTAATATCTACTCTAATGCATTAAAGCACATATTACACCTACATCATATCAAGTTCCTTGAAATTCTTTAAATCGGATTAACATCAAAATTCGTGAATTGCGGAATTTTAGGATGAGCGAGGCACTTAAAACGTATTAGTATACGCTGAATACTTTGCCCGCCTAAAATATTTCGCAAGGCACTGATTTTCATGTTAATCTTAAAAAGGGGATAAATATCCTTACATATTTACCCCCTTAAAAATTACTTTCTTAACCCTAGTTTTTCGATAAGGGCACGATATCTTTCGATATCTACCTTTTCTAGGTATTTAAGCAAGCCTCTTCTTTGACCAACCATTTTTAAAAGACCACGTCTTGAGTGTTCATCTTTTTTATGAACTTTTAAGTGATCATTCAAGTGGTTGATTCTTTCTGTTAATAAAGCTACTTGAACCTCTGGTGAACCAGTATCGCCATCATGAGTTTGGTAAGCTTTAATAATTTCGCTCTTTTCCATGTTACTATTCCTCCTTTTTCTTTCAAAATCGCCTTCTACTGAGGATAAGTGGAGATAAATCTTAATCCTAAGTAAAGGTTCGGGTCTATTATATATGACATGAAGCAAAAAAGCAACAAAAATATTGAGATTTTTTTGGGTTTATGATATGATTTTTCCCTAGAAAGAAGGTTATCATATGAAAATTAACGTCGTGCTTGTAGAACCAGAAAT
>DBWQ01000003.1:7467-47568 GCA_002308995.1 Clostridiales bacterium UBA1234 | reverse complement strand
CTACATTTAGTGCATCCTCTAGGGTTTGACATATCCGAAAAACAAGTCAAAAGAGCTGGACTTGATTACTGGGATAAAGTAGAAATTGAAGAACATGCTTCTTTTGAGGCATTTTTAAAAAAATACCCTCCTACAGGCAATATGTTTTCACTAACTACCAAAGGAAAAAAATGTTATTCTGATGTAAATTATTGCCAATTTGAAGAAGTTTTTGTTTTATTTGGCAAAGAAACCAAAGGACTTCCTGAAAGCTTTCTATTAGACCACTTTGATACTGCTGTTCGTATCCCGATGAAGGAATCACTTCGTTCCCTTAATTTATCCAATTCAGTGGCAATTGTCGTCTACGAAATTCTTCGTCAAGATGGCTTTTCCACTCTACAAGAAGTAAGTCCTTATTTCAATATAGAATGATATATAAGTGGCGACCCCAAAAAGGTCGCCATCCTTATTTTGCATCAAAAAATGGCGGTCTAAGGCCGCCACAATATTTATGATACACCATACTTTTTAGCCAATGAATGATTGCTGTAATCTAAGTTATTGGTTACCTCTCCAATTACCTCTATAAAATCTGGTATTGTAAACTCTTGTTTTTCAGAGGTTAATTCTATTTCTAATATGGCCGTTTCTTTCCAAAATGGATAAATATCAATTTCGTATTTAAGGCCATTGAGCGATATGATATAGCGCGTTTTATGTAGGGTTGTAATCTTTTCTTTTTTTCCGCAAATACTTTTGATATTCTTCCTGAGTGATTTCTTTTTCTAGTTCAATGCGAGTAAACCCATGGAGCATCTTTTTGGCCGTATGATAGTACTTTACCGTTCCGGTTGATTTCCATCATTCTTACCCTACTGCCAAACCCGTCTTGATTCTTTCCTAAATAAGTTTGCGTGATATGCGCCACTTGGCACACATGATTTTGGGTAATCCATTCAAGATTTGGCATCGCAATTAAGAATTTTCTTTCGATTTCGAGTGGCATGTTATTAATTGTTCTCAGTCCTTTCCATGCATTCTTTTGATAGATAAAATAAGCATAAATGCATAAATAAAGCCGGCTATCTTCTTAGCCGGCACAATTTACTATGTTCTTGTTGTTCTTCTGGTAGACGTAGTTGTCTTTCTAGTAGTTGGGGTAGAAGAAGTCGTTTTCGATGTGCTTCTTGTACCTCTTGTTGTACTCGTAGTTGTGGTAGTAGGAGTAGATGTTTCTGTGATTTCAACACATGAGTACGTTTCACCAATAGAAGGCGTGTACCAATAATCATTTCCAGAATTGTTATCCCAGTTTCCTTCTGTATCTCTGAAGCAAAAACTGATACTTGTTGAAGCTGGAACCGTAATCTCTGTTTTGTAACAACTTT
The DNA here is from genome assembly GCA_002308995.1 of Clostridiales bacterium UBA1234. Taxonomy (GTDB): domain Bacteria; phylum Bacillota; class Clostridia; order TANB77; family UBA1234; genus UBA1234. The sequence continues at coordinate 46,198 of DBWQ01000003.1, read as the reverse complement.
TTAGTTTTCTCATTTTTGTCTCGGTAACATCTGTCCAGTTTTGTGTGCCATAGTGTAAATAAACTGTCGAATTTGTTCCTTCTGTAAGCCATCCTGTGTATTTTAGTTCATAAGTTTTTTCTGTGCTTTTCTTTGTACTCATCTCTCATATCTCCTTTGTATCATATAAATCATTTTCATTTTATCGTAAACTTTTTCATAATGCAACACTTTTTTTAAAATTTATCATTTGTTTTCTCCTTTTTTTAGGAAAGGGATTTTCGATACTACTATCGTTTTCATTTGTATCAAAAACTCTTTTTCAAACATTAGAATTACTAGTGTTATCAAGCCATATACCAAAGTTAGCATTAGATTAGTTTCATAATAATAGTGAAGTCCTGTTTCCACTACCAATAAGAGTGTCATGAATCCTAGCTTTTGATAAGGAATAGGAAGTGGTATGATTTTTTTAACAAAATAGAACCTCAAAAGCATGATAACAAACCATGAAATAACCGTAGCAATACAAGCGCCTAAAATTTCAAAGCGAGGTATCAACACCAAATTCAAGATGACATTTATCCCTGCTCCACAGATGGTGGTAATGGTGGAACTCACATTCTTTTTATACGCATACAAAATACTGTTAACAAATGCACAAATTCCAGAAAAAACAGCAGCTAAAATTAGAAACATCGCATACTTCCACGCGATGACGTAGTCATGACTTACGTAAAACTTCATAAATGGCTCAATGACAAATAGTATTAATGCACACATCACATAAGAGATACTGCAATAATGCTTAAAAATATCGGCATAAAAACTAACGTCTTTTTCCGTTTCAAATTCATTAATCGAAGAAATGAGCCACGCTTGATTAAAGATACCCGCAAAAGTTGTCATGATAGAGGGAATTTTGGAAGCGATGGCATAAATACCAACACTAGCCATTCCCACTAGCATTTCTAACATATAGCGATCAAATGCTGCATTGACCCAAAATGCTATACTGTTGAATATGAGTGGAATGGAATAGATAACGATCTTTTTGGTTAGTTCTTTATCAAGTGGTTTTCTCACCCATCCAAAAGACATTTTGGATGCGATGCAAATAAACAAAATAGAAATCAGATTTGCTATCACATACGATAAAAAATACCCTTTAATTTGCATTGGATAAACTACCAATAATAAAATACTAGAAACGCATAATACAAATGTATATACGATACTATCCACTGCAAACAATTTGTTTTGTTCTCTTACTTTTAATAGGATTGCCAAAATATCTCGATATATTCTTAAATTCATAATTAAAACAAAAAATACAATCCAATCCTTAAGTGGCCCCACAAATTTAAGAAGTGGCGAAAGAAGTATCGAAAAGATGGTTCCTATCATCAAGAGTTTAAAGGTTGCGTTAATAACATCCTCTTGATTTTTGCTTTTGTCTAGACCAAATCGTAATACGGAATCAGAAAGCTGAATCGAAAAGAATGGCATCAAAAAATTAATAGCCATAAAGACATAGTCTGTCACCCCATATTGCTCCGTAGTTAAGGTATAAGTATACAGAGGAATCAAAAAAAACTGTATTAATTTTGAGCCAATACTACCGATGAAAAAGATGATTGTATTTCCAAATAATTTTTTTGTTTTTTCTTTCATATCATCACTTTTTCTCTTTCTTTTGATTTTGAAGTTCTATTAATAGCTTTTCAAAAGCATCCACTTTATCGTGAATGGAATACCTCTTTTGTGCTTCCGTTTTGCCAGCATTGCCAAGTGCTTGATTCGTTGTATCATCCGTCATTAATTTTTCTATCCACTGAATCATTTCTGCGTCTGTATGGCACACTTTCCCTCCAGAAAGGTATTTAACGATGCCAACATCACTTGAAATAAAAGGAGTCCCTGCAGCCATTGACTCCACGAGCGAAATCGGAAATGCTTCCCATCGGCTTGTCATCAGATATGCACTTGCTTTTTTCACGTAAGTTGCTATTTGATTTCTAGGAATTCCATATAAAAAACGAACCTTCTTCGCATTCGGATTATTTTGACAATACTTTGCATACTTTTGGGTAAGATGTTCATAATAAGCATTTTTTCCTGATCCGATGAACAAAAGCTCACATTCTGGTGAGATATTTGCTTTTAAAAATAGTTCCATTCCTTTTTCTTGATTTTTTCTTTCTAAATAGTTAGAAACATTAATTAAATATTTTTGAGGAACGACAACACTATCATCCACACTATCATCAAAAAAAGAATCCTCAGCAGCATTTTCCATGATGGCACTGTGAATCCCGTATTGTTGCAAAAAGAAATCTGTCGCATAGTCTTTTTCATGTAGTTGTGTAACGATATCATATTTAAGAAAATTATGTTTATTGTGATGGTAGTATATCTTCCATCTCACATTTTCAAAAATCTTCCTTGCAAAAGCTTTGCATGTCTTAAAGTCATCTTTATGATATTGAAAATCCATCATAGAATGAAGATATAGCACCTTAGGGATCTTAATTTCATCTAAAGAATCTAACAAAAAATCTGTAGGGGCACACTGGGTGCACACATTTACCATGATATCATTTTGCCCTGCAAGTTCTTTGATCATAGCAACATACGCTTTTTTATCTCCATAATGAAACGTATGCTTGGTTCCCATTTCAAATCGCTTAATCACTACACCATGGTATTCTTCTTCAAACGCCTTCGTTAATTCTTGATAAAAATTAGTTACAACTGTCACATGATGCCCTTTTTGATTAAGACCTTCTGCAAGGTACTGTGTGACAAACTGCACCCCATCCATGCATGGGTAGTATGTATTGCATGTCAATAAGATATTCAATGGTATCACCCTTTTCTATAACCGACTTCTAAAAAGAAAAAGTGAACAATAAAGCCTTTATAACTTGCTACCCGGCATGACCAAATGGGCAAGTAACAAACCTTACTATTCACTCTCAACAATCTCTTGCTATGCAAGCTTTTTTGGCAGGGGTGGAAGGAATCGAACCCTCCTCTGGAGTTTTGGAGACTCTTATTCTACCGATGAACTACACCCCTATCTCAATTTGTACTTTATTAGTGTAGCATATGTTTTGGCTCTTGGCAAGTAATTTTATTGATTTTAGTTATTTTCCACACATTTTGGTGGCGGTTTTTTAGCCCGCCACCACTTTTTATATTTTGCTAACTTCCCCTAAAATAGTTTTCATCTCTACAATAACCTCATTTTGTTTTTCAATTAATAAGTCATACTGGTCTAGTTGCATGCTCTTGGTGGCAATTAGGTCTAAAATACTATCTATTTCGGATGAAATCTTGTCCACATCTTCTTCTAAAGTTCTTTTGGATACTTGTAAAAAGGTAAGTAGATTTTTTAATTCTTCGATAGTTTCATCTGTGACACTTAGTTCATCATTCGAAACTTCTAGTTTTAGCTCATTTACCTTTCCTGCTGCTTCGACAATCTTTTGCTTTAATGTTTCTTTTAGTACCGTAATTTCCACATTATTCTTTTTAATAATGTCCACTTTGGCACCTCTAGAAATCATGGCTTGCAATAAATCCTCAAAACTCATTTCCGGAATGGTGGCATCAGGATTTAAGTCGGTTGCCAACACATGTGAAAATGCTAGCATCCAAATGACTAACCAAATAAATACAAATTTTTTCATGGTGTCGGCACCTCGCTATCCGTGATGAGTCTTGTTTCATCCACAGGCTGTACCTTATCCACAACGTCTAATAGTTCCATTAGTGTCTTATCCAAATCACTTAAAATTTCTCGTTTTTCGCTATTTGAAATCTCATTTTCCGAGGTAATAATCATCGAGGATGTTTCTTCTATCACCTTTGTTTCTTGCTTTTGTGGAGTTTTGTTTTCTATCGGTGCTTCTTCTGATGGTATTTCACCTACTGTTTCTGCCATAGTAGCATTTGGTGTTTTCTCTTCTTCCAAAGATGTCTTCGTCTCATCCCCTGATACTACTTCTAGTTTCTCCGTAGTATGAGAAGTTTGATTCATATCTGGTTGCTTAGTTGGTTCTATTTTATCAATGATTTTTTTACTTTCTCCATTAGGCAAACTCATGGTATCTGGCGTAGAAATGCTAACTACTTTTTCGGTGTATTTTTCGGAGCCTCGTGCGTAATACTCTAGCATAACATACACTAACACTACCATGAGCAAAATAATTAAAACATTAATCATGGCACTAAACTTTTTATTCATTTCTACACCTCCTTTGTCTTCGTTTGGATGGTGGTCAAAAGCCACCGCTATAGCTTTAAATGATAATGGTTACTTTGGTTCCTTTTCCTACATTACTATCAATTTCTATGGTTCCATGGTGCATATCTACAATACTCTTTACGATGTTAAGGCCAAGTCCTGCTCCGCCGGTAGCACTACCATAATCATTGGCGGTATAGAACTTATTAAACAAATATGAAATTTTGTCTTTTTGAATTCCAATACCGGTATCTTTCACGATGATTTTAGCCTTTTCCTCTTCCTTACTAATGATACACTTGATATGCCCTTTTTCTGTATATTTGACAGCATTGTTGATAACATTTATTAACACTTGTCTTATTTTAGCTTTATCTGCATACATTTCTATGTTTTCATCTTTTTGTTCTAAAATAAGCTTAAGATTTTTTTCTTTGACTAACTCTTCCATCTCTACATACACATCTTGCATTAAATCGTTTAAAATAAAGGATTCTTCGTTCAGTTTGGTACTACCAGATTCCAGTTTTGCTACATCTACAATATCTTTGGTTAAATCTTTTAAACGATTCGCTTCTTCATATGCGATAGAAAGATACTTTTCCTCTTCTTCTTTATTAATGACACCATCTAAAATGCCCTTAATAAACCCAATAATAGAGGTAAGAGGTGTTCTAAGTTCGTGTGAAATATTGGCAACGATTTCTTTACGCATTTGCTCAGTAACTGCGAGCTCCTTCTTCATCTCATTAAAAGAAGTAGCAAGCATGCCAATTTCATCATGAGAATCAATCTCAATATCTGGCACTTCTTCTCCTTTACCAATACGAATGGCACTTTCACTAATTTCTTTGATTGGCTCAGAAATATTGATGGATATTTTTAAAATAGCAAGCGTTCCTAATAACACGGTAATCAAAATGACGGTTGCAATGGTTTTTAACGCTTCTTTTAGTAACGTATTAATCTCTGTCACTGGTGAAAAAATCATAATGACACCACTAATTTGTTGATTATATGTGAGTGGCATTGTCATATACGCTACATCGCTTTCTGCATTGAGGGAAAGCGATGTCATATCAATGACAGTTTCTCCTTTCATCGATTGCACCATATCTTCACGCACTTTGGAAGTAAGCGTCATTGCCTCGCCAGAATCCCCTTGATGAAGTACCGAAGTATCTGGATTTAAAATATAAATTTTGATATTAGAGATATACCCCATGGCGTTAATCCATGCGGTAAGCTCTGTTTTCGTAATCTCGTTATTATAATACCTTTCCATTAAAGCATTGGTTTTTACCCCTGCATTGACTAAATCTTCTTCGGTTTGCTTTTTGAGCTCTCGGTAAAAAAGACTTGTTGTGAAAAAGGAAATAATAAAGACAATAACAAGAAATAACGTTAAATAGGTTGTGACTAATTTTAAATAAATCCCTTTAAACATCGTTACCTCTACCTTACCTTACAAATGTTTATTTCACTTCAAACTTATATCCTACGTTCCATATGGTTTTAATTTCCCATTTGTTATTTTTACTACTTAGTTTTTCTCGAATACTTTTGATATGAACATCGACCGTTCTGGTACCACCAAAGTATTCGTATCCCCATACTTTATCTAATAATTGTTCTCTGGAAAACACTTGATTTTTGTTGGTTAAAAAGAAATGTAATAATTGAATTTCTTTTGGTTTCAAATCAGAAACAAGCTTACCATCGAGTCTTACCTCATACGTTTCCATATTGATAGAAAGATTATCTACCACGACTTCACTATTTTCGCTAGCGGTTTCTTGTTCCCCTTTGTTATTCTGTTCTCTTCTAAGATGTGCATTAATACGAGCAACGACTTCCACCGGTTCAAATGGTTTTACAATATAATCATCTGCTCCTATATTTAAGCCTTGCACTTTGTTCTCTAACGTATCTAGTGCTGTTAGCATAATAATAGGAACATCCGTAAATTGTCGAATTAATTTGCAAGCTTCCCAACCATTAATAATAGGCATCATGACATCTAGTATAATAATATTTGGCTCTTCTTCTTTAGCTTTGGTAACCGCTTCACTGCCATCATAGGCAAATACCACTTGGTACCCCTCTTTGACAAGATAGAGTTTTAGAAGCTCACAAATATTTTTATCATCATCTACCACTAAAACCTTGCTAATGGAAATCACACCCTTCGTTATTTTTTTGAATGATTTCCTCTAAAAAGAGGAAATCATTCAAAAAATAATAATTTGGCCTATTACAAAATAAGCATTGAGAGTAACTATCAAAAAAATAATGTGCGACGCTATTTTTAAAATAATCCTCTTTTGCTTACGGATAGTTTCTTGAAAGACAAAAACTATTTCAAAAACTCTTAGAGCAGGAAGAATTTTTAAAACCGATTTCATCCAGTCAAAAGCACTATCGCAGTAACATTCCAAATCATTATTTTAAAGAGACTACTCATCTCGCATTTATATTACATGGAACGTGTAAATAAGTTTTTAATTAAATGTAAAATATGTGTAAAATATACACCTTTTTTGTCTTTATGAAAAGCTTTTTTGGTATAAAAAAAGAAAGGATTTTTTTCCTTTCTTTGCAAATCACTCTCTTTTTCTTTCCAAATATTTCCTGTTTTTACATTTTCATTTTTAGAAAGAAAAAAAGCGCATACCATAGTTAGATGTTTTTTTTAACGAAAAGGATAGGAACTAACCATGGTATGCTATTTAATTATATACCACATGATTCAAAAACCAGGGGGTATTTTGAATCATGTAGTAAGCAAAAATTAGTGAGTCACCACGACGGTGCTCGTTGTGTAGTGGGTATCAACCGGGAAAGTATAAGAATTGTTGGTATAGGAGCGATGGATGCAGTACAAACGATAGGTGCCGGCAGATACTTTATAAGAAGTGCTTACCGCAGCCGCTTCGAAATCATAATCGCTCCATGCTGTAACCGTAACCCAGTCGTTATCCTCATCTAAGGTTTCTAAATAAACCACAACACTGGCATAATAGTCAAAATGACAAGTGGTACCTGCATAAATACTTAATTTGGTTTTAAAAGCGCCAACCGACTCTACTTCTAGTGAATTATCACATGTACATAACCCTGTCCAAGTGATTGCCCTTGTTTCTGGTTCTTTGGCAAGTGTTACCGAGGCAGCAAGCATTAGCACACTTACTACTAGCAATACGCAAATACTTCTCATGTGTTTCATAAAAACCCCTCTTTCTTTGGTATATTGGTAAACCGCTTTAGGCAGTTTACACATATATAACTAAGAAACAGGGGTTTTGGGGACAAAATCTTTAAAATTTTTTTAAAATTTTTAAATTATCGATGATTTTAACCATTTCTTCTCGAGGCAAAGACGATTCTACTTCATAGTAATACGCCTCATCTTTCCAAAAATAATTAATTATGTTTTCCTTCTCTCTCACAAAAATATCCATTTCATCTACTATAATTTTTTTACTAGTAGTGTCTTCAATATCCGTATTAGCCACATAATCTGTTTCGTGATTCACTCGAATCCAAAACTTTTTATCACCATCTTCAAATTTGAAGAATCGATAATGAAGCATGGCTTTTTCATTCACCAGCTTCATCCCTTCTGGCAAATATAGAAACGCTACTTCCTCCGTCATATAGGAGTTTGATTGATTGGAGGACTCTTTCTCTTCTCCAAACTGAATGTTCATGTAGTTTGAATCATGGTTTTCTATCTCAAAATGATTGTTCTTTTTCTTAAATGCATCGGTGGTAATGGCAATGCCGCCAAAGATAACAAGGCTTGCTAGCAAAATAATGGCTACCTTTCTGGTGACAAAGCACCATGTCAGTTTTGGCTCTCCTACCTTTCGAAACATGTTTTGCATCGTTTCCTCATGCTTTTGCGAGAAGGGAGCATTTTCTTGAGTCTCTATCTCTTCTTGTTGCACATACTCTTTTGCGCCTTGCTGAATGGCTTTTTCTAATAACTCTTCTAAAAAATCTTGACTCATTTTGCATCCTCCTCCTTTTCTAAAGCTTCTAATAACATCTTTCTCGCACGCAGGCTTCTTTTCTTAACCGTTTCATAACTCACATTTAATATCTTGGCAATTTCTTCTTTGGTATGACTATGAAGGCTTTCCAGTAAAATGACGTCGCGATAAATCTCTGGTAGTTCTCCTATGGCTTTGGTAATTCTGGCTATCGTTTCTTTTCCAATCACGATTTGAGCAGGTTCTACGTAATCTACCACTGGTTCCTCTTCATTTTCATAATCTAAGTTTGCTTCGTCTCCTGCTAAATACAGTCGCCCTTTATACATATCAATGGCTGTGTTACGACAAATAATCACCAAATAGTTTCTGGTTTTAGGCTCGTCTTTTTCATCCACTTTGTCAATATTGGCAATAATCTTGACAAAAGATTGTTGAATGGCATCTTCAGTTTGTGCATGATCTTTCAAAATGGCAAATGCCTCGTGATACATCAAATTTTTGTACTTTTGATAGAGTCTTTCTAGTTTCTTTGCTGCCTCTTTTTGTGCGTTTTCTTTCATGTTTTTTCGTACGCCTCCTTATTCTCCCCCCTGAAAGATCTATTTTAATAAAAAACTTGTAATAGACTTTCTCCAGCAAAGTCTATTAGAGCAAATGGTTTCCTATCCATCCCTTGAGCTCTAGACTTAAGAAATATCTCTTACAAGTTTGTTTTCTACATTTTTTGTGGGCATTTCATGCCAAGTAACCCTAGCCCTGTTTTTAAGGTGCTTCCAACTACTTTGGTAAGCATCAAACGGGCATTTTGTATTGTTTTATCCTCGCACATAATTTGATGCTCGTTATAGAAACGACTATAACTTTGTGCTAAATCAATTAAATATCTCGCAATAAATGATGGCTCATTTTTCTCTGTTGCCGAGACTATAACTTTGGTAAAATTAGAAAGCATTTTGATGACATCAATCGCTTCTTGATCATTTAATGCTTCGTAATCAATTTGACTAGATATCTGTGGTGCACTGCGTAAAATGCTTTGAGTTCTAACATACGTGTATTGCAAATAAGGACCTGTTTCACCAGCAAAATTTAAGATTTGATTCCAGTCAAAGATTTCATCTTTCACACGGTTATTCGATAAATCATTGAAAATGATGGCTCCAACACCAACTATTTTAGCAACCTCTTCTTTGTTTTCTAAGTTTGGATTTTTTTCTTCAATAATTTTGAGAGCCTTCTCGATGGCTTCACCAAAAATTTCTTCTAGAGTAATGGCGGTACCTTTACGGGAACCAATCTTTTCTCCGTGTTCATCCAAAATTAATCCAAATGGAATGTGCTCGCAGTGTTTGGCATACTCTTCATATCCCATCAGTGCTAATGTTTGGAATACCTGTTTAAAGTGAAGTGATTGTTCACTACCAACTACATATAAAGCTTTGTCAAAATGATAATTGTCAATTCGATAAAGAAGTGCTGCCAAATCTCTTGTTGCATAAATGGTGGTTCCTGCCGAAGTTAAAATAATGCATGGAGGCATGTTATCTGGCATCATGACTACCTTTGCCCCTTCACTATCTACTAACAAGTTTTTTTCCTGTAATTCCTTTACCACACGATCCATTTTATCGTTATAGAATGCCTCACCATTCCACGAATCAAAATGGCTATCTAATAAATCATAGATTTTTTTATAATTTTGAAGACTAATCTCTATAATCCATTTCCATAGTTTTACGGTTTCTGCATCGCCTTTTTCTAAGCGAATAAAAGCATCTCTGGCACGCTCTTTGATAGATTCATCTTCTTTTTCTAGTTGGTTAAATCGAACGTAAATCGCTAAAATAGATTTAATAGGGTCCACTGAAAAATCATATTCATCCTTCCACATCTCGTAACCAGCAATGGTTTTGCTAACGCCCATTCCCCAATCACCAAGATGATTGATTCCAACGACGTGGTACCCTAAAAACTCGTAAATTTTATATAAGGCGCCTCCAATGACTGTTGTACGTAAATGACCGATATGGAATGGTTTGGCAATATTGGGAGAAGAATAGTCGATCACGACGGTTTTTCCCTCTCCTATATTACTTCTTCCAAAGTCTTCTCCCTTTTGAATTGCCTCTTCCATCACAGATTGAATAAAGGCAATTTTATTCACAAAGAAATTTAAATAACCACCTACCACATTTATTTGGCTAATGACTTCATCTGTGGTAAGTTGTGCTTTGAGTTCTTCGGCAATTGCTGGTGGCGCTTTTTTGAGTGTTTTGGCAAGCTTAAAACAAGGAAAAGCAAAGTCCCCCAATGTAGTATCTGGTGGTACTTCGATATAGTTTTTTAATTCTTCTATTTCTACATGCGTAATTTGGCTAAGTCTTTTGGCAATTTCATATTCAAAATCCATCTTCTTCTCCCCTTTTTGCAAATTGCCTTCATTATATCACAATAATTGGTTGTACGCAAATACATATTATGGTAGAATAAACTTGTTAAGGAGGCAAAATATGCACAAAATATTATTGAATCGTTTGTCTGTCGTGTTATTTTTATTGTTGTTGCAAGTTGCCATTATTGTATGGTTTATCAAAGAAGCCGCCGAATACTATGTCATTTTCAACGTTGTGATTATGCTCATCAGTATTGTTTTTGCGGTCAAAGCCTTTCGAAACAAATTACCAGCAAATACCAAAATTCCCATTATTATGCTACTCATTGTTTTCCCGATTTCTGGTATTTTTTTATACTATTTCTCTTTAGAAAACAGAATGCGTAAAAAGCTGGTGAAAAACTATAAAAACCAAACCTTCACATTAGAAAGCTTATACATTGAAAACAAGGCAATTCGCAAGCAATTATTACAAGAAAATAAAGAAATATACCATCAATCTCAGTATATTGCTAATACTACTTACCTTCCTGCCTATGCCGATAACTATACAGAATTTTTTGATGATGGAAAGCCTTTTTTTGATTCCCTTCTACAAGATTTAAAGCAAGCAAAACACTTTATCTTTTTGGAGTTCTTCATCATTGGGAAAGGTGCTTTGTGGGCATCTGTGCTTGACATTTTGAAACAAAAAGTCAAAGAAGGAGTGGAAGTACGTGTCATTTATGATGACATCGGATCATTTAAAACACTTCCCGATAAATATGATAAAAAACTTGAAAAAATGGGAATTCACTGTGTCGTGTTTAATCCTATTTCTCCTACCATTTCTCTCATTCATAATAACCGTGACCATAAAAAAATTGTGGTGATAGATGGAAAAGTCTCTTATACTGGTGGACTCAATATTGCCGATGAATATATTAATTTAAAAAAGCGTTTTGGTCACTGGAAGGATGCAGGGATTAAAATTGTGGGAGATGCCACCAAAAGTTTTACCCTCATGTTTTTAGAAACGTGGCACTATTTTAAAAACTCTTCTGAGGATTGTTCCATTTATTTAAACATCCCTCAACACTTTTCCGAGCCATCTTCTGGATATGTTCAACCATACTGTGGAGACCCTATGAATGAAACACCTGTTACCCGCAATGTTTATTTAAACATGATTCAATCCGCACAAAACTATATCTATATAACCACTCCTTACCTAGCCCTAGATCAAGAATTCTTAGAAGCTTTATTTGCTGCTAGTAACCGTGGCGTAGATGTTCGTATCGTTGTGCCACATATTTGCGATAAAAAATACATTTTTTACGTAACAGAAAGCTATGCCAAAGAACTAATTCCTCATCGCATTAAACTATACGAGTATATGCCTGGTTTTGTCCATTCAAAAACATTATTAGTTGATGATAAAATTGGTACTGTGGGTACTGTTAATTTTGATTATCGTAGTTTTTATCATAATTATGAATGTGGTGTATTACTCTATAAAACAACTAGTATTGATGCTATCAAAAAAGATTTTCAAACACTATTTCCTAAATGTGTAGAAGTCAATGAAAAATATATGCAAAAGCATTTTACCCCATGGAGACGTTTTTTAGGTGAAGTATATAAAATATTCTCACCACTATTTTAAAACAAAAGGCTCAATAAGACTTTAAGAACACTTCTCGCGCCAAATCCAATTCATGGCGCCTAGGATATACTTTTAAAGTCTTATTGAGCCTTTTTATTTTACTTTACAATTAATTCTTGATTTTTTTCTTCAGTAGGAATGACTCTTAGCATGATCGGTGCATTCTCGATTTTTGTTTTCGATATCACCTTAATATAATTGGTGGTATGTCCTTCCTTTTCATTTTCAAACAATACCTCAATTTCTTTTCCCATATATTGTCTTGCAAATGCTTTTTCGTTCTCGTTGGACATTTTGATTAAAATATCGCTTCGTTTATTTTTTGTCATTCCATCAATTTGACATGGAAAACTTGCTGCTTTTGTTCCCTTACGAGGAGAATATTTAAACACATGCATTTTAGAAAACTTCACATTTTGTAAAAAAGAAACTGTTTGCATAAACTCTTCTTTAGTTTCTCCCGGAAACCCTACAATCACATCTGTAGTTAATGCTACTTCTGGAATATTATTTCTTAGTAGACTCACAATTTCCTCAAACTGACTTGTGGTATAGCGTCGATTCATTCTTTTTAACGTTTCATCACATCCACTTTGAAGAGATAAATGAAAATGATTACATACCTTAGGTAGTTTTTTAAGTCTTTGAACAAAGTCTTCGGTAATGATTAAAGGTTCAAGCGACCCCATTCGAATACGCTTGATGCCTTCGATGGTATGTATTTTTTCTAAAACATCCATTAACGTGAGTTTAGGACTTAAATCCTTTCCATAAGAAGCAATGTGAATCCCCGTAATAACTAATTCTTGAATTCCACTACGGGCAATCTTGACCGCTTCATCATATATTTCTTCTAAATTTCTACTTCTCACAGGGCCTCTGGCATAAGGAATCAAACAATAACTACAGTATCTATCACAACCATCTTGGATTTTAATTTCGGCACGTGCGTTACTAGTAAAGGCAACGCCACCCCATTCCTCGTAATCTCTGATGCTCATAATGTCGGTAACGGCTTCCACTTTGGAAGACACTAAAAAAAGTTTTTCAACCGATGCCACAATGTTTTTTCTATCATTCGTTCCCAGGATTAAATCAATTTCATCCTCTTTTTCTAGTTCTTCTTTTGCCACCTGTGCATAACATCCTACCACACAGATTTTAGCATCTTGATTTAATTCTTTTGCTCTTCTAAAAATCTGTCTCGATTTTCTATCACTCATATTGGTAACCGTACAAGTGTTAATGATATACACATCTGCCTTTTCTTCAAAATCAACCACTTGATACCCAGCTTCTTGCATCAAATTCATCATTTTATTGGTTTCATATTGATTAACTTTACATCCTAATGTATAAAAAGCTACTTTTTTCATCTTTTACTCCTTATGACTTAATTCAATCATTATCATTTCTGGTCGATTGAATAATCGAAATCCTCGTGCACCTCTACTTAAGCCACGACTGACAATTAAATGTTTTCCATCGACCTCGTAGTGTCCTGCACTATACTTAGGAAAAAGAATGGTATCCGGCGAAAAAATGCCACCGATGAGCGGCAATCGAATCATCCCACCGTGAATATGACCCGAAAGAGTTACATCGGCGCCCCATTTGGCATATGCGTGAATAAAATTAGGATTATGTGCTAATAAAATATTAAATTCCTCAGAACTAATCGCACTTTTTTTCATACTTTTTTCTAGATGTTCTAACGTAAACTGATGCTTTTTCCCATCATCTTGGCGTACATAGTATTTTAAATCGCACCACATGCCATATAAATTAATATGTTCTTCTTCCTTTTCAAGGACACTCTTTTCATTATTTAGTACATGAACTTGTTTTTCTTGTAAAAGCGCTTCTAATGTTTCTTGCTGTTTTTCTGGCAAATAAATTTCATGATTTCCTTTGACGAAATAAACAGGAAACTCTCCCGAAAGTCCTTTCAATAGCGAAAAAACACTACCAGAATCACTTTTTACTCTGCCATTAATCATATCTCCTGTCATCACAATAATGTCTGGGTGAATTTTTCTGATCATTTGAACAAGTTTAAGATTTTGTTTTCCAAAAAATTTGCCATGCAAATCAGACAATTGTAAAATTTGATACCCTTGAAATGCCTTGCCAATTTTCGTATCTTGAATCGTATATTTTGAAATTTGAATATCATTATGTGCTCGATATAATTCAATGAAGAATAAAATGCACAAAACCAAACCAACTATGATTACTCCTGTCATAACTTCTCCTTTCTGCTCTTTTTTGTTCCATAATTGCTTAGTATACCATAAAAAGCTTATTTTAGCAAGAAAAATAGGCTATCCTCTAAGGATAGCCTATTTTTTTATGATTCTTGGGTTTCTTTGCCTCTTTCTACCTCTAACAAGAAATTGCGATAATTGTAATCTAGCAGGGCATCCCCAAATAGATTCATTTTATCACCTTCTGTTAAAAGCTCGATTCCATCTATTTTGGATAAATGATACGCATCACCGACAGACGGAACTTTCGTCTGGTATTTGGGTGACTCAATCATATCCACAAGTGCTTCTTTTGCCTCTCTTTCAGCATGGTTTAAAATGACGCCTTTTTTACTCGGAAATGTCTGCAAGATAGACAAAAATTCGTCATAATAGCCATGAGAAGAAAAACCATGAAGCCGAATGGTTTCACATCTTTTGATATATCTTTTTCCACCAAGTTCTACCATCTTCCCTTTCTCGGCGCGATGCAGAAGAAAGCTAGGACTTTTAGGAAAAATCCAACCACAGAATACAAAAATGGTGTGATCGTCTTGAACGAACTTATCAAAAAAGTCTACCACTCTGCCTCCAGTGCCATTGGCGGAAGCAGTAATCACCACCTTAGGACCAGAAGTATTCAAGAGCTCAATGTGATGATTAATCGTTTTTACGGTTTTGGCAAAGCGGCTCAAATCAAACGGTTTTTTTCCTAAATCCTTAAACCATTTGTCATCTTCAGGATAGTTTTTATCGTCGTGTTCTCTAGCATAATAGCTTTGGTATAAGCTAAGCTCTAAAAACCCCAAAGGAGAATCGAAATAGGCATCAAACTTGAGCCCTTTATCAAACATCCGGTTGATGAGATGAACAAGCATTGCGTTTCTGTCGAGCGAAAATCCGGCTAAAATAATATTCTTGCCGTTTTTCACTCCATCGACAATGATTCTTTCTAGGCGCTTTTCAGATTCCTCGAGTGTTTCTTCACGCTCCTCAATGCCATGAAGTGACTCCATCACCGCATAATCAATGCTCTCATCGATGCGAAATGAGTCTCGAGCACGATAGAGTAAAGATTGGGAAGATCCCATGTCACCTGAGAAAAACACACCCAATTTCTGCCTCATATCTCCATAAAACAGTTCCACTTCTACCGCCCCATTTTGATGAGGATTCACAAAAAAGCGAAATGATAGGAGATTGTCAATGACAGAAACAAGGGTATTTGGTCTGGTAACCACAAAGAGTGTTCTTAAGCCCCTCACATCATCGATGGTATACAGCGCATTTTCAAGTATCTCTTCATATTGAGAGATTGAGTTATCTATATTGCGCACATCACGAAGAGCCGAGAGTTTGGCTTTTTGCTTTTCTAAATTCTGCTTTCCTTGTTCAGCATCCTTTCTGCGAATGGCGTACCCGTCCAACTCATATTCTTGAATATGGGCAGCATCTTCTAAGAGATAATTGCCTTGTGCCATCGCCTGCTCAGTAATGTAAATCTTTCCCCGAAATCCATCATGATAGAGTTTGGGAAGAAGGCCGATATGATCATAATGAGCATGCGTAATAATCACAAATGCAATGTTTTCTGCCTTCACAGGATAAAAGAAATTGCGGTTGTCCTCTCCCTGAAAACCTCCTACATCTATTAAGCCATACTTTTTCTGATTACCTACAGTAAAAGCAACTAATGTGGACGAGCCTGTCACATCGTTTCCGACACCGCCTAGGAACATTAGGTCAAGTGCTGTATTGTCGCTCTTGTCTCTAGCGTCTGTCGACTTCATTTTGTCAAACCCTCCTTTAAAATCTTAAGTTGACATAGTATAGTGGATTATTTTATGGCATCATTGTATTACAGAATGCGACAAAAAGCAACTAAAAATTCGAGGATTCCAAAAACAATTCTTTTTCCCCTATCCCCAGTATATAAGCCTTTTGACAATCGTAAGTTGCCTCTACAAAATATCCACTAGTAATAGTTCTTCGCGCTTAATGATATCCTCTAACCCCATGAGGGTCTTTTCTTGATATAAAATAAGCCTTTCTTCATCTTGTATGCGGTAATAATGAAAACATTCATAGAGATTATTTTCAATTTCGTCCATAGAAGCATGGTCCTGAAAAATAATGAGTATTTTTTCCATTTTTATCCATTCTTGTTTGATACATTGAATGGTTTCTTCCTTATTGGGATTAGTATGAATGGTTTTAACTAACCCCTCCAGTATTTGAGAAATATCTTCATAGATTTCTTGATATACATGGTGGGTATAAATGCTTCCAGAAACAATAAGACCAACGATAACAACAATAATTCCAAAATCCTTCATGTTACTCCTTTTTTTCTTGCCAAAAAATTTTCTCATTTTCTGTCATGAGAAGCAATAGAATATTTTCTACCACTAGTGAATGCTTTTTTAATAAGTTTTCAAGCCATTTTTGATCTTTTCCTAGTACTTTTAAATTTTGTTCATTCACTTTTCCATCTACAATGATGACTCTTGGTAGCCCCTCTCTTTCTTTGGGAAGTTGCAGGTCACTTAAGGTAACATTTGTTTTTTCTACCTTAGGAATGACACTTACTTGACCACTCGTTTCTAAAATAGCATAATCCACATCTTGTAGATTTGCAAAACCTGCCACACGTAATTGTTCTAACAGTTCTTCTATCGTGTAGCGCTGTTTTTTTAAATTGTCTTCCTGAATGATTCCATTTTCCACTAAAATAGTAGGCTTTCCTGCAAAGATTTGGTGAAATAAAGGAAGTTTAATGTTGAGGTAAGAAAAAACAAGCTGACTGAAAAGTAATCCCAAAATAGGAATCACTCCTTGAATGAGTGGAATATTAATGTTTTCCATAGGAACACTAGCAACATCTGCGATAATAATAATTACCACCAATTCAAAAGGTTGTAGTTGCCCAATTTCTCGTTTTCCCATGAGTCTTACCGCTGACAGTAACACGATAAATATCACAATAGTTCTTAAAAAAATGGTAATCATGTCTTTTTCCTTTCCATTTTCTTTTGTTTAGTTTTTGCTTAGACAATTTCATTTATGCATAAACAAGTAAGAAACATCTCATACTAACAGTAAAACCAAAATGGATAAGGAGGATTTTGATGAAACAATCCGTTCAAAGTTATCATGACCAAATGACCACGGGAGAACTAATCGTTCGTTTTTTAACATCCACTGCTATTTTATGGGTAACTGCTTTTTTTACTCCAACGTTTGAAATCACGTCTCTTTTTTCTCTCTTTGTTGTGGCCATTGTTTTAACGATTTTTGACTATTTGCTCAATAGCGTTTTTATGACATCCACTTCTAGCCTAGGACGTGGTATCATCGCTTTTTTTACTTGCGCCATCATTTTATACTTGACACAATTCTTTTTGGATGATTATCGCATTACACTTCTTTCTTCACTGATTGGGGCACTCATCTATGCCATGGTTGCTTCTATTATCTCGGATAAGCAGATTTCGTAAAATATTTTTATGGTTTAAAATACCGCCTTGTGAGTATCACAAGGCGGTATTCCTTCTAATAAGATTTATTGTAAAGAATTTTTGACAATCTCTACAATTTGTTTTTCAAGTTCACTTAAACGATCTAACGTATCATGAATCTTTTCATCTTCGGTTTCTTGTTTAATATCATCACGCACCAAAAGCGTCATTTCTTCTAACTCATCTTTCAAGTTTTCTAACTTTTGAATCAACTCTAAACGAATAAACTTGTATTCATTTTGAGACTTCATTTCCCCAATCTTAGCAGTTCTCTCGCTAGAAATTTCAAAGACATCCCCACGCTGTGGAATCTCGACGGGAATGCCAAACCCTTCTTCTATTTTTTGTCTTAATTCTTTTTGTGCCTCTTCTTCACCATGCACCAAGTAAATTTGTCTTGGCTTTTTATGAAAAGAATCTACCAAGTGTAATAATCCATTTTGATCTGCATGACCTGAAAAAGCCTCAATATATTTGATTTGTGCATTCACAGAGATTTCTTCTCCAAATATTTTAACCACGTTGGCACCATCAACAATTTTTCTTCCAAGTGTTCCCACTGCCTGATACCCTACAAATAAAATAGTGCTTTCCGGACGCCACAAGTTATGTTTTAAATGGTGTTTAATTCTACCTACCTCGCACATACCACTGGCAGAAATAATAATGGAACGATCGGTATTTTCGTTAAGCATTTTAGATTCTTCAACAGATCTTGTAAATTTTAAATCTGGGAAATCTAGTGGCTTATTTCCCTCACGAATATCTTGTTGTACTTCTTCATCTAAACAATCTAAGTTTTGCAAGAATACTTCTGTGGCAGAAGTAGCAAGCGGACTATCTACATACACAGGTGCCTGCATCACTTCATCGTATTCACGTCTATGTTCTTCATCTTCACTTTGCTTACTCTTTTGAAGTTCATACAAAATTTCTTGGGTTCTTCCCACAGCAAAAGAAGGAATCACCACATTTCCTCCACGCTCTAACGTTTCGGAGACAATCTTTAAGAACTCATCTGCCTTATCATCACGTTTTTCATGCAAACGATTACCATACGTTGACTCCATAATTAAAATATCTGCATCCTCAATCATGGTTGGTTCACGAAGAAGTGGAATATCACTATTACCAAGGTCACCAGTAAATACAATTTTTTCTTCCTTACCATCTTCTGTCACCCATATTTCAACAATGGCACTTCCTAGCATATGACCTGCATCTCTTAAACGAAAGCGAATGTTTTTATCTACTTGAATGATTTCGTTATACTCTACTTTTTCTAGTAACGCAAGCGAATCTACCGCATCATCATAGGTGTAAAGAGGTGGAACAGGATGTTTTCCCTCTCTTTTACGTTTTCGATTCAGCCATTCAATTTCAGATTCTTGAATGTAACCACTATCCGGAAGCATAATACCACACAAATCGCAAGTTGCTTTAGTTGCATAAATAGGACCTCGATAGCCTTCCACAAATAATTTGGGAATTCTACCAGAGTGATCAATATGTGCGTGAGATAGAATCATAAAATCAATGGATTCAGGATCATATAAAAACTTGTCAATATTCAGTTCTATTTCTTTTTGCTGACCTTGATATAACCCACAGTCTAATAAAAACTTTTTCTCCTTTGTTTCTATCAAAACATTCGAACCAGTAACAGTTCTTGCCGCACCCAAAAAAGAAATTTTCATAGGATACTTCCTTTCTTCATTTGTAATTCTTAAGACATAAGTAATCTAATAGAATTATCAATTATTTTCGAAATCACTCATTAGAAGCAGAGTCAAACTCCTCATCCCCCTGCTCCTTCATCTCTTCCCACTCTTCCTTAGAGATTAAAACTTGTCTAGGTTTTGAGCCTTCATGGCCAGAGATAATACCTCTTTCTTCCATTTGATCCACAATACGTCCTGCTCTTGCATAACCTACTTTAAATTTTCTTTGAATCATCGATGCAGATACTTGTCCCATGTTAACGGCAAGTTCAATCGCATCCATTAAAAACTCATCTGTATCATCTTCATCGGCTCCCCCAACGGTTTGTGGTGCCACTGATTTTTCTAATGTCTCCATCACATTCTCGTTATAACGAACTTCATTATTATTTTTAATAAATTCAACCACACTTTCAATTTCACTATCGGATACAAATGAACCTTGTACACGAATCGGTTTTGATTCTCCAATCGGGTTATATAGCATATCACCTCTACCAAGAAGCTTCTCGGCACCACCCATATCTAAAATGGTTCTCGAATCTACTTGCGAGGAAACAGTAAACGCTATTCTAGATGGAATATTTGCTTTGATGATACCTGTAATAACATCAACAGATGGTCTTTGTGTGGCAATGATTAAATGCATACCTGCCGCTCTTGCCATTTGTGCTAAACGACAAATCGCATCTTCTACTTCATTTGGTGCTACCATCATTAAATCGGCAAGTTCATCGATAATAATCACGACTTGTGGTAGAACACCCTCTTCACCTTCATTTTTTAATAATTCATTATACCCTTTGATATCTCTAACACCTTTAGAAGCAAATAAATTATAACGGTTCACCATTTCTTGTACCGCCCAATTAAGTGCTCCCGCAGCTTTTTTAGGATCCGTAACAACTGGAATTAATAAATGCGGAATCCCATTATAAACTCCAAGTTCTACCACCTTTGGATCTACTAAAATGAGTTTAACTTCACTAGGATTTGCTTTATATAAAATACTCATGATAATGGAGTTAATGCATACACTCTTACCAGAACCTGTACTACCAGCAATTAGCATATGTGGCATTTTGGCAATATTGGCCACCACAGGCTCACCATCAATGCTCTTACCAAGTCCAAACGATACTTTAGAAGGAGCTTCGATAAAGGCATCGGATTCTAATATTTCACGAAGTGAAACGGTATCCGTCACTCTGTTTGGCACTTCAATTCCTACTGCAGATTTGCCTGGAATAGGAGCTTCTATTCTAATAGATTTAGCAGCTAAATTTAATGCAATATCATCAGATAATCTTAAAATTTTGCTAACTTTCACACCAACATTTGGCTGAAGTTCGTATCTAGTAACCGTTGGTCCACGTGTTACGTTGGTCACTTTCGCATCTACACCAAAGCTTGCGAGTGTTTTTTGAAGCTTAATTGCAATTTCACGAAGCTCTCTCATGCTATAATCTTTTCCAGCAGATTTTGACTCATTTAATAGTTCAATTGGTGGGAATTCATATTCTTCGTATTCTTCCACCATGTTATGATCTAATTCTTCTAGCTCTTCATCGTCATCATCCTCTTCGTCTTCCTCTTCATCCTCTTCTTCTTCATCCTCTTCTTCTACCACTTGATTTTTTTTCGAGAAAAGAGAGCGAATATTGTTCTTTTTAGGAGGAGTAGTTTCTTCCTCTTCTTCCTCTTCGGTATCGTCTTCGTCTTCCTCTTCCTCTTCTTCCTCATCATCTGCTAAATCAAAATTAAGTTGTTCTGCTGCTTCAACAATTTCTGTTTGTTCCACAATATTCTTGAACTTTTCACTATTCTTATTTTTGGACTTCTTCATGTTTTTACGAAAATCAACCACATTATTTGCATACTCTTCTTTGGTTGCGGTAGCCATTTCTGAGAATAAATCTTGTGCTGCTACAATTAAGGTTGAAATCGTGATTCCAGAAATAATCATCGATGAAAAAATAGTAAGCCCCCATAAAATTACTTTTGCCACTAAGTCATTGAACCAATTGGATATAGGAATCGAAACTAAGCCACCAATGACTCCTCCGCCAACCATGGTAGGTGAAACAGAAGCACCTGATAAATAGTAATGCTTAATACTAGAAAAGAATCCAATTGATTCGTCTGGTATAATTTTATATTTTGAATAAATAGAAAATAACCCCGCAATGGAGATTGCCAAAATCACTACTTGAAAAGTTTTTAGTTTCAGTCTAGAATAATCTCTAAAAATGGCATAAAAGCCAAGAGTAATTAAAATAAATGGAATGGCAAATGTCATTTTTCCAAAAAGTCCACCTAAAATTCCAAATTTAATAAAACTACCCACCTTGCCTAAGTTTTTACTATATATCACAACACCTGAAACGATGCCAATAATAATCATAATAATAGATGTAAAATCTACATTGACTTCATTTTTCTTTCTTCTTTTTGCCAACTTAAAACCACCTCTTCCTATTCTTTCTCATACATAATTATCTTATCGTATTCTGGAAAGAAATGCAAGCAAAACACACGAAAAAAGGTGCGAGCAAAATGCTCACACCCTTCTCATAAATTGCCGTGTTTATCACACGGTAAAGACGTAGTTCTCGGACCAGTCGACGCTGACGGAAGTGTCAGTATCAACCTCATGCACCGCTTCAATTCCTCCATGAGCCACGATGTGCTTCTTGAGGTAATGAATGGTGCGAAGATCCCAGAGCGCTCCTTCTCCGAACTTGGCAGTTGCCTTCTGCTCGGCGACGTGGACAGCATCGCGAATTGCCTCCTCATAAGGACCGGTAATGGTTACCTCATGGTAGGCATCGAACTTGACGGTAAGATGCTTCTTGCTATCTGCGGCAAGTTCGAAAATCGGCCGAAGCTCGAACCACATAGCTTCTGCAAGTTCCATCTTCTGGTTGTAGTCCATGATACCCTCCTATTCGCAGTGAAAGTGAATTAGTTTAACATTCCTACGCCGATACTATATAACGGTTTTCTCCATTTGTCAAGAAAAACCTGGCTTTTCCATATAAATTTGGCAGCTTCAAATAGCTTTAGCAGCTTCTTTTTCTCGTCTAAATTACTTGCAAAAACGGTGCTTTCCTATCGTTATCGTGAGTGGTCTTGACCATATCCATTTATTGGTAGCTGTGGCTGGATTGAAATAATAAATCGCTCCTCCGGAAGGGTCCCACCCATTCATGGCATCACGCGCCGCATTATAGCATTGTTGATTGGGTGAAAGATTGATTTGACCATCTGATACAGCATCAAATGCGCCCTTTTGGTACACTACTCCTGCAATGGTACTTGGAAAATTGGGGCTTGCAACACGATTTAATACAACGGCTCCTACTGCTACCATTCCCGTATATGGTTCTCCCCTGGCTTCACCATGAATCAATCGTGCTAGTAACTCAACGTTTGCTTGATTTGATCCAGTGGTATTACTCGTAGAACTAATTCCCATTTTGGCAAGTGTATTCTTCCCTGCTATCCCATCCACCGTTAGACCATTGGCTCGTTGAAACGCTTTCACGGCACTTAATGTTTTGGTACCATAGATACCATCAACTTTGCCTTGGTAATATCCCCAATTTTTTAATTTGGTTTGAATTTGTCTTACCTCATTTCCAGAGGAGCCATATTTCGATAAAGCATTTGTCATCGTTGGATGAAAGAAAGTGAAAAAGACTAATGTTATCACAATAAGCATGGCTATCTTTTTTAAAAAACGATTTTGCTGATTCATCAAAAATTCTCTCCTTTGCTCCTTACTATTTTTTGCAAAAGAGAGAATTTTATACAATTTATTTTAATTCAGCAATGGTGACGCCATTTTCCCCTTCACCATAAAGCCCGTTACGATAAGATTTGATATGGGGATGCGTTTTTAAAAAGTCTTGCACACCTTTTCTAAGAGCGCCTGTACCTTTTCCATGAACAATACGAATCGTTTTTAAGGACGCCAAATAGGCATCATCAATGTATTTATCCAAAATCATGACTGCTTCATCCACATTTTTCCCAATAATATTAATCTCTGTGGAAATATCCATTGCCTTGGAAGAAATACTATTTCCTCCCCTCCCTTTATTCTTAACACCAATGGTATTCATTGTTTTGGTTTCTTTTAGTTCTTGGATTTGCGAAATGTGGACATTCATTTTTAAGAGTCCTATTTGTACCTGAACATTTTCTTTTCTATCAGGAAGTGATACAATCGTCCCCTCTTCTTCTAGCATTGGCAAATATACTTTTAAACCGGCTTTTATCTTCTTTTTTTCAATAGGATTTTCAATTTCTTTACTTGGTGCAATTAATTCTTTTTGCATGTTAGAAAGATTAGCCTTTAATTTTTCTCTCGCTTCTTCTGCCTTTTTTCCTACGTTTTTATCTTTGCTATGTTTTAATTCTGTTAATTCTTTGATGATTTCATTGGCTTCTGATTCGGCATCTAGTAGTAAATCGCGCGCCTCTTCACGTGCTTTTTGAATAATTTCATCTTTCTTTTTGGAAAGCTTTTCTTGCTCCTCTTTTGTTTTGGCACTTTGCTCTTTTGCTTCTTTCAAAAGCCTTTCAGAAAGTTCTCTTTCTTCACGTGCCACACGTCTGTCTCTTTCCATATCTCCTAAGATATCTTCAAAACGAATGCTTTCTTCTGTTAGCATTTCCTCTGCACTCTTAATAATCTCCTCATCAAGCCCTAGTTTTTTAGAAATGGCAAATGCATTACTCTTGCCAGGAATGCCGATTAATAACTTATAGGTAGGTCTAAGTGATTCAACGTCAAACTCACAAGAAGCATTTTCTATTCCTTCTGTTTGAATGGCAAACGTTTTAAGTTCGCTATAATGTGTTGTCGCAATGGTTAAGCATCCCACTTCAAATAGTTTTTTCAAAATAGATGTGGCAAGGGCAGCACCCTCAATAGGGTCTGTTCCAGAGCCAAGTTCATCCACTAACACTAAGCTATTTTGAGTGACTGAATTTAAAATATTTACCACATTTGTCATATGTGACGAAAATGTACTAAGCGATTGCTCAATACTTTGTTCGTCACCAATATCGCTATAAATTGCATCAAAAATCGTTACTTCTGAAGATTCCATCGCAGGAAGGTGAAGACCACTTTGTGCCATCATACAAAATAACCCTACCGTTTTTAACGCAACGGTTTTACCACCTGTATTGGGGCCTGTAATAATGAGTACTTTAAACTTATCGCCAATCCAAATATCAATGGGAACCACTTCTTCTTTCGGGATTAATGGGTGCCTAGCTTTCTTTAAATGAATTTGATGATTTTGACTTATCTTTGGTTCAAATGCTTCCATTTCAATGCTTAGCTTTGCCTTGGCTACCGCAAAATCAATTTGTCCTAAAAGTGATAGAGATACTTTTAAATCATCCTCTAAAGGACTTACCATCTGCGTTAAAAGAGCGAGGATTCTTTCAATCTCCACTTGTTCTTTCATTTTTAGTTCTTTGATTTCATTGTTAATCTCAAAAATTGCCATCGGCTCAATAAAAATAGTGCTGCCACTACCAGAAGCATCATGAATAAGTCCAGGCACTTCATTTTTGTACTCCTGCTTGACAGGAATCACATAGCGGTCATTGCGAAACGTAACAACAGCTTCTTGAAGATACTTAGCATTTTTCTTCATCATGCTATTTAATTTTTCACGTATCTTCCCCTCTTGATCTACAATCTGTCTACGAATATCATATAGTGTTTTCGAAGCTCGATCATCTATCAAATCCTCCGATTTGATACACCTAAATATCTCTTCTTCCACATTAGGATTAGAATATAAGTTTTCAAAATACTCTCTCAAAATAGGGTAAGATTCTTCCTCCACGGTATCTTCCTTAAAATAATGCTTTAATCTTCGAAGCATCGCAAGAAAATTAGCAATCTGCAGTAGCTCTCCCGTAGACAATATTGCTCCTATTTTCAGTTTTTGAAAAATAGGAGTAAAATCCTCCATGCTACCTATTGGAATAGAACCTTTTCTTAGAATTAACGAAACAGCCTCCGTTGTTTCTTGCTGCCATTTTTTCACTTCTTCAAGGTTAGTAGAAGGCATTAGCTCCTGTGCAAGTTCTTTTCCTCGATAGGTAATGCATTTATTTTTCAGCATGAGTTTAATTTTATCAAATTCAAGTGCTTTCATATCTCTTTCTAGCATCCTTTAACTCTCCTTTTTAGCTCTATCTTGCCATCTATTATGCCATAGATTCACATAAAATTCAAGACCGCACATAAAAGGACAACCATTTTTGTGCGAATTTGCATAAAAAATGGTTGTCCTTAGCTGTGTGTATATTAAAATTAGTGAGTTCCTGATGATGAATAATCCTCATTTGCACGAAGTGACAAATCATATATGATAATTGGTGCATCTGTTGCGTAAAAATCACTTGGCAAATCAGTAAGCGGCTTACCATTAGGAAGCGTTATTTGTACTGTGTTTCCTTTTCCATTCTTCTCATTTAGCATAATATATGGTGGCATTGATGAAAGAAGTGGATTTTTCGCAATACCATACTGTAAATAACTCGTTCCATCCGCTAAGTATGCTCCTATCTCATCAAATGAAATCACGATATATCCATCTAATCCCTTTGCATTTGACACTGAAGCAGCATTACTACCACTAGGAACAACTTTTGTACTTGCAGGAATAAATACCTCACCATACCAACGTTTTGCATCGGCATGTGTTGAACCACCATAAACGTACTCTGTACCATCTTTAGCTTGATAAGATGTTCCTGTCATTTGATTTTTACTTAAAGTGATTTCTTTTAGTCCACCCTCATAAATTTCTTGATTGTAATTAGCACTTAAATCATCTTTCATCACTCTTAATTTTTCACTGTCAAACAGTTTTTTATTTGTCATGCCATTTGGATCATTATTAACATCGCCAAATGTGGTTGCCATATTCATTTTAATTTCGATATCTGAATTACCACCTATAACTTCATCTGTATAAGCTTCTTTTAGTTTCACATACGATGTGGCAGACGCTTTGTTACGATACCAAATCTCTTTTGTATTATCAATCTTACCAGTTGCTTTATCTACATACCATATTCTTGGTTTAATTTTGACACTTGTCGAAACTTTGCTTAGTGTTTTTAAATCAAAGAAGGCTCGGTATCCAAGCTTTAGTGGAGATGTATACTTTATGTTTCCGGTATTATCTCCAGATTCTCCTACAGGAAGTTTCGATAGTTTTTCCGCTTGAAGCAGTTTCCAACCAGGATCATCCACCGTTCTTACTTCAAAATCCCACATTTTTCCCGCTACAAAAATAGGAATAACATATTCAATACGATATGAACTATCAGGAACATTGGTAAATCCTGATCCAGCAGCCTCCTCTGCTCCAATACCAGAAGATCCTACAGGCTCATTAATCGCTGCTACTTCAATTCTACAAGTATAGACTTTATTATCCTCTAAATCAGGTCTTGGTGAACATGGATGACTAAGACTAGAAAGTGTCCCCTGACCACCACAAACCTCACAATGATAAGTAATCTCTTTCACATACTTTTGTAAATCTGTTGTAACAGGAGTATAATAGTGGCTTGCTCCATTTAAAGTAACCTGAACAGTAAATGGATCATCCAATGTAACAACATATTTTCCTCCATCAGGAATCGTATTGGCTATTAGTTGATTCTTAGAAATAGAATATACATTGGCACTAACGTGAATTGGCGTATGTACCCTTACTGAATTCACATCAACTGGTGTCGTAGTTAATCCACTTCCGCCATCTGCAACATACCACTCATATTCGCCCGTACTTGTATATCCTTCACCAAGTGAGTTATTTTCAATATTAGGAACCGTTATCCTTCCATTATACGAAGTTGAATAGCTAGGTAAACCAAAATCATCTGTAAGCATAACACAGTTCTTCGTGTACGAAGCAGAACCTCCCCCAGCAGAAACTGTTAATGGAGCATCTGATTCTGGTCCTGTCCACAATGTACCTGTAGTGATACTATAAAAATGTGCCATTACGTAACTCTCAAATGTACTTTTCGTTATTTTACTTCCTGCACCAATTTCAAGTGTTCTACTCTTAGCCGTTACTGGTTTAGTTACAGGGTGAACCCCCACAGCTCCCATAGAAGCCCCCGGAGGCGAAACTTGCCATGAAACAGTACCATTAAGCGCACGGTTTGTTACTTTAGCATATATTTCTTGTTTAATAGAAGCAAAGTGGGTGGAAAGAAATTCCACATTTTCCAATTGTGATCTAGGAATATCTAAGTTATATGCCCATAAATCATATTTAAAACCTGCATTAGAACGATATGTCCTTCCCTCTGAGCCACTTAGAATACCGTCAGATAAATTATGTTGCGAATATCCCACTTTTGTTGGCTCACCCCACTCGGTGTACAAAGGACTTCCATCTGATGCATACATACGATCTCCGCTATCGTCGTAAGCAAAATCTCTCTCGCTAATCCAAATTTCGTATCCCAAAGGATCATAATGATAGTACACAAAAGAACCAGGATCTAAAATATTCATTTCCCAATATTGTATTCCATCAACCTTACCAACGTAATTATTCTCTCCTCTAACACCCAATCTTTCGCTAGTTGGAATCGGGTCGCCATTTTCCACATGAAATTTATCGCCAAAAATTTGCAAACTACCGCTAATTGATTTTCCACAAGTATCAGGCATATTCTTAAAGATGATTTCATAAGTCCCAGGTCTTGGCGATGGAGGACTTTCTAGCCCTGTGGAAGGTGGTGGAGGTGGTGTTGCATTTGGTGGCGGTGTAACTTCTGGTTCGTCTGGCTCTGGTGAAACTTCTGGTTCTGGTTCTACTTCAGGTTCTTCTTCTATAGTAGGTGTTTGCTCTATCCAATACCAAGCAAGTTCCCCCATCATCTCATCATCAGACCAATTTCCAGCATGTAAAATATCATAAAGCCAAAAATTCAAATTAGGATCACTCTGTGCCATTTCTTTTAGCACACTAACTTCCATCCACTGATATCCTTCACCCGTTGTTGCATTACGAGAAGTAGTGGTAGGTGCTCCAACCCATGCAACTTGAGTTACGAACATATCTCCTCTACCAGCACTCCCATTTCTTATCTTATCAGCAATATCAGGATAACCTTTTGCGTCAAAAATTGCTGCCATATCTTCAGCACCCATTTCAATCTGACGTTTTCCATTAGCATCTACTGGAAATTCACTCATTGCATTTTCCCATGACGCAGAGTTATAGCTATCATAAAACTTTACTTTATCCGAAACCGGCGAACTGTTTTCATCAAAAATCATTTCAACAGTTACGCCATCTACAGTAGCTGTAAACTTTGTCCCTGTTTTAGTACTAGACCAATCATTATAGGTGTTTTGTGATACATCATGAATTGGCCACTGACCTTGTACACCATACCCGTCTCTATTTTGACTCGGATAATCAATACGAGGTGTATCATCTGCTAAAACAATACTACTTAACGAAAATAACATCCACAAACATACTACATACCTTAGCACTATTTTCTTCATATTATCACCTCACTATTTAATGTTGTAAAATAACGTAAATCAACTTTGCAGCTTGTGCTCTAGTAAGAGTGGCAGTAATTCTAAAACTACCATCCTCAAAACCGTTAATAATCCCAAACTGTGTGCAATAATTGATGGCATCCCTTAAACTTTGTCTCTCAATCTTTGCTTCATCAATGTACTGCTTAATATAAGTCTCATTGGTATCCACTTCGAAAAAAGTGTGTTCATGTACTTTAATATATCTATCGATTGCAGCACAGATTTCAACAGCCTCTCCTCTAGTAATTGGCCTTTCCAATCTTTCATTATCAAAAGCAAGAGGATTAAGTGCAATATAATTTAACGACCTAACATATGGCATAGCCCAATGCTCTCCCGGAGAAGGCTTTCCAAAATTCCAATCCTTATCACGAATACAAGTTGCTGCCATCTTAATAAACTCCCCAGTTTTCACTTGATTACTTGGCTTAAACGTTCCATCCCCATAACCATTAATAATATTCTTGAACTGTGCATAGGCAATATATTCACTTGCCCAATGAGATAAACTCACATCTGAAAAAGCAGGTTTACTAACAGAAGCATATGAACACGAAAGAATCATCGATACAATTAATACTCCAAAAACAAAAAGCTTTCCCTTCATTATTTTTCCTCCTCTTCTTAAATTTCTTTAATAAAACTATAATACAGCAAAACGATGTATATTTTCAATTTAAATATATGTAATACTATATAACAATTAAAAAGACGAAAGCATTGTCACTTTCGCCTCTATTCTTATTTGGCTTTTGATTTCTTCTTAAACAAGCTAGTAATTGGCCTTACTAATGCATCGAGTACTTTTTCTTTGAAGGTTTTTCTAAGAGCAAGTGATGTCTCTTCTGTGCTATCAGCTTCAAGGATAACGTATTTTGCATCATATTCTGCTTGTAAACGATTAATCGGTGCTTCAATCTCAGATTTGATATACTCCAAAGCGCTTGCCTTACTGGTTGTTCTTTCTAAGTCGATCGTAATGTGCACGCTATTTTCTAGATTGGATATCTTAGATTTGATAGCCTTTTCTGCTTTGATGTATTCCTCAGACTCTGGCACAGCTGTAGAAACAGTTTGTAAATATTCTTTCATGGAAGCAAGTTCTTCATTTTGGAACTGCTCTTCATATTCATCTATTGGATTTGCCGCCATTGCAGAAATATACATGGTAGAAAGCGTTCTACTAAGCTCTAAATTTGCTTTGGCTTGCTCATTTAATGAAACAATTTTAGATGTCCCTCCAATAATCTGGCTAGATGCATCTGTTTGAAGTGCTTTTAGTTTATCTAATAGTTCCACTGGGAACTCATCAGTATTACATGTTAATGCATACTCTTTAATATCTGAAATAAGTGATTTAAAAGCATCGTCTTCTTCCCACAAAATAAGTGATTTTTTGCTATTTGGGTTAATCATTTTCTCAAGTTTATCTAATTTTTGAATCACCCTCTGTAGTTCGGCAGAAACAACGCTTACTTCGGTATTGTCCATAAACTCGTTTGCTAAAGCTTATTTTAGCAAACTCCCTCCCATCTTCTTTAGTAACCTTTACTTAGATTATACAAGTTTCACTATTTTAATACAATTACAGAATTATTAAGTTTATATTACAGTAATATTACACTATTTGCTCTTCTATCGCCATCAAACGGTTATATTGGGCATGGTGATTTTGACTTTGAACTTCTCCAAAATTGATATATTGAAGATTTAATCCTACTGACAAATCAGCGATAAATGTATCTTCCTTCTCCGTTGTATCCTCTAATATCACAAGTTTTCCACTCATTTTAGCGTTCCTTATTTTTTCAATTAAATTCGTTACCGTGCTTGAATTATTCGCAGCTACCACCTTGGTTGATTGAGAATTTTCTTTTTCTGCAAGAGAAACCCACTCAAATAGAGATTCCTCAATTTCCATCTTTTGAATCACACTCAAAACTAATTGTTTCTTTTCTTCTATTGAAATATTCTTGCGTATTTTTTCAAGTTTTTCCTCTATTTCTTTCTTGACATTTAGCCTAGCTATGGTTGGAAATATATCTTTCATTAAAAGAATTTCTTGATTTCCAAGATTCACCACAGGATACGGAATGTGACTCCCAGAAATTCCGCCCAAATAAAAAAAGAGTGGTACCTCTAAACTATTGGCCGCTACTTGACAAATTGATTTTGAAATACCGAATAGAACTTTTGAACTTAATTTCGTCCTTTCAAGTCTACTTTCTAAATGAATCAGTGCTTGATCCATTTTTCGTTGACAAAATGGATTTTGCCCCACTATCTCTTTGGAAATTATTTGAAAAAGCTGGGAAAGAATTAAACTTAAATTTTCTTCTTTTAGAACCACTATTGATGCATTGCCTATTACATGCTTCGTCGTTTCTGATGTTATCATAAGAAGCATCTTATCTTTCCATTCACTCACAGGAGTTACCTGAATTTCTTGAATCGCCGTTTCATCCATTATTTTAAAAATACCTCCTTTTTTCTCTATCATCCCCAAAAATTATGTAAATATGCATTGACAATCTCTCAAAATGTTGGTATACTGTGGCTACATGCAAAGTAGGTCCACTGTTGAGAGAAAGAACTTGTATAAGGAGGTTCTCATGAAAAAGTACGAGCGGCTCTTTATCATCGTAGGCATCATCGCCACTTCCGTACTCGCCATCACTGGTCTGTGGTTTTGGCTGAAGCATTCGCTTTCCATCATCATCACAGACATCGATGACCTTTTTGGAAGCGACGAAGAAGGTGTCGAACCCGAAGTCGTTGATTCTCCCTATGAGGATGATGAAAACGACGAATACGCTGACATTTGCGAGTAAGCGCGTACCCCGCCGCAAACACACCCGATGCGGCACCCCATACAAAAAGCAGAGTGAATTTTTCACTCTGCTTTTTTGGTGCGCTTTTTTATTCTTTTACCAAAAGTGACGTACCTGTCATCTCTTCTGGCTTTTCTAATCCCATGATATCTAGCATGGTTGGTGCTAAGTCAGCAAGTCTTCCTTCTTTTAATCTTACGTTATCGCTAAGTCCCATCACGATAAGAGGTACTGGGCCAGTTGTATGAGCGGTATGTGGATCGCCAGTTGCATAATCAATCATTTGCTCGGCATTACCATGGTCTGCTGTAATTAGGAGCGTACCATTTACTCTTCTTACTTCTTCGATGATTCTTCCCATGCATTCGTCTACAGCTTCTACCGCTTTAATAGCAGCTTCTAGTACACCTGTATGGCCAACCATATCGCAGTTAGCATAATTTAAAATAATGACATCTACTGACTGTTTACGAATGACATCCACTACTTTATCGGTTACTTCATAAGCACTCATTTCTGGTTTTAAATCATAAGTAGCAACTTTTGGAGAATCTACTAGGATTCTTTCTTCACCATCATATTTAACTTCTCTTCCTCCATTAAAGAAGAAAGTTACATGAGCATATTTTTCAGTCTCTGCAATTCTAAGTTGTGTATAACCATTTTTGCTAATATATTCACCAAATGTATTTTCTATTTTTTGTGGTTTGAAAGCCACTTCTACATTAGGCATGGTTTCATCATATTGCGTAAAGCATACGTAATTGACATATAAATACTTTCTTTCAAACCCATCAAAGTTTTTATCCACAAATACTCTAGTAATTTCACGTGCTCTATCTGGTCTGAAATTGTAGAAGATAATCGAATCGTTTTGCTTTACGGTAGCGACTGGCTTTCCATTTTCCATAATAACAGTAGGTTTCACAAATTCATCAAACTCTTCTCTTTGATAAGCACTTTCGATAGCGTCAATAGCAGAAGAAGCTGTTAATCCTTCGCCAAGGCCCATGGCTTTATAAGCAAGTTCCACTCTCTCCCAACGTTTATCACGATCCATAGCATAGTATCTACCCATCACGGTTGCAATTTTACCAACGCCGATTTCTTTCATTTTATCTTCAAGTTCTGCAATATAGCCCTCACCTGAAGTTGGAGGCGTATCTCTACCATCTAAGAAGCAGTGTACATATACACGATCAAAATCTTCTTTTTTGCAAAGCTCAAGTAATGCATATAAATGGGTATTATGACTATGTACACCACCATCAGAAAGAAGTCCATATAGATGTAAATCACTATTTTGCTTTTTACAATATTTAATCGCATCTAAGAATTCTTTTACGGTAAAGAAATCACCATCTTCAATGGACTTGGTAATTCGGGTAAGTTCTTGGTAAACGACTCTGCCTGCACCAATATTGGTGTGGCCAACTTCAGAGTTACCCATTTGACCATTTGGAAGGCCTACATCTAGGCCACTGGTATAAATTTTAGTGTTAGGACATTGTTTGAAAATCGCATCTAAATTTGGCGTATTGGCTAGTTTTACCGCATTTCCCTCTTCCTTTTCGTTGATTCCCCAACCATCTAAGATGGCAAGCATTGTTAACTTCTTTTCCATGCTCTCGTCTCCTTATTTATCAAAATTGACAATCTTTGAAAACTCATCTACCTTAAGGCTTGCGCCTCCTACTAATCCGCCATCGATATCTGACATTTGGAATAATTCTTTGGCGTTAGAAGCTTTTACACTTCCACCATATTGAATGATTACTTCATCAGCAACATTTCCAAATAGGCTTCTAATTTCATCTCTAATCCAAATGCAAACTTCATTGGCATCACTTGAAGAAGCCGTTTTACCAGTACCAATAGCCCAGATAGGCTCATAAGCAATGACGGTACCTTTTACCTGTTCTTCCGTTAAACCTTCTAAAGCAAGCTTTACTTGATTGGTGACAAAATCTTTTGTGATGCCAGCCTCTCTTTGCTCTAGCGTTTCGCCAACGCAAACGATTGGATGAAGACCATGAGCAAGTGCTGCCTTTAATTTTTTATTGACTGTTTCATCAGTCTCCGCAAAATATTGTCTTCTTTCTGAGTGACCAATGATAACATAGTCAATGCCCATATCCTCTAGCATCTTTGGAGAAACCTCACCTGTGTATGCTCCGCTTTCTTCAAAATGAACGTTTTGCGCACCCACTTTAATATTGGTCTCTCTTGTTAATTTCCTAGCCTTACATAAATCTACAAATGGAACACAAAGCACTACTTCATGCTCTGTGTCTTTTACGAAATCTTTAAACTCATTAATAAATTCTTCGGTATCCTTTGGTGATTTATTCATCTTCCAGTTACCGGCAATAATCTTTCGACGCATTTTTTATTCTTCCTTTCCGTTATTTTCTCCAGTCACATCATGAGAATGCTTTTCTTGTTTTTTATTCTTTAATAAAATCCATTTTACTAAACATATTATTTGAAAGGCGACACAAATAGGACATACAATAACCCAAAGAATAAATGAAATAATTGGAGTTATAAAATCACCCAAAGAATAATGATAAAAGAAGAGTAAATATACTCCCATTATTTCAAAACAAACAGATACAATTAAATCGACTAAAATAGGCTTTTTCTTTCTCACTTGATAATATACAAATAGAAATACTGCTATTGGAATCATATCCATTATTAGTGCTAGTGCAATTTCCATTTTTCCACCTTCTTTTTATTATTTATCCAATAAGCATGCAATACCAGGTAGTACCTTTCCCTCCATAAATTCCAGTGAAGCTCCGCCACCTGTTGATACATGTGTCATTTCTTTTGATAAACCAAATTTTTCAACAGCAGCTGCACTATCACCACCACCAATAATCGTAATGGCGTCTTTATTTTCTGCTAATGCTTTGGCAACACTAATCGTACCATTTGCAAAAATATCAAGCTCTGAATAGCCGACTGGTCCATTCCAAATAATTGTTTTATATTCTTTAATGGCATCAACAAATGCTTTCACAGATTCTGGTCCAATATCTAAACCTTCTAGGTTATCTGGAATATCGTTCGTTGGACATACACATGTTTCAGCATCTGCTTTAATTTCTTCTGCACAAATCGTATCTACTGGGAAATAAACTTTAACGCCCTTTTCTTCTGCTTTCTTTAAAATGCTAAGTGCTAAATCAAGTTTATCTTCTTCACAAAGAGATTTACCAATCCTGCCGCCTTGTGCTTTTGCAAAGGTATATGCCATACCGCCACCAATCATAAGACCATCTACTTTATCTAGTAGATTTTCGATGACACCAATTTTAGAAGAAACCTTTGCTCCACCTAAAATAGCTAAGAATGGTCTTTGTGGATTATTTAAAGCATCTCCCATGACACCAATTTCTTTTTGAATTAAGTAGCCACAAACTGCTGGCAAATAATCTGCCACACCTGCAGTGGATGCATGTGCTCTATGTGCCGTACCGAATGCATCGTTGACATATACTTCAGCAAGTGAAGCAAGTTCTTTGGCAAATGCAGGATCATTTGCTTCTTCCTCTGGATGTAGACGTACGTTTTCAAGAAGCATTACATCACCATCATTTAAGCTATCAGCTTTTGCCTTGGCATCTTCGCCAATGACATCACTGGCAAATGGTACTTCTCTATTTAATAACTCTGATAATCTTTTAGCAACAGGTGCTAAGCTTTGCTTGTCCTTTGTTTTCCCAATATGAGAGCAAAGAATCACTCTTCCACCATGCTCCATTAAGTACTTGATTGTAGGAAGCGCTTCGGTAATCCTTCTGTCATCCGTAATAACGGACTTATCTTCCCTATCTAGTGGCACATTAAAATCGCATCTTACTAATACTTTTTTCCCTTTGACATCAATGTCTTCAATTGTTTTTTTGTTTAACATGTTTTTCATCCTTTCTTTTCTTGATTCCCTTGGTAGGAAGTCACGTTACCATCTTGAACCTAAAATGGTAACGTCGCTTCCTACTTTAAAATAGCACATTGAGGGCTTGTTCAAAAGAACAAAGCCCTCAAGTAACTTCAAACTATTTATTATCTACAGAATGCATATATGCAGCTAAATCACATAGTTTATTTGAGTAACCCCATTCGTTATCATACCAAGCAACTAGTTTTACGAAAGTATCTGTTAAAGCAATACCTGCTTCTTGGTCGAAGATAGATGTTCTTGCATCGTGAATGAAATCAGATGATACAAGTGGCTCATCTGTGTAGCCAAGAATACCTTTAAGCTCTCCTTCAGAAGCCTCTTTGACTGCTTTGCAGATTTCTTCGTACGTAGCTGGCTTTTCTAGGTTAACTGTTAAATCTACCACAGAAACATCAACAGTTGGTACTCTAAATGACATACCTGTTAATTTTCCATTAAGAGATGGGATAACTTTGCCTACTGCTTTGGCAGCACCTGTAGATGATGGAATGATGTTAGCAGAAGCAGCTCTACCGCCTCTCCAATCTTTTTTAGAAGCACCATCTACTGTCTTTTGCGTAGCAGTAGTTGAGTGAACTGTCGTCATTAAACCATCTTTAATACCAAATTTATCATTAATAACTTTTGCAAGTGGTGCTAGGCAGTTTGTGGTACAAGAAGCATTTGATACCACTGTCATATCACTTGTATAAGTATCGTTGTTAACACCCATAACAAACATTGGAGCATCCTTTGAAGGAGCACTAATAATTACTTTTTTAGCGCCACCTTTTAAGTGTTCACTAGCTGTTTCGATAGTAGTGAATACACCAGAGCATTCAAGTACGTATTCAGCACCAACTTCTCCCCAAGGAATATTGGCTGGCTCTTTTTCGTTAAATACTCTAATCTTTCTACCATTCACAACTAGGTAGTCACCCTCGCAAGAAACTTCTCCTTTGAATGCGCCATGAACGGTATCATGTTTTAACATATATACCATGTAATCTACTGCGATAAATGGATCGTTAATTGCAACAACTTCTAAATCCTCCTTATCTAGTGATGCAGAAAAGGCTAAACTACCAATTCTACCAAAACCATTAACACCAACTTTAACTGACATAAATCTTCTCCTCCTTAAAAATATTACATAACTCTTACGTTACATAATGTATCATGTGCAATGAACGCACTTTTCATTACCTCAAGTATTTTATATCATTTCGACCAATTTTGCAATAATTTCATCATGTTTTTTTACAGACTTAAAAATCTCAGTTTAAGGATGTTCCTAAGTAGAATTTTTTTACGAAAAAGGCAGGTGAAACTCACCTGCCTTTTAGTCTTCATCGTTTGCTTTCAAAACGATATCCGCCGCCTCTTTTTGGGGAGCAATGCTCCACTCTACCTCTTCCTGCACAAAGTCATAGTATGCGTTTTTGCTTTTGATGGTTTTTATGTTGGCCACTTTACGATAACATTCCAGCGATAGCCGTCTCTCCATGCAAATATGAAAATCTGTGTTTAAATAAATGGTCATGCAATTGGGGACAACATCTTTTAAAAGCTGAATCGTATGAGTACCAACAAAGACATTCACAGCAGAAGGATTGTGAAATAAAAACAATTCGCTCTTAGTGCGAAGTGCTTTTCGTTGTTCTTCTGTGGCACACTGTCTTTCCATCTCGGGCATTCCTCTTGTCCAAGTATTCATGTTGTAGTAGGGAGAAGAAGAAACCCCTTTTTCAAAAAGCATCTTGACTTTGCTTACGAATTCATCCGTATGGAAGGCCTCCATAGCATCCACTTTGTAGCCTTGCTCATAGAGTTCCATTTCATCTAAAGACTTGTAAAACGATGCCTGGTTCATCAGGGTAATCTTGTAGTGTTTCACCCCACTGAAATACATCCGTAAACAGTCAGCGATGGGAAGTTTGCCAGAGCAAATAGGACCAGCAATAATGAGATTAGCCTGACAGGATTGGTTCATGCTAAAATCAATGGCACTCAGTGATATTGCCTCTGCCAAACGACTGATTTGTGTCATTTTAGCTCCTCCTCATCTGATTCTGGTTCTTTTCTGCTTCTTACGTAGTCGATAATGTCAATGACAAGCGAGTAAATGCCCAAGCTGAACATCACTCCAAGAACGATGCAAACTGCAATCTTTGCTGTTAGCGGTGCCCCAGTGCACGTGATGACAATAGGCATAAGCATAGCAGATGCCAGTACAATGCACGACCACGAAACTACATACGAAAACTCTTTGCCGTCCATCCACCGTTTCTTACTTGGTTTTTTCATTTTGAAATCCCCCTTATCAATCGAGAATTTAAGTATGCTAATCCTATCACATATTATGCTATTTCGCAAGGTTTTTTCGCTTCCATATTTTTCATTTTTAATTGGAATAAATTGACATTGAAAATATACTTGCAATTATTGAACCAATCATGTACAATGTATATGTTGCCAATATGGCTCAGTCGGTAGAGCAACTGATTCGTAATCAGTAGGTCGCCGGTTCGATTCCGGCTATTGGCTCCAATCGTCAAATAGGGACACCCCTTAA
>DBWQ01000003.1:0-7438 GCA_002308995.1 Clostridiales bacterium UBA1234 | reverse complement strand
TTAAGGGGTGTCCCTATTTGACGATTCTCTTAAAACACATGAGGTTGCCAATTGGTATTAAACGTAAATAATTTCGATGGTCTATGACCTGCTGTTTCTTCATATTCTTCAGTTTCAACTACCATGTCATAAATTTTTCTTCTAAAGTTTGCTTTTAATAATGGTCTATCTAGTAGTATTTCATATACTTGTTGCAGCTCTGTTAAGGTAAATTTCTCAGGCATTAAGTTAAACGCAATGGTAGTGTATTCTACTTTGTTTTTTAGTCTTTCTAAGGCATAGATTAGCATTTTAGCATGATCAAACGCTAAATCAGATTTTAAAATTTGCGTATAGATAATCCAATTTCCTTTGGTGAATTCTTTTACTACTTTCACTTTGCTTGTTAAAACTAGTTTCTCACTTGTCAAAGTAATTTCCAAATCCTCCGTCTTTTGATAGCCTTCTTTTTTTTCGATTGTTTTTTCTTTTTCTTGTGATACTTTGACATCAAACCATTTGACATCGTCCACACTACTTCCTGCTTTTAATTTGATATTATCACTATCAATGAGCCCCATGTAGGAAGCACTGATCACTCTTTCTCTTGGATCTCTTTTTGGATCTCCCCAAGTATAAAGTTGTTCCAAATAGATATCTTTTATATTTGCTTTTTCTTTTAAAGATCTTTGAATTGCATCATCAAATCTTTCCTCATCTCTTACGATAGAGCCAATAAACCCCCACTTTCCTGCATGTGGTTCGATAGCTCTTTTGGCAAGAAGCACCTGAAGTTTCTTTTCAGGAA
The DNA here is from genome assembly GCA_002308995.1 of Clostridiales bacterium UBA1234. Lineage (GTDB taxonomy): Bacteria > Bacillota > Clostridia > TANB77 > UBA1234 > UBA1234. The sequence continues at coordinate 6,651 of DBWQ01000003.1, read as the reverse complement.
GCTTTCGATAACTTTCTCTTAATCCATTTCCTACTGTAAAAATAATAGAATCTACCGTGACGGTATGTCTATAAAACGTATCTTGACAAATCATATTTTTCTCCTCTTTCTTATCTTATTTTAACGACATCTTGCATACCCTGTCTTTTCAATAATCTCTTGTCCCTCTTCTGATAAAATCCAATTAATTAACTTTTGCACATTTTCATTAGGATTTCCTTGATAGGTTACTGCATATAAAGAACCTACAATCGGATAAGTACCATTAGAAATATTTTCTTTGGTTGGTGCAATGCCATTTATTTTTAACATTTTCACATTGGGATTTGCAATCAATGTTTCTAAGTAATAACGAAATGAAAAGCCAATGGAATTAGAATAATTTTTATAATTGGCTACTTGATTAATGATACCCGACATCAAATCCATCACTTGATCAGTTGGTGGATCCATAATAGGAGTATCTCCCATAAAACGAATCAGCATACTTTGACTACCGCTACCTTTATTTCTCTGAAATGCTTTAATCTCTTCGTCTCTTCCTCCAACTTCTTTCCAGTTAGTAATCTTACCAGAATAAATATCTTTGATTTGTTGTACAGTAAGTGAATCCACCGGATTTTTCTTGTTCACAAAGAAAACAAATCCTTCTTTTCCAATTTCAGTGTATTCAAACTCTGTCCCTTGTTTCTTGGCATATTCAATTTGCTCTTTGGATGGATATGCTCCAAAAAAGATATCGGTCTTTTTGCTAGCAAGTAAATCATATCCTCTTCCCGTATTATTATATAAAAAAGGCTCTTCTTGATACGTAACCGTATTAGGATATACCGCATTGACAAATGCAGAATACACTGGAAATACTGCTGCAGCACCATCTACAATAGGAAGATTCTCTGTTAGTTTCAGACTTGCTTGTTTCGATAATTTCACAATTTTACTTTGTGAATCAAACGGCATGTATTCGCCAACATTAATATTCACATCCGTATTTACAATCAAACTTTTATCGTATTTTAAATAAAAAAGATTTCCCACATAACCACAAAAAGCCAGTAAGCACCATGTAGCAGTCACAATTGCCATTGTTTTTCTTTTTTTCTGAAACCATATTGGAAGTAAAAAAGTCAGTGGAACCACTGCGCAAATAGCTCTCACAACCCCATGATAATTGTACATATCTAGTCCCACAAATAACATAGATAATAAGAAAGCAACTACAATTGCCAATGTTAAACATAGTCTTATCAAAATAGCATATACTTTTTTTCTAGTGGAATGAGTATCTTTTCGATAAAGAATTCCCAGTGCTATCAAAACCATCAAGAAAACAATTAAAACAACCATCTATTTTCCCTCCTATTAAAAATCGTTCATACTATCTCTATGATAATATGAACGACTTTATTTGTCAAACTATTCATTGGCTATATTTCTTGTTTTTTGAAGTTTCCACCAGTTAATTAATCCAATCACTGCCATAATCAAATAAATAGTCTTTTTGGTTAAGTAGACTGCATCAAAATGAACAATGTACATGATAACCGCGATAACATCGGTAATTAGCCATAGCACATATTGTTCTCTATATCTAAGCATTTCCAAAATCACGGCAATAATACCGATAGCTACCGTTAAGCTATCAAGTAGTGGCACCGTTCCTTCTAATTTTACTAAAATAAAATGATAGATGGTGGTAGCTAAAATCAGCATAGTAGCCACTAAAAAATCTTGTTTCACGCTAAGCTTTTTAGTTTTGGTAATTTCCTCTTGTTCTTCATCACGATGCTTTGCCCAAATATACCACGAAATAAAATTAATTGGGAAATACACCAAAAGTTCCAATGCAAATGTACCATAAATTTTCCAGTACCACAAATACACAATGTATACCACCGTGTTAACCGCACCAAACACAAAATTAGAAATACTTGCTTTAGCACATAAGAAGATACAAAATACCCCACATACAGCACTAATAAAATTCACTACTGTAAGCCAAGGAGGATTGCCTCCTTCTTTAGGGCTTACAAATGCACTTATCATCGCATAGGCAGCAATGCCAATCATAATCACCATCATTACCCATTCATACCATTTAATTGCTTTAATACTTTTTAACAAATTATTCATATGTCATCCATCCTTTCTTTATATCATCCACTTTTCTTGTTCTTCTTTGGTGTTCATGTTTCTAATTTTGGTTCCACTAATGGGATATACTTCTCGTGGTGGATCCACTAATATGTGTGTTGCCCAAGGATAGGCTCTTTTGAAATACGCTTCATAACTTGGTTCACTACTATATACCGCATTCATTTTGCCAATCGCATTAAGTACCAACGGTGTCTCTGCATCCCAATCTTCTTCGCCTTTTGTATCTCTACATGGTGAAACATCAATGAGTTTTAGCACCACATTCCCTTTTGGGAATTTTTCTTGAATTGCTTGTTCGATGTGGCGTTTTCTTTCTGCTACACTCAGGTAGTCTCTTCTATCTTTTGCTAAAATCTTTTCTTCATCTGCTCCCCCATAAAACAAAATCACATAGACTTTTTCACATTGTTCCAGGGCTTTTTCAATACAATAAAAATGTCCTTTGTGAAATGGCATAAACTTTCCTCCGTACATACCTACTGGATATTCTTTCATAGGCATCATCTCCTTTTATTATCATTATGATAACATCAAACACTTTAAAGATTGCCCACAATCCTGTGGGCTAATTCTTATTTAAAAACACTGATTTTGCTGAAAAACTATGTGAGACGATGATATACAGGAATCGGCTTTCTCTTATGTTCTGAAGCTTTTTCCTTGCGCTTAATGATTGCTAGGGCTTTTTCATCAGTAGTTCCTGTTTCTATATACTCAGCAATTTGCTTGTAAGTTACACCAAGTTTTTCTTCATCTGTTTGACCACCTAGACCATCAGATGGTGCTTTATGAATAATCTTATCTGGCACCCCTAAGTAAGCTGCTATTTCATACACTTCTTCTACCGTAAATTCTCCAAGCGGATTTAGGTCGCTGGCATTATCTCCCCACTTAGTAGTATAGCCAACCGTTGCTTCACACTTATTTCCCGTGCCAATAACTAAATAATTTAAGTTTTGTGCCAAATAATAAAGTGTGATCATGCGAAGCCTTGGCTTCATATTAATTTTTGCTTCTTTTAGTCTCCAATCTTCTTTTGGGTTTACTACTCCCTCTAATGTTTTTTCAAATGTCAAATACGTATCCGTTAATTCAATTTTTAAAAGGGGCACGCCAAAATGATCAGAAACTAGTTTGGCATCTTCGTAATCGGCATGAATAGAACTACAAGGAAGGGCTGCTGTTAAAACTCTTTCACTACCAAGTGCTTTGGTGGCAAGGGCAATCACAGTGGCACAGTCTTTACCACCACTATTACCAACGACAACACCTTCTGCATGTGCTTCCTCCACATAGTTTTGAATCCATGTACAAATGGCATCGACTTCTTTTTGGATGTTTTGAATCATCACACACACTCCTTTCATTATCGCTCTTTCTCTTCTTTTTGTTGATATAACTGGTGACTTTGAATATACTCCCACACTTCGTCTGGCATTAAATACCTCACACTTTTTCCTTGCAGTATTTGCTCTCTTACATAGGTAGAACTATAATTACTTCTAATTGCTTGTTTTAAAACATAGATATTATCTTTTACTTCTTTTAGTATTTCATCTTGTCCAATCATTGCTTCAACTTGATCTTCATCGCGAGCCATCACCATCACTTGGTATTTAGATAACAATTCTTTAGCATTTCTCCAACGACTCACATCTTTAAAATTATCGCTTCCTACCAAGAAAGAAATGGTTTTATCTGGATATTTTTCCTGCATGGCATTTAAAATTTCTATCATGTATAAAGAATGATCTGAGTACATATCGATATCTGACAATTCAAATTGATCATTTTTTTGAATCACTAAATGAAGCATGGCCATTCGATCTTTATTAGCAATTAATCCCTTTTTGGAATAGATTTGATTCACAGGTACAAACACAATTTTTTCAACGTCATCGCATTCATTTAGCACTTCCTGTGCTATTGAAAAATGGGAGTTTAGCGGTGGATTAAACGAACCACCAAATATGACTATCTTATTTTTCATTTTTATCCCTTCTTTCAGTTATTATTATAATGATACTATCATACTTTGTCAATATTATTTTACCATATTTTTTGAAAAAAGGAAAAATCCCTCACGGATGTGAAGGATTTTTCCTTTTTAGATTCTTATCGAATCTCGGCGAGTTCTTCGCCAATTATTTTTGCCTTCAGCCCCAAGCAGGAGCTAAAAAGAACCACCCGCTTTCGTTTAAGCGGAAGCTGGGTAGAAACCGTCACTTGATTGCCTGTTCGGTGAAGAGACACGGGTGGCTCATGAAATGCTGTTTCAAAAGCCATGTTGACGCGGATGTCTGATACTAGTTGCTTTTTTCCCAGAAAAACCTGTATTTGATTCATGACTCCTCCTTATAGACAAAGTCCGTATTCTTCCTCGACATAATCGAGGACTTCGATTCGTTCTCGATAGCTAAGCCGTGGTGTCCAGCCATCAAGGAACTCGATTACCTTCTTTGCAACAAGACGCTTTGCCTCATCGATGCCTTTCAGGCAGTCCTCCTGAGCATCGCTAAGTTCTCGATCGATTTTTCGAATGACCATCATAGAAACAACAGACATTTCGTGGATACCTCCAAAAATTCAAATTTCCTCATTATTATATTAAGATTAACATAATTTGTCAACTAATTTTTGCTATTTCTTCATTTTTCTGAGTATTTCCTTCTCTTTTTCATTGATACGGTACGATTCTATCATCTTTTGCAAAGCTTTATTGTAGGTAAAATCATCTAAATGATTCTTGCTTTTTAGGTATTTCATGGCCTTTTCGTGGAACTTAATGCCAATTTCTGCAAGACACCAAGCCATACCCATTTGAGCATAATACTTATCGGTTTGGATACTATCAATGGTTTTGATTACCTCATCCACATATTCCTCTATGATAAAGTAATCAAGCATCATAATTACCGCAAAGCGAATTTCAAACTCTTTTTTGCTTTTAGCATAAGGATTAATAAAATCCCACACGCGAGGCAAATCTTTCTTCTTGATTTTGAGTGTTGGAATAAACGTATCACAAATCTGCCATCCATCAATTTTTGGAATAAGCTTTTCGACATAGCTTAGTTTATCTTCCAGTGGTAGTGGTGAATAGCCAAGAACAAAACCTTGTAACATTACTTCTTCCATGTATTCTTCCTTGTGTTTTTTATTTAGTGCCTCCTTCAAAAAAGCTTGCCAGTCTTCTGTTTTTACAAACTCTTTGGCATAGTTTCGAAGGATAGGAATGCGAATGCCAAGCACTTTTTTCTTGGTATCGGGGCTTAGCTTTTTACTAAACTCGGCATTCTCTTTATCTTGCATGGAAATCAGCTTATTTTTGATTTCTAAAAGATTCATATAAACTCCCCTTTCTATCCCTCTCTTAATCAACATAATCAAGGTCTGTCCCTTTTGGTCGCTTGGTGGCTTTTGAAAGTCTTGCAGGAGAAGGATTACAAAAGAGGGGTGCCGGACAAAATCCAGCGTCCCTCTTGGTCGTTAGTTAATTTTCTCTAAAATAAACTTATTAATCATTTCAGGGTTTCCTTTGCCCTTCATTTCTTTCATGCATTGGCCTACTAAGTAGCCTAGTGCCCTATCTTTGCCGTTTTTGTAATCGATGATGGATTGCTCGTTGGCAGCTAGTACTTTTTCTACTACTTCTTTGATAGCCCCTTCATCAGAGATTTGAAGTAATCCTTTTTCTTTGACAATGGCTTCTGGGTCTTTGCCTGTTTCTGTCATTTCTTCAAAGACTGTTTTGGCAATCTTGCCACTAATCGTTCCTTTGTCAATTAATTTGATAAGCTCTCCAAATTGTGCGGGGGTAAATGGTAGGTCGCGATACTCTACATCTTTTTCTCTGGCCACTCTTAAGATATCGCTCATCACCCAGTTACTAACGGCTTTGGCATTGCCAGATACTTTGGCTGCTTCTTCGAAGAAATCAGATAGTTGTTTGGAACCAGTGATAATATCGGCATCATATTCTGGAAGGCCAAGTTCTTCCATGTATCTCTTCTTTCTTCTTTCTGGAAGCTCTGGCAAATTATCTTTTAAGTTTTGAATATATTCATCAGATAGCACAATGGGAAGTAAATCTGGCTCTGGGAAATAACGATAATCATGGGCATCTTCTTTGCTACGCATTGAATACCCTTCGCCTTTTTCGTCATCCCATCTTCTCGTTTCTTGGTATACTGTGCCACCTGATTCTAATACTTCTTTTTGACGATTAATTTCGAATTCGATGGCTCTTGCGATGGACCTAAATGAGTTTAAGTTTTTCGTTTCTGTTCTGGTACCAAACTTTTTTTGACCTACTGGACGAAGTGATAAATTGACATCTGCACGAAGGGAGCCTTCTTGCATTTTACAATCTGATACACCGATATATTCTAGAATACCTTTTAATTTTTCTACATATGCAACTGCATCTTCCGCACTTCGCATATCTGGCTCTGATACAATCTCGATTAGTGGTACTCCTGCTCTATTTAAATC
>DBWQ01000015.1 GCA_002308995.1 Clostridiales bacterium UBA1234 | reverse complement strand
GATGATTCTATGAAAAGTATTTTTTGAAATTATTTTTTTAGGAAAATGTAAAATAATAAACTAAATCTTTACCAGAAACGGCACCATATACACCGGTAAAAAGTTTTCATCATCTTTTTTTTCTACACTATATGATTTACATATGAATTCAAGTTGACTTTTTGATAGTTGCTCCAAAGAACCTCTCAAAGTTCTTGCTGCAGGCTTTTTTACAGATAATTTTGTTTTTCCAATATACGGTATACATAATCCATGAAACATTATTTACCACCCTTTAATTCCATCGTCACCGCCATTTCCCATCTGCCACCTCTTCGTTCAAAAATCGTGATATTATCCACCGGAAAATCTTCCACCAGCTTCAGTTCATTCATCACCTGCAGAGCCTCTGTCATCACACCTGCCGGAACATCACGGTTGGCAACAGTACCATGCGGCTGAAATGGCCTCTGGTCTTTCTTAGTACATCACGGACAAGCATTCAAAACTGCCTTTACTGTTTCATCCCGCAATCGTGTCCAGTCATCTCCTGCCACAACATTAGCAAAAAGTGTTCTGTCCCCAAAAGCGTCAAAATTATCAATATGAGCGGTAAAACATAAGCCTTTAGGTAATACCTCTTTCTCTATTGCACGGGCCAAGTCTTCAGTTGAATATTCATCCTGCAGCCTAAATGGCGGAACTAAAGTAACGTGAATAGGAGTTCCATGCCCGCTTTTGCAACCATAAGCCTCTCTCATATAACGGCGGCAGTCTTCCAGAGTAAGTGTAATATCCTCTGGAAGAAGAACCCCAATAAAATGTGTCTGCTGTGTAAAATTGTTTTGATTCATCACTTCTATAATAACATTTATTATCTATTCCGTCATTTTTTAGAATCTCAATTAAGTAAAAGGAGGTGAAAGCCTTCCCCTCGCTCCAGCCCGCAAAGCGGTCTTACGCTACCCCTTCTAGCGGGCTCAGCCGCCGCCCGCAACACCTGCTTTTTATATCTACAACAGTAGGAATTTAATATGAAGTTCAAACGAATATCTTAAGCTGCAAAATCAAGCCTCTGTAATGTACTCTCTGACTGTTCAATTTGAGAGCTCACTTCTTCCTCATTTATTGTATTAATTTCTTCCTCATCCCCAGATTTTTCAACAAGCTGAACTTTACACATTTGATATAAAAGTCCTACCAGAAGAACCACATTTTCTGTTATGATTTTTTGTTCATCAGAAAACTTTCTATAATCTACTTTTTTTGAAAATAATTTAGCAAAAAATGATTTCTTTTTAAATTGCTCATCTATTGCATATTCCAATCTTGTTAGATAATTTAAATATACTTTCTCGACTTTCTTTAAAGCTAAGTCAAAGGAAGATGCTATCTGGCCAAGTTTATCTAGATAATCACAAATTGAGTTAATTTTATTTTCATTTTCAAGCATTTGATCCCAAGCTTTTTCAGCCTTATTTGACACACTAGAACCAGCAACACTAAAGATAATACCACCTATCAGAAGTCCAACTCCTAAGGTTGCGCCACCCAAAACAGCAGTGCCAAGAGCGACACCTCCACCACCAGCTGCTAACGATCCGCCACCTAATGCAGCAAGAGTTGCATTAGTTGCGGCTGCCCCACTAAGAGATGCTATGGCTGTCCCAGTAGAAGCTGTTCCTAAAGCCATTACAGCGGCTGTTGTACCACCTGCGGCGGCAAAACCTCCTGCAGTTCCTAGAGCTGCACCACCAAGACCTCCTAAAAGTACACTAGCACCGACAGCTGCATCTTTTACCTCTTTTGGGGTAAAAACAGAAAGAGTAATTCCATCTTTCTTTATTTCAGCAAAACTTGGTGGATTTTTAATTTTTTCAAATGCTGTTGAAAATCTTTTGAATGATGAAATAATCTCCATTTCATGTTTTCCTAAAATATCCATTATTTGCATCGTTTTTTTATTTGAAATTTCAAGCTTTTCAATATTCTCTTCATTTCTTTTTTGTGCTGCTTTTACCGTATCACTAGCTTGTTTCATTTTGACGCCACCATGAATTCCGGCCCCAATTCCTCCAGCACCTGCGATAGCTGCTATAGCACCTACAATAAAAGGTAATGGCATTATTCTCCCTCCTTAACAAAAGACATTAATTTAGTCGATATTTCCATATATTCATCTAATAATGAAAGACATTTTTTTAGAGAAGAATCTGCCATCTTAAATGCTTTAACAAAAGAATTTATTAAAGCTTTCTCTGTATCAGCAAAATCACCATCTGCTTTAGCACATGCCAATAACTCTAATAAGAAAACTCTTTTTACAAAATCGGTAGAATTAACTCCAATTTTTTCTGCTAATGGTAAAGGATCAATCTTTTCATTTAAATCAATTTCATTGATTCCCATTTCTCTAGCATAATCACTTATATATGCTTTTTCAGATTCCTCTAGCTTTCCATCTGCCTGAATAACAGATATTGCCAATTTTAAGAAAGTAGTTTTTTCTTCACTATTAAGAAAATTTAAGAACATTTTTCAACCTCCTTTTTTGTTCTTTTAATTTTTTGCATCCTTTATAATTTAATTCATAAAAACATTCTAAACTCATTTCTGAAGAATAGAATTGTTTCCAACTATCATCTATACGACAAAGAAGAGGACGATTTTCATAAATTGAACACAAATTATCTTTCAAATATTTACAAACACCATCGCCCCTATCTAAATCTTTGTATAATTCTATACCACCTATATTCGAGCAACAAAGCCCACACTTATCACAATTAAACATCATGCAAACGTTAATGACGATTTTTTATCGTTCATGAATGAATCAAAATCAGAATAACCTTCCCAAGGCAATTTAATATTCAATTTCTTGTAAACAAGATTAAGGCATTGATTTGTTTCCTCTATATTTTTACAACTAGAAAGCTGTAAAGCTGCATTTGAATATTCTTCCTCTTGATGCTTGAGTAAATCAAAATCTATTCTCATAAATTCTGCTAAATATCTATCAAGAAGTTCACTCTGTTTATTCAAAGCTACATTGAAGTTTGCAATATCCGGAATAGAATTCAATTTTTCTATTGCCTTTTTTATACATTCATTATGATCCAATATATATAATAATGAACAACTCATAATACCTGTAACTAAAACACTACAAAATGTTGGGACAACATCTTCAATAATTGGAATACCAGCAATTGGCGTTGTTTTGAATAATTCTTTCACCATAGAACCTGCAATTACACTTGCACCTGTTGCTAAAACTTTTGCTGCCGCTACAAATCTATCTCCTAAAGGATAACTATCAGGATTGATAAAGAGGATTTTTGATGCTTGAGAAAGAGAAGCAAAAGATTCACGAATAATTTTTATTACATTTTTTGCAGTAGTGAAAAATATATTTGCTAAAGTAGTAACTAATGATGATAAAATACCAGCAACTGCTCCTTCTATAAATTTTTCCCATATTTCTTTGAACTTCTTCTTAGCATTCTTCAAACCTTGTTTTACTGCTTTTGCAATTGCATCAAAAAGAGCTTTTCCATCTTTTTTGCTTTGAATTATTGCATCTTTCACTGTAAACCAAATTTCTGTAAATACAAGACCTAATGCTTGTCGTAACCCCATTGAAAGGCCTAATTTTGCAGCTGCCTTACCTGTATCTTTCCAAAACTTTGTACTTGTATAATATGCTCGATTTAATTTTGCATCATATGCCTTTTTCGCTTTTTTATAATGCTCACGCATATTTGCTTTTGTTGTTTCATCAAGTTCAGGGTGTGCATTTATATAAGCTTCCATATCAACATCTGGCTTTGGAGGCATTGGTTGTCCTGTCTTTTTAGCTTCTTTACACTGTTTTTCCCATTGTTGCATTTGTTGATTTGCCCAACTACCCATTGATGCATTAAGGCTTTTATTAGTCCAAGCAAAATTCTCAGGAGAGTCTGCAAGTTGTTTACCATCCAATTCTGCTAATACACGTCCCGGATCATCATGTATAGCTTTTGCTTCAACTATGTGATCTAATTCAGCATTTTTATCAGAAGGCGCATTTTTGCTTTTTCCTAAAAATCCCAGATTTGTTTTGTCAGTATATTCATCCTTAAAATCTTTATTACCATTTTCAAAGTATTCATTTCTTTTATTATGTTTTGCTTTGGCGAAGTTTGTTCTCTCTCCATTTCTATAATCTCCATGATATTCACCTGTATTATAGTCGCCTCTATTAGCGTAATCTTTTGCGTTTTGTTGATTTTTATATTTCATTTCGGGATCTTTTCCAATTTCACGTACATTATGAATTGTATCCACATCACCACCATGCTGATCTTGAATCAAAAAATCTAATCCAAATGAGCTTACTAAGGCCTGAACAATTACTTTCTCATATTGACTAAAGATAGTTTCATACGAATCTTCTATAGGAGCATCCTCCAAACTAACTTGACTCACAAATGTACAAAACGAAGCATTTTTATAAGACATACAATCTCCTTCCTATTATTTATATATTTTTTTTATAGCATCAACTTCTTCACGAATTTGCTCCACCAGATCTTTTGGCTCCAACACCTTCACAGTCCTACCTTGCCCCAAAACAAGGCGTTTTACTTCCGGAAGCTGTGTTGTCTCAAAAGAAACAACAACAGAACCATCTTCTTTCTGTTCTACAGACTGACCTTCATGCCAGATGTGTTCTGCTGCAAAGGTTCCAATTTCAGAACTGAAGAGAAGCTTTACTTTATATTTGGTTTTTGCACTGAGCCAGACACCCATGGTTTTATCCACATAGTCTTTAGCATTAAAATCTTTTGGGATTTCAAACTTTTCTCTTGTAAGTTGGATATTCTGTATTCGTGAAAAGCTGAAAATTCTGACTTCACTTTTTAGATGACAGAAACCAATAACATACCAGTTACTACGCTGACAGATTATGTGATATGGATCGATTTTTCGTTCCATATAAGTTGTTTTTTGCAAGGGCTTGTACTCAAAAGATATAGTCACTTTTTTCTTTACTCCGGAAAAAACAGAGTCGAAAACTTCTTCCTTAATTGGTGCTAAAGCATCTGGAATATAAGTCAAGCTTTCATCCAGGAAACGGGAATCTATAGAAACTTCTGATGGTAAACTTTTACGGATTTTTTCGAAGACTGAACTTAGTTTTCCTTCCAGTGGAGTATTTTTGTACTGCATAAGAAGGGTATCAAACAAAGCAAGGCTAAAAAGTTCACCTTCTTCAAGCTGGATGTATTTGATAAAAAAATTGGGATCTTTATAGTACCAGCCACGTCTTGTCTGATCATATTCCAGTGGTGCATAATAATAATCACGGATTACATCCAGGTCGCGGTTTATTGTACGCAAACTAACGCCAAGTTCTTTTGCAATTTGTGACGCACTTGGATAGTTTCCTCTGCGGATGATATCATCAATTTGGCTTATACGATGTAGGAGAACAATTTTTTCTTTTGGCTGCATAAAACTTTCTCGATTAATATATTATACCACGAAGATTCGTATTTTCAATAAAAAATAATAACTACAACGAAGATGCCATTTTATCCAGTTTTCTACCGACATGTTTTGTAAAAGACTTCATGCCACCTTCATATGCTTTACAATCTTCTTCATTTTCTTTATCTATTTCTTCAGCAGCCTTTTTCATTTCTTCTTTTTCTTTCTTTTCATCCTTAATTACACCTATTACAGCAGCACCAACTACAGCTCCTGCTACAACCAAAACACCAGTAATCATTCCCTTTACAAATCCCATAATAATCCTCCTAAGCAAATAATTTAGAAAGCTTTTCTGCAGAATAACGTGCAGCCTTCACAGTTTTTTTTGTTTTTTCTATGTTATCTTTACACTGTTCACAACTGAGCCGTGTATGATAAAGTTTAATTTCAATGTCAACTTTATTTTTTTCATCTTCCAAATATATAAAGTCTGTTACATACTGACTTTGTTTTATAAACC
>DBWQ01000022.1 GCA_002308995.1 Clostridiales bacterium UBA1234 | reverse complement strand
GATACATCATTTGACTATGCAACTAACCCAGAAAAAACAGAAGAACAATTCTTTGTTACAGGAATTAATTGTAGCAAAGATATTGCCAAAGAAGAAATGAAAATCACGAAGAAACAGTATAACAAAACAGGAGGAATTCTAGCCTTTCATTTAATTCAATCTTTTAAATCAGGAGAGGTATCAAAAGAAGTTGCTCATGAGATTGGAGTGAAACTTGCTGAGGAAGTTTTTGGAGACAGATTTGAAGTAATAGTTAGTACTCACTTGAACACCAAATGCTATCATAATCATTTTATTATTAATTCTGTTTCCTTTGTTGATGGAATGAAATATTATGATAATCATACGACTTATTCTCATATAAGAGAAGTGTCAGATAGTCTATGCAAGGAATATGGATTAAGTACTATTCACGAAAAGAAAACAAAGAAAACGAATTTGGACTATTCCAAATTCCAAAAGAAATATACTAATACACCATACTATAAAACCACAAAGGAAGATATCGATAAAGCAATTAGACAAGCATATACCTATGAGGATTTTGAAGATTTGTTAGTAAGAATGAATTATAATTTGACTTATCGTGCAGATAAGCTTTCTGTTCGCCAAGATGGATATAAAAGAAATATTCGAATTGAAAGATCTTTTGGAGAGGAATATTCTATCGAAAGAATTAGGAAAAGAATACTGGAAGAAAACGAAACGAGAATTCCTTTTATAGAAAGCTATCGACCAAAAATATATCATTCAAAAACGAAAATACATAAACATCATAAAGTCAATAAGAAATATAGAACAAGTCTATACAGATTATATGTGTATTATCGATATAAATTAAATCGATATAAGAAGTTGGAAAGCCCAGAAAAATGGACGCCAGAAAAACGAAAAGAAATACAGCAAATGAATGAGTATTCAGAGCAAGCTAAGTTCCTATCTAGTAGAAAGATTCATACTAGTGAGGAACTTTTTTTGTATAAGAAAACACTTATGCTAGAACTTGAAAAGATAAACTTGAATTATATGAAAGTAATTAGAAAAGGAAAGACAAAGATGACCAAAGAAGAAGTACTAGAAAGAAAAAAGAGATTAAGAGAGGAGGTGCTAATGTGTAAGAAGATTGAACAAAGAATACCAAAGATAAAAGAAGAATTAAAGCCAAAAGATAAAGAGATAGAAGAAGGAAAGGAGAGGAGGATAGATGAACATATCAGGTGATGCTGCCGAGCAAACTTTTAGAATGGCTATTGAGGGAACAGAGTTTGTATTAAAGATTTCAGGAAATCTTGTGAAAGAAACGGCAACACTACTATATGCTATTTCAAAAGACAAAGAGCAAACTAATATTGGTAAGACAAATCTTGCTAAAATGCTGCGAAATTGCAAGGACACAAAACTATTTGCCATTCAGAGAAAGGATTTAAATAAGTTCGTGAGTGAAGCCAAAAACTATGGAATCTATTACTGCACTTTGATTAACAAAAATGATAAGTCAGATGATAGTATCGTAGATATTTTGGTTAGAGGAGATGATGCGTCGAGGGTTAATCGAATTGTAGAAAGGTTTGATTTATCTATAACCGATACGGCATCACTTCGAACAGAAATAGTTAAAGAAAAAGAGGAAGTGACAGAAGAAAAAGGAGATGCTCCAGTACAGGAGAAAGCACCTAGTGAGGAAAATCAAAAGATAGAGGAAATCACAGAAAAGATACAAGTTTCAGAAGATGAGGTTAAAAAAGGTGCGTCAGACAATTTTTTATCCCAAGAAGGAGTTCCGTCAGAAACTTCCTTAAAGAACAAAAAAGAAGAAATTCAGGGAAACAAGGAAAATAGGAAATCTGTCCGAGAACAACTAAAGGAGATTACAGAGGAACTAAAAAAGTCTTCGAAAGAGGAGAAAGAAAAGACGAAAGATAAGAAAGGTAGGAAAAAGAATAAAAAAGAGAAAGGAGACTCAAAGGTTAAGAAACACGAGCAGATGAGGTAGTGTTTCTATTATAAAGAAATACAAGAAAGATAGGAGAGATAAATGAATCAGAAATCAGATTATTCAGTATATTTGTTTGCTTCAATCATAGTGGTGTGGTTTTCATTGCTGATAGCACCCTATACAGGAAATGGAGTATCTAGTTTGATTAGTGAGTTTGGAACAATAATGGATAATCCGATGCAGATTACTTGGTGTGAGAATAGCTTAAAAACTATTCTTATTTTTTTAGGCATATATGTCATTGCTGTTGTGTCATACTTGTCAACGAGAAAGAATTATCGTAGACAAGAGGAATATGGAAGTGGGAAATGGGGAGAGATTAACCAAGTAAATGCAAAGTATATGCAAAAACCATTATCAGAAAACAAGATACTCACACAAAATGTGAAGCTAGGCTTAAATGGTCAAAGGCATAGAAGAAACTTAAATGTATTAGTATGTGGAGGGAGTGGTGCAGGAAAAACGAGATTTTACTGCAAGCCAAATATTATGCAGGCAAATACTTCATTTATCATATTAGATCCAAAAGGCGAAATTCTTCGAGATACAGGAAATTTGCTTTCAAAAAAGGGATATGAAATTAGAGTGTTAGACTTAATCAATATGGATAGAAGCCATTGTTATAACCCTTTTGTATATCTAAAAAATGATAATGATGTACAAAAGTTAGTAACAAACCTTTTTAAGAGTACAACTCCAAAAGGGACACAGGTAAGTGATCCATTTTGGGATACTGCAGCGAGTATGCTTTTAATGGCTCTCATACTTTATTTAAAGTATGAAGCACCAGAGGAAGAACAAAACTTTGAAATGGTGCTAGAAATGCTACGAGCAGGAGAAGTTAAAGAAGATATGGATGACTATGAAAGTCCGTTAGACAAACTGTTTAAAAGACTGGAATTAAAAGATAGTAACCATATCGCTTTGAAGTATTATCGAGATTATCGTAGTGGTTCTGCCAAGACATTAAAGTCTATTCAAATTACTCTATCTTCAAGATTAGAGAAGTTTAATCTGGAGGATTTGGCAAAAATGACGAGAATTGATGAACTGGAACTATGCAGTATAGGAGAGAAAAAAGTGGCATTGTTTGCACTGATTCCAGATAATGATACTTCGTTTAACTTTTTAGTAAGTATTCTATATACCCAATTATTTCAGCAATTGTTTTTTATTGCTGACCATAAGTATAAGGGGAGCTTACCGATGCACGTTCATTTTTGTATGGACGAATTTGCCAATGTAAGTCTTCCAGATGATTTTGATAAAATCCTTTCTGTAATGCGTTCAAGAAATGTAAGTGTATCTATTATCTTACAAAACTTGGCACAACTGAAAGCATTATTTGAAAAGCAATGGGAAAGTATCGTAGGAAACTGCGATACTTTTTTGTACCTTGGAGGAAATGAACAATCTACTCATAAGTATGTATCAGAGCTTCTAGGAAAAGAAACCATTGATACAAATACTTATGGAAAAAGTACAGGACATAGTGGTAGTTATTCTACCAATTATCAGCAAACAGGAAGAGAACTACTTACTCCAGATGAAGTAAGGCTACTTGATAATCGATATGCGCTACTTTTTATACGTGGAGAGAGAGCCATTAAGGATTTAAAGTATGATATTATGAAACACCCTAATGTTGAACTAACTGCTGACGGCAAGGCAGGAATTTATGAGCATGGCAAAGCAGATAATGCAGTATTAAGCATTGAAGTGATTAGAGAAAGAATGCTAAAGACAAATGAACAAGTTGATTCGTCTATGATTGAAAACAATTATGATGTGGTTTTCAGTTATCAGATTGAGGGGTACTTGTTACACGAGAAAGAAATAATTGAAAAAGAAAAGGAGAATACAAATTATGAAAAAAATGAATAATGAAAAGAAAACAAAACTTCTAACAGGAATGATGACAGTAGGAAGTTTATTTTTATGTTTAGGTGGAGTAGCTTATGCAGATGGTAGTCCTTTAACTGTAGTCAATAACTTATCCGAGTTTATTTTTGGCTTGATTAGAGCTATTGGCATGATACTACTTGGTTTTAGTGTCGTTCAAATCGGTTTGTCACTTAAATCTCATGATCCATCACAAAGAGCAAATGGTTTCATGACACTAGCAGGTGGTGTCATCATCACTTTTGCAAAGGAAATCTTAAATCTTATTGTTGGTGGTTAAAAGGGGAGGCGTAAGCCTCCTCTTTTGATGGAAAGGAGATGAACTATTTGAGTGATAATTGGGTAGTTGAAAATCTGCAACGTTCCTTAAATATATGGAATGATAAATTAACAGAAATATGGACTCTCTTAACACAATCTCCTACTGAATTTAAAGGTGGTAGAATATGGTCACTTATTTGTAATATTCACGGAGCATTGCAAGCAATAGGTTTTGCTCTACTGGTACTGTTTTTCGTTAGTGGTGTGATAAAAACTTGTGGCTCATTTTCTGAAGTGAAACGTCCTGAACAAGTGATTAAGCTATTCGTTAGATTTGCTATTGCTAAAGGAGTGATTACTTATGGAATGGATCTTTTGATGGCAATATTTACGATTGTGCAAGGAGTGATTAATACCACAATGAGTATCTCTGGTTTTAGTGCATCTAGTTCTATTACTCTACCAAATTCAATTATTAAAGCAGTGGAGTCACTGGGATTTTTAGAAAGCATTCCACTGTGGGCAGTTTCATTAATTGGTAGTCTGGTAATTCTAGTATTGTCTTTTATCATGATTTTAAGCGTTTATGGTAGATTCTTTAAAATCTATATGTATACAGCAATAGCACCAATACCATTATCTACATTTGCAGGAGAGCCAACACAGAATATAGGAAAAAGCTTTATCAAGTCTTTTAGTGCTGTATGTCTTGAGGGAGCCATTATACTACTTGCTTGTATTATTTATTCTTCTTTTGCAGTTAGTCCACCAGTAGTAGATGCAAGTAGTGGTGCTGTAACACAAGTGTGGACATATTTAGGAGAACTTATCTTCAATATGCTAGTTTTGGTAGGAACAATTAGAATGTCAGATAGCGTGGTTAAGGATATGTTTGGAGTTTAAGGAGGTGTGTCAATGAGTTTTATTGATGATAAAGAAAAAATGAGAGATTTAGAGAATATGACAAAAGAGGATTTCTTAAAGTCATATAGCTATATTACTCCAGAAGAGTATGATGAAACATTATTAGAATATATGAAAGGTTTTGTTTCATACATTTGCAAAGATAGTGTAGAACTTGAAGACGTGAATGTAGATAGCATCAATCTAGTAATTCGAGATGAGAAGAATCCAAAAGATATGTATGTGTTAGTAAGTGACAATAATTATGATAGAGCATTCTTATTGAGTGTTTTAAATTCAAAAAAAGTTGAAACAACACCTGAGTGGGATTTTTCTTATGCTGATTATTTGTATGAGCCACTTGCAGAAGGATTTTCTATTGCTTACATAGATGAAAGCGTTCATCCTGTTTTATGGGAAGATATTACTTGTGGTTATGATAGAGAAGATGTTTTAGAAGATGCTGGAATGCAGAAGTACATAAAGTATTGCATGGATAACGGTATTACCTTTGAAAAGCTAGTCAAGGAAAATACAAGTCTTAATTTTGAAGATTTATATGATTTTTATTGCCACAAAAATGAGGCGTCATTTGAAAACAGAACAATGAAAAAAAGTAAAGAAAAAGAAAGGTAGGAAGATTATATGGAAGTTAAGATAAACAGGGAAATAAGAAATTATACAGAGAGTGTATTCTTTGGTCTTACTTTAAGACAGTTTATCTTTTCTGTCGTGGCTTGTGGAGTTGCAGTATTCTTATATTTTATGTTAAAACCACATTTTGCAATTAGTGAACTTTCTTGGATGTGTATTTTGGGTGCTGCACCATTTGCTGTATTAGGATTCGTAACATACAATGGTATGACAGCAGAGCAGATTATTGTGGCATATATCAAATCTGAAATCCTTATGCCAAAAGAACTGAAATATGAGAGCAATAATTACTATGGAAATCTATTTAAGCATTTATTTGAGGATGCGAGAAAGAAAGGAATGAGAAATAATGAAGTTCCTCAACAAGATAAATAAAAAGGAAAAGCAAAAACTAAAAGTGCCATCTAAAGTACAAGACTGCATTCCAGTCAAGAAAGTGTACCGAGATGGCATTTTTTATTTGGGTGGTAATGAGTATTCTAAAACATATAAGTTTATCGATATTAATTATGCAGTAGCTAACAAAGAAGATAAAGAGAATATCTTTTTAAAGTATAGTGAATTGCTAAATTCTTTGGATAGTGGCTCTCTAAATAAGATAACTATTATGAATAGAAAACTAAATAAAGGAGATTTTGAAAGACTCAAAATAGACTCAAAACAAGAAGATAGCCTTAAAAAATATAGAGAAGAATACAATCAAATGCTAGTAGATAAAGCTACCTATTCTAACCGTATGGTACAGGAAAAGTATATTACTACAACTGTTGAAAAGAAATCTATTGATGATGCAAGAACGTACTTTGCAAGAACTGGTACAGAGCTTACTTCACATTTGTCTGAACTTAATTCTAAATGTATTGAGCAAGATTGTAATGATAGATTAAGACTACTACATGACTTTTATAGAAATACAGATGAATCAGAGTTTATATTTCATTTGTTTGAGAGTATGAGAAAAGGACATGATTTTAAAGACTATATCTGTCCTGATGGAATGGAAATCAAAAGTGATTACATTAAAATGGGAGATAGATATACCAGAATCCTATTTTTAAGAGACTATGCAACTTTTATTAAAGATAGTATGGTAACAGAACTAATGGACTTAAACAAGAATATGATGCTATCCATTGACTGCTTGTCGGTACCAATGGATGAAGCAGTTAGAGAAGCTGAAAACAGAAGGTTAGGCGTAGAAACTAATATTACCAATTGGCAACGTAGACAAAATAACAATAACAACTTTTCTGCAGTAATTCCATACGATTTGGAACAGCAAAGAAAAGAAAGTAAGGAATTCTTGGATGATTTAATCACGCGTGACCAAAGAATGTTTTTATGTGTTTTGACGTTAGTACATACGGCAGACACGTTAGAAGAATTAAACAATGATACAGAAAGTTTACTTGCAATTGCAAGAAAGCATCTTTGCCAATTAGGAGTATTAAAGTATCAGCAACTAGATGCTTTAAATACTGTCTTGCCAATTGGAGTAAGAAGAATCAATGCATTAAGAACACTCACAACAGAAAGTTTGGCTGTATTTATGCCATTTAGAGTACAGGAGATTAATGATGATAAAGGGATTTATTATGGGCAAAATGTCATATCTAAAAATATGATTATTGCAGACAGAAGAAGGTTGTTAAATGGTAATTCTTTTATATTAGGTGTATCTGGAAGTGGAAAGAGTTTTACTGCCAAGCAGGAGATTACTTCCACCATTTTAAGAGAACCAGACA
Source organism: Clostridiales bacterium UBA1234 (assembly GCA_002308995.1). Lineage (GTDB taxonomy): Bacteria > Bacillota > Clostridia > TANB77 > UBA1234 > UBA1234. The sequence continues at coordinate 4,543 of DBWQ01000022.1, read as the reverse complement.
CGGATGTCATCATTATTGATCCAGAAAATGAATATCGTTCACTTGTAAAATCACTAGGAGGAGAAGTAATTGATATTTCTGCTACTAGTAAGAACCATATTAATGCAATGGATATAAACTCTGACTATGGCGATGGAGAAAATCCCATCATCTTAAAGTCGGAGTTTATTTTATCCCTTTGTGAGCAGTTAATGGGAGGAAAGAATTTGGGAGCAAAACAAAAGTCTATTATAGACAGATGCACTTCTAGTGTGTATAGAAAATATATACAAGGTGGCTACGAAGGAAATCCACCAACATTAAAAACATTTCGAGAAGAACTATTAAAACAAAATGAAGTTGAAGCAAGTGAGATTGCACTTGCTATTGAATTATTTACTGATGGTAGCTTAAACACATTTGCCAAAGAAACAAATGTGGATATTAAGAATAGGCTTGTATGCTACGATATATTGGAATTAGGCAAGCAACTACAAGGAATTGGAATGTTAGTCGTGTTAGATAGCATATTAAACAGAATTACAGCTAACAGAGCAAAAGGAAGAAGTACATTTATCTTCATAGATGAAATATATCTATTATTTCAGCACGAGTATTCAGCAAACTTCTTATTTACATTGTGGAAAAGAGTTAGAAAATATGGAGCCTTTTGCACAGGTATTACCCAAAATATTGAGGACTTACTTCAAAGTCACGTTGCCAGAACTATGCTTGCAAACAGTGAGTTTATTATTATGCTAAATCAGGCAAGTACCGATAGAATAGAACTTGCCAAACTATTAAAAATCTCTGAACAAGAGTTATCTTACATCACAAATGTAGGGAGTGGACAAGGACTTATTAAAATAGGTAGTAGCTTGATACCATTTATTAATGAATTTCCAAAGAATACAGAACTATATAGGTTGATGACAACAAAGCCTAATGAAAGTTAAATGGTAAAGCACCTTGTTAGGTGCTTTACTTTCTTTTTAGAAAGTGAGGTGTAAAATGCCAAAGAATATCAAGCAAAGAGAAAAATACAAACTGAATCCTAATAGCCAAGATAAGAGAAAACAGTATACTTCAAGAATGAAAAGAAGTATGATAAATCAATACAAAAAATCCAAAAGAGAAAAAGAAGATAGAGAGGATAGAGAAAATCCAAATGCTACAAACTATGCAATAACCAAAACGGTTAGAACAGGAAATAGAGGTGGAACTGATGGTATCTATGTCATAGGAACAGCTACCAAAAAGGTTCATAGGCAAATAAGGAACAGAATAAATGAACACAAGATAAAAATGAAAGAGCAAGAAGAAAACCAAATTGAAAGTTATCGTCCTATTAAATCCAAAGAGAATTTAGAACAACAAAGAAAGATAGAATACGAAAAAAGAATTCAAGAGTACCCTCAAGAATATACAACAAATAATAGTACTGAAAATAGTATTACTAATATAGAGAATAATTTTGAAAATCAAAAAGCAAAGAGAATTAACGAATATCAGAAAACAAAACTAATCAAAGAAAAACAAGATTATAAGAACATCAAAGAACGTAGTGTAAAAGAAAACAATATCAAAGAAAGAACAAACGATATTAAGATAAAAACAAGAGAAAGTGAAAATCAATTAAGGAATAGTGCCAAAGACATGACGGCAATCAAAAACAATTCCAATCACTTGATGAAAAAATCTAATATTCAAAAGACAAAAGATGAAACGCACAAACTAAAGGAGAAAACAAAAAAAGCTGGGACAGCAGTAGCGAATAATGGAAAGAGAGTTGCAAAGGGAATAAAAGGAGCAGGTGCATTATTAGGAGCAGGTGGAGGATTTGTTCTATTCTTGATGATAGTTATCATTATGGTTGCAGGAATCTTTAAATCTATGTTTGGGATATTCTTTACTAAAGAGACATCAAGTAAGAATAAAAACAGTATGACAGTAGAAACAGCCATTGAGGAACTAAAAGATAGTGTGGATGATAAGATTGACTCCATCAAACAAAAGGTATCTTACGATAAAGTTGTAGTAAGTAGAGACCAGATAAAGTGGAAAGAGATACTAGCAATATATGCAGTGGTAACTTCCAATAGAGAAGATATAGATTTAACTACTCTGGATAAAAAAGCGTATAAGAAGCTGAAAAGCATTTTTAATGATGTGGTAGATGTGGATTATAGCACATCCACTTACTATGTGACAAAAACGAAAATTGTAGATGGAGAAGAAGTAAAGTACAAGGTATCGAGGAAAAAGCTATCAATATCGGTCAATTGTATGTCCTTTGAGGCAATGGTTAAAAAATATGATCTAAGCGAATCAGAGTATAATCAGGCTCTGGAGATATTAAAATCTGACTACGATGGAATGTGGGAGGATATACTTGAAGATATACACTAAACATAACTAAGTAACGAAATGCAAAAAATGCCGAAAAAAATAGTTTTTCGCCTTTTAACTGTTCAAAATTCATAAGTTATATTATATAATTTAGTTAATAGTGTGATGTCATTATGATGGCAAAAATATCACATTTTTGGGGGATTAGAATGGAAACTGATTTGAGAAATAAAATTGATAGGATATGGGAGAGTTTTTGGACAGGTGGGATTACAAATCCTTTAACAGTTATTGAGCAGATTACTTATTTGTTATTCATAAAAGGATTAGATGATGTTGAGATTAGAAGTGAAAAAAATGATGTTTTTTTAGGAATAACAAGTAGTAGGATTTTTGATGAAAAACACCAAAATTGTCGATGGAGTGTTTTTAAAGATTACGAAGCAGGAAAAATGTTTAAAAACATGCAAGAAGAAGTGTTCCCTTTTATTAAATCGCTTGGTGATGGTAAAAATTCAAATTATGCAAAATATATGCAAGATGCCCTATTTTTAGTGCCTACACCATTATTACTTCAAAAAGTAGTTACAGGTATAGATAATTTGCCTATGAATGATAGAGACACTAAGGGTGATGTTTATGAATACTTGCTTTCTAAACTGTCCACGGCAGGTACAAATGGACAATTTAGAACTCCGAGACATATTATTAGAATGATGGTTGAACTTATGAAACCAACCGCTCAAGACATAATTGTTGATCCTGCTTGTGGTAGTGCGGGATTCTTGGTTGAAGCAGGAGAGTATTTAAGAAAAAATGCTAAAGATATTCTTAATGATAAAGAACAAAAAGAACATTTTAACAATACAATGTTTTATGGCTTTGATATTGATCCAACAATGCTTCGTATAAGTGCTATGAATTTGATGCAACACGGAATAGAAAATCCTAATATAGAATATAAAAACTCTATTGGAGAAGATAATGAAGATAAGAACAAATATACTCTTGTATTAGCTAATCCACCATTTAAGGGTTCTCTTGACTTGGAAACAATATCAAAAGATTTGCTTGGAATGACCAATAAATCAAAGAAAACAGAGTTATTGTTCCTAGCTTTATTCTTAAAAGTATTAAAAACAGGAGGACGAGCAGCATCAATCGTTCCAGATGGTGTACTATTTGGTAGTTCTAATCAGCACAAAGCAATAAGAAAAGAAATAATCGAAAATCATAAGTTAGAAGCAATTATTTCAATGCCTAGTGGTGTATTTAAACCATACGCAGGAGTATCAACTGCTATAATGATATTTACAAAAACAGGACAAGGTGGAACAAATAAAGTTTGGTTTTATGATATGCAAGCTGATGGCTATAGTCTTGATGACCAAAGACAACCTATTAAAGATAATGATATTCCAGACATTATTGAAAGATTTAATAATAGAAATTCAGATGAAGAACAAAAACGAGAAAGAACAGAAAAATCATTTTTTGTATCAAAGGAAGAAATTGTAAATAATGAGTATGATTTATCAATAAATAAATACAAAAAATTTGTTGACCCACCAGTAACATACGAAAAACCTGAAGCAATACTCAAAAGAGTAATAGCTATGGAAGATGAAATCCAACAAAAATTGAAAGAGTTGGAGGGAATCTTATGAGTAAAAAAGTAAAGTTGGGTGAATTAGCAGAGATTGTATCTGGAAGTACACCTAAAACTAATATTAAAGAATACTGGAATGGCACTCTACTATGGATTACTCCAGCAGAAATAAAAGAAGATGACTACTATATTTCAAATACAGAAAGAAAGATAACTGATTTAGCTGTCGATAAGACAAACTTGCGATTATTACCGAAAGGAACTGTACTGTTATCTAGTAGAGCTCCAATAGGTAAGGTCGCAATATGCGATAATGATATGTATTGTAATCAAGGCTTTAAAAATATAATTTGCTCTGAAAAACTGGAGAATAGATATGTATATTATTATTTGAAACATAATGTTGAATTTATTAAATCATTAGGCAGAGGTGCAACATTTAAAGAGGTTTCTAAAGGAATTATAGAAAATTTAGAAATCCCACTTAAAAGTTTGGATGAACAGAGAAAAATTGCTGATAAATTAGATATAATTTCTGAAATATTGAAATTAAGGAAAGAACAATTAGTACATATTAGTGAAATCATCAAATCTCAGTTTGTCGAG
>DBWQ01000005.1:8816-98010 GCA_002308995.1 Clostridiales bacterium UBA1234 | reverse complement strand
GATAAACAGAAATTTGAAAGTGAGATAGAACTTAAGAAAATGGAAGAAAGCATATATCATAAATGGGGGAGTTAATATATGTCGAATTTTGATTTTTTATTAAAAAACAAAGTGTTTAAAGCATTTGCAGAAGCTTCTTGGGAAGCTGAAAAAAGTCTTGCAAATTCAAATGTTTCCTGCGCTATTATGTGTAGGAGAGCATTAGAACTTGGGGTAAAGTGGCTATATGCAAATGACGAAGATTTAAAAAATCCATATCAAGATAATCTTTCTTCACTTGTTTATGATATTAACTTTAAGAATATGATAGATGAAAATGTATTTAAGGAGATTACTTATATTATTAAACTAGGCAACTTTTCAGTACATAGTAATAAAAAGGTAAAAAGAGAAGAAGCTCTATTTAGCTTGAAATACCTATTTGATTTTATGAATTGGATTTCATACTGCTATGATTCGGATTATGAAGAAGTTAGTTTTGATGAGTCTATCCTTCCTTCACTGAATGATAATAATATGAAGAAAGAGGAAAGAGAAGCTCTTGAAAACAAACTAAACGCGAAGGATGCTGTATTAGAGAAAACACTAAAAGAAAATGAAGAATTAAGAAAGCAATTAACTGATGCGAGAAATAGAAAGAAAGAATCATATAACTTTAAAATTGACGATATATCAGAGTTCGAAACAAGAAAAAGATTCATAGATCTTGATTTGGAAATTGCTGGTTGGGAGTTCGGCAAAAACATTGTTGAAGAACTTGAGGTTAGCAATATGACCTCAACACAAGAAAAAGGTTTTGTTGATTATGTCTTATTTGGAGAAAATGGAAAGCCTCTAGCTGTTGTGGAAGCAAAAAGAACAAGTAAAGATGCTAAAGTTGGACAACAACAAGCAAAGTTATATGCTGATTGCGTTGAAAGAGAATATGCTCAGAGACCTGTAATTTATTATACAAATGGTAAAGAAATCTTTATGTGGGATGATTGGAACTATCCAGAAAGAAAAGTTGCTGGATTTTACACGCAAAAAGAATTGCAATTAATTATTAACAGAAGAAAATCAAAGGAAAGTCTAGAACACGTCTTTATAAGTGAAGCGATAACTAACAGACCATATCAAATGGAGGCTGTAAAAAGTGTGTGCGAAGCATTTGAAAAAAAACATAGAAAAGCACTCTTAGTGATGGCTACTGGAACAGGTAAAACTAGAACAGCTATATCAATTGTGGATGTCTTAACCAATAAGAATTGGATTCAAAATGTATTGTTTTTAGCTGATAGAACAGAACTTGTTAAGCAAGCAGAAAAGCATTTTAAAAAGTTGTTACCAGATATGTCTTGCTGTAATTTATTGTCTTCAAAAGATGGAGACCCAGAAGAGAGTAGAATCGTGTTCTCAACTTACCAAACAATGATTAATTGCATTGATGCAATGAAAACAAAAGACGGAAATAAGTTGTTTACTCCAGGGCATTTTGATTTGATTATTATTGATGAGGCTCATAGAAGTATCTATAAGAAATATCAAGCAATATTTGATTACTTTGACGGATTGCTTGTGGGACTAACGGCTACCCCAAGAGACGATGTAGATAAGAATACTTATAAGTTCTTTGAGTTGGAAAACAATGTGCCAACATTCGTATATGAATATGACGAAGCTGTAAAAGACGGATATCTTGTTAATTACCACACTATTAAGACAAATACGCAATTTTTGGATAGAGGAATTAAATACAGTGAATTAAGTGACGAAGATAAGGAAGAATATGAAAATACATTTAGCAGTGAAGATGGAATGGTGGAAGAAATAAGTAGTTCTGCAATTAATTCTTGGCTATTTAATAGAGATACAATAAAGCTTATTTTGGAGACTTTGATGACGAAAGGCCTTAAGGTTGAAGGCGGAGATAAATTGGGAAAAACAATAATCTTTGCTAGAAATCACAAACATGCAGATGAAATAGTTCAAGTGTTTGATTCATTATATCCAAAGTACAACGGAGAATTTGCTAGAGTAATTGATAATCAGGTTAATTTTGCTTCGACATTGATTGAAAAGTTTGAATTTGTTGAGAAATTACCTCAAATTGCAGTATCAGTTGATATGTTAGATACTGGTATTGATGTGCCTGAGGTGTTAAATCTAGTATTCTTTAAACCAGTAAAATCAAAAATAAAATTTTGGCAAATGATAGGTAGAGGAACTAGATTATGCAAAGATATTTTTGGTACAGGCCTTGATAAGAATCAGTTCTATATCTTTGATTGTTGTAGAAACTTTGAGTTCTTTGAAGAAAATGAAAGGGGCATAGAAGCACCGAATGCATCATCATTAACTGAAAAAATCTATACTTTGAAACTTGATTTGATAGTTGAACTTGAAAACTTAGCCTATCAATCTCAAGAGGAATATGTGAATTATAGGAATGAATTGGTTCAAGATTTTGTTGGTAGAATTAATGGATTGAATAAAGAAAGCTTTATTGTTCGAAATAAAATGGTTTATATAGATAAGTTCTCCAAGATTGAAGCTTGGCAACATATTGATGGTATTTCCTATGGAGAAATCAAAGAAAACTTAATCACTATATTTTTAAGCGAAGATAATGATGAATTTGCTAAAAGATTTGACAATCTTGTGTACGGTGTTCAGGTAGGCAGAATAAAAGGAAAAAATACAAGTAGACAATTGATGATTATTTCTGACTTAATGAATGAATTAAAGAAATTAGGAACAATACCTCAAATTGTGGACAAAAAAGAAATAATAGAGAAAGCTTCTGATGCTGAGTATTGGCAGAGGGCCGATTTCTTTGAAATAGAAAAGATTAGAAATGAGTTAAGAGATTTGATAAAGTTTTTAGATGACCCATCTCCAACAATTTATTATCGAACAGATTTTGTAGATGTTTTGACTATAGATGAGGGGAATGAGCCAATTATTACGCCTACTGGTGATTATAGTAGTTATAAGAAGAAGGTTACAAAATTCCTTAATGGAAATCTAGACAATCTAATTATATATAAAATTAAGCATAACCAAGTTTTAACGGAAACAGATAAGAAAGAACTTGAAAAGATAATGTTTGAAGATTTGGGAAACAACAGCGATTTTGTTAAGGCTTTTGGAGATAAAAATGTTATTCAAGTTGTAAGAAGTATTGTTGGATTAGATAGCGATACAGCAAACAATATTTTTTCAAAATATATCAATGATAATAGACTAAATAGCAAGCAGATAGAGTTTGTAAAAATGCTAATTGGCTATGTTATAAAAAATGGCACGATTAGTATAGAAACATTAAATGAGGATCCTTTCAACTCTCTTGGCGCTGTTATTGATGTTTTTAGTGATAATCTAGTGGCTTTTAAACAAATTAGAGAGGAAATAGAAACAATAAATAGAAACGCAGAAATCTATGCTAGTTAATGTCAAAGTGGGTGATTTAGATGAAAAATATACCAAGACCAACCAAAAAAGAAGTTGAAAAGTATTTGAAAAAATGGGATTCACTAGAAAACTATGTCTTACAAGAAAAGAGCCTGAACAAGTTGTTTTTTAAAACATATCCTAATAATAAAGATATTAGTGATATTCTTATAAAAGCTAGCTCATTGAATGATTTTTATAGCACAAATATTTTTTCAATATTTACTGTCGCCAAACACATTTATGAATTAAACATAGATACAAGACTAAAAAAGGGGGATACTACATTAGTTAATGATATTGCAAAAATAAAAATTAAAGGAAAGAAAAAGAATTTTTATTCGTTTGCAACAAAGTATTGTAGTCATCATTTCCCTGAAATATATCCTATTTACGATAATTACGTTGAAAAGGTATTAATGTATTTTAAGAAAAAAGATAGATTTTATAATTTTAAAAAAGCAGATTTAAAGGACTATACCCAATATAAGGATATACTAATATCATTTAGAGAATTCTATAAAATCGAAGAATACAATCTAAAGGACATTGATAGGTATTTATGGCAGGTAGGAAAGAAGTATTTTCCAAGTAAGAATAATAATGATAAAAAAAGCCAAGTATCAAGTTGATACTTGGCTTTGAATTATATATTTTTAGTGAGGAATGAAAGCTACTCAACTAAATGAGTAGTCGTTTCATAAAAAATAAAGAAAAAAAAGCAAAAAAAATATATAATAACTATACCCTCACGCATATATAACTGTTTTACTCAACAAAAAGGGACAAATTTTTTGAAAAAAGTGATAATTACTTTAAAAATGGAAAATAATGTATTTTTATGAATGATTTGTTTGACATAACCCAAAAAACATGATAAAATGCCTTCAAATCAAATTTTTACAGAAAGCGAGGATAATTTAAGCTTTTCGAAACCACCCTACACATGTAAGGAATAAATCCAATGCAGGCTCTATGCCATAGTGCTTGTAGATAAATTTAAGGAGGAATTATATGGCAAACGAAGTATCTAAACGGGAGAATTTTACTCCCAGACCAGTAAGAATGGTCGAGCAACCAGAAAGTCCTCTTCGCGATTTTCAGCTTTCTGTTATTGATCCTGCTATTTTTTCTGAAACTGACAAAATGCTGAAAAAAGCGGGAGATAAAGCATTAACGATTGATGATGGAATGAGCATTTTACAATATGCTCTCGAGAATCCTATCATTCGCTACGAGAGTGAGTGGCTTTTTGACAAAAGCATGTTAGATGACTGGAGTCTAAACTCGTTTGTGATGACAATTTCGGTCTCTAAAGCTATGTATGGAAAGCGTTTCTCTGTATCTGCTGGAAAAGTGAAAGAGGAAAAAAAAGGAATTGACGACGTGGTATACTATGAAGATAACCTTGGAGTTTATCATTCTATTATTCAGAAGGATATTGTTGATTTTTTGATTCAAAAACCGAAATTGGTTGTGTCTTCTGAAGGACTTTTGATTTTTTACACTAACAAGATGATTCTCGCAACAGTTGATTGTCAGCAGTATTGCTGGATTTATGATGAAACAATGGATACAAAAAAGAACACTATTGTTGACATCGAAGTCCATAATGGGTACTGCGTGGCAAAAGTCCACAATAAATACCGAGAGGCAATCTTGCAGGAAGACGAGAAATTTAAACTGGAATTCAAACTTGATATGACGGCTCGAAATATGATTATCCACAAGATTTCACACATGTGAGATAACATATACGTGATACTCACGAATTCTTGCAAACGAAAGATACTATAAACAACCTGTCACATATAATGTGGCAGGTCGTTTTACTTGACATAACAATCAAACCGTGATAAAATCCACTCAAATCAAATCTTTACAGAAAGCGAGGATAATTTAAGCTTTTCAAAACTACCCTATATCATAGGGATTGATTTAAGTAAAAAAGGGGTTTTGAGTATGAAACCAAGAGTTAATTGTGCGTTAGCTAAAGATATGCAAAAGTATATTTTGGGAATCGACATTTCTCAGTTCGATTTTGAATGGGAAGGTGAAACTGACCTCTCTGTCATCGAATTTGTGAGAAACTACTACGACAAGTATTTGCCTGTTGATGTGACGGCATGGATGCGGGTCAATCAACCTGATGAATGCTGGAAAAAAGAATACCTGGAAAGACAGATATGTTTCGTGAGAGATGTTCTTTGTGATTTACTGACACCAGAAAAAGAAATCAAAGAAAATGAACTGCTAACAGCTGATGTAGATGAACTGATGACAGCAGGCGTAAACAGGCTTCAACCTATGGTAATTTCAACGTATGTTTCTAAGTCGATTAAGTTTCCAGTATATCAGATTGACTTAAAAGAATCTGGTATAGAGATTATCCTGCGTAACAACACCTACGATTGGAAAGTCTCCATCAAATCAGAAAAGCCGTTGGATTTTGATTACATGGGTCTCTTGGATCCTACAGATGTCATTTATCCCATATACTGTGAATGCTTCCCCGTAGGCAAAAAATATGGAAGCTACGAGCAAAATCATTCAAGATTCACTTTTGAAATGTGGGACGACTACAAATTGTACACATTCTTCTTCCTGCTGAAAAACTACCTGAATCAGAAGAAAGAAAGCTTCAAAAAGAAAAAAGAAAAAAGATTAAGAGAAGAAAGAGAATTTGAAGCAGAACAGATCGAAGAGGTTTTAAGAGACTACAATGATGCACTTGGGTATTATAAACGAAATGCAACTGAAACTGAAACTGATAAACCCAAGTTTAGGATGAGTACTTATGCTGGTTGGGTTCACCGAAATGCTGTTAGTGATGCACTGGATATTATCCATCAAGTGACTGGCGGTTATTCTACGTTTGTACATTGGTCAAGAGATGTCTATGATGGATATACCGATGAATGGACAATAGAGTTTGAGTTCCCTAACCGGAAAGCAATGAAGTACATTAACATGAAAACCTGGAAATCGATTTGGAATTCTTTATAAAGAAAACAGAGAGTGCTTTGCTTTATTTAGCAAGGCACTCTTTTGGTTTGACATAACCAAAAAAAAGTGATAAAATCCGGTAAAATCATATCTTTTTAAGAAAGCGAGGATATTTTTTAGCTTATCGGAACTACCCTATTTATAGGGATTCACTCATATTGGGGAGAAATAAAATGAAAACCATTTTTTTAGTGAGTCATTTGCAGAATTATCATAAGGATAATGAAGGTAGGAAAATTCCTTGTCAAATTAGTGATAATAATTATCTGATAACGAATTTGAAAAGAAAATGCATTGGATTTCAAAACCTTGTGTTTGTAGCCTGCGAACCAGATGATTGTGAAAAGAATAATCAAAAACTGCAAATTTTAGTGGATAGTCTCAAACTTTCAGGAATGGAATTTGCAAAAGTAGCTCTTCTCGATTCCAGAAATGAAGAGCAAACTTCTACTTTAATCAATCAATCGGATTTAGTCTATCTTGCTGGAGGACATACCTACGAAGGAATGCAGTTCTTTGATAAAATTCAGTTAAAAGAAGTCCTCGGGAAGTATGCTGGTGTTGTCATTGGAGTAAGTGCTGGAGCCATTAATTTGGCAAAGGATGTATTTAATTCTCCAGAAAAATTTGAATACTATGCAGAACCACTTCATTATGAAGGACTGGGTTTAGTAGACATCAACATCAGGGCTCATTTTCAAAAAGATTCTTCAAAAATGGATTCAGAAGCAAAAGCTCGAAGAGAAATCGACTTAGCGAATTCGTTTAGCAGAACCATATACGGAATTGAAGATGGGAGCTATATCTTACTAGAAGATGAACATTACACATTATTTGGTCAAGGATACATCATGAAAAATTTCCATATAAAGCCTATTGGTGGTTTCGGTCAGAAGTATCCTCTTGAGCTAGATACCATTTAAGATAATTAATAGTAGAATGTCTTGGCTTAAGAAAGAGTGCTTTGCTTATATAGCAAGGCACTCTCTTTGTTGACATAACTCAAAAACTGTGATATAATCCCCTCATAAACCAATATTTTAAAAGAAAGTGAGGATATTTTCTCATGAACAAGAAGACTAGCGATGAACTCTTGAAAGAGTTCTGGATTTCCCAAGGGGAAAACGTTTATACGATAAAAGCAACCAGTAGGGCTTATCAATTATTAGGCCTAAGTGATCATGTGAGAATGGCTAAAAATGTACATCCACATGAGATGGTGCTTTATGACACAATCGACAAAAAGTATTATCTGTACGCTTTTCTTTCTTTTCTTTCTTATCAATATCAGATTGATGGGTTGTATCGTGTATCGAGTGGAAATGCACATGATGCAAACTATGTGAATGAACTAACTATCATTCATGGCGGAGGAATTTGGAAAAATGATTTCCACATCAATACAAAGCGTCGTGATTGGACAGAATATGTGGTGCGTAAAGAATCATCTGTTACTGATGAGGTACTAATGCATTGGTCTGAAGAGTTTAATTTAACAGGGGACGGAGAGGATGAACGTTTCGTATTCTGTTCAGATGAATCTCATAAACTGATGTTCAAGTTTTGTTTTAGGCATTTACTTGGACCAGCAAATGTGCCTGCGTATTATTACAAAGCCACGGATAAGGATGCTGTTATCAGTAACGTATGTTTAAAAGAGCTTGATGAGGAAGAAATGAAGTCATACTGCGAATACTATTTAAAAAAATAAGTAAATTTAGGTACATTTTTTGTCTAACACTTACCGAGAACATAGTATTATACTAGGTTCTCGGTTTTTTTGAAATAACTTAGACTAAAATAGGACGTCCTCAAGTCTATTCTGGTCTTTTGGGATAGGTGCTTCGATAGATAATTTTGTGTTTTATGTACCAGAAGGTACCATAGCACATGATTTTTCGCTAAACTAGAAACAACCTAAAGAAAGAGAACTTTGCAACTTGCAAAGTTCTCTTTTCGATTGACATAATTTGAAAATCATGATAAAATCCACGTAAAATCATATCTTTTTAAGAAAGCGAGGATATTTTTTAGCTTATCGGAAACCACCCTATCTCATAAGGATTAACTCAAATTTTGGAGGTACTTTTATGACATTTCAGCATCTAACCATCGCGTCGGCTAAGATCAATGGTCTTACCAAAGACCCTACGTATCTTGAGCCTCAATGTGTGTGGCTGTGGGAATTCTATTTTACACGGAGTTCCAACCCCTACGCATCATGCTTTGAACGTAGTCAGCTCATCAAAGTGGGGGGAAGCGAGAACACTTTTGAAGAGAGCAAAGCCTTCTGTGATGAGCTGAAAAAGAAAATCGTAGACAAGATGGGCATTAGAGAAGGAGAAAGAGTGCCTGTCATTATCGGCGAAAATGGGGAATTGATAGCCATCGGTAAAAAGCACGAAACTCTTTGGCTTGATGTCAATGATCAGTTCACACTGAAAGGCTTCGAAGACTTTAATATCATCCCCAAATCGCTTGAGGTGGATTAAGAACATAGAATAATCACAGTTTGTGCCAATAGGGATTTCATCATTCGTTACGAGTATTCTAAAATATCAAGCGAAAAAAGAGTGCTTTGCTTATATGGCAAGGCACTCTTTTTGCTTTGTCCAAAAATAACAGACGAGAATTGTTTTTAAAGCATTTTTATCAGAGTAGCCAACACCCAATATAGGGTGTTTTTTGTTTTTGAGAGAGATTTTTTGGAAAAAAAAATAATCGCCATAAGCGATTCCAACACATTTTTATTTTCCGGAAAAAGAGGGCAAAATACCCCTTGATTTTTATATTGATGAAAAAAATCTATAAGGCTTATTTGAATACATCTTCTAATCTTTGTAAAGCCAATGTTAATGAATACATTAATGATGGATGCCTTCCATCGTATTCAGGAAAGTAAAATCGAAATACTTCCTTTCTTACTGAGTTATCCATAGCATTTAGCGAGTTTGTGATTCTCTTTCTCACTTGTTTTGTAGTTATATTTTCTTTGGTAGCGATTATCTCAAAGGCTAAGTCACATTGTTTAGCAGATAATCCGTTTTCAAATAAGAAGAGAAGCGATTCAATGAAGTAATCAGTGCCTTTTAGGTGCATATTGAATTCTAATTTTCTAGCAACAAACCTTACCAGTCGCCTGTAATCTCTCTTGGTTATACATTCGTTAAGTGTTGCTGATCCTTTGTACATTAAACTTCCTTGTACATTGGGACAGTTTTCGTCTGTGAGTAGTGTCATCTGCTCGAATACGAAAGCAGAATCGCCTAAGTCCATACTCATCACACCTCATAACAATAACCCTCGATATAATTATAACTGCTGAAATGCAAAAAAAGGGACAAAAAAATGCACTTTTTATGCATTATTTTTAAGAATTCTTATCAAAATGAGATTTAATAAGATTTAATTAAAAATGATAGTTGAAATTATATCAGGATTTTGCTGAATTGTCTAGTAAAAATGAGGGATTAATCTATTATTTATCGACATTTTTCGACAAAGTAGAATAATGAATCAAAGTGGGAATTCATATGGGTATAAATTTGGTAACTGAAATGGGAATTCATATGGGTATAAATCTGGGAACTGAAATGGGAACTCATATGGGTATAAATTTGGAAACTTAAATGGGTATTGATATGGGTACTCATTTGGGAACTTTTGGGCATTTGTGGGAATTTTCATACAAGCAGAATTTGTTTATTATAATATCGCCTCAAGGTTGATGGTTAGCAATCAACTAGAGGTGTATTACGAATGAAGTTTGTGAAATACAAATGATAATTCTTATACGTATAGTGTGTTTGCTGACCATTTTTGTGTGAGAGGAGGTTAAGAGAATACTAGTACATCTCTAATTGAGAGCTATCTTATCAATCTAATTTAGATTGAAAGAGGTGTATTTTATGCTTAATGAAGAGTATAAAAAACTATTTTTTGAGTATGTCGATTCTGAAATTAATAAGGAGTTGTACAGAACGAGGAAAAGGGATAATTACATTAATAGTAAGTGGAAAAGCCTCTGTACACTAGATAAAATGGCAGAGGAAGACTCTGATGAGAGTGTGGTTGATCTCCTTGTTGGAGAGATTGACATCAACATTGAGCCCTTTTTGCCCCTTATTGAAAATATTGCTGATGAACAAATTGTCAGACATTTTAGGAAACTACTTTCTGAAAAAGAACAGAAAGTAGTTTCTTTGCGTTTAAGGTATCAAGTACCGATGAAAAAAATCAATGAGAAACTAAATACTAAAAGAAAGCAGACTGCTACGAGAATTTTTAATACAGCGATAGAAAAACTAAAAAACGAAAATACTAGGATGAAAGGGGAATAGGAATCTATGGAATTTGATGAAAAACTATATGTACTCTTTAAAAAAGCTTGTTTAGGAGACGAAAAAGCAAAATGGGAAGCAATTGGTTATTATATTCCTCGAATTAAGGAATTAAGTTATGGAGATAAAGATATGGAACACAATATGATTCTTTCTATTTACGAACTATTTGGAGTGCTATGGAAAAATTTTGAAATTCATTTTGAAGAAGTTGACAAAAAATAGATGCTTCAAAGTATTGGTATTTCGTGATTTCTAAAAAAGTTGCCATTAATGACGAAAATAAATTTAGAAAATTTTCGAATTTAATGGCAACTTTTATATGTTTTGAATCGTGATTTACTTAGGAGGGTTAAAATACTTTCCTCTGAAACAGCTTTATGATTTTAGCAAAAACTTTCTTGTACGTTGAAAAGTGAATAGTAGAAACTAAAGTACGTTACCTGTGTGCCTTGAGGAAAGGAAAGCCAAGAGAACTTCCGTATGAGTGACACATACAAAGGAATATAAATAGTAGAAAATTGCTGATGGTAAAGCAATAGGCGATGACCACACAGGGAAAACAATGATACTTATACCTAGCTAACGTGATGTAAAGGGGTATCTTCCTAAGAAAAGGGAGAAGCGAGTAATAAAAACTTGCTTATGTGATGTTGCTACATCAGCTTTAATTTCGAGAAATGTAAATAAGAATAATTGAATTGTTTTTTTAATTGCTTTGAATAAAATCGATTTCTTAAAAATGGGATGATATTAGTAATTTGTTTTGAAAAATTTTTTATAAATGCATAATTGCTTTTTTGATAAATACATATTTTGCGAGGTGGTTTAATGAATGTATATATTGTTTATCCTAAAGATAAAAATGACGAGGCATATTTGAATATAGAAAACAATGCCAAAAAAATTAATGCAATGCTATTTTATGAAACGGTGATAAAGAAACCGTATAGTGATGAATTAAAACTAAAAATACTAAAAGAAATGACTAACCCCGTAGCTTTGACTTCTATTCAATTTTCTTAATAGAATGAAAGTATAAGGAGGAGATTGTATGGAAGAATTAGAAGTGAAAAAGAAATATGCTATTTATTCAAGAAAATCAAAATTGACTGAAAAAGGAGAATCAATTGAAAATCAAGTTGAAATGTGTAGATTTTTATTGCAGCAAAAATATGATAACATTGATTTTGAAAATGATGTAATTGTATACGAAGATGAAGGATTTTCTGGTGGAACAATTAATCGACCACAATTTAAGAAAATGATGGAAGATGCGAGAAAGAAAAAGTTTTCTGTTATTGTTTGTTACAGATTGGATAGATTGAGTAGAAATATTTCCGATTTTTCTAAACTAATTGATGAGTTAAGTAAATTAGGAATTGAATTTATTTCTGTTAAAGAAAAGTTTGAAACAGATACACCTATGGGAAGGGCAATGATGTACATAGCTTCAATTTTTTCTCAACTTGAAAGAGAAGTAATTGCAGAAAGAATAAGAGACAATATGATGGAGTTAGCCAAAACAGGAAGATGGCTTGGGGGAACTGCTCCTACAGGATATGAATCAAAAGGCATTGAAAAAGTTAATATTAATGGCAAAGTAAAAAAAGCTTATATGCTAGTACAAATTCCTGATGAAGCAGAAAGAATCAGTCTAATTTGTAATGAAATGTTAAACTTAAAATCATTAACAAAGCTTGAAACATATTTGATACAGAAAAACATCAAAACAAAAAATGGCAGGTATTATACACGATATACTTTAAAGACAATTCTTACAAATATTTGTTATGCAAAAAATGATAAAGTAATGTATGAATACTTGCTTAATTCTGGTGTAGAATTTTATGCTGATGAAAGTGAATTTGACGGAGAGCATGGAATGATTGCATATAATAAAACAAATCAAAGAATAACTGGAAGCAACAGACATAATGAAATGGATAAATGGGTCATCGCTATTGGAAAGCACAAAGGGATTATATCTGGAGAGACGTTTGTTAAGATCCAGCAGTTAATGAAAGATAATGAAAACATGAGATATAGAGTAGGTAAATATACAAACAGCTTATTGTCTGGAATTTTATTTTGTGGTGAATGTGGAGCACATATGAGACCTAAAACTACAATAAGAGATACTGAAGATGGAAATAGAAGATTTTACTATATGTGCGAAATGAAGGATAAAAGTAAAAAATCAAAGTGTAATTCAAAAAATATTGATGGTAATATGGCAGATAAACTTGTAATTCAAGCACTTAAAGAGATTATTTCTACTAATTCTAATTTTTGTAATGAATTAAAATCAATGATTGTTTCTTTTGAAAAAACGAATGGAGATATTAATGAAAAGAAAAAAGTGTTAGAAAAAAAGTATGAACAGAATCAACGTGATATAAACAACTTGATAAACAAATTAAAATATATAGATAATGAACTGATTGAAGATGTGACAAACGAAATTAAAAATTTAAAAAGTAAAAATAATGATATAAAGCAAGAAATGGAACAAATTGTCGATGACTCTAATGCAAAAATTGAAGAAAAGGATTATGCAAAATTAATGCTTGATGTGATTAGTGAGTATAGAAATACATTTGATACACTCGATTATAAAGAACAAAGAAATTTTTTAAAATTAATTATTAGCAAAGTTGTAGCTCATGGAAAAGATATAGATATTCATTTGCTGAATTCTGAAGGAGAAAATCAAACAGCAAGAAAAATATTTTTTCCACACGGAGAGTATTGCAAATGAAATTTTAATGTATTTTCGTGCAACCAAAAAACAAAGCCAAGAAGTATCCTTAAGTGATGCCCTCCGGACAAGACAAAGAAGGAAACGAAATCACCTTCATGGATGTGATAGAAAGCAAAGAACGAAGTATCGAAGACACGCTAGACTTAAAATTCAAAATCAAAAAACTCTATCAAAAAATCTCAGAAGTACTACAAGATAGAGAAAAGCTAATCCTAGAACTCAGATTTGGCTTAAACGGCAAAGAACCCAAAACACAAAATGAAATTGCCAAAGAACTACGGTATCTCACGATCTTACGTATCTAGAATCGAAACAAAAGCAATTCACAAACTCAGCAAAGAAATAGAAGATTAACCGACCAAGAGGGACGCTCCATTTTGGTCGCTCTCCGTTTTTTAAGCCCTTCTCTCACAGCGGTTTCCAGACACACTTAGCGGCCACGAGGGACAGACGTTCCAAAAGTCTTGGCACTGTTACATTTTAAAATGGCTTTCTAGACGATTTAAGACCGAATTTTAATCCATATTTTATCCTATTATACTGATTGTGAAAGCCTACTAAGAGTAGGCATTTTTGACGTCTGTCCCTTTTGGTCGGAATGCCTCCTCGGAAATCCTTGAGGGACAATGGATTCATTTTTGACGAGCGACCAAAATGGAGCGTCCCTCTTGTGCGGTGGCCTCTTTTCGTGATATAATGCTGATAAATCAGGAAAGAGGGAGATTTTTGATGCTAAACGAATTTTCTAGAACGGAGCTTCTTATTGGAAAAGAAGCTTTAAATAAATTAAAACAAGCTAAGGTGGCAATATTTGGAATTGGCGGTGTGGGCTCTTATGTAGTTGAAGGGCTTGCTAGAGCTGGCATTGGACATTTTATTTTGATAGATCATGATGATGTTTCAGTAACGAATATTAATCGACAACTAATTGCTACCACTAAAACTGTGGGAAGAAAAAAAGTTGATGTGGCTAAGGAACGTGTTTTAGATATTAATCCAGAGGCTTTGGTTGATATTTATCCTACCTTTTTCAATGAGGATACCAAAAACATGATAGATAGTACCGTTTCTTATATAGTAGATGCTATTGATACAGTTACTTCTAAACTACAATTAATTGAACTTGCAAAAAAATTAAATATTCCAATCATTTCTTGTATGGGAACTGGTAATAAACTAGATGCTTCCAAGTTTGAAATCACAGATATCGCTAAAACTTCTGTCTGCCCACTTGCCAAAGTGATGCGAAAAGAATTAAAGGCGAGAGGAATTGAACATGTGAAGGTTTTATATTCAAAAGAAGAACCGAAAAAAGTTTTTGAAACAGAAGAAACAAAGGGAAGTACCAATCATCCTGTGCCAGGTAGCATTTCTTTTGTGCCATCAGTTGCGGGATTAATTATTGCGGGAGAAGTTGTGAAAGATTTAATTAAGGGAGAATAATTATGCCTAGAGAATTATCAAAGAATCAACAAATTGAGCAAAGCATTATTACCACGTATCGTAAAAAAATATGGAATAAGTTTATTGAGGCCATCACTACTTATGATATGATTCAAGATGGAGATAAAATTGCGGTATGTTTGTCTGGTGGAAAAGACTCCATGCTTCTTGCTAAGTGCTTTCAAGAATTATACAAGCATGGGAAACGTAATTTTGAAGTGATATATCTATGCATGAATCCTGGGTATAATGAAGCTAACAAACAAAAAATATTAGAGAATTGTGAACTAATGGAAATTCCAGTTACCATGTTTGAAACTCATATTTTTGAACATGTAGAACGAATTGATGATCATCCATGTTATGTGTGCGCGAGAATGAGAAGAGGCCATTTATATAAAAAGGCGCAAGAACTTGGGTGTAATAAAATTGCGCTTGGACATCATTTTGATGATGTGGTGGAAACCATTTTAATGGGCATGTTTTATGGTTCACAAGTACAAACGATGATGCCAAAACTATATAGCACTTTTCACGAAGGTATGCAACTGATTCGACCACTATATTTGGTGAAAGAAGCAGATATCTTAAGCTGGAAAGAAAGAAATAAGCTAGAGTTTATTCATTGTGCTTGTAAAATTGTTGAAAAGAATACCTATGATGAAAATGGTTCCAAAAGACAAGAAATCAAAAAACTCATCAAAGAACTTCGTAAGACATATAAAAATATGGATATCAATATTTTCCGAAGTGTAGAAGAAGTAAATTTAGATACCATCATTTCATATCGCAGAGGAAACGAAGTACATCATTTTTTAGATGATTATGATGAAAGAGGTAGAGAAAAACAAAAAAACATTACTGCGGTAGATACGTGGAATGAAAATGGAATGAGAGAATAGGAGAATCAAATGATTATAATCATACTACTTGTTTTATTTGGAATGGCATACTATCTATTTAATTTAGGACTAAATCCTAAACAAGATAAATCAAAAGTGTTCAAGGATACCAGTGCTCATAAAGAAAAAACTACTGCTCAAATACAAGCAGAAGAATGGTTTGATAAAAATCACAACGATATATATTTAAATAGTTCCAAGGATAATTTACGTCTTCATGCCTATGAATTTGAAAATGCCAATTCTGATGTATGGGTGATTGTTGTTCATGGCTATATGATTGATGGAAGAGGAATGTGCTACGTTACGGAGGAGTTTTTTAAGCGTGGCTATCATGTGCTAGTTCCAGATTTAAGAGGACATGGAAAGAGTGAAGGAAAGTATATTGGTATGGGAATTCCCGATCGATTTGATTTGTCAGATTGGATACAGTATCTTTTAAGGAATCATCCGGAACGCAAAATCATTTTATATGGTATTTCAATGGGAGCTTCTACTGTGATGATGGCAACGGGAGAAAATATGCCACAGCAGGTGAAACTTGCTATATCTGATTGTGGCTATTCATCAGTTTGGAAGGAGTTTTCGTATCAATTAAAACGATTATTCAAACTTCCTAGTTTTCCTATTTTAAACTTAGCTAGCCTCATCTGTAAAATAAGAGCAGGATATTTTTTAAATGAATATTCTAGTACAAAGGCACTTGTTAAATCTAATACACCAACTTTGTTCATTCACGGGACGGAGGATGATTTTGTCCCTTTTTACATGCTTCAAAAAAACTATGATGCAGCCAAATGCCCAAAAGGAAAACTAGCGGTAAAAGGGGCAAGACATAGTGAATCATTTACCATCGAAAACACTCTTTATTGGAATACGATAGATGCATTTATTTGCAAGTATCTATAGTGAGGAAAATTCATATATCAGGAATCTCTTATTGAAAAAAGTATCATTTTATGGTATAATATATATAATATAAAGCGTTTCAAAAGAAGGTGGTGAGGAAGTATGGAGATGAATAAATATAGTGATGTTTCAAAAGAATCTGACCTTGAAAAATATTCAAAACAAGATATTCAGGCTGCTTTAGATTATTTGAATGCAGAAAATGCACCACAAGAACCAACTGAAGAGAAACCAGATCATTCACCAAGTGTAGAAAAAAACACTCCAAGCACATATGAGGTGCCTGAATTTGAAAAAGCATTATTAAGAATTGCTGATAAAATACAAGAACCATTAACCAATATTCTAAAAGCAGATCTTGCTGTTATGAGAGCAAAGTCAATTGATAAAATATTTCCTCACGGCTTAGATAAAGATGGAGTCTTGGGAATACAAGAATTATTGAAGACGCGAAATTGGAATATGGTAGGAAAATATTTGAACTTATGCTTTAATAGATTCCCACCAAAAGATAGAGAAGTATCATCTTCATTAATTCCGGGACACCAGAATAAATCACATGATGAAAACACACAAGAATTATTGGATAGATAAAGGGAGTGTCGCCTTATGGAAAATGAAAGAAAAGCTTTTAGAGAAATCATTGAAATATTAAGTATCCTTCCATCAGAGGTGGTTACTCTAATTCCTCAGGAGTTGATTCAGTATTTTTCAGATCGAATGGATCGAGAATATGAATGCCATTTTGAATATGAAACATTGGATCTAAATCAAACGTTGGAAGAAACAAAAGATATTTTTACAGCATTATTTATTACGTATTGGTCTACAGATGAACAATGTGCAAAACTTTTAAAGTATTATCAAAATCAAGAAAAGATGAATAATACGTCTCATACTAGTAGTTTTTCCACCAGTGATATTTTAAAAAAGATTCACGATGAAAAAACAAAAAATCAATAAAATACATATCTCTTCTTTCGTTGGCAATACTACCAATAAAGGAGAGATTTTTTTATGATTCAAGATGATACGATAAAACTATTAAGAGAATGTAATGCAGGCATTAAAATGGGGATTACCTCGATTGACGATGTGATGGCAGATGTTTATGATGATGAATTCAAACGAACATTAGAAACCTGCAAAAGAGAACATGAAAAATTAGAACAAGAAACCAAAGAAATGCTAAATGATTACGATGACAAAGGAAAAGAACCAAATCCGATGGCCAAAAGCATGTCTTGGCTTAAAACCAATTTTAGGCTTACTGTAGATCCATCTGACGAAACTATTAGTGACTTAATGACAGATGGATGTAACATGGGTGTAAAATCCTTAAATCGTTATCTCAATGAATACGAAGCGGCAGAGGAAAGAGTCAAAGATATTACAAAGCGCTTAATTAATTTAGAGGAAAAATTAGCGGTAGATATTCGCAAGTATTTATAAAAAGGATAAGGCAAGTAGTTCATTGCAAACTACTTGCTTTTATGATACACTAAAAATCAAGAAAAAATTAGAAAAAAGAGAACACGGAGGATGACGAATGAAACTTATTAAAATCCCCGAAAAAGAATATTATCAGTATCGCTTAAGTGCGATGTTTGATTGTTATAAATGGGATCCTCAGTTTTATGATAGTAACACCTTAGCAAACTATGTTTTGGTATTATCTAAACAAGAAAATGAAGAAGTTATTCACTTGACAGAATCCTTAGACCAAGAAACAAGAAGAGCAGAAGAGTATTTAAATCAACATGCAAAAATAGCCAAAAAGTTATCTCTTCCACATCACATTTGCCAGCAAATAAAGCATATGAAGCATTATGATAAAACGCAAAATATCAGGCTCATGAGATATGATTTTCATCCAAGTGTGGAGGAAAAATGGGTGGTTACAGAAGTCAATAGTGATGTTCCTGGTGGTTTTGCTGAAAGCTCATTATTACCACAACTTGCTAAAGAAATCATTCAAATGCCTGAACTTACATATACGTCTTTTGGAGATAAAATGGTAGAAGAAATTACTAAAAAGCTACAACCGCCTGCTACTATCATGATGGTACATTGCACATGTTTTAGTGATGATAGACAAGTGATGCAGTATATGGGAAACAAATTAAGTTTAAACGGATACAAAGTGATTTATGGTGCAGCTGATCATATTCGCTTTCAAAATCAAAAAGCATATAGCATTTTAGAAAACAACCAAGAAAGAGTAGATTTGATTTTTAGATTTACCCCTCTAGAATGGCTTATTCAAATGAAACCTCGCAAATGGGATGGCTATTTTGATACGAGTACAATGTCATGTAATCATCCGATTAGTATTTATGCACAAAGCAAAAGATTTCCCTTTGTTTGGGAAGATTTAGAAAACGCACAAATAAGTATGAAAACGTGGAAGATGCTTCTGCCAGAAACCAAAGAAGCTACAAAAGGAATTTTAGAAGAGGGATATCTCTTTAAACCTGTATATGGTAGAGTAGGAGAAAAAATAACAATTAAAGAAGCCTGCAAGGGTGATGAATATCAAAAGATTATGAAAGATGTCAAGCATCATCCAAAAGCATACATCATGCAAAAAAAATTCATCAGTAAACCATTAAAAGCAGAAGATGGTAAGGAATATCATATTTGTTTGGGTTCTTATACTATTGAAGGCAAGCATGCAGGTTATTATGCTAGAATGAGTCCTTATCCACGTATTGACTCCTATGCTTCGGACATTCCTGTTTTAGTAGAAAGGTAGAGTAGCATGATTGGAAAAGAATTATTTCAAATTTATGCTCCAGAAGGTGCAAAATGGACTTCATGGGTTAGGCCGGTTCCTTTTGTGGCAATTGATTACTACGAAAGAAAACCTGCTTTTCAATTTCAAGAACGAAAAGCAATTTTTATGAAAGAATACCAAGAAGATATGGCAATATTCGTAGACTTACCGGGACAAGAAAGTATAGAGCTTGGCATTTCACTAGCCAAAATAGGGTATCGTCCGATTCCTGTTTTTAATGGAGTAGATGTGCAACAAGGAACTTTAGGTACAACAGATACTTGTTTAGTAGAAAGTGCACTGATAAATGGAGGGAAAAAACTAAAAGCTATTCCTTTAAGCCTCAAGGCAAATCCTGCTTTTTTACTAGATAGCGCAAGAATGAATCGATATCGAGCCAAAGCATCTATGTTTGATAATAGCTGGGATCTTTATGGACAAGACATTCCTTCTATAGAGTATTTTAAGCAAAATGGAATTCATAAAATTTTAGTGGTAGGAGAAGAAATCCATTCAGATTTAAAAAAGATCTTTTTGAAATTTCAAAAAGAAGGATTTGAGATTTTAACAACTGATGGATTTTCACCAATCCATAAAATTATTTTAAAGAAAACATTCAAAGAACGATTAGAAAAGGAAGAACTATAAAATGGTTGAATTTAAACATAGAATTGTACAATTCGGTTTTGGCGCTGTCGGAAAGAGTTTTTTTGAAAAGGTGTCAAATGAGATTCAATTTGATAACAATGAATACTATGTCATTTCTCGCGATCAAACAGAGTATGCGACTTTTTTAGAAATGGGTGGAAAGCTAGGAAATTTTATTGAAGCAAATGTAACGAAGAATAATTATCAAAAGCTTTTTGAAAAGTATTTACATGAGGGAGATTTTTTAATTGACTTTGCAGATTCTGTTGGAACGAAAGATTTTATGAAATGGTGTGCCCTCCATAATGTGATGTACTTAAATACAGGCGAAACAGATTGGGAAGATAATTGGTATAGTATTTTTGAAGAAAACACGAAAAAAATTGCTTTGCGTGAAGAATTAAAACATATGAAAGACGTGAATAAAGTGCCAATTGTCCTTCAACATGGAAATAATCCTGGGTTGGTGTCTCATTTTGTAAAAGCTGGCATAGAGTATATTGTGACAAAACAGTTTTCCAAGGATAAACATCTTCACCAATTATTGCAAAATAAACAATTTAATCTTCTTGCAGAGGAATTAGAAATAAGTGAAATTCACGTGAACGATAATGATGAACAAGTGGTCAAAGAAAAATTTAATCCTAGAATACTCTATAGTACTTGGTCAGTGGATTCTTTTTTCTTTGAGATGATTAGCAAGGCAACAGCCGTTCTTGGAACAGAAGAAAAATCATTTACTCTAAAAGAGGCAAGTGTAGACCAGAAAAATGGGTATTTGGAATTTAGTAAAATTGCACTAGATATCATTGCCAATACCTATTATCCTCGAGGAAAGATGAAGGGGTATATGGTGCCGCATGAGGAAACGATAACGATTGCCAAATCGTTAGAAGTGAAAAACGAAAATGATATTTTATACAGACCGACCGTTGTATTTTTATATTCTCCTTGTGAACATGCCATCCAATTTTTAAAGAAAGCTAGAAAAGAAAAAATAGAAGAGACTCCAACATCTATGAATGATACGGTGATTAAGGGGTTTGAATATCCTACCATTTCAGAAATTATTTATAAAGAAAATATTAAAAGGGGAACTGAGTATGTGGGGGTACTAATTCTCGGAAAAAGATTTCATCCTGTTTGGGTAGGAAATCGCATTAAGAAGCATTTTTTGTATCGTCATCTTAAAACATCGTATTGGCAAACACCAACGATTACACCTGTTTCTATGTCTGCTTTGGCAGCATGCTGCTGGATGATTGAGCATCAAGAGCAAGGTGGTATTTATTTTCCAGATGAAATCATGGATTATCATGAAATGATTACTTTTGCAGAAAAGTATATTTCTAAAACGATATATCAAACCATTCCTAAAAAGAAGTTGGAACAGAAACTTCACATAGATTTAAATCATGTACAGTTAAAAGATATCATTGAATTGGAAAGATAAAGATATTAGAAAAGCTGCCAAATGAGTAAAACCATATACTCATTCGGCAGCTTTTGATTTCAAAAACGATGAGAGATGGCTTAGTGACCACCGCCACCGCCGCCACCGCCACGACCTCCACCGCCGTAGCCATGTCCACTAAATCCGCCACGAGAAGACGTGTGAAGAGAACGACCAAATCCTCTTGAAGTTGAATGGAAATGAGAGGAATGTATGTAACTTTGATGATGTAAGATAGGACTGGTATCTATGTCTAAGGTATTGACGTGAAGCTTAATGGCACTGATTACTTTTTCGGAGATGCCAAAAGCAGTTGCATAAATCAAATACTTTTCCCATAAAGCGATTTCGTGTACTTCTCTCTCATTCATAAGAGTATTGCTATTTAAGAAGTTATATAATCCACGCCACTTTGCTTGTTCATTAGCTCCAAATGGAGTAAAGAAAACTAAGTCAGGGGCTTTCATGGATAGGAAAGCAGATCTCCATAACAAAGTAATGCCAAGAAGAGTATAGGCACCTAAACTAAGCATCATTGGAGTAAAGTATGAAAAGCCATTTACAAAAACTAATAGAATTATGGCAAGTACAAAGCTAAGATTTCCAGATTTCTCAAATTTCTTTTGCTCGGCATCATAATCCATTTGACTAAAGTATCCTTGCATAAAGCCACACTCTAACGCAGGCTTTTTTTCAATATTTTTTATAAAGTTATTGGTATAAACATAGTCTTCGTCTATTTCTTGCTGCAAAGAGTACAAAGAAATACTTTGCGACATACGAGAAGAGATTTGTCGTGATAGTAAATCATAGTACAACCTTTCCGAAGTAGTAAGAGGCTCAAGGATTTCTCCCGTTGTGGAATGATAAGTAACAAGATTTGATGAAGTATTTTCTTCACCACAATGGATTGGCTCTAAATGAATTAAAGTATTCGTATCTTTCCAATCACTTAGCGTATTTAGTTTAGTAATAGTAACGTATTTTTTGCGAACCAAACTTAATAAAATGGCTGCATATTCTTCTTGTTTCTCTTTATTTTTATTAAAAGGATCTTTTAAAAATACTAGTTCAGAAGCAAAATAAGGGTCTAAATCACTTGGAATATCTCTAAAGTATTCTGGCTCATTATCTGGTTTTGCAATTTGCGGATTATTGAGCGCTTCTTGATATCTCTTTTTGGTACGAGAAATGATGCAAAGTGAAAGACAAATACAGATGGCAAGGCAAAGAAGACGATACATTCTAAATCTACTTACTTGATTGCTATAGGCTTCGTTCTCAGCAATGCATTCGTCGAGTACATTATAAAATGTATATTGATTTCGTGGTGCTGATTGTGCAAAAATATGTTTATCTTTACCATAGGCGAGTAGACAAAACTCTATATATCGGTTGTGGTGATTGAATTTAAGGTCTTTTTGATCTAATTGAATAGAAAACGCATGATGTCCTGGCACCAATGTGTCTGACTCAGTAAAGGGAATGCGAGAATATTTTGTCCCAAAGGAATAAGCATAGTAGTCAGTAGGCATTAACTCATTTGGTACCAAAATTTTGGCTTGATAGGACTTAAGCCATTTAACAGATTTGCCAGAAAATAGACTAAGATATAGTTCTGCACAATCATTATATCGTAGTGAGGCATTATACATGGTGTATTGAATTTTAAAGGTAAGGGTATCGCGATAGGTCCAAGGAATATAGATTAGTAAAGATTCATCGTCATCTGGATGACGTCCACTACCGGCACTATGGTGCCAATACTGTGTGGCATCCCTTGTATAATCACTATCCTCCCAATACATTTTGGAAGTTTCTTTGTAAGGGATTTCTTCGCCATTTTCTAATACTTGTGAAACAGAATCCACACGATATGTTACCTTTACACCATCAACAATGTCTTCTGGTAGTTCTCGCCAAAGCTCTTTAAAAGGATTGGATTTTGAACTGGCATGAACATCAAAAGTAAGATACTCTGTGATGGAAACATTGGTATCTTGCACCACGGCTGTATAATTTACATCGGTTATGTGGCAATAATCATTCGGATTTAGTGTTGCTTCAATTCCAAAATCTTCTAATGTATAACCATCTGACCAAAAGCATAAAGCTATTAAAAGAAAAAATAATAAAGGAGCCTTTAAAAGGGAGTAGATGATTCGAAAGAATGGTTTTATTTTTTGGATGAAAAATGAAATGTAATTCATAAATACCTCCTCTATTGATACAGGTGATATCATGATTATATGTTAAGAAAATGTTTTTGTAAATAGCATAGGATGTTATCTATTTAGATAACAATAGTAAATGTTGTTGCATTATTTTGAGAATTAGGATACAATAAAATAAATTGTAGGAGAGAGGGGATTTATATGATCATTGCCATTGCTATCATTATTATCATTGCCTTAGGAATTGCTTTTTATGTGATTGCCACTAAGAATAAACTCATCCAGTTAAGAAATCGTGTTCAAGATCAGTGGAGCCAAGTGGATGTTCAATTAAAAAGAAGGTTTGATTTAATTCCTAATATTGTTGAAACAGTTAAGGGTTATGCAAGTCACGAACAAGATACTTTCACAAAAGTGATTGATGCCAGAAATAGTGCTTTGGGAGCTAAAAGTGCTACTGAAGAAATGGAAGCTAATAATGAATTAACAGGTGCTTTAAATAAACTATTGGCTTTAAGCGAAGCTTACCCGGATTTAAAAGCAAATGATAATTTTAAAAATTTACAAAATAATTTAAGAGAAGTAGAAGACAAAATTGCCTATGCAAGACAATTTTACAACGATGCTGTGCTTAAGTATAAAGATGCTATTGAAATGTTCCCATCTAGCATTGTTGCATCAATGTTTGGATTTAGGCCAGAAAAATTCTTTGAGGCAACAGCAGAAGAAAAAAATAATGTAAAAGTTCAATTCTAAAAAATAAGACGATGAATTAAGTGGAAAGTGTTTTCACTTAGTTCATCGTCTTTTTCATTTTAATAGAAGAAAGATGATTTGAACCCAAAAAATAAATGACATACTAAATTAATATCGATCTTTTCTTCTCGTTTCTTTATTATTTTCACTATTGTAGTACCAAATTAGTGCCACGATGGCAGCTACTGCAATCGCAACCACAATCCATGTCCATGTGGTTCCCATCTCGGTATCCATGGCTGTTCTTGAGGCAGAATAAGGGGTTCCAGTAGTTGTTAAGTCATTGGTTCCATTGGTATTATTTCTACTTTCATCTCCCATGTTGTCAATTCCATTTCCTAAATCTCTACCAACATTCTTAGTGGCATTTCCTACGCTATTTAGGGCATTACCTGCGCCATGAATCACACCACCAATTCCTTGACCAATGTCGTTAACAACATTACCAGCTGTGTTGGTTGTATCACTCATAAGATTTGTGTTCTGAGAAGTGGAAGGTACTTTGGTAGGCGTTATGGTTGGAACATTGGTAGTCGAGGTGCCTAATGTCGTTGCTTCTAGTATCATCGTCATACAAAATAGTGAAATAATGAATAAACTTAAAAATATGGTTTTTTTCATTATTACTTCAATCCTTTCTTTCTAAAACTATGAAAATACTATTTTTAAAAATATTATCTTCTTGAATTCTTCTTATGTTAAAAGAAAAAAGCATGTTGCAAAGAATTCAGTATTATTATGTTGAAAAAGAAAATAGAATATACGAAAATCATTTTTAAAAATCTTGAAAAAAACATCATTTTTGGTAAAATAAAAATGATTTATCATAAGGGGATGAAGAGAAAATGAAACTAAAAGAATTACTTGCATACTCTGGGGGAACTTTATTAAATGAAGTTGATGATACTATGGAAATAGAGGCTTTTACAATCGATAGCCGAGAACAAAAAGAGAATAGTTTTTTTATTCCACTATCTAGTAAAATAGAAGAAAGACCTAATCATATTCGAAATGCCTTTGAAAATGGAGCTATAGGGGCTTTTTCTACCGAAGAAATTGCAGTGCCACAAGGTAAATTCTTGATTAAAGTAGATAATACGTTAGAAGCGCTACATACACTTGCCAAAAATGATAGGATGAGTATGATGAATGTTCCACTCATTGCCATTACAGGTAGTGTTGGAAAAACTACCACCAAAGATATGGTATATGCAGTTCTTAGTAGTACATATACAACGCTTAAAAATGAAGGAAACTTCAATAACGAAATTGGAATGCCATTTACTTTAATCAATTATCAAAATCAAGAGATGATAATACTAGAGATGGGAATGAGTGCTATGGGAGAAATGTCATTATTGACAAATATCGCCAAACCAAATGTTGCCTTAATTACCAATATCGGTACATCTCATATCGGCAATTTAGGAAGTCGAGAGAATATTTTAAAAGCAAAGCTAGAAATATTAGAGGGAATGGATGAAGAGGGAACACTCATTCTAAATACGGATAACGATTTATTAGGTACCGTTGAAAAGGTGAAACCACGTCTTATGACAGTTGGCATCCAAAAGCAAGCGGATTACCAAGCATACAATGTTCAAGTAAACAAGGATTGTACCACTTTTTGTGTGCAAGAGTCTGGAAAAGAATACGCATTTAAAATTATGCTATCTTCTGAAAAATTTGTGTATAATGCTCTACTCGCAATTGGTGTGGGAAGACTTTATCATATTCCGATGGAAAAAATACAAGCAGCCCTAGAACACTGCCAATATACTAAAATGCGTATGAATATAGAAAAAATCAATGGAATGACGATTATTAATGATTGTTATAATGCAAGCTTGGAGTCTATCAAAGCAGCATTAGATGCACTACTTTCACAAAACGGGAAACGTAAGGTAGCCATTTTGGGGGATGTTTTAGAGTTAGGAAAGTATTCATCAAAACTTCATGAAGAGATTGGCAAAGCAGTAGCAGAAGCTAAAGTGGATAAGTTAATATCCATAGGAGATTTTTGCCAAGATGTGAAAAATGGTGCCGTACAAAATGGCATGCCTGAAACAGCTATTCTAACACTATCTAAAACGGAGGATGTTTTAGATAAACTAGACACTATTTTGGAAAAAGAAGATGATGTTTTAGTTAAGGCATCACGAGGAATGAAATTTGAAACAATTATTGAAAAAATTGATCAAGTACTTACTGTGTAAGCTATGAGAGAATTGCCACAGAGAATGATTTGTAATATACATAAAAATGAAAAGAAAGTGTGAGGAAAAGATGAGCGAAAGAAGGGAAAAAAACAAATTCAATATCATTGAAGGAGTTCTATTGATAGTTCCTTTGTTTTCTGGTCTTCTTTCGCTTTTTAGCTTATTTTTAGTAGCCATACTTTGTTCATGTGGAATCCTCTATCAGTTAAAAAAGAATAAAAGATTTGTTCTTCCTCCCAAAAAGTATTTTGCGTTGCTTGGAGTTTATTGGATTAGTTTTTTGGTAACATCGTTTTATGCAATCGACAAAGGAATGACGGTGTTAGCATTTTTTAAAAATGCCGTCATAGTATTGTTCTTTTTGCTGTTTATGCAATATGAAAAACAAGAAAGATATTTTCAGATGATTGCCTATTCTGGGGCAGGAAGCGTGATTGTTTCCATTGCTATGGCATTACTCAAAGTGCCGGGTGTATGGAATGATAATCGTATGCAAGGCGTTTTTTTGTACGCCAATAGCTATGGATTATACTTACTTTTGGGTCTTACAATCTTAATGAACCAAGTTGATATCCACAAAAAAGACTATTTCTTGCTTTCATTATTAATGATAGGAATTGTGTTAACGAATAGCCGTGCCATTATTTTGCTGACAATTTTTTCAATGATTGTTTCTTTGTTTTTCAATAAACAAAAATGGAAAAAAATGATTGTCTGTATGCTCGCTTTTTTAACATTGTTTGTTGGTAGCCATTATTATTCCAAACTCGATAAAAGAATTGATGGAAAAATGCTTCAAAGTAGTGAGTTCCTTACAAGACTCATGTATTACCAAGATGCCATTTTGTTAATCAAGGAAAGACCATTTGGTTATGGCTATGAAGGTTTTTATTATAAACAATCAGAAACTCAAACAGGAGTATATGATAGTAAATTTGTACACAATTCGGTTCTTCAAGTGCTTTTAGATGTTGGATTTATTCCTTGCATTTGTTTGATGGTAATGGTTTGTTTTTCATTTTTTGACAAAAAACAAACTAAAAAGAATCGTCTTTTGATGATATTAATCATGGGCCATTCTCTTATTGATATTGATTTAGAATACTTAATATTTGTTTTGATGATGATCCTTATGATTCCAGAAGAAGAAAAAACATCATTTACCCAAATAACGTCGGTAAAATGGATTTTTTATACCACAACACTTCTTTATACATGGCTACTTTTGGGAGAAATAGGATACAAGACTAAAGATTATGAATTTACTTATCAAGTAGTTCCTTTTCATACAGAAGCATTGCAAGAAAGATTGTATTCTGTCGCAGAAGAAGAAGAACAATTCAAACTGGCCAAAAAGATATATCGCTTGAATCAAAATGTTTCGGGAGTATATGAAGCGTTTTCTAATCATGAACAAAAAGAAAAAAACTTTGACAAAGCACTTGTATATGAAAAGAAACGTTTAGCTTTAAACAAGTATACGATGTATAACTATATTATGTATGCTGATTTTTTAAGTAAGGCATTTCACTATTATCGAGGAGAAAAAAACTTAGAGAAAATGAAAGAATATGGAAGTGAGGTTTTACAGATAGAAAGCCGTATTCAGGAGGTATTAAATGAAACTAATCCACTTTGTTATCGAACGATTCATCCACCACAATTAGAAATGCCACAAGAATTACGTGAGTTTATCCAAAAAATGAGACAAGGGTTAGAAACACTATCATAGGTAGGAGGAAAGAAAAATGTCTAAAAAAATCATTCGTTTTCTGATGGTTATTGTATTATTTGCGGTTGGTGCTGTTGGCGTGACATATGGGCTCATCAAAAGTACCAAGGAAAATCAAAAACAGCAAAATACAGAGACACTAGTAAAAAAAGAAGACGAGAGCTTCATTCAAATTCCAGAAAAAGGGCTTGATGTCAATGGCTTTTATAATGAAAATGATATCATTTTTTATGCTGAGAAAATCACATATCAAGGAAAAGAATTTGCCATTCCTGTAATTTCGGGGTTAAAAAATAAAGCTGTAGAAAATCGCGTGAATCAGTCTATGAAAGAGAAGATTCTTCAAAGAATTGACAAAAACTTAATTACCAATCCTGAAATGTTAAATTACGAAGTATGTGCGAATTATGCAAATGTTATCTCAATTGTTGGCTTTTATGCTACTCCTGGATTTGGAGAAGAAAAGGAAAAAGATTATCAGGAGATGTTTCCGTTAAATTATGAGTTGGTAAATGGCGCAGAATTAACCTTAGAAGATTTGTTTGTGAAAGATGCCAATATAGTAGATTTAATGAAAAAAGCAATGTTTCATGAGATTGTGGAAAAGAACTATTATGTTGGATCATATTATTTGGAGTATTATTGGCCAGAAGAATCAATAGAATATAATCGCTTGGTAGGAAAGGCAATAGAGGAAAAAATCAGTTGGGAAGCAGTAGAGGAATATAAAAAAACACATGAACAATATAGTGAGCAAGTTGCTTTAGATGAGGAAAAAGTCTACAAAACGATTAAAAACTATTTCCAAAACTATCAAACATTTTACTTTACCCCAAATCAAATCTTTTTTACCTACATTCCAAAGCAAAGTGGTGCTTCCATTAGCATATTTTGTTCACAGGATTGGAAGTGGCCTATTTCAATTGTAGAAAATGCAGAAATCGTTGTTATTTATGATAAGTATTTAACTGAGGAGAGTTTGTACGAGAGGGACGATATTGCCTCTAAAAAGTTATACGTAGGTGCAAAGCAAGAGATTACGAATTTACTTACTGGGAATAATTATAAAAAGTATGGCTTTCAAAGGGATAATTTGTTTTATGCCATCGATATTGTGGGAATGTCTAGCTATAATACAAAGGAAGAATGCGAAAATAATCTAAAATATGTTGGGATAATAATGGATTCTTTTAAAGAAGAACTTGCTACTTATGAACAGAAAGCCACCGAAAATCCTCAAACAATGTATTTTTTCCAAAAAGCAGTTCGCTACTATGCGCAAGGAAAATATGATTGGAAAACGGGACGTTATTTGGCGGAATCTCCATTAAAGCAAGTAGAGGAGTATTCTAAACTTGAGGAGTATCCTATAACACCTCAAAACTTTGCTTCACAATTTCAAAGCTATATGCAATCTACATCCTATAATTGGAGGGATAATTTTGAGATGACTTATGGAGTAAAAAATGTGATTGGCCCATGGTTTAACAACGTGTATTGGAACTTATATGATGTACGAGACTGTAGAGAATTATATTATGTGGAAGCTAAAGATTGGCATCGCTTAGAAACATTAGAGGATATTTTTTATCCTGATAGCAACTATAGGGAAGTGATAACAGAAGCCATCAAAAATGACAAAAGAAATGGAAGATACCAGCGAACAGATGAAGAAGTAGAGTATATTTTAGAAAATGCCAAATATACAATAGAAGATAGAGGAATCCGAATCACGTGGGGAGAAGAATATCCATTTGTTTTTATCGAGTATCGAGATTTTGGAGACGCGTATCGATTTAAGTATTGGGATTAATAGGAGGAAAATAAAATGAGAAAAATGGTATTTAAAATGGAGCGACCAGATTTGGTCAAAGTGGGAGACACGGTAGAAGTAAGTGAAGGAGAGCTACCATCCAACTGGTACTATACCATAGAACCAGCGGTAGCAATGTCTGGTAACATTCCGTTATTTCAGCGTTTAAAAAGCACAAGCGGTACGGTAACAGATATTGAAACTTTAACGGTTGGATTCAATGTTACAGTTGAATTTAATGAAGAGGAACCTATGTAAAATGTGAGAAGAAACAAATTTTGAGGTCATATAAATGCAAAAGCAAGCATTCCAAAAGAGGAAATACTTGCTTTTTGCAAAAGGAGGGAAGAAGGATGGGAAAAGGAGGTTGGCAAAGATAAGCAAAGCGATAGGCGCCCCATGCCCAAAGCTATGCTAAAGCAGGTAGTAGGAGTCGAACCTACGATTTTAAAGAGACTCTTCCAGCACCGTTATGTGACCATATCCAAGCGGTAAAAAACACCACTTGCCTTCTTTTTTTTTGATAAATACTGTTTGACCCCTGAAAGAAAGCATAAAGGATGAACGAACACAAAATGACAATGACGCCTCTTTACGTTTTTCCGGTTAAACTATACCCGCTAATTGGAGGTAGACTGTGCTAAAGTTAAATTCTTGCATATTATACAAGGGGCAAAAGAAAATGTCAACATAAAATGATGAAAAAACTAAGAAACTGACTGACAAAATGGAAAAAACTGGGATTCTTGCTTGACAAAAGATAGAAAAATATACTAAAATAATCTCATATGAGTCAAAGGAGGAGATTAAAATGATGGAAGAGGAATATGATCCAATTAGTAATAGTACGCTGAATGAAAAAACAACAACGGTGATGCAAAAAGTGTTTTCTATGATGACACTTGGCTTAGGTATCACTGCTGTAGTATCATTTATTGTTTTGAATAACCTAAGCATCTTAGCATTTGCATTAAAAACCATGTGGGTATGGCTAATTGCCGAGGTGGTAATGGTAGTATTCTTAAGTTTTAGGGTAACTAAAATGGGTACTAATACCTGTCGTCTCGCATTTTTTATTTATGCAATGATTAATGGAATCACCCTTTCTCCGATTTGTTTGTATTATACAGGTGCTTCTGTTGCAAGTACTTTTTTCATTACGGCAGGTGTCTTTGGCTTAATGGCGTTTATTGGCAAGACTACCAAAAAAGACTTGTCTAAATTAGGAAGTTTCTTGTTAATGGCGTTAGTAGGTGTTATTTTAGCAACCATTGTTAATATCTTTATTCAAAACAGTATGTTTGATTTTATTGTCACCATCATTGGTCTTATTGTGTTTATTGGTTTAACAGCTTATGATACTCAAAAAATAAAAGGATATTCTCAAATGGTAGAACTTGGTGATGAAGAGCGTGTGACACAAGTTTCTGTCATGGGAGCATTAACCTTGTATTTAGATTTTATTAACATTTTTATTAAACTATTAAGTCTTACAGGAAAAAGAAGGAAGTAAAGAAAGTGACGATACAAAGAAAAAAGAAAATTGTGATTGGAATTATTATTATAGCGATTGGTTTGATCATGCTTGCGAGTTGTTTTTTAGAAAAAGCAGAATACGTGCCATATCAAACGTTTTACCAAGCAGTGCAAGAAGAAAAGGTAAAGCAAGTAGTGTTAGAAGATAATCGTATTTGTTTTTTACAAAAAGGTAGTTCTAAAAAATACTATACAGATCATTCTAAACTACCTGAGCTAAAAGAAAGACTACTCTTAAAAGGAATTGATGTGCAAGAAGCTTCTGCTGAAGATACCGTTAATTTGATTGCCAATTTATTGTTTTACATGTTTTTCTTTATTGCAGTAGGTCTTGGGGTGTATAAATTAACCGAAATCACGAGGACCACTTTTAAGGTGGTCAAACACACCAATGTTAGGTTTAGTGATATTGCAGGTATGAAGGATGTTAAAGAAGAAATGATGTATATCGTTTCACTTTTAAAAAATCCATCTGAGACAGCAAGACCAATTAAAGGAATTATTTTAGAAGGTCCTCCAGGCAATGGAAAAACACTATTTGCCAAAGCACTAGCTAGTGAGGCAAATGTGAATTTTATAGCTACGAAAGGGGCAGATTTTCAAAGTGCTATGATGTCCATGGGAGCACAAAAAATCAAATTGCTCTTTAAAAAAGCAGCAAGGCACAAGCCATGCATTATCTTTATTGATGAGTTCGACGGCATAGGTGAGCGTAGAAATTATGCCGGAACAGGCGTAGACAAAGAGAACAATCGAATTATTATTGCTATGTTAAATGAAATGGATGGATTTAAGCCTAATGATGGCATTTTAGTGATTGCAGCAACCAATTCCTACTTATCATTAGATGCTGCCCTTATTAGACCTGGAAGATTTGATTTAAAATATCATATTCCAAATCCAGATGCAGAAACACGAAAGGAACTTGTGGAAATATACACCAAGGGCAAAAAATTAGCAGCAGAAGTTAATAAAGCAAAACTAGTAGATGGTTTTGAAAACCTGAGTGCTGCAGCTATTGAAACTATTATGAATGAAGCAGGGATTCTTGCAGAGCTTAAGAAAGCAAAGGAAATAACGATGCAAAATATCATTGATGCTGCTGCTAAGACAAATTCCAAAATAGATATCAAAAAACTTAAATAAAAGGAGAGAATACTTATGAAGAAAAAACGTGTACTCATGATTGTTATTGTTGTCATTTTGTTACTATTGGTAGGGTGTATCATTTGGAAAAAGCTTGGTGACAAACAGAATCCTGTTCCTATTATCAAAGAACAAACACCAACGAATCCTGTTGCAGAGTCTGGAGAAGTCGTAGGTTTTTCTGGTGAGTCAAAATTAATTCAGCTTACCGAAAAAAATTATGAGAAAGAGGTTCTACAATCAGATAAAATAGTTGTGATAGAGTTTTGCAATACATGGAGTGAAGATTGCAAAGTACAAGAACCAATTCTAGAAGTATTTGCGGCAGAAAATCCAGAGGTTAAAATTGCAAAAGTGGATACAGATGCTGAAATTGGATTAAAAGACTATTTTGGGATTAATGCTGTTCCAACCATTGCTATTTTTAAAGAGGGAAAAATTGAAAGAAAAGTAGTTGGTGTAGTCCAAAAAGAAAAGCTTACTGATTTAATCAATAAATAAGAAAAAAAATACCCCCAAATGAAAAATTCTTTCATTTGGGGGGCTTTTTGTTTCATTCATTATTTTCCCAAAAGACTATTTAGATAAGCATAGCGATTTGGGAAACGTCTTTCGAAAGAAGAACTCATGAAATATTCTGCCATCGCATCTGCAAAATCTTCACTTAAACGACTTTGAAGAGAGGCAGATTTTTGAGCATACTTGCTAACAAAGCATCTATCTTTAATGGCTGCCTTTGTATATTGTGAATAAGAATAATCTATGATTTTTTTCTCCATCATTTTGTTGGCAAAAGTATGGGCAATTTCATGAAAGATAATTTGCATTTTGGTTTGTTTCGCATATTGGCTAAAATGATATAACGTTATGGTAGTATCTTTGGTAGTTCCTGCAATATTTTGTGTATTATCAAATGGAATCATTTGAATGGTTTTCACATTTTGAGTATAGTTTTCAGGAAGTAATTCGATATACTCTTTTAGTTTTTCCATCGCATTTTCCTCTTTATCCGTATAGATAATTTTAATATTGCGATAGGTTTCTACATAAACATTTAAATCTTCACCTTTCACAAGTTCATAGTCATCCACTTTGCCATAAGCATTGGGAAAATAATATTGAAACATGGCTTTGTCACCATTTTGGTTGGTAAACGTTATCATGCACTTACCACTTAAATCACTTACATCAATAGAAAACATGTCATCCATAACCGTTACTTGCTTGCCGTTATAAAAAATAGCTTCTACTGGTTCATATAATCTAAATGCTAACGTAGGAGTTGCTTTACTATCAATAATACTTTCACGTTTCACAGTTGGTAACACATTGTAAGAAAAAGGAATGGAAGATTCATTTTCGGCAAGGACAATGCCAAAGATAGCTTGTAAAAAAATGAATATGATAATTCCTATACAACTTTGATAAAACATCTTTTTCATAATCCTTACCTCCTTTACATAAAGAGATATCATGACTTCCTTGTTTCTATGTTAACTATATTATAGCAGAAAAATAAGGAAAAGTAAAGAAGAAAAACTCTAAAATGCTAGAGTAGAGCCAATTTGGAAAAGGTTTACAAATTAGTTATGCTTACGGATATAGGCGTTCATCATGTATTTATGTTATCCAAAAATATTTTTGAAAAGAAAATATTTTTATAGTCTTTTCAAGGGTTATAAGGAATTCTTTTCAAATTTTGCAAATCATTATTTCCGTAAGAAAAAACCTTGACTTTTCATAGTATCTGTGATTTAATGAATGAGCGTTAGAAGGTAATCTTGCTATGAGTGTAATTACGCGGAGAAAAGGAGAAAAATATGAATCACAAAATCTTCTTTTTAGCAACATTCGTTCTAGTTATGTTAATGTGCCATATTTCTTTTGCATCAGATTTTGAAAACCATTGGGCTTCACAAGAGATTCAAAGAGCCGTTCATGATAACATGATTACTATCTCTCATGATCAGTTTTTTCCTGACCAAGCGGCTACTGCTTCAGAGATAGAAAAGATATTTGAATCTTTTATGAAGAAAAATGGATTTCTTTCTTCAGAAGATAGCTTAAGTGTTGAAAAACAAAATAGTTATTTTTTGGAAAATAATCCAAATGCATGTATTACAAGAGAAGAATTGGCAATAATTGTTAGTAAAGTTTTGAATTTTGATATTGAGATTGATTTAGAGGCTCAAACAACTTTCAATGATAATGAAGAAATTTTACACTGGGCGAGAGGTTACGTTGCAAAGTTACAAGAGATAAATATTTTGAAAGGATATCCAGATTTATCATTTAAACCTGGAAAGTATATTACGAAAGCGGAGCTTGTCACAGTCATGAATCGATGTCAAGACTATCTAGGACAAGAAGTTACCATCACAAAAGATAGAGATGTTTCAATGGTTGAAATCGGGATTTTAAAATATGAAAGTGGCAAAGCGATTGTTTCACCAATTCACGAAGAGATAAAGCTAAGCGTTAATGAAAGTGTTCATTTGGCAGTGATGATACAAAATGATTCTTTTGAAGATGACTTAAGCTTTGTTATCGAAAATGAGGATGTGGCAATGCTTGATGAAGAAACGTACACGATAGAAGCTAGAAAAGTTGGAATGACATCCATCGCAGTTTACCTACAAAAAGAAATGATTTCCAAGTTTAACATTATCGTGGAATAATTTTTCATATTTTTTGTTTTGATAAGATCAGAGAAATACTCTCTGGTCTTATTTGTTAAAAATTTTTTACAAAACCTAATAAGGTTAAAATCAAAAAGGAGGAACTGTAAAATGAAGTCTAAAGTTTTTAAGATGGCAAGTTTAATACTTGTATTATCATTAATTACTGTTTCATTGATCTCACAAGCAGCAACACCTGGTTTTAGCGATTTAAAACCTACTCATTGGTGCTATGAAAAGATTATGGACTTTTTAGACAGAGGCTATGTGGATGGTTACAAGGACGGCACTTTCAAAGCTGACCAAACTATCACAAGAGCTGAGTACGTTAAGATAGTCAATAACTTCTTTGGCTATGATTCTACACCGAAGGGAGGTTCAACATTTAAGGATGTCCCTGAAAATGCTTGGTATACAGGCTATGTAGAAGAAGCAGTAAGACGTGGCTATATCACGGGTTATGATGATGGTACTTTCAAACCACAAGATCCAATTAGACGTCAAGAAGCAACAGTCATTTTGGCGAGAATCATTCACATCGATAAAGAAGAGTATCCAGAAGATCATGTAGATGGTTTAGCACAATACTCTGATAATAAAGAAGTACAAGCATGGGCTAGACAAGCAATTCACAGTTATTCTGTTCACAACTTTATTAATGGTTATAAAGACGGCACTCTTAAAATTCTTAAGAATGTAACACGTGCTGAAACTGTAGAACTATTAAATAAATTAGAAGAAAATATTGAGATAGAACGCCCAACAGGAGGTGGCGGTGGTGGTACAACCATCTACTACAATGTTACCTACTATAATAGTGGCGAAGAGTTAACTGATTTAAAACAAAGAGTAGCATCGGGAAAGGATGTTACTGTTCATGAAAAACCAGTTGACTTTATGCAAGAAGGATATGAATTTGCTGGTTGGAGAAGACAAGACACCAATACAATTTATGGTGGTGGCGAGACTATCAGTAAATTAAAATCACATATTCGTATGGATGCAATTTGGGCAACCATCAAAGTAGAAGCTGATCCAGACCCTAACACAGTAGAAAGTGGAGACCCATCAGGTGATCCATCAGGCGAAACACCAGTGACTCCATCAGGAGATAACCCTGGTGATATTACCAACGAAGACATTGAAGCAAATGGCTTAGTCATGTGGGTTGGCGAAAAGAGAAAATTTCATGTAAGCATCATTCCAGAAGATTTACAAGCAACCTATACTTATAGCGTTATTGAAGGAACCAACCATGAAAATATTATATTAGAAGAAGATGGTACAGTAACAGCTTTGGCTGAGACGAAAGAACCAGTCCAAGTTTCTATTACTGCAACGACGGCACAAGGTTTTGAAATTACCAAAGTAGTAGACGTTATTGTATTAGATAGAGAAATTACTATCGAAACACCAGTAGATCCATCTGGGGATGTACCAACACCATCAGGTGACACACCAACACCAACGCCAACACCAACAGGTGATCCATCAGGCGAAACGCCAACATCAGGAGAAGAAACAATTGATGTATTAGCAAATGGTGTTACTCTATATGTAGGACAAGAAAAAGAATTATCTCTTACATTAACACCAGATGCTAAAAACAAAGTTGTTGCATGGGAGTTTATAGATGAAACTCAAACCTATGCAGACTTTGTGAAAGGTGAGAACACAGAAAATGCCACTATCAAAGGTTTAGCAGAAGGCGAAACGAAAGCAAAAGTGACAGTTTCGATTAATGGTGTAGAAGTATCAAGAGAAATTGATGTTAAAGTGATTCAACTTCATATTACGTCTTCGGTAGTAACTGATGAAAGTGGAGATAATCACGGAAGTATTGCTCCAGAGGGAACTATCAATGCAGACTATGAAAAGGATTACACATATACATTTACTCCAGATGACAAATATACCGTAAAAGAAATTACAGTAGATGGTACAGCTCTTTCAACAGAAGAAAGAGATCAATATAAAGTTGACGGATATAAATTTGAGGACGTTATCGCAGACCATGAGATTACTGTTAAATTTGGTGAAGATCAAAATGAAAACAACATCCCAGATGATGAAGAAGATCATTTTTCAGTTACCTACTATAGTAGTGGTGATGAATTGACAGATCTTAAACAAACCGTCGTAACTGGTTTAGATGTTGTAGTTCATGAAAAGCCTGCTGATTTAGCAATAGAAGGTTTTGAATTTGCTGGTTGGAAGAGAGAAAATGGCACGACGATTTATGCCGGTGGCGAAACCATTTCGAAGTTATCAGAAAATATTCGATTAGATGCTATTTGGGCAACCATCAAAGTAGAAGCAGATCCAGATCCAAATACGGTTGAACCATCAGGAGATCCATCAGGTGACACACCAGTAGATCCTTCAGGAGACCCATCTGGTGATACACCAGTAGTTCCATCTGGAGATAACTCGGGGGATATTACAAACGAAGACATTGAAGCAAATGGCCTAGTAATGTGGGTTGGTGAAAAGAGAAGATTTAATGTAAGCATCATTCCAGAAGATTTACAAGCAACTTATGCTTACGAAATCGTTGAGGGAACCAACCATGAAAATATTACCTTAGCAGAAGATGGCACAGTAACAGCTTTGGCAGCAACAAAAGAACCTGTTCAAGTTGCAATTACTGCCACAACCGTGCAAGGTTTTGAGATTACCAAAGTAGTCGATGTTATTGTATTAGATAGAGAAATTGAGATTGAAGTTCCTGTAGACCCATCGGGAGACCCAACAGTTGATCCATCAGGTGACCCTTCTGGTGATCCAACGATTACTCCATCGGGTGATGAAACAATTGATGCTCTAGCAAATGGTGTTACCCTATACATTGGTGAAGAAAAGGAAATGACACTTACTTTAAGACCAGATGCAGAAAAGAAGACAGTTGTTTGGACATTAGATCAAGAAGAAACAATTGCAGAAATTGTGAAGGGCAGCGATGAAAATGAAGCAACAGTTCGTGGCATTACCTCTGGCGAAGTAACAGCAACAGTTACCATCACCATTCATGATGTAGTTGTAGTAGAAAAAGAGGTAACAGTTACTGTACTACCACTAGAAGCAGTTATTCATCATGTATTTGATGATGAAGCTGTGACCGTTGAAGATAATAAGGTTATCATCGATAGCGTGGATAAAACAGTAGCAGTTG
The DNA here is from genome assembly GCA_002308995.1 of Clostridiales bacterium UBA1234. Classification (GTDB taxonomy): domain Bacteria; phylum Bacillota; class Clostridia; order TANB77; family UBA1234; genus UBA1234. The sequence goes on along the minus strand of DBWQ01000005.1, from coordinate 59,111 downwards.
CCGACTATGTATATAGTGGCGAAGAAGCTTCTTGGTACACCATCACGAAAGATGTAGAAACACTTAATAAAGATGTATTAGAAGCAACAATCTCCTATACAAGAAAGTCTACAAGCTATACCGTTAATTATTTAGAAAAAGATAAACCAACAGTGACAGTTGCTGATGCAAAAACAGTAACTGACGTCAAAGTTGGTGACATGATTAGTGGCGAAAGCGAAAAACTAGAGGAAGCACCTGGCTTTACCTATGATAGTGTTGATCCAGAAGAACTAGTTTTAGCAGATAGCGATAATGTGATTAACGTATACTATACAAGAAATAGTTACACAGTAGAGTATGAATACACAGGCGAAGTGATTCCGAAAGATGCAACAGCATTACCTGCAAGTGGGGAGTATTTATTTGATGAAACTGTTATCGTAGCAGGTCCAGCCGAAGCTGCAGGATATACCTTTAGTGGCTGGAGCAGAACGGAAAACTTCCCAATGCCAGCAGAGAATGTAACCATTACAGGTTCATTTAGTGCAAAGGACGATACCGCATACACAGTAGAATACTACAAACAAAATGTAGAAAAGACAGCATTTGAAAAAGATGACGATGCAACAGTAAATGAAACAGGAACAACCGGAGCAGTAGTAGAAGCAGAGCAAAAAGAATTTGAAGGCTTTACCTTCGATGAAACAAATACAAACAATGTAGTTAGTGGTGAGATTGCCGGAGACGGAAGCCTAGTATTAAAACTATACTATGTAAGAAATAGTTACACAGTAGAGTATGAATACACAGGCGAAGTTATCCCAGCAGATGCAACAGCATTACCTGCAAGCGGAGAATATGCATACGGTGCAACAGTAACTGTGGCAGATCCAGCAACAGCAGCAGGATATGAGTTTAGTGGTTGGGATAGAACAGGTACCTTCCCAATGCCAGCAGAGAATGTAACCATTACAGGTTCATTTAGTGCAAAGGACGATACACCATACCAAGTAAAACACTACACTGAAAAACTAAATGGTACTTTTGAAATTAAGCAAACCGAAAACTTAACGGGAACAACCGGAGCAGTAGTAGAAGCAGAGCAAAAAGAATTTGAAGGCTTCACATTCGATCCAAACAATGCAAATAACATTGTTAGTGGTGAGATTGCAGGAGATGGTAGTTTAGTATTAAAACTATACTATACTTTGAATAGCTACACTGTTACTTGGCAAAATTACAATGGAACACAATTAGAAGTAGATGAAAATGTAAAACATGGAACAACTCCAAGCTATGATAGTGGTGAACCAACCAGACCATCAGATAGCACATACAAGTATGAGTTTGCTGGTTGGACAAAGAATGGTGCAAGCGTTACTATAGCAAATGAAGTTGTAACAGGTGATGTAACGTATGTCGCAAGTTACAATAGAAAAGAAAAAGCAACTTTAAGCGCTACCATTAATTCAGATTATCCAAAAGCTGATGGAACCAAGGCTGAGCCAGGAGATACCATTAAGTATACGGTTTCATTTGAAGAAATAGGTGGTGAAACATCAGGAGAATACCCAATGACAGTTTGTTTGAGTATTAGTGGTGCAACCAGAAGTGGTGATTCAATTGACCATGTAGCATCTACGATTGCCAACTTGCCAGAAGGAGCTGTATACGATTCTGATAGTGGTACCATCACCTATACAATTAATTCGGTAGATGATACACTAACATTTGATTTAACAGTATCTAATATGGTTCCTGCAGGTGCAACACTTACCGTAGAAGCAACCGAAGGAGCAACTGGAACAAGTAGTGTTGCTATCGAAGATTCTGTTATTTTAAAACAAGAATCAAATAAGAACATTGTCTTATTACTTGATACATCAGGAAGTATGACATTTTGCTTAAAACATGGAAGTGGTGACTTAGATTGTGATGCATCAGGATGGGATTGGGACACAGGCAAATATGATTCTGATAAATATGATATCTACTGCACAGAGTGCGGTAAAGCCCATGTAACAAGAAGTTGGGGAGGAATGCTAACAGGATGGACCTATTCTTGTAGCGAACATGGAAGTCTAGGAGGCACCTCATACTGCAAACAATGTGGACTACTTTATAGTTCAAGATTAAGTGCTTTGAAAACAGCTGCAAAAGCATTTGCAAAATCGATTCTTGAGAACAAAGGTGCATCAGAAAATATTACGATAACCTTTATTCAATTTGCATCTGACGTTACTATCAGTGATACCAAAACAAATCCATCCTACTCGGCAGTAGAGACCGCTATTAATGCAATTGAAGTGGCTGGTGGAACAGATATCAATCAGGCATTAGCCAATGCAACAGCAGTATTTAGCGGAGACAAAGGAGATAGAATGCTTGATAATGCGACAAATATTTTAGTATTTTTGTCGGATGGAGAACCAGATGCTAAAAAAGAAATTAGTGATTCGACACTTAGAGATTTTAGAAAGTTTGAAATCGAATCATTTGCAGTTGGACTAGGAGATTCCTTTGCAACTGGAGAAATGAATAAGATTGTTAACAACAATCAATTAAGGATATTCCCAGCAACAAATGAGGAAGGTTTAGTGAAAGCATTTGAAGAGATTGCTAGTGAAATTAATTCAATGCAATCGGATCATGGATATATTGGAACAACCTTAACCGATACAGAAAATATTTATCCAATTACTTTAACTTATAAAGATGTATCAGGCGATACTGTTACAATCACTGTAAGTAATTCCTCACAATTAGCGGAAAACCATATTGCTATTGATGAAGAGAATAATATCTCATGGGATATTTCTAATTATCCTGGATGTAGTGCATTTACCATGGAATTAGGAACATCAGCAGGAACAAGAGGTCTAAGAAAAGCTCTTATGACAAAGACGATGGATAGTGATGAGTTCACATGGACCGTTGTATACGTAGGCAAAGACAATACAGGAGATTTATCAGAAGAAGAATTACTTGCAATAGAAAATGCGTTAGCTGAGCCTGATGAAAAAGAGGAAATCATTTCAGAAGATAGCGATGAGATTGAAATGATAGAATCTGGAGAAAAAGTTGAAGCTGAGGAAGTTGTAGAGTCAGAAGAAAAGGTTGAAGAAAAGAAAGACAAAGATGAAAAAGAAGCCGAGGAGGTAACCAAACCTTCAGAGGATGACAAGAAAGAAGAGGAAGAGGTAACCAAACCTTCAGAGGATGACAAGAAAGAAGAGGAAGAAGTAATCAAACCTTCTGAGGATGACAAGAAAGAAGAGGAAGAAGTAATCAAACCTTCCGAGGATGACAAGAAAGAAGAGGAAGAAGTAATCAAACCTTCTGAGGATGACAAGAAAGAAGAGGAAGAAATTTCAGTAGAAGAGCCAAAGGCATCTGAGAAAGAAGTTTCAGTAGAAGAGCCAAAGGCATCTGAGGAAGAAGTTCCAGTAGAAGAACCAAAGGCATCTGAGGAAGAAGTTCCAGTAGAAGAGCCAAAGGCATCTGAGGAAGAAGTTCCAGTAGAAGAGCCAAAGGCATCTGAGGAAGAAATTCCAGTAGAAGAACCAAAAACGATTGAAGAAAAATCATCAGTTGAAGAAACAGAATCTACTAAACAAGTAGAAGCAGTTCTTCCACAAGAAACGGAAAATACTAAACAAGATGACGAGCAAGAAGCTGCTTAAATAAAAAAACAAAAAAGACTTGGTAATTAAATTACCAAGTCTTTTTGTATTGCTTAAGATTGTTGTTTTTTGTCGAATATGATATAATTTCAATATCAATTTTATGAAGGGGGATTCTTATGTCGAAGAAAAGAAAAGTGGTTTTAAAAGTCATCTTAGGACTTATCATTTTATGCACTGCTTTAGCCTTGATAAATACATATAAATGGATTGTATCTGGGGAACAAAAAGTAGTCATTAGCATGGCAAAAAATCTTTATACCAATAGCGATGTCTATTTAAATGTGATGGCCTATAAAACAAATGGCACTGAACTTGAGGCAAAGACAGAAGTAAAACTATTGGATTCCAAAAATAAAAAAGTAAAAGGCGTTGAAACTTCAAAAGAAGGAAATACGTTTCTCATAAGAATTCCTGACGTAGAAGCGGGAAACTATACTTTAGAGTTTCATGTTTCAAGTAAAGAGGGAAAGGATGTTATTCAAAAAGATATTTACTTATCAAAAGGGCATAGTGAAAATGTAACCATTTCTTTTGATAAAGGAATTTATAAACCAGGAGATACGGTGAATTTTAGAGCATTACTGACTCAAAAAGAATCAGACATTCCTCTTGCCAAAGATGTCAATGTTTCCATCTATGATGGCAACGATAATAGGGTTTATAACGAAAATGTGAAAACTTCTGATTATGGTATTATGAGTGGCTCTTTTCATCTTGCTAGCGAAGTGAATAGTGGTTTTTACAAATTAAAAGTTAGCACCAATGCTTCAGAAACAATCAAAGAGTTTATAGTAAACCCTTATGTAGTGCCAAAATATGAGGTAACTATCACAACCGATAAAGAAAAATATTTGGTAGGTGAAATGCCAAAGATCACTTTTGCTGCCAATTACTTTTTTGGAGAAGTGGCACCAGATACCAAATTAAATGTCTATATAAATGGCGAAAAAAGAAGAGAAACAGTAACGGGTAGTGATGGAAAGTCAGAGTATTCTTTTCAGGTAACCAATCCGGGTACTTATCAGATTCATGTGGAAGCGGTTGATGCTTCAAACTATTATGCAGAAGCAGATAAACGTTTTTCTGTGGGAACGGATTTGTTTGAAATAGAACTTCTTCCAGAGTTTGGAACACTGGCGATGGGAACAAGAAATGATATTTATGTATTTACTAAAAATGCAGATGGAAGTGGTCTTAAAACATATTTAACAGTGACTTCAGGTAATTACACAAGACAAGTTGCAACAGATAACAACGGTATTGGTAAGTTCTCTATTGATATTGATAATGCAAATGCTTCGCAAAAAACTTTTCGTATCTTAGCGGAAGACATGGATGGCAATCATGTGAATAAAAACATCACCCTTAATGTTGTAAAAAGAACTCTTTTGCTTTCTACAGATAAACCAAAGTATACTCAAGGAGATGAAATCAATTTAAGAACTTTATCATTAGTAGATAATACCAGAGAAATCTATTTCTTTAAAAATGATAAGCTAATCAAAGTGCTATCAACAGACAGTGATGAAACCAGTGTCAATTTAGGTGATACATACGGATTAATTGATATTTATGTTCATAGTCAAAATAGTAATTCTTCATCATACTATGATTACGACTATTACAATTATTCTTATCGTAAAAACTCTTCTATAAATAGTGATAATTCCTATCATAGAACCATCTTTATTAAACCGGAAAAAGAGTTACAAATAAGCATTGATACCAATCAACAAGAATATAAGCCGGGAGAGAACATTCATATTGCATTTGATGCAACAAATGAAAATGGCACGAATGTAGAAGCTGCTCTTTTAGTGAGCATGCTAGATAATGCGGTATTAAATTTAGCAGGAAATGATTTAACCATTGATAACATTAAACTTGCTTTACAAGATATTTCATTTGATGATGAATTAGATGCAGCAACACTGTATTCTTGCATTGTAGATGATATCAGTGAAGAAGCAATGGTTGGTTTATTATTAAAGCAAGGCGTAAGGTCAATGCAATTAGATAAAAACACTTATACGGGGTATGATAATGAAGAACGTGCCAAAGGTTTTTCTGTTTTCTTCTATTGCATGTTTGCTATTTTGGCACTTATTTATTCCTTGGTTCGTTTTAAAGCAGTGCGCAATCTCTTTAGACAAATTACAACCTACTTGGTTTTTGTGATTGTCACTTATGTCATTCTTTATAGTTTATTAGATTATTATACTCGTTTCTATGAGGAAGAATGGTTACTACTTATCACAATGATTGTGGGGGCCATTGTTTATATTGTTGGTCTTTCAAAACTATATCCATATACCAAAAGAACCACAACAAGTATTATGATAATGTTTTTATTATGGTTTGCTTGCTATTGGATGATAGAGGAGCTTTATTTAGAAGGAATGTTGATACTTACGCTATTGGCAGCACTTGTTTTAGTGGTTGTCATTGTGGCAAAAATAGTGAATAGTAGGAGAAAGAAAAAGGGTATTGTCGCTGACTTTGGTAAAAAAGAACTAATCTATATTGGGTGGATGCTGATTGCATGTATTCCGTCTCTCGCTATTGGATTCATTATGGATAAACTATTCTTTATAGGGCATTCATATAGTTATATAAACTATATGAGCCGATATCCATATGATCGTTATTGGAGAGTTGAGAGTCATACTTCTATTACTTTGCCAATTGCAATCATTGCCTTATATGTCATTAACTATTTCTTAAATGTTCGAAGAATGAATCAAACTGAAGAACAAAACGAAGAGGTAGCAGGTGAAGAAACAGAAGAATCTATTGCAAGTGTTGTGATTGGAGTTATTATTGGCATGACCTTAATGGGATTGTTTTTGGGACTATTATTTAGTTTTTCACAAGATACGATTACTGGCGGTGGCCAAGCAATTTCAGATTTCAATTATAGTGATAGCATCGGGATTCAATCAGATAGATCAGGTGCGTCTAAAGCGTTTGGCAGTAGTTCAAGAGGTGGTTTTTCTAATTTCTTAGACTTTTCAACGAGTAAGAAAGAAAATACAGCACCAGCTCCAGTTGTAGAGCGTGATGTGGTAGTGGAAACAGCGCCAAATGATACACAAGAAGCATCAGAAGAACAGGTGAGAAACATTTTCTTAGAGAGTATGTGCTTTATTCCAGAACTAATTGCCTCCAATGGAAAAGCAAGTTTAGATTTAAGACTTGCCGATAATATTACTACATGGACCATTCAAACGGTAGGAAATACCAAAGATGGTAGAATCGGTTTTGGCACCAAAGACGATGTGAAAGTATTTAAGGAATTCTTTGTGGACTTTGAACTTCCAAAGAATTTAGTCACATCAGATAAAGTAAGTATCCCTGTAACGGTGTATAACTATACCGATGAAATGCAAAATGTCACGTTGACAGTGAAAGAAGATAGCTTCTTTACGTTAAATGGTTCTCATAATCTTACCCTTGCTGTTGAACCACAAGGATTAAAAATGACCTACGTTCCATTAACAATTAATACTAGTGGAACCTTTAAGCTACGTGTGGAAGCAAAGGGAAATACTTATACTGATATTGTAGAAAAAGAATTAACCATTATGCCAAAGGGCTACAAGGTAGAAAAAGTGGTTTCAAACGGATCACTCGACAGAGATATTTCAGAAGATATCTTGCTTTTAGATAATATGATAGAAAATACTGCCAAGGTTAAAGTTAAGATTTATGCTAGCTTAATGGCACAAGCCATCGAAGGTATGGAAAACATCTTTAGAATGCCAACAGGATGTTTTGAACAAGTATCTTCAAGCTTGTATCCAAACATTTTAGCATTAAAATATATGGAAGATAATAAAACAGCAGATGAAGCCATTAAGAAAAAAGCGTTAGAGTATATTTCATCTGGTTACCAAAAGATATTAGCGTATGAAGTAAGAGGCGAAAGAGGTGGGTATTCACTTTATGGAGATTCTCCTGCCGAGACCGTATTAACGGCCTATGGGTTAATGGAACTTACTGATTTAAGCAAAGTATATCCAGTAGATGAAAAAGTATTAGAAAAAATGAATACTTATCTATATGGAAAACAGGAAGTAGGAGGCTCGTTTGAAATTACTGGTGGTCACATGGGTGGCTTAAGCTCAAGAGAAAAATTAGCACAACACGCTTATATTATTTGGGCATTATCGGAGAGTAATCCAAAAGATAGTAGACTTACAAAATCTGTTGAATATCTAAAAGAAAAATTAGAAGATGTAAACGATAATTATACGCTTGCCTTAATTGCCAATGTCTTTGCCAATGTAGGAGATAAAGAAGCTGGTAATGTCGTAAAAACTTTAATAAACAATATTCAAATTAATGAAAATAGTGCGTATATTACTTCTAACATCCAAGATTACTATGGTACAAGATATAACTATCAAACCATTCAAACTGTTGCCTTAACATCCATGGCGTTATCGAAAACATCAAGTAATCAAAGCACCAATCAATTATTAGTGAACTATTTAATTAGCACGAAAGATCCTTATGGAACATGGCACAGCACCCAAGCTACCATTTTAGCCTTAAAAGCATTAAACGAATTTAACGAGAAGAATAAGCTAGACAATCAAACAGTATTGGTAAAACTAAATAGTGATGAACGCAAAGTGGAAATCAAAGACAATGCTTTGGATTTGTACGAATTTATGTTTGAAAATGTAGCAAAAGAAAATAAACTATCTATTGACATTGAGCGTTCTAGCGCATATTATGAGGTAGTGGAAGAATACTATATTCCATATGAGGATGTTAAGATGAGTAGTGGCAATAATATCAAAATAACGGTTACTTGCCCAAATCATCTAAGAGTGAATGAGCGTTTAGATGCCAAGGTTAGAGTAGAAAACAATAGTGGTAGTGCTATTGCAAATGGTATGGTAACCATCTCTATTCCACAAGGTTTTGTAGTAGAAGAAGATAGTTTGATGAAACTTTTAAATCAAGGCACGATAGAGAAATATGAAATGAATTATAATGATGTAGGAATCTACTTAAGAGACTTTGATAGCTATGCCGATTTAAATGTATCCTTTAGAGCTTCTTACCCAGTAGAAATAACAGGCTTTGCTGTACGTGCCTATGATTACTATAATCCAACCATCGAAGGATATAGTGCTCCAATGGAGATAAGAGTAGTTGAATAAGAAATGAGGTTTCCCATGGAAGAAAATTTTAATGTACCCAATTATATGATTAAGCAAATGATTGCTACCGAGTTATATGAAAGAAGAGATAACTTAATAAAAGATGCCAAAATAGAGCAAAAAAACATCCAAACCCAAGAGATTATGAGTAATCATGTGCAAGAAATGATGGAAAATGCAAGTCAAATAGGAGATTTGGCAGATCAAATCCGCATGGGACAAATTCCACTAGACCAATGCTTGAGTAAACTGACACTTGACGAAAAACAAAGCATTTACCAAAAATGCAAAGCATGGAAAGAAAAGCATGAAGAGTTAGAAATAGAACAACAAGAAGAAAAATAACCAAAAGAGGCACGAGTTTCGTGCCTCTTTTTAGTAAAAAAATGACTTATTGTAACCAATAAAACGGCAAAGAGCCGCTTACCCGTGTTTCCGGGAGCGACTCTTTTTGATGCCGTGGGCCTTAACCAATCCAGTTCATGACCCAGGTAAGTCCGCTGTTCACGGCCTGAACAACGGTTTCCGCCATCTCGCGGAGGATGGGATAGCTCGAAAGCCACCCATTCTCCACAACAAGGGCGGAAGCCACCGCCACGACGACTGTGAGGAGGACGGCGCGCCGGAGCAGGCGGGCGAGATTCGTGGCAGCTCTCTGTGCAGCATCGGACGTTCTCGCCGCGAAAGCGTTGAGGTTGGGGGTATCGAGATTAACGCGCTCTCCTGACCGAAGAGAAGCGCGGAAATCCGCAGCTACCGCGTCGATGCGGTGGCCAAGGTAGCCGATGGCTACCAAAAACACCGCGGAGACGGCAGCAAGCCCCCAGGCCTTAACGCTCCAGTTGGGCGCCTTGATGCTTCCTACGGCGAACCACAGGAAGCCGAGGGCCATGATGGCCTGCAGCCGCCGAAGGTCGGCGTAGTCTTCCTGGAGATCGCGCCGACTTGGCCCATGGTGATACGGGCTGAGGTAGCGGCGCCATCCGAGGCGGATGATACGGACGAGCCGCTTGCATCCGACCTTGAGGTGGGTGAACAGGGTGGCGAGGGTGGTGAACGCGGACTTGAGATTTGTATTCATAACAAATCTCCTTTCATTGAGATCCCAATACAGTCTGTACTAAGGGTATCGCGCTGTACAAAAGATATTGAGTCACTTATTATTATACCATAATTTACATAAAATAGCAACCTTGACAAAAGCGTAAAATAGGGGAAAACCCCCAAGAAGGAAGGAATAGAACCTTCTTCTTGAGGGTTTTTTTGTGGGCTTAGTCCTCGTCGTCCTGGAGTACGTCGGTCACGACGTTCACCATGAGCTCGAGGACGTCCTTGGGAGCAGTCGCCAGTCCATTCAGGCCATACTGGCCCACCAGTTCCTGCACCTCCATGATCTTGGAAATGCGAGCGAGCATAATGGCCATCTTGGCCTTGGTGAAGACAGGCCTTTCCCCGAGCTCATTGCTGAGCTTCACGAGGATGCTCAGCAGCTCTTCGGACAGACAGAGGCCTTCCAGACCGCGCTGGCCGACGGTTTTGGCAATCCGCCGGTCGTAGCTCGCCTGCAGGAGAACGCTCTGCAGGTGGTACTCGGAGACCGCCATTTCGGCCTCGTCGACCAAGTCGCCGAGCTGGGCAAGCAGGCTTTCCACCTGATCCAGGTCAAAGCGGGAGACCTCCCGCAGCTCCAGCCGGTGGAGCTCCTCCATGGCGGGGCGGATATCCAGCTCTTGGAGCTTCTCGAGCTGCTTGATGACAGCCTTGAGATTCTTCAGAGCGTGGAAAACAGCCTTTTCGGTCTGGGCCTGTTGCAGTTGTTGCAGAAGCCTCCACCCGCTCAGGTACTTATCTTTGAGTTCCTGGTAACGTGGAAAGGGGTCGTGAACGTACGACGTCGAGAGGTTCGGGCGGGAAGGGGCATTGCTGAGGTTCTGGGACGCGAGCACCTTATCTTCCATAAGGCAAATCCTTTCTGCGCTATCATATTGCGCAAGGTCTCAAAGTTTTTCTATTACCGAATTGTAATAGAAGTATCAAAAGGGTATGTGCGGGATACGGTAACTATTATACCATAGTTAACATAAAGCGTCAATTACTTTTATAACATTTGATAAATTCACAAAAATATTGCTTACTAGTAAACATAATATTGACAAAATTACTAATTTTTGGTATACTATTAACTGTACGAAAATCCGAATTGAACATAGCACGAATGCACAATCTAGGTGTATTACGTTTGCTATGAGGGCATAGAAAGGAGAATTTTATGCCGAAGAAAATGAGCATGGCCGAATCCCTCTTGGAGGGATACCTCACCCCGGATCAGGAAACCCTGGCCCAGAAAGGAGACGAAAAGCCCTCGGAGCGTAGCTTGTTTTCCAACGACTTTGACTTCGACCCGCGTCCGCAGATGCCCAAGAAGAAGCGCGCAGATCGGCGCCGGAAGACCTGGAAGGCCAACCAGGCCATCCGCGGCCCCAAGGGCGTGACCGTTCCGCAGTGCCAGACTGGCTGGAAGGCTCCCACCCTCAAGAGGGGCACCGTCCCGAAGGGCGTAGTGCTCTGGCACAGCCCCTTCACGGGAATGTGGATGGCGGAGCCCAAGCGCGCGGCCAAGGCCGGCAAGCGCGACTATCGCCTCTACAATGGCCTTGAGCGGCGCCAGAAGCTCCTGCAGGACCGCACCAAGGCGGCCATGGACGCACTCGACATCGACGCGCAGCTCCTCGAGGATGAGGCCATGGCCCTCGAGGAGGAAGCGCGGATGGCTGCCGAAGCGGCCGCGCTCGAAGCCGAGAAGGAGGCCTTCGTCCAGAGCCACATCTGGGATCTCTACTTCGATGCAGCTCGGTTGATCAACGAGCTCAACGACCTGCTCGAAGCGCGCGGTGACCCCCGGAGATACGGCATTCACGTGGACCTTTGCGTGGACTGACCATCGACCAATCTCAAAAAGGCACTTTGTGACTTGTTCACAAAGTGCCTTTTGGCGTTTATTTTGCATTTTGTTATTTTCTAAAATGATATTGAAACCAATAGAAATTATCGATATAATATTTTTAAGAATGATGAGGGGGAATCATATGATGCATAAATTGATACAATCCAAACAAGGTGTTTCTTTAGTAACATTAGTCATTACTGTTATAGTAGTGGTGATATTGGCTGCCATCTCTTTATTTCCTGCATTGGAAGAAGTAATACCAAAGCAAACAACGAAAAAACCTTACGCTTATTCTGAAACAGCATTAGATGAAAAGAATTTCAACATCCTTGTGAGTGATGAAAACAAAGATTTAGAAGACATTCTTGTAAACTATGCTAAGTCTAAAGGATATCGTATGCATATTGATTATATAGGTACTTTACAAATGATGAATGTGCTTAACAAAGGTCAAAAATATGATGCCATATGGAGTTCCAATTCCATTTGGACCTACATGATAGATAGCAAAGTCGCGTCCCTAAAAGACTCAAAATCGACTAGCATCACTCCAGTTATTTTTGGTATCAAAAAATCCAAAGCAGAAGAACTTGGATTTATGGATAAAACAGTTTATACCAAGGATTTAGTAGATGTGATTTCTAAAGGAAATCTAAAGTTTACGATGAGTAATCCTAATACTACTAATAGCGGTGCTTCTGCCTATTTGGGAATGCTTTATACATTGGCAGGTAATCCAGAAGTGCTAACCGAAGAAATGCTTGAAAGCCAAGAATTAAAAGAAAAATTAAAAACATTTTTCTCTGGCGTTGAAAGGTCAGCAGGTTCGGAGGACTTTTTAGAAGAAGCTTTTTTAAAGGGAGATTACGAAGCGGTTTTTACTTATGAATCTTCCATTATTAAGTTGAATCAAAAACTAAAAGCAGATGGAAAAGAAGAATTATATGCCATCTATCCAGTAGATGGTGTTTCAGTTTGTGACAATCCATTTGCCTATATTGATCATAAAGATGATAAGAAAAAACAAATCTTTTTAGATATTCAATCTTATTTACTAAGTAGTGAAGGAAAGAAAAAGTTACAAGAAAATGCAAGAAGAACATGGTATGGTGGGATTAATAGTGAAGTTGATCAAACCATTTTTAATCCAGACTGGGGAATTAATACGACTAAATACATCACACCGGTTAAGTTTCCAAGTACTGCTGTTATAAGAAAAGCGTTGGTGACCTATCAAAATCAACTTCGAAAACCAGTCCATGTTGTGTTTTGCCTAGATTATTCTGGCAGTATGTATGGAGAGGGCATTGAATCTCTTCGAAAAGCTATGCATTACATCTTGACGAAAGAAGCAGAAAATGAAAATATTCAATTTTCAGAAGACGATAAAATCGATATTGTTCCATTTTCTAGCGGCGTAGAGGGTATTTTTAGAACAGATAATGGGGTAGATACAGATGATTTATTACAAAGAATTGATTCCCTAGAACCAGGTGGTGGAACTGCTATTTACGAGGCAGCTGCGCGTGGCATAGAAATATTAAAAGCAGAGGATACTAAAAAGTATAATGTTTCGATTATCCTTATGACAGATGGAATGGGCAATATTGGTTCTATGACAGAATTATCCTATATTTATCATGTGTACCAAAAAGAAATTCCCATCTATTCCATTATGTTTGGTGCTGCGGAATATAAGCAATTACAAGAGATTGCAGAATTAACAAATGGTAAGGTGTTTGATGGAAAGGTTGATTTAGTAGAAGCCTTTAAAGAAGTAAGAGGCTATAATTAATAAAAAAGTGAGGAATGAGCGTGAAACATTCAGAAATCATTTCCGCAGTTTTGCGGAGGAGCATTTTTTGCAGTTCCCTACGTAGCATTATCGGTTCGGCCTTGTACCCTCTTTGGTAATGGGTGCTGTTGCCTATGGCGCAGGGGAACTTTTAATGGGAGACAATAAAGAGAAAAATCCATTAAAACGAACCAATCGAACTTTGTATGAGGTATTAGAAACTGCCAAATCTCAAAATGAAGAAATCAAAGTGATGATACCATATATTGAAAATATAGAAGTACAAAAAGATTTAAAAGAGATTTGTGAAAGTGTTCAAAAAATTATCGATACCATTACTTCTAAGCCAAACAAAAGAAAACAATTAAATAATTTTTTTGATTATTATTTGCCAGTAACCGTAAAGATGGTAAAGCAATATGACGAAATTGAAAACCAACGCTTAGCATCTAGCGAGGGGAAAAACTTTATGAAGCAAGCTCAAAAAATGATTCATGACATTAATGATTCTTTTCAAAAACAACTTGCTATGCTTTATCAGTCAGATTTGATGGACGCCGATGCAGAGATGAAAGTATTTGAATCGATGCTAAAAGCAGATGGATTTGATTCAAATGATTTGAATTTAAAATAAGGAGGAGAATCACATTGAAAAACAAAAAAGTATTAGGAGTTATCATATTTATTATCCTAGTGGTGATTGTGGTTTTATTAAAACTTAGAATGGACATAGAAAATGGTGATGAAGTCCTTGCGGATGAGCACATTAAAGGTCTTACTACTGTGTATGTAGCAACCGGTGGCGGTAAGGAAGATTTTTTGGCAGATAAGGATGTGCAAAAAATCTTAAAAGAAAAGTATAAGTTAAACGTTATCTTTGATAACTGGAGTAACGGTAAAACCATCACAGCTCCTCTAATTCGTGAATATGTGGGTCTTGGCAATCAAGAGATAGTAAAACGAATGGAAAATGGAGAAAAATTTACCATTCGTTCAGAAGGTGTCACCAAATATGATGCACTCTTTACGTCTGATCAAAGATTCTACGACTATTATAAACTACAGCCAAATAAAGAGGCGGGAGAATCAGATCGTTATGCGGTACAAGGCGGTGGCTTAACCCTTAATACACCCGTAGTAATCTATAGTTGGAAAGAGGTCGTTGATCGTTTAGAAGCAGAAGAAATTGTTTCATTAAAAGATGGCGTTTATTACATTACCGATATGAACAAACTGATGCAATATGTTTTAGATTCTAAGCCATGGAAAGAAATTGGACTTTCAGAATTATTTGCCAATGTGAATATTGCCTCTACCGACCCAGTCACTTCTTCGCCTGGTGCTACCTACTATGGCATTTTGCTTTCTATTTTATGTGGTGGCGAAATCATGGATGAAAAGGTAAACGAAAATTTACCAAAATTAAAAGAGTTCTACATTAAGTCTGGTTATATGAACAATACACCAGCAGATTTATTCCAAAATTACTTAATGTCTGGTATGGGTGGAAAACCAATGATTGTTGATTACGAAAAAAGTATGATTGACTTTTCAAATGCGAACCCAGAAGGATTTATGCAAGTTGCAAGCAATGTACGAATTTTATATCCAATTCCAACCATGTGGAATTCGCACTGCTTTGCTTATTTTAATGAGAATGGAAAAGCAGTTTATCAAGCTTTAGAAGATCCAGAAATTGGACAAATTGCATGGGAGAGATATGGTTTTAGAACAGGTGTTACAGGTGGTAGCTATGACGTATCAAAAGTAAATCTTCCAGTACCACAAACCATTACGAGTGTGGTAACGAGTTTGAAAATGGATTTATATAATAAATTAACAGGATATTTAAGTGGTAAGCCAGAGTATGTAGAAGAGGTTGAAGGAACGATAGATGGCGAATAAATGAGGGTGTGAAAATGGCAAATATTGAATTGAAAGCAGAAACCGAGCTTCAAGAAAATGAAGTTTTGAAAATACTAGGTGGTTCCGCAAATGTGGATAATGACTTGATAGAACAGACGATTCATTATGATATGTTAACACCAAAAGAGCAAGAAGCCATTGATGAATATGTCAAAGAGATGAAGCATTTTTCTCAAATGGAGGTTTTGCAGTTTGGATCTGGACCACAAATGAGAATTGCAAAGTTTGCCGACAGTATTTTAGACGAACTCGAGACAAAAGAGATTAAAACCATCGGAGAATTGCTTGAAGAATTAGTAGGAAAGATCAAAGGCTTTCATCAAGAAGTGAAAGAACAAAGCCAGATGAAACGACTCCAATTTTTTCATAAGGATAAAAGCAAAATCAATAGGATTCTTCATCAATATCAGAAAACACAAAGTGATGTTGAACAAATAGAAAAGAGGCTAAAAGAACACAGAATTCAAATGTTGAAAGAAGTTCAAATACTCGAAAAACTATCTCAAAAAAATCTTGCCAATTTAAAAGAGATTTCTTTATATATTATTGCAGGAGAAAAAAAACTGGAAGAACTTTTCAAAGAATTGTCTCTTCTAAAAGAAAAAACAAAAGAAACCAAAGAATTAATAGACAGTGCTAAGGTGCAAAATTTAGAAAGTGTCATTCGTAGATTAGAAAAAAGGATCTATGATTTAAAAATGACAAGAGTAGTGTCATTACAAATGGAACCACAAATGAGATTATTAAAAGATAATCAAGCAGAAATTGCTGAAAAAGTGCAAAGCTCACTGGTAACGACCATTCCATTGTGGAAAAACGAAGTGATGATGGCACTAGAAATAGGGAGCAAGCAAAAAGAAATGATGGATTTTGAAGTACTTCAAAAATCAAATCAGCAGGTATTAAAAGCATTAGAAGAAGTAATTAGCTTGGGTGAAAAAGGAAAACAAACGGAAGAAGACCTTTCAAAATTTGAGAAAGAACTAGAAGATACTATGCCAGAGATAGAAGTGAAGAGTGAATAATATACGATTCACGTGAAGGAGGAAAAAAGATGAAAAAGGGGTTAAGAGTAGTTATTGTGGTGGCACTATGCGTAATCATAGGATTACTAATTCACAACTCGAAAGGGAGTAAAACAGGTGATATCACAAACCAAGGAAAAGTGGTAGACGTAGCAGCTGAAAAAATAGTATTTGACAAACAATCTGAAGTGGAAGTTTCTTCTAGCCAAGAAGTAGATAGCAAAATACCTGTCAAAGCATGTTTTGATTTAAAATTCCAAAAAGATGTGACGGAAGAATACGTAGCTAACACATTTAGTCTTAAACCAAAAGCAGAATATGAAATTACCAAAATTAATACCAAGTACTATCAAATCAAAACAACGAACGAACTAGAAGAAGATCAAGTATATAATGTAATCGAAAAAACAACAGAAGGCACCAAAAAATGGGCATTCCAAACTGAAAAAATATTTGGCATTGATTACACATATCCACAAAACAATTCCTATTTAGAAGAAACTGGTGTCCCAGAAATTGCATTTAATAGCTTGTTAGATGATAAACAAAAAATTCAAGATTATATTTCTATCGAGCCAAAAATCAAAGGGCAGTTTAAAAAAGCATACGGTTATGATTATCGCTTTGAACCAGAAGAACGTTTTGAAGTTGGAAAAACGTATACAATTACCATTAAAGAAGGTCTTAAAGATACAGAAGGAAATGAATTAAAAGAAGAATATACTTTCAAGTTTTCGATTCAAAATAATGAAGAATCAGATTTTTCTGCTAACTTAACTATGCTAAATCGTTATCGTCCAGGCACTCCTATCACACTTAATTTAAGTACCTATGTGAATATGAATAAAACATTAACGATTGAAGATGCAAATGTGGAAATTCATAAACTTCCCTCTAAGGAAAAGTATCTTGACATCATGCAAAAATTAAATGAAAACGAAACCATTGAAGAATTAGAAGAATGGAAAAAGTATAGTCCTGTTTACCAAAAAGATTTAAAAGAAGAAATACAAAACCATTATCAAGAAGCAAAAGCAAAGAATCGTTATTACTATTCTGAAAACTATCCTATAGAGTCCAATCTTGTGATTGATGAAGAGGGATATTATTTAGTACTATTAACGATAAATGGAAGAAATAGTGCATTTCTATTTCAAGTAAATGAGGCTTCTGCCACTTGCTCTGTTCTTTCTAACCAAAACATCATGATTTTATATAAAGGAAAAAACAATACGAATAATGCAGTGGATGTTTATTTAAACAACGAAAAATTGGGAACGACGAACAATAATGGTGTGCTTTATATAGAAGATTTTCAAAAGAATCTAGCAAGCTTAAAAGAAGAGTTTCACTATGTAGAATTTAAAAATGGCAATACACCATTCGTGATTGATATTACCAATCAAGTTTATACAGAGGATGACTCTGAAAATCCTTTGACATCAATAAGAAGATTTGATAATAGCTATTTATATATGGATAGAAATGTCTATAAAGTAGGAGAAACAATTCATTTTTGGGGCTATATTCGAAACCGTAAAGCGACTATTGATCATGCACTATTAAGAATTAAGGCAAGCGAAGAGGATGTTCTTGCTGAAATTCCACTAACACTTTCAGAAGTTGGTACTTTTGAAACCGAATTCGAAATCAATAACGTCAATGATGAAGCATATATAACGGCTACCATTGTTGCCAATAATGAAGAATACAGTACAAGGTATATTCGTGTACAAAACTATGAGATGAAGCAGTATCAAATTTCCGTTGAGCCTGAAAGAAGAGAGTATATTAATGGAGAAACGGGAATCATCAATTTGGGAGCCAGTACGTATGATGGCACACCACTTAATGATGTAGAATTTACTTTTGAAATTAATGATTACAGTAGAAATGTGCAAAGACAAAAAGGCAGTACCAAAACAGATACAGAGGGAAATGGTGAGATTAAAGTACCACTTGCCACAAGTAGTAGTAAGACCAATATTACTCCAGAAAATGTTTGGATTAATGTAGTCAATTCTTATATGGATGGCGAGCAAGAATCACTTTATTTAACAGTATATCCATATAAACACTATGCAACAGGAGAAAACAAATATGTACTAGAGGATAAACAGTATCACTTATCGTTTGAGGAATACTTATCACTGGATAAAGAAACACCAGCAAATGATAGCATTAAAGTTGTTGCTAAAGCATATAAAACAGTGAAAACCGTGACAGGAAGAGAGTATAACCCATACACCAAGGAAATGGAAGAACAGTATCGCTATGACAGAGTAGCAGAGCCAGAGTATGATAAACAGTTTACTGTGACGATGACAGATGGTAAAGGAAGTTATACACTTCCAAAACATCGTGATGATATTCATTCTTATTACGAGTTTTATGCGTACTTAATAACAGACACAGGAAAAGAACTTGCTTTGAATTATGATGGAAGAATTTATGGCGGTACTTATAAAACACTTGCTTCCACCACAGAGGTCGAAGAGGTGGAAGAAGTTGCCCCAATGATTAATGATGAATTAACCTATACACTACGTTACGATACCAATGATGCGTTAAAGGTGGGAGATGAAGTCTACTTTTATTTGTCAGATAATCAAGGACGCAGAATTAATGATTACTCGATGTTTGATTTTTATACATTAGTGGTATCGGTAGCGGGTAATGAAATCTATCATCATCAAGGAGAAGCGCCGCACTTTACCTTTACTGAAGAAATGGGAGCAAATGTAGTGACATACACCCTTATGTATGATTCTATAAAGACATACTCACCAACGGCTTCTAATATGGTGTATTATGCAAGTTCTCGTTATATGGATTATATGTGGTATCCTTCCACTCAGATTTCACTTTGCCAAGAAGCACTTTCTTTGGATATGGAGATTACATTTGATAAAGAAGTTTACCTACCAAGTGAAGAAGCAGTCATAAAGATAAAAGTAACAAGTAAAGGCGAAGGCGTAAAAGCAGGAGTGAACTTGGCTGCATTAGATTCTGCCTATATTGATGCCAATGGAAAGGTAGATACCTTTATTATCGATTCTTTATATAATCATTATTCAATTGCACCATCAACCAATGGAAATCGTGGCATTACCAAAGGGTTTGCAACCAATAGTGCCGCACCAATGAGCGCAACAGATTCTGTGGAAGAATCCGCTATGGGGCTTGGCGCTGGAGATGGTGGCGGAGAAAGTGAAAGCCTTAGAGAAATTCTTAAAGTAACTGCTTTCTTTGAAAGCGTAGTGACAGATGAAAATGGAAATGCAGAAATAAGAGTGAAACTTCCAGATAATATTACAGAATGGACCGTAACGGCTCAAGCGATTTCGAAAGACTTTAAAGCAAAAGAAGATACCCAAAAGATAAAAGTAAGCAAAGACTTTTATGTCACAACCAATCATAAAGATAGATATTTAGTTGGCGAAAAATTTGCCTTTAATGTCAAGAGTTTTTCAAAGGTAAGTAGTGGCAAAGAGGCTGAAATCTTGGTTGAAATATTAGACCAAAATGGCCAAGTATTAGAACAAGATACCATTCAAACTAGAGCAAATGAAGTGCTATCTTACCAAGTACAAAAACCAATTGAGGAGAAGGGAATCTATCAAATTAGATTGACAGGTACTTGCGAAAATAACAAAGATAGTCTAGTAGATGAGTTTGAAGTAGCCGAAAGCTTATTAGACGCTACTTTAAGAGAAAGCATTATTTTGAAAAATGGAGATACTATTTCTATCGTTTCTCCAAAAGGGTACTTATATATTGTCAATAAAGACTTGGAAAAAGTATTACCAACAATCTTTGAATTATCTGGTTTATACTTTGCTGATAGAAATGATTCTAGAATTATTGCAAAAGAAGCTTCCAGAATTTTAAACAATCTATGTAATGGCATAGAATTTGATTACGTCAGAGAGTATGAATATGAAGCAGATAAGAACATTTTCAAGGTTATGAAGAATAGTTCTGATGATGCTCGTTTGGCACTTCGTATGCTTGCTACTAAGTCGCTTGAAATATATAATGACGATATTCTAGATAAAATCGAAAACAAGCTTGGAGAAGAGGCAATGCTGTGGGCAAAAGTGAATATCGATCAAGCAAGTCTCGTAGAACTAAGAAATGCCAAAGAAACCATGCTAAAAGATACGAAAAACTATACTAAAGAACAAGTATTATATTTAGCCCTTGCTTTTGCCGATATTGGCTCTTTCGATGAGGCGGAAGAACTCTATGAAATCGTATCAGAAAGCATTACAGAAAACGACGAGATTGAATACGAACTAAAAGTAATCTTAGCTATCAAACTAAACTTAAAAGAACGCGAAGCGTTATATACCAATTATTTAAGTAAGGATGCTTTGCCAGAACATCGTGATTTTGTGAAACTATACTACATTCAAAATGCAGTAGCAAAAAACTACAAAAAAGGTTTACTAAAACTAAACATTAACGGAACAGAAGAAGAAATTGAAGTAAAAGGCATAGGATTTACTAGAAAATTAATTTCTCGAAAAGATACGATAAAGGTAGTCTCTATGACAGATAATCTTTCCTTCATGTTAGAGCAATATAAACCAGTCGAGTTTGAAAATGTACCAAAGAAAGGCTATATTGTTTCTAAAAAGTACAGCAAAGACAATGCAAAAGAAGGCGAGATTGTAACAGTAACCATTACAATTGATAATAAAAAACTATATGAAGATGGTATCAAATATGGATGCAAAGTTGAAGATGCTATTCCAAATAATATGGCTTTTGTTGAGTATCTATATGGTGAGAGCCATGCTGGATATTTAAGAAATCAAAATGGACAAAAGCTAACCATTGGTTTTTGGAATCCTTATGATCCAAAATATAATGCTTCTGAAACAAAATCTGTATTAACCTATCGTGCAAGAGTTACTAATGGAGGAGAACAATTTGAACCAGGAACCATCTTACTTCAAAACAACAATGAATTAATAGATGGTATTCAAAAGTAAGTATTGACGAAATGATTCGTAGCGAAACAATCATGAATATAGGGAGCGACACTCTCGTCGCTCCCTTACTCGTAGCGGTTGAGCATTGCTCATCATAAGAAGGAGAAATAATGAAACAAGAATTAAAGCCAATTGTCGAACCATTACTAAAATGGTATCAAAACAATAAACGTATGCTTCCATGGAGAAAAGATAAAAATCCATATCATGTATGGATATCTGAAATCATGCTTCAACAAACTAGAATTGAAGCAGTCAAAGAGTATTATGCCCGCTTTATGAACATATTACCTAATATCCAATCACTTTCTCAAATTGACGAGGAAGATTTATTAAAACTTTGGGAAGGTTTGGGATACTATAGTCGTGCGCGTAATTTAAAAAAGGCAGCCATTCAAATCATGGAAGAATATGAGGGAAATATGCCAGAGCACTTTGCAGAAAGAAGAAAGCTTCCAGGAATTGGTGATTATACAGCAGGAGCAATTGGATCCATCTGTTTTAATGAAAAAGTAACAGCAGTAGATGGCAATGTGCTTCGTGTAATCTCACGTATCATCGGCAGTAAAAAAGATGTGTTATTACCAGAAACCAAAAAAGAAGTAGAGGAAATGCTTATCAAAATCATGCCAGAAGAGTCAGGAGATTTTAATGAGGGCTTAATGGAACTTGGAGAAACAATCTGTATACCAAGTGGTGTGCCAGATTGCAAAAATTGCCCAATTCATCAAAGCTGTTATGCCTATGCCCATGATTTGACAGAAGAAATCCCAGTTCGTATCAAAAAGGTCAAACGCAAACAAGAAGAAAAAACAGTGTTTATCATGATAACACCAGACGGAAAAATTGCATTAGAAAAAAGAACGCATAAAGGACTTCTTTCTGGGATGTATCAATTGCCAAATGTCGAAGGCTTTTTAACAGAAAAAGAAATGAAGCAAGTTATCCAAAAATGGAATTTAAAGGATACTAAAATCAAGTACATCAAAGACGTAAAGCACGTTTTTACCCATATAGATTGGTACATGAAAGGTTACCAAGTATTGGTAGAAAAAGAAAGCGAAGGCTTTTTGTGGGCATCTCCCGAAGAATTAGAAAGCAAATATGCACTCCCAACAGCTTTCCAAAAAATACTTGCGCATATTTAGGGAAAACCCTATTCGTGTGGAAATTGTCAAACAAATATTTACAAAATTCGTCATTATCATTATAATGGTGTCGTGGATTACGATATGTTGGAGGGATTTTTCATGTTTCGAAAAACATATGTAGAAGTAAATTTAAAAAATATACATCATAACGTGAGTACGATTCTTCAAAAGTATCACAATTATCAATACTATATTGGTATGGTAAAAGCAAATGCCTATGGACATGGATATGGTATTGTGCAAACATTAACAGATGCTGGCATTAATTATTTGGCAGTTTCTTCTTTAGATGAAGCGGTTCAAATCCGAAAAGATTATCAAATTATTCCGATTCTTTGTACGGAGATAATTGATATAGGATTAGTACCCACCGCTATTGATTATAAAGTAACATTAACGGTTGATAGTTTAGCATATTTAAAAGTAATCGGTAGTTTAAATTGTAAGGTACATATCAAATTAGATACCGGCATGAATCGCATGGGCGTAAAAACCAAGGAAGAGTTTTTTGAAATGTATCAATATATCATGGCACATGAGAATATTCAGTTAGAAGGAATTTATACCCATTTTGGTACAACAGGGATTCATGATAAAGAATATGATAATCAAATTAAAAGATTTCAAGACATCACATCCGATATCGATTTGTCTAAAATTCCAATGGTGCATTTAAGTAGTAGTTTTTCAATGGTTGCGCATCCTAAAATTCCATTTGAAAATGCGGTGAGAATTGGAACCATGCTATATGGATATGATGTCTCTCTTGAAGAATACGGCACATCACTTAAAGAAAAAGCCTTAAAAATAAGAGATACTATTTTAATCAAAAAAGATCATATTAGTCCCGTGATTCGTGGTAATCATCTTCCGCTTAAACCAGCGATGACGGTTAAAACGAATGTGATGGAAATTCGTAGTGTTAAAAAAGGAGATATCATTGGCTACGGCTTAGAAAGAGTGCAGCGAGATATGAGAATAGCCATTTTGCCAATCGGTTATGATGATGGGATTGGAACAGATATGCATAATCGTTTTGGACTGATTGGAACCAAAAAATATCCTTTTGTAGGGAATGCATGCATGTGTATGAGTTTTATGGAGGTAGACGATGCTGTTGAACTTTATGATGAAGTTGTGATTATGGGGGAGAGCCTAACACTTGGCTATATGAGTCGCTTAAAACATGAAACTATTCAACAAACATTGGTAAGCATAGGAAAAGGATTAGAAAGAGTATATATATCGTAAAATGAATTGTAGGAGGATTGTCACATGTCAGTGTTTCGCATGATGTACAAAAAGATAAAAGAAATTAATTTTGATAAACTAAATAAACTTGCCAAAGATATTGGCGAAAGAAACAATAAATCTCCTTTCAAAGTAAAAATGGATATGCTATATAACTTTGCTCGTTATGGTATTGGCTATACCGATTATCTAAAGGGCGATTATATTAATCTTACGAAAGAACAAAAAAAGACGTATGTGACGACTACCTCTTTTTATAAATTATTAAATTATTTAAATGATCCAAAGTATCGTGCCACTATGTCAGATAAAATATTGTTTAATAAGATTTTTAACAAATACATCGGCAGAAGTTGGATTGATTTAAGAGTTTCAACACTAGATGATTTTAAAGCATTTGTCAGTGATAAAGAAACGGTATTTGCAAAACCTCCAAAGGATTTTGGCGGGCACGGTATTGAAAAAATTAAGGTAAAAGAGCATGACATTGCAAAGTTATATCAAGAGTTAAAGGACAAGAAATTAAACTTGGTAGAAGAAGAAATTGTGCAACATGATGAACTAAATAAAATAAATCCATATGCGGTTAACTCATTTAGAATTGTTACTTTGGTGAAAGATGGTAAATCCTATATGCTTGCTAATGCTCTTCGTATTAATACCGATGATGCCATTGCGATTGGTTGTAATGATGCTTACATGCGTTTAAATGAAGAAGGAAAAATTTGCAGTAGAGTCATTGATGATGTGGCAAATGTATATACGGAGCATCCAATGCGTAAAATCAAATTTGATACGGTAACGATTCCTTACGTGAAAGAAGCGTTTGACATGGCATTAAAAGCAGCATTAGAAGTTCCAGAAATTCGTTATGTTGGTTGGGACTTTGCCATTACCAAAAACGGGCCAGTGATTATGGAAGGAAATGAGTATCCAAGTTATGGGCTTGTACAGTATTATTTATTTAATGATGAACATGTAGGTCATCTAAAACAAATCTCCGATATTTTAGGAGATGAAATGAGGCAGATTAAACTATGAGTAAAAAATTAACGAAGAATAGTTTCATACAAGGGACACTTGTTACCTCAATCTTTTTAATACTGATCAAAATCATGGGAGCACTTTATGTGATTCCCTTTTATCAAATTATAGGAGAAGATGGAGGAACGCTTTATAGCTATGCTTATAATATTTATATCCTATTCTTAAATATTTCCACGGCAGGTATTCCTGTGGCAATGAGTATGATTATTGCGGAGTATTTAACACTTGAAAAATATGAGGCAAAACAACGAGCTCAAAAAATAGGAACCATATTGGTTGCAGTGCTAGCAATTGTTTCGTTTTTGCTTGTGTTCTTTGGCTCACCACTGCTTGCAAGGTATTTACTGGCAAGAGATGCAGAAGAAAATGTAGCAATAGATACCTCTATTATTTCTGTATCCAATGTATCTTTGGTGATTAAAGTAACTTCTTTTTGCTTACTGATTATTCCTTTTTTAAGTGTTTTAAGAGGATATCTTCAGGGCCACAAATTCATCACCATTACCTCATTTTCACAAGTGATTGAACAAGTAGTTCGAATTATCGTTGTTCTAGTTGGATCTTATATCTCCATTCGATTATTAAAACTATCCGTAACAACTGGTGTATCGTTTGCTCTATCAGGTGCATTTTTTGGTGGGTTAGTTGCCTTTCTTTATCTTAAACTAAAAGTGAAAAAGAACCAAGATGCCTTTGAAAAGCCAACCAAAAAAGATGATGTATCCAATCAAACCATTTTAAAGAAAATTGCTTTATACTGTTTGCCAATCGTATTAATCTCAATTATTAACGATATCTATACATTAGTAGACATTCATTTGATTGTGAAAGGATTAAATGGCGTCGGGTTTGTGGGTGATGAAAGCAAAGTCATTTCAAGTATCATCGCAACATGGGCTCCAAAGATTTGTACACTTATCATTGCCATTTCTACAGCATTAATTACAAGCATCATTCCAAATGTAACAGAATGCTACACCAAAAAAGATTATGAGGGAGTAAACCATAGAATTAATCAAGCGCTTTCAACCATGTTGGTAGTAGCTATTCCAATGGCAGTGTTATTATTCATGCTATCAAGAGAATCGTATTTTATCTTTTATGGGGCAAGTCAATATGGAACTCTTATTTTAAGCTTTTCTGCGATTTCACATATTTTCTTTGGTATATGGAGTGTGCTAAATAGTGTATTACAAAGTTTGAAAAAGTTTAAAATTGTGTATTTAAACTCGATTTGTGGATTAGTAATCAATGCTTTGATTGATATTCCTATGATTCGTTTATTATATTCACTAGGTCTACCGGCCTATATTGGAACAATTCTTGCCACTATTATAGGTTACATGGTTTCCACTGCGATAGTACTTGTTTATTTACGTAGAACGATGAACTTTAAGTTTGGAAACACCTTAAAAGTATTAAAGAAAACGGTTGTGCCACTATGCGCTATCGTAGTATTCAATATGATTGTAAGAAAAATCATCTACATAGAAGAATATAGAAAAATAACCGCATTAATTTATTTGGGAATTAACGGATGCATCGGTACAGGAATCTATCTTGTTTATACATATAAGAATCACTTGTTAGAAGAAGTATTTGGAAAAGAGTTTTTAGAGAAAATAGGAAGGAAATTACACATTTGAACATAGGAAAAAGAAAGCGTTGAAGGAGGTGAAAAGATGAAAAAGTTTTTTATTATTTTATTGATTATCGTTGCAATAGGATTAATAGGCACGGCTGTTGTCAATATGGTTATTGATTCTCGTGCATCATCCACAGTAGATGATGCTCTAAAGATGATGGAGAGCAAGTATTCAGGAGAAATAACACCTTAACCGTTTTTACACATTTAGGGACAACCATTTTTGAGCGATTTCGCACATTTAGGGACAGATGTTTCAGTGTGTTGAGTAAAAAGGAGGAAATCAAAATGACACGTGAAGAAGCAGTTCATTTATTAAAAAAATATAATGAAGAAGAATTCCATATAAGGCATGCCTACACCGTAGAACAAGTGATGAAATATTTTGCAAACAAATATGGTGAAGATGAAAATTTTTGGGGATTAGTGGGACTTCTTCATGATGTGGATTTTGAAAAGTATCCAGAAGAGCATTGCCAAAAGGCGCCAGAATTATTAAAAGAAATTGGTTGCAATGATGAAATGATTCATGCTATCTGTAGCCATGGCTATGGAATCTGCTGTGATGTGGTTCCAGAAAAGCAAATGGAAAAAATCTTATTTGCAACCGATGAACTAACAGGTTTAATTTGGGCAGCTGCCAAGATGAGGCCATCTGGTAGCACCAAAGACATGGAGTTATCTAGCTTAAAGAAAAAATATAAAGATAAAAAGTTTGCAGCAGGATGTTCACGAGATATTATTGCGAAAGGTGCTGAGATGCTTGGCTGGGAGCTTGATGAATTACTTCAGCAAACATTGGAAGCAATGCAAAATAAGGAAGATGAGATTACCGATAGTTTAGCGCACATGTAAGGACAACCATTTTCGTGCAATTAAGGTAGCTTATGCTATCATTCATAATGAAGGAAAAGGAGAATTTATGAAACCTAAAACCAAAAAAGTATTGTTCATTGTTTCACTAATTCCGTATGTTATAATCATTTTGATTGGAATCTATTTTGCAATCTTTGGATATCATTTTGACTATATTAATAGCACAGATTATGGTTTGGAAGCTATGGGAGATTTTTTGCTTGGAGACGTGTTATTTGGAATTGATTTTCTTTGGCAAAAAGCAATCTGTTTTGCTCTTTTGATTGGATATCAAATTTATTATTTGCTCAGTAAAAATAGAGAAAAACAAGAAAAAGATACTAACAAGAAAAAAATAAGATTAGGAAAAATTATTTTTGTAATATCTATCATATGTTGGATGATTTATTTTGCATATGCAATTGGCTGTTTCTTCTGGGGGTATAATACAGGAATCATTAATATGCATCGAGTATATGGACTTGAAGCAATAAGAGAAGCTCTATTATGGAATCTGATTGCTTTTTCGCTTGTTCCAGTATTACCAATTTCACTTATCTATATCGTGATTTATCTTGTTTTGAATCGCAAGCGCACATAAAGGGACAACCATTTTTGAGCGATTTCGCACATAAAGGGACAGACCTTTTGGTGCTTGATAGAAAAATAAAAAATGTGACAAGGAGTTCATTCTTGTCACATTTTTGTTATACCTTACTAATGCATCCATTCTTTTTCTAGAAAAGTTTCTTGCACAATTTTCGGTGCTTGACATTTGGGAATCACTTTGCAACTAGAAAGCGAAGAAGGAGAAAATATGGCATCTCTTAGCACTTTTACAAATTCCACTTTTCCAAACCGATAGTACATCACATGAAACTCTTTGTTTTCGAGCGAGTGGTACCAGTTCATCTGGATGTCATGTTGGTTTTCTACATGCAAAATGAAGGGTTCATCTTGCACTAATACAAAAAGAGATTTCATTTTCAAATCCTTTCAATGGTAAAAAGTTTTGGCTAATTCATACTATGTTTAACTAAAATGAAATATGCATTAATTTCTCAAAAAAATCATTACGAAATAGGCATTTTTATTTAAATTGATTGTTGAAAATACATTCATCATTTGATATGATAGAAACGATAGGAAAGTGCTTATTTTAAGGGGATTAGAGAAAATACCAATGATAAAGCATATGCGACTCCTCTTAAGAGAAAAATTTTATTAAGGGGAGATGTTTTTTTATGAAATGTAAGTTAAAAATTTTTAGTATGCTTATAATTGTTATCTCAATAATGTGCATTTCTTCAACTGTATTTGCAGATAAGGATTTGTCTGAGATTACATTTACGGGTGAAGCATCCACTGTTTTTGAATCACTTCGTATTAATGGATATCAAATTAATAATTGTACTAAAGAAATGCGAGGAAAAGGATGGACTGTTATCAACGAAACCATCAATTTAAACAATTATGATGGTTCAGGCATAACCATTAGAGCGTATGATAATGTAAGTCAGGTGAGAATACTTATCACTACGGATAGTAAAATTACAGATGGTTTATACGGGATAAATTGTAATACAGGACTAATCTTGCAAGGTGCAGGAACAAGTGCGGCAAGCACATTAGATATTGATGTAGGAAGTTGTGGAATCTATTGTTCAGGTTTATTAGGGTTCTATAATGGTCATTTTAATATCAGCTGCATTGATAATGGTAAAACTTTTGCTGGTATCAACCAAGCTCATCGAATGATTGAAAAGTGCACAATCGCAAAAGATGCAACTGTAATGGTTGATTGGAAAGCATCGTCTTATGATGATTTTTATGGAATTAAAGGAATTGCGGTACTATCTGGAAGTGATGATGGTGTGGGAAAACTATCAGTTTCTACTGAAAACAAAGGTAAAGGAAAAGCATATGCTACTGATATGTCAGATAGTGTTATCAAGACAAATCAATCGATAGCAACAATTTATCCTAGCGATGAACAACATTTTTTTGTTAATATGGTAGGAATTGATCGTCTTGACTTAACGGTTGTTGAACCAGAAGCAGGAAAAACTCCGTCAAAAACAGTTAGTGTAGAACAATCGGGTGTTGGAGTAGAAATTGCTGGTTGGATGGAAAAAGGAAAAGGCACTTACATGGCTGATAATGAGACTTATCAAGCATCAACTGAATATATACCACAGTTTTTAGTTAAGCTATCAGACTTTTGTGAGTACTATCCTGATGTTGAAGTGACTGTAAACGGAAAGACGGCAACATTCAATAAAATGCAAGCAAATAACAATAAAGTGATCAGTGATATCAGTTTTACGACAGGAGGTACAAAAGCAAATACGGTAAGCGAAGTTAAATTTGAAAACTTTACGTGGCTTACCAATGGACAAGAGTATACTCAATCAAATCCAAAGGCAGTATTAAAGAGTGATTTCCCTGGCACAATCACCAAACAACAAATCAAAATTAATGGGAAAGTTATGGAATCAGATACAACCGCTGGAGATAACATTGAATTATCCGTATATATCAAATTAAATGATGGTTACTCCTGGAATAGTTCAGTCAACGCATGGCTGGATGGTAAAGTAGAAGATGAATTCTTTAAGATCTCTAGTATGGAAGAAAACGAAAGAGTATTCATTTGGAAACATACAACAGAATATACTGACAAAATACAAATAACGGAACAATCACCTGAAACATTGGAGTATTTAAGTGGCGAAGATGTTAAACTATATGTAAAAGCAACAGGCGCTGATAGCTATCAATGGTGTCATTATGTAGCAAGTGGTAGTGGAGTAAAGCAAATATTTGGATTTAAAAAAATAGAAGGTGCTACAAATAGTGAATATACAATCAAGAATGCAGATAGTTCATATGATGGAAAAGAATACAGATGTATTCTCGCAGTTAACGATGAAACAATATTTTCAAAAGTAATCACATTAAAATTGGTTGAAAAGAAAACAGAGCAACCAACAGGGCAGGAAGAAGAACAACCAATTGAAGAACCTGCAGAACCAAACTGGATTAATCAGTTTAAAGTAGAAATACCTGAGCCAAAAGCAGGAGAAAAACCGTCTACCAAAGTAACACCATTAACGGATGGATTTACCATTACCAAAGTGGAATGGACACCAAACGATAGCACCTTCCAAGAAGGTACCAAATATAAAGTAAAGATTTATGTAGCAATTGATGAAGGACGCGCTTTGCGTAGTGACTATTTTGGCATGGTAAATGGCAAAGATGCTGAGATGCCAGGAGATTATGATAAAGATAATTTTTATATCGAGTATGATTTTGGAAAAACTATTTGGGCAAAAGCATCTGGTTGGGCAGAAGCAGAATTAATTAAAGCTTCTGAATTAGATGTAATTCCAGAACTATTCAATCAGTACGATTTAACAAAAAACATTACTCGTAAAGAATTTGCACACGTTGCTGTAAAACTTTATGAAAAACTTACTGGAAATAAAGCAATGCCAGTTGCAACCAATCCATTTAAGGATACAGACGACAGTGAAGTGTTAAAAGCATTTAATGTAGGTATCACCAATGGCACATCCGATACCACCTTCAATCCAGATGCGTTAATTACCCGTGAGCAAATGGCAACGATGATGACAAGAGCTTTAACCAAAGCGGGGATTAACACATCCGTTGATTTAACAAAGGTTACAAAATTTGCAGATGATAGCCAAATGCACGAATGGGGAAAAGCATCTATCTATTACATGTCAAGCATTGAAATTATTAAAGGCGTTGGCGAAAACAAATTTAGCGTATTAGGCAACGCCACACGTGAGCAAGCTTTATTAATTAGTGAAAGAAGCGCAGAAAAATTTGCAAAATAATTTCCGCACACATTCACACATTCAGGGACAACCATTTTTGAGCGATTTCGCACATAAAGGGACAGACCTTTATAAGAGTGGTATGCCAAAAATGATAAAACACTTGACAACAAACTAAATATGGTTTATTTTAATGATAGTTAGTTTTAGGGGACAAAATCATTTAGAAAAAATGATTTTGCCCCCTTTTTGTTTTCTAGAAAGGAGAATCCTATGAGAAAAGCAAGAAATGATATCGAGTCGAGTTTTTTGCATGTGATGATACAAGGAGATGAAAAAAAGTATGTTTTTCAAAATGCAAAGTGCAAAGAAAAAATTATTTATTTAATAAAACATAATGCTTTTAGAAATGATGTGGAATTAATTGCTTATTGTATCATGGACAATCATGTGCATATGTTACTCTTTTGCCCATACATTGAAAGAATTTCAACAATGCTAAAAGAATGCAATACCTCATATGGATTATTCTATAATAAAAGGCGAAACAAAATTGGCCATGTTTTTAGAGAAAGATTTAGAAGTGAAGGGATTTATACGAGGGCGCATTTAAT
The DNA here is from genome assembly GCA_002308995.1 of Clostridiales bacterium UBA1234. Lineage (GTDB taxonomy): Bacteria > Bacillota > Clostridia > TANB77 > UBA1234 > UBA1234. The sequence continues at coordinate 27,204 of DBWQ01000005.1, read as the reverse complement.
CAATTGCATAAAATATATTCATGAAAATCCAGTGAAAGCAAGAATTTGCAGGAGTGTTAGTCAATACCCTTTTTCTAGCTATCGTGAATTTGGAAAGATGAATGATATTGTAAGGGATATATGTGAGTTATCCCACGAAGACATCGATGAAATATTGGATAACCCTCATACGATTACGCAGTATATGGAAGATGAGTACTCCAAAGAGGAAATAAAGGATGCCTTTAACGAGGTAATGAAAGATAGAAAAATAATGTGGAAAGATATGGGTGAGATTACTAAGGTCTATTTGGAATTAAAAGAAAAGTGTAGAATTAATGATCAAGATATTGCAGAAATGCTTGGGATGACACGCTTTTGCTTATATCGAATTCTTAAGAAAAATGGGATGAAATAGACGCTTTTGAACAGCTTCTGTCCCTTTATGTGCGAAATCGCTCGAAAATGGTTGTCCCTGGATGTGCGCTCTTTGTGATAATGGACATTCATACTGACATACTTTTGTAAGGGGTGAGTTTTTTGAATGTTTATTTTATGAAGAAAAAAGCACTGACTATTTTTTTGGTAAGTTCTGTTATGATGATGACACTTCTATCCTTCGGTGTTTCCTACGCCATGCAACATTATTACAAAACTGATTTTTCAACAGGCTTGGTTACGGCTAGCACTTTAAATGTAAGAAGCGGTCCAGGTACCTGGTTTAGCATTGTGACTACAGTAAAAAAGAACGAATACATTCGTGTATTTGCAGGGATTGGGGATTGGTATGTGGTGCAAACTAATGATGACCACGTTGGTACGGTGAGTCAAAAATATGTAAAACCAATTTATCCAAATGTGTCAAATAATGAAAAAACAAATACAGGTGGTGATAGTGGCACAACAAATACGGTAAATGCAAGTTTAAGCGCAGATGAAAAAGAAGTATTTGATTTAATCAATCAGCAAAGAATAAATAATGGTTTAACAGCAGTAAAGGTAGATGCAGAACTTCAAAGAGTGGCTAGAATTAAAGCACATGATTTAGTGGATAACAACTATTTTGCACACGAATCACCAACCTACGGTACTCCTTTTCAAATGATGACAAGTTTTAAAATTAGCTACAAAACAGCGGGCGAAAATATTGCAGGAAATTCCAGTAATAGCGGGGCGGTGAATGCATGGATGAATTCGTCAGGCCATAAAGCAAATATCTTAAATAGCAGTTTTAACTACACAGGAATTGGTGTTGTCAGTAGCCCAAAATATGGAAAAGTCTATGTGCAAATGTTTATTGGAAAATGAAAGGAATAGGATATGATTGATGAAAGTTAAAGATTGAAACACTTAAAATATCTGTCCTCAAATGTGCGGAAGCACTCGAAAAGGTTTGTTCTGGAATGTGCGAAAAATGTTGCATCAGGATGTCGAAAAATATATAATAAAGACGATGCAAATGATATATTTTAGAGGAGGATAACATGAATAAAAAAATAATAGGAGTATTAATCACTATTCTTTGCTTAATACAAACATTTGCTTTTGCAGCAACCTTTGAAGATACCAAAAACACAAAATTTGAAGAGTATGTAGAGATTTTATCAAATGAAGGCATTGTGAATGGCTTCCCTGATGGGACATTTAAACCATATGAAAGTCTGACAAGAGCACAATTTTGTAAAATGATTGTTGAAGCGAATGATTTAAAGCAAGAATTAAGCGATTATAGTGTTGCCTTTTTCGATGTCAATCAAACACATTGGGCATATGATTGGATCAGTATTGCTGTGAGCAACAAGGTAATCATTGGCTATGAAGACAGCTCTTTTAGACCAGAGAAAAAAGTATCTTATGCAGAAGCTTTAACAATGCTTGTGAGAGTATTAGGGTTAGAAGATTCGATGGAGAAAATCGTTTGGCCCAATTCATATATTGATGTTGCTAAAAATTATGGATTGATAGAAGGTATCGTATATGATAATCACTCTAGTCCTGCTACTAGAGGTGATGCTGCTATTATGATTTGTCATGTGCTAGAGCAAAAAGAACTTCAAGAGAAAGAATTGGAACTACATAGTATTCAATTAGATGCGACAGATACTACCATTGATGTTAAAGTGAATGCAACTGGGGCAAAGGAATATGAATATTCAATTGATAATAAAAACTGGGTAAAGAGTAAAAGTAAGTATTTTACTTTTGAGGATTTAACTAGTGATAAAAAATACACTGTTTACGTTACAATTAGAGATGGTCAAAACAATGAAATAAAGGACAATAAGAGTACCAGAACGAAAGTTGAACAACCACTCATTACATCGACACCAACACCAACACCAACACCAACTCCAACACCAACTCCAACATCAACTCTCACTCCAACTCCTATACCTACAACATCAAATATATCAGAGCCACCAGAAACCACAACAAAGAATAATTGCATGGTTGATGGAGTAGGTTATGCAAGCCTTCAAGAAGCATATGAAGCAATTCAAACAAACAGTGCAACAATTGTCATAAATGAAAACTATACAGATACCAGTACATTGAGTATTACGAGTGGTAAAGAAATCACCATTGATATGAATGGAAAAACGATGGGGATTTATCATGCTATTACGAATAAAGGAGCTTTAACGATTAAAGGGAAGGGTATCATTACGACACGTGCAACGGATAAGAATGCAATTACTTTTATCATTGAAAATACAGGAAATGTCAATATTAGTGATACTACTATTATTAACAAAGAAAATCAAAATGGTAATTGGGGAATCATTTATACAACAGCTGGAACAGTGAATATTAAAGGAGGAATTCTAAAGAATGACACGACTGACTCTACAGCATTAAGTAATTATCCTTTACTAATTGTCATCCGAAAAAATGCTAATGTGAATATTTCTGGAGGAACGTTATCGACAGTTGGAAAGAATGGCTATGTTTTATATACAGGTTCTAGTACGAAATATGGAGATTTAAACTCTTCTATCAATATCTCGGGTGGAACGATTAAGAGCCCAGAAGGAAGAATCCTAATTAATGCAAACTCTGGAGTTAATAATAAGCTTAATTTAGCAATTAGTGGAGGAACTTTAGAAGCAAAAGGTATTGTTATTTCGTATGGTGAAACAACGAGTGGAACAACGAAGATAACTGGAGGAAAGCTTGTTTCAACTAATGATAGCACTATCGTGGATAAAGGAAATTCCAATAGTATGATTGGTACAAAAGATAGTAAAGTTGTAAATGATGCACCAATTATTTTAGGAAAAACAAATGCAGTGGTTAGTACGAATGGATTTAGTTTTTATGATGGCACTCTTGGTGGCGAAAATATCCCTTATAGTGGAACCATAAAAGAACGAGAAAATGATTGTTTGGTAGAAAATTCAGTACTAGTAGTTGATGGCGTAAGTTATCAAGTAGCAAAACTAAAAAAGGCAATACCGATTGACATAAAAACAGGATTAATTAATAATGAATATTTTGGAATTCAAAAAGGTATTGAAACTAAGGAAGCTTCAACGAATAATCTAAATGGAATTAACGAAGCTTTAAAATATGCAAGCACTCATGGAATAACAAAAGTTAAATTTGAAAAAGGAAACTATTGTATAGAATCATTAGGAATTGCTAAAAAAGCGGATGTGCCAATACTAACGAATGGAAAATACACTGGTGATGGAACAATGTACAATCTATTATTACAAGGGGAAATGTTAGGTATCACGCCACCATCTAATATAGATATCGATTTGAATGGTTCAACATTAGAAGTTTTTCCTAATAATTTGAGACAGTATCATCTTTTCTATTTGGTAGAAGTAAAAAATGTAAGTATTCATAATGGCAAACTTGTAGGAGATCGAGGAAGACATGGAACAATGTATTCTGAATGGGGACATGGAATTCAAATAACTAATTCAAGCCATATTAAACTATTTGACTTGGAAATCTGTGATATGCAAGGCGATGGAATTCTTATTACCGATTTAATGCACGATGAAATGGAAAGAACAATCGATATTCAAATATTGAATAATAAGATACATCATTGTAGGCGTAATAACATTGCTATTATTGCTGGTCAACAGATAACTATTTCTAATAATTTAATATATTGTGCAGATGACACACGTCCTATGTGTGGAATCGATATAGAGAGACTTTTTAAATATGGAGATTATCTTCCTGAATATAAGGATCAGTTTATATCTAATGTTACTATTTCAGAAAACAAAATATATGGAAATGGAAGTCAGAATGGTATCAACGTATTTGGCGGAGTAGAGAATATTTCCATTATTAACAATGAGCTTGGAGATTACTTGCAACTTAGGAAAAATCATTATCCAGGATACACAATTGAAGAGATTATGAAAAATCAAAACATTACAGTATCTGGAAATAAAGTCATTGAGGGAGTAGATTGCGATATAAATGTGACAGAAGAAAACGTAAATAAAATGGTATACAGGGACGTCATATAGATTTAGATTCGCACATTCAGGGACAGCCACTTATGCTTGCTTTTTGATGTTTTTGTTGACATAACACAAAGATTGTGATATATTCTTCAATTGTAAGCATTTTAAGCACTATTTTTATCCACAATAAAGGAGAAACATCATGTGGACACCAAAGTATTTGCCTAGCCCTAATACAGCAGCCGTTGCTCACCTAGTAAGAAGCACGCGCTGTATCATGAAGGAAACCCATCCAGAAGCCAAAAGTCAATACAAAGTGAGGAACTTTAGTAAGCTTGTCGGTTGTTCTCCCACCCATTATGAGAGGCTAGAAAAAGGAGAGAGAGAACTTGCCAAAATCAAGCATCTCTACGGAATTTCCAGTCATTTGCCTCTTTCACTGGATTTGCTGATACAGCTTTATTTGGTACTTTCCAATGAAGAAGTGGATAGGCATTTTACCATAAGGGACAAGTACAAAGAAAAACGTAGCAATGGAGAACTTTTAAGGCATGTTAGGACAGAACAGATTCCGTATTCGATAAGAGATTTGGCGGCCTTGGGAGGTATTTCAGGCACGTTTTATGAGCGGATAGAAACTGGAGAACGTACATTTAAGGATATTCGCGCTATTTACCCTATCGCCAAGGCGCTCAACATTCCCATGTACGTGATTATTCGTAACGAACTAGGCCTCACGGATGAAGACATGAAAAAAGTGATTTCTTCGTATCAAGAAATCTAACATATGGAAAAATGTGGTACTCATTAGTATCACATTTTTCTTTTTATTAGCTTTTTGTGATAAAATGTGGTAAAATAGCCCGTGAGGTGAAACTTGATGGATTTTAAGTTACATTCTAAATTCTCGCCTACTGGTGACCAGCCAGAGGCAATCCAAGGCTTAGTAAAAGGTATTCATAATGGTGAAAAATATCAAACTCTTTTGGGTGTTACCGGAAGTGGTAAAACTTTTACGATGGCCAATATTATTGAAAAAGTAAATAAGCCAACACTGATTTTGGCGCATAATAAAACCTTAGCAGGGCAGCTTTATTCGGAGTTTAAAGAGTTCTTTCCGGAGAATGCGGTGGAATACTTTGTATCCTACTATGATTACTATCAACCAGAAGCTTATATGCCACAAACAGATACGTATATTGAAAAGGATTCTGCGGTAAATGAAGAAATTGATAAGCTTCGTCATTCAGCAACAGCGGCACTGTTTGAAAGAAAAGATGTCATTATTGTTGCCAGTGTTTCGTGTATTTATGGATTAGGTGACCCAGAAGATTATAGTGGATTAACACTTTCTTTAAGACCTGGTATGCAAATTGATCGAGATACCTTGCTTCGCCAACTCATTGATAGGCAGTACGATCGAAATGAAATCGAATTTAAAAGAGGTAAGTTTAGAGTTAAAGGTGATACCGTAGAAATATATCCTTCAAATGAAAACGAGAAGGCGATTCGTATTGAATTCTTTGGCGATGAGATAGAAAAGATTTCAGAGATAGAAGCGTTAACTGGTCACAAAATTGGCACGAGAAATCATGTACTAATTTTCCCAAATTCGCACTATGCTACCTCCAAAGAAAAGATGGAGAAAGCCATTAAAACCATTGAAATCGAATTAGAGGATAGAGTACGTGAATTAAAAGCGATGGATAAACTAGTAGAAGCACAACGTATCGAACAACGTACGAATTTTGATATTGAAATGATGCGCGAAACTGGTTTTTGCCAAGGCATCGAAAACTATTCAAGGCATATGAGTGGTAGAGCGCCTGGTAGTGCACCATATACGTTAATGGATTATTTCCCAAAAGATTTCTTACTCATGATTGATGAATCACATGTTACCATTCCTCAAGTAAGAGCCATGTATAATGGTGATAGAGCCCGTAAAGAAGCATTGGTAGAATACGGCTTTAGGCTTCCTTCAGCTTTTGATAATCGCCCACTAAAATTTGAAGAGTGGGAGCAAAGAATTCATCAAGTGGTGTTTGTAAGTGCTACTCCGGCCGAATACGAAAAAGAGCATTCTACGAATACCGTAGAGCAAATCATTCGTCCAACCGGCCTTTTAGATCCTAAGATAGAAGTAAGGCCACAGGAAAATCAAGTGGATGACTTAATCGGACAAATTCATGATACGGTTGAAACAGGTAAGCGCGTATTAGTAACTACACTTACCAAAAAGATGGCAGAAGATTTAACGGCTTATTTAAAAGAACTAAATATTAAAGTTACTTACATGCACTCCGATATTGATACATTAGAACGTTTAAAAATTCTAAAGGAATTACGACAAGGTAAGTATGATGTATTAGTGGGTATCAACCTTTTAAGAGAAGGATTAGATTTGCCAGAGGTATCCTTAGTTGCTATCTTGGATGCCGATAAAGAAGGATTTTTACGAAGCGAGCGCTCACTGATTCAAACCATTGGTAGGGCTGCCAGAAACGTAGATGGCAGAGTTATCATGTATGCAGATGAACTTACCGATTCAATGGAAAAAGCAATTCGTGAGACAAATCGTAGAAGAAAAATTCAGATGGAATATAACGAAGCGCATGGCATTATTCCAAAATCAATCCAGAAAGAAATTCGTGATGATATTAAAGCCACAATTGTAGAAGAAGTATCAGAAAAATACGAGATTGAAGAGGGAAAGACGCTTCAAGAAGTGATTGATGAATTAACCAATCAAATGCTTGAACATGCTGAGAGAATGGAATTTGAAGAAGCAGCAGAAATTAGAGACCAAATTAAGGAGTTAGAAAAGAGTTTAGAAAACTAGTTCATATTGGGTACAGACTTTGACATGATATGCTCGCTTAAACACAATTAAAACTCTTTTTTGAAAGGGATTGCTATTTTTTGTTTTTATGTATAAAATAATGGTGTTAAGTAGATACATACAGAAGATAAGGAAGTGAACTATTTGGTTAAAGATATCGTTTTGTTGGGGCTTGGAATCATTTTCTTAATTAAAGGTTCAGATTTTTTTGTGGATTCAGGCTCTAAAATAGGAAAATTATTAAAGATTAGTGAGATTATTTTAGGGGTAACGATTGTATCTTTAGGTACCAGTCTCCCAGAGTTAATTGTTGCTGTGACAGGGGCACAGGCAGGAAATAACGAGATTGCACTTGGTAACATCATAGGTACCAATATGTTTAACCTCTGTGTGATACTGGCGGTAGTTGCCATTATTAAACCAATTAAATTCTTAAAAGAAACAGTTCGTAAAGATATGTACATGACGGTAGTAACGGCATTTGTCTTATTGGTTTTAATGGCGGATGTTCTTTTGGGAAACGGCGGAGCCAATATGCTTTCTCGATCTGATGGATTGATTCTTTTGGTGATGTTTGGTATTTTCATGTACTATACTTTATATGGATATATTGATTATTGGAATGATCGAGAAGAAGAGATAGGTAAAGAGGATGTCAAATTAAAACTAAAAGATATTAATGAACTTACCAAAAGCATTATTCTTATGTTAGTTGGTATCGCTATGGTATTTTTAGGTGCAAGATGGGCGGTTGACTCTGTTGAAGATTTAGCTATTCGTATGCATATCTCAGAAACCTTTATTTCTATTTTGGTTATCGCAGTTGGCACCTCTCTTCCAGAGATTTTTACATCGGTTGCAGCTGGAAGAAAGGGAAAAATGGGAATTGTTGTGGGAAATCTAATCGGAAGTAATATGTTTAATATCTTGTTGGTGCTAGGTCTTGCTTCTGTGATTAATCCAATTCAACTAGAGTGGAATTCTTTATTAATAGATGCTTTGGTATTTTTAATTGCTAGTAGTTTGTGTATTATTTTTACCAAGGTCAAAAGAAAGTTTGAATTTTCTAGATTAGAAGGCTTTATTTTGCTTCTAATGTATGGTGGTTATATCACATTTGTTGTATGGAGAGGATAGAAAGAAAGGAAGAAAAGTCATGGAAAAGAAAAAGAGAATCATTAGTTTAGCAGGAGAACTAGGTAGCGGAAAAACAACAGTATCCAATATGTTAATGGAGATTTTAAATTACCCTATTCACAGAAACGGGGAGTACTTTAGAAAACTAGCAGTTAAGATGGGAATGAGTGTGACAGAGTTTAATGAATATGTTAAAGACCATCCAGAAATTGATAATGAAATTGAAGAAAGTGCAAGGGAAGCTGCTCGTGAAAATGATGAGCTTATTATTGATGCTCGTCTTGGTTGGTACGCAGTTCCTGATTCTTTTAAAGTGTACTTAAAGGTAGATATTGATGAAGCAGCACGTCGTGCTTTTAATGATCCAAAGCGTAAAGAAAGCGAAAGATTTGCTACAGTGCAAGAGCAAAAGGAAGATATGCAAAGAAGATTTAGGCTAGAAAACGAAAGATATTTTGAAGTATATGGCATTCATAAGGAAGATGAATCTAATTATGATTTTGTTTTAGACACAACCAATCTTAGTAAAGAAGAAGTGGTTGAAACAATCATTGATGCGTTCAATGCTTGGTTAAAAAAATAAAAATATTTGGTGATTTGCTTGCAACAAAAATAATGAAATGGTACAATAAAGTTAACGAGGTAAACACCTCAAATTGCAGAAATCTTAATACCAAATAAGCGCCGACCTTCTACTATAGGTTGGAGAGGCTATTCAACCAATGGCCATGAACAAATTCGAACCCAAGGACTTTTTTTATGAAATGCTAATTTTATGATTGTTATCTTGCCTTAAAATCAAGTCATGGAGAAATCTAAAAACTTCTTTTTGGGTGCAAATAGCGACGCGAATAGTTAAACACAAAAAACTAACTAAAAATTATCATCGATTAAACTCCCCATCGTCCGAGGTGATCGAATTGACGATAACTTATTATACTAATACCTTATCGTATCGATAAAGGCGTGCTTAGTCCCAAAAGGCTCACACGCATAAAAAACAAAAGCAAACACCACGCTCCAATTAAAGCGTGGTTTTACTTTTTTATAGGATTAACCAAAAGGAGAGCATATGGACAAATTATTAAAACAAGTAGAAAAGCCCATTCGTTATACGGGTGGTGAAATCAATATGTGCCGCAAGAAGCTAGAGCATATTCAATGTCGTATTGCTTTTTGTTTTCCAGATGTCTATGAGATTGGAATGTCTCATTTGGGCTTAAAAATTTTATATGATTTATATAATCGTAGACAAGATACCTACTGTGAACGTGTTTTTGCGCCTTGGGTGGATATGGAAGACTTAATGCGCCAAAATCATGTGAAACTATTTTCTTTAGAAACCAAAACACCTATTAGTGAGTTTGATTTTGTTGCCTTTACTTTGCAATATGAGATGAGTTATACGAATATTTTAAATATGTTAGACCTAGGAGGAATTCCCGTTAAGTCATGTGACAGGGGCGAAAAGGATCCTTTTGTGATGGCAGGTGGCCCTTGTAGTTATAACCCAGAACCAATCGCTGATTTTATTGATTTTTTTGTAATGGGAGAGGGAGAAGAAGTTAATATCGAGATTGTGGAAGTCTATCTACAATGGAAAAAGCAAAAGCTTCCAAGAGAAGCATTTTTAGAAATGGTAGCACAAATAGAAGGAGTTTATGTGCCAAAGTTTTATGAGTATCTTTATCATGAAGATGGCACAATTAAAGAAATCAAAACGCTTAATTCTGCGGCAAAACCAGTTGTCAAAAAAAGAATTATCAAAGATCTAGATACACTTACGTACCCTGAAAAATGGATTGTTCCGTTTTTAAATGTGGTGCATGATAGAGCAATGCTTGAGATTTTTAGAGGATGTATTCGTGGCTGCCGTTTTTGCCAAGCAGGCTACATTTATCGCCCTGTCAGAGAAAAAAGTCCGGAAAAACTAAAGAAGCTAGCAGAAAGCATCATTCAAAATACAGGATACGATGAGATTTCGCTTACTTCCTTAAGTACAAGTGATTACACGAATTTTTACAATTTGGCAGATGACTTAATTGCTAAATTTAAGCCTAAAAAAGTGAACTTATCGCTTCCATCGCTTCGTATTGATTCCATCAGCCTAAAACTATTAGATGAAGTCAATAACGTTCGAAAAAGTGGACTTACCTTTGCACCAGAAGCCGGAACCCAACGCTTAAGAGATGTGATCAATAAAGGATTAACAGAAGAAGATATTCTATCTGCTTGTGATAAAGCATTCCGAAAAGGATGGAATGTCATTAAACTGTATTTTATGATAGGGCTTCCTACGGAAACCTATGAGGATTTACAAGGAATTGTCGATTTAGCCAATAAAATTGTCGATGTTTACTACCAGGTTCCTAAAGAAGAAAGAACGAGAGGGTTATCAGTAACGGTAAGTGCATCAACGTTTGTACCTAAGCCGTTTACCGCATTTCAGTGGTGTGGTCAAAACGACATTGAAACGATTAAGCAAAAGCAGGATTTCTTAAAAAAGAATTTAACCAATCGCGCGGTGAAGTTTAATTGGCATGAGCCAGAGATTAGTGTGATGGAAGCGATTATTGCCAAGGGAGATAGACGTCTTTGTGAGAGTATCTATGAAGCCTGGAAGTCGGGGTGCAAATTTGATAGTTGGGGAGAGTTTTTTAGGTATGATAAATGGATGGAAGCCTTTCAAAAAACAGGGATTGACCCTACTTATTATAGTCAGCGCCAGGTTGGCTTAGAGGAAACCCTTGCATGGGACAATATTGATATCTTAGTGACGAAAGAATTTCTAAAAAAAGAGTATCAAAGAGCGATGGAAGGTGTTGTAACCTCTAATTGTCGAAAACAATGTGCTGGATGTGGAGCAGCCGTTGCTGGTTGTGGGGTATGTTTTGAAAAGAGAGGTGAGGCTTAAATGATCATTCGCGTCAAATATCAAAAAAAAGAAGAAGTAAAATATGTGGGACATCTAGATGCTATGAGAACCTTTACAAGATGTTTAAAAAGGACTAATATCCCGGTGGAATATACCAAAGGCTTTAACCCAAGAATTCAAATATCATTTGCACTTCCTCTTGGTGTGGGGGTAACGAGCGATTTGGATTATTTTGACTTGGCTCTTTCGGAAAAAATGAACATAGAAATGTTTGTGGCAGAGCTTAACTCTGTACTGCCAGTCGGATTTAAGATTGTGGGAGCCGAATATGTGGAAGATACCAAAAAGAGTTTAATGTCACTTGTCAAAGAAGCAAAATATAAACTAATACTTGATACAAAAGCGTCGGTGCCAGAAATTGATGCTTGGTTAAAGCAAAGTGAAATCTGGTTTACCAAAGAAGCAAAAGAAAAGCACCAATCAAGTGAACAAATCAATTTAAAACCAATGATATTAGATGATAAGGTGATGGAGGAAAATGGTAAGATAGCTATTTATTTGCATACAACGGCTGGAAGTGCTAATAACTTAAACCCTCAAAATGTGATAAAAGCCTTAAAAGAAAGCAAAATTGTAATTGAGGATTACGAAATCAATAGAGAAGAATTAATATTAACAAAAACCGCATAGAATGCATTCTATGCGGCTTTTTTGAATGAATGTAAGATGGTTATTCAGTCTTTTTTCTAAAAATAAGGCCAAGTAAATTACCAATGGAAGTGACAGCAAAAAATACAAGAATATAGACAAAAAAGATAGTTCCATAAACTAATACTAAAGGAATTGCACATACCACACAAAGAATGGCTAAAAGGATGCTAAACCCAAAAAAGCCGCCAAATACAATCCCTGTTAGTAATAATAAGATAGGAGTTGCGGCAAACAATAGAATTTTAGAAAGAATGGCAAATGGTAATACATAAAACGTCAATAAAAATACAATTAAAAATGGAATAAACTTTTTCATAGACAAATTCCTCCTTCACATAAATCCTTATTATTATATCATAAGATGCAAAAATTAGCAAATTTGGAAATGGATTTCTTTACAAAGCGTGTAGTGTTAAAAAAATGTTACAAAACAATTAAATTTCTGTAACATTTTTGACCTTTTATAGAAGCGTATTGATAGTAGTGCTACAATATAATGTGAGATAAGTATACCGAGGAGTATTGTAAAAATTATTATGTTACCGTGCTGGTGGAGGGAAGACGAATTATCTAAAATAGTATTTGTTTGGGAAAAGAAAATGTGAGTGATTAAAGAAGGTGGGAAAGATGGCAAGTATACTCAAGACGAAACTGAATCAAATGCTTAAAACACTCTTAGATGGATTGTATTGGGTTTTACTTATTATCTTAACAGTAGTAACCATATCACTTGTGTTTCAGCAAATCATGCATCCAGATAAAATCCCGCATGTGTTTGGCTATAAGATATTTATTATCATGGATGAATATATGACAGATGAACTAAAAAAAGGAGATTTAGCGATTACTAAAAATATCGATAAAGAAGTATATCAAACACAAGATAGCATGGCATTTCGCAATCGAGCAGGTTTTGTTACCATTCATCAAATTCAAGACATTTTTGAGCGAAATGATCAATTATACTTTCAAATGAAGGCATTAGAATCAGAAACAACTGATACCAAATATGTGAATGAAAGTAATATTGAAGGAAAACTTGTGAAAAGGATTCCACTCGTAGGACTTATTTTACTTTATGTTCAAATGCCACAAGTGATGGCGGGAGTCATCTTGTTTATCATGTTATGTGGTGCTGTTGCACTTAAAATTGCACGCCACCTAGATGAAAGAGACTTCAAAAAAGAACAGGCACAACTAAAAAATACATTGTTGATATAATTAGGTAATAATACCTATTTATATAAAGATTTTGTTTTTAAAAACACAAATCCATATACAAAAGAAAGGAGGGAAAATGAATGTACAACACAGAAAGAACAAGTAGAGTAAAAAGAGGTGTTTTAACAGCATTAATGGTTGCTTGCTTAATTGCTATTATTGGAGGTACTTATGCTAGATACTTAAGTACTGGTCAAGGAACAGCTACTGTTCAAGTGGCTAAATGGGCGATTGAAATTAATGATACTGATATTACACCTGATGGAAATACTACATTTGACATTACCTTTACTGAAGTAGCAAACGATAACATTAGAAATGATAGAATTGCACCTTCTGGTGAATTATATGCCGATTTTGAAATCGATCCAACTGGTTCAGAAGTTGCTATTGATTATTCATTTACATTAGGTACAATTACAGCTTCTTCTGGTACTGCTCCAAGTAACATCATAGTTACGAAGGTTGTTCCTGTAACAAGTGGAAGTGAAGGATCACCACTAACAGCTGATGGTAGTGGCAATTATACTGGCACAATACCTCTAGCTAGTCAAACTGCTGCTATGTCTTCTTCTGACGCAAAAACGATTAGAGTATACATTGCATGGACAAATGATGATACTACTAACGTTGCAGATACCGCTGTTGGTGTTGATGCTCCAACACTTTCTATGACTGTAACTGGTACAGCATCACAACATATCGATTAGTTTGAGATACAATGAAAGCTTAAAAAGCTTTCATTGGAATGTGTATAAAGCTTTTTGTGCATATTCTAGTGAAACCTTATTACAAATGATAAAATGGTGTCCTATAAAATTAAAGGATGGGATGATATGATTTATACCAAAGAAATGATAAAAAAACAAAATGAAAAGATTCTTAAAAGACGCAAAATTAAAAAAATAATACTACTTCCAATCTTTTGCTTGGTGATTGTGATGGCAGGATTTATTGGCTACCAAAAGCTTATTAAGCATGATAACAACGTCAGTTTTTTGGGTCTTAGACAGTATGTAGTGATGACGGGGAGCATGAGTCCTGAATACGAAATAGGAGATTTAATTGTCGTTAGAAAGGCTTCGGCACCTTCAATACAGCTGGGAGATGTCATTACCTATTCGGCAGGTCAGGAAAGCACAGTTACCCATCGTGTGGTGGATATTGTTCAAAAAAATGGACAAGTTTATTATCAAACCAAGGGTGATAGTAACAACACTCCTGATACAGAACTTGTGCCGTATACAAGTGTTCAGGGAAAAGTATTTTTTAACATTCACCAGGCGGGTAAACTGATTACAACATTCATCACAGGATGCGGTTCTATTTTAATCTTTATTTTAGTCATTTTCTCCTATTCAAAGACTGTACGTGAAGAAGAGAGAATGATAGCGAGGGAAGATGCTAGAAAGAAGTATAATACTTGTAAATATAAAAAGGAGACTGTGACGCATGATATTGTATAATCATACCAATGAAGAAAGCGCAAAAGATGAATTGCAAGACCGTATGACAGAACTAAAAGGTATTCGAAGGTCTTATAGCAATCGCATCGAGCTTTGTATAAAGTGCATGGACAGTATTAATCAGTTAAGAGCCAAAGAAGATAATATTAAAATCGATACATTATATGATAAAACACAGGAAAGTTTGGCCACTTTTTTAAAACAAATATCGTTGATTGATAATACAGTGAATCAACTAGAAAATTTGCAACAAAATCAAGCTGCTTCACTAGATGAAACAACCAAAGAATGTCAACAATCATATGAAAAAATCAAAAAAGATTACATTAATAATTCGATTTATAATGAAAGCATTATGATTGATTTTGTGAGATTACAAAGTCATTTCCAGCAAGAAGAAACAGTAACGGAAGCCTCCATCGAGCCACTTCCTATTTCAGAGAAAGTAGAAACGAATGGCACACTTTTCATTTCTGAGGTAAAAGGAAAGGTAATTATGCCTTATACCAAAGAAGAAGTGCTAACTATCTTGAAAGAACATCCACAAGAGTATTTGAATGCACAAGAGGTAGTCGATAAAGTGTTTACGAGAGATTTCTCTTCTTATCATCATCAAGCGATTTCTCGTTTTAAAGAAGCCTATGATCTTGTTACGAAGAGAGAAAAGTATTCTAAAACAGACGGAATTAATCTAGGAATTGAGATGTTTGGTAAGAGGCTTTTACATCCTGCCATTATCACAGCTTGTCGTACACTTGATGAATTAGATGTGTATATTGATTGTTTAGAAAAGAATGAAGTCGATGATTTTAAAATTTTTGACATTGAGTATGAATTAACCCCTACTTTAGTAAAAGGAAGTAACTCTTTATGGAAGGAGTTCTTTTCGGGGATTTTTTCGAAAACAAAACAAAAAGATTAGTATATTTTGGCGGCCTTGGGTCGCCTTTTTTATTTTGCAAACATGGAAATACCATTGCTATTTAGCGAAAAATGGTATATAATGCTAGTTTGAGAGGTGATACTATGTCAGAAAAAAAGATGACATCTATTGGAGGACAGGCCGTCATTGAAGGAGTGATGATGAGAGGACCTCATAAAATGGCTGTTGCTGTTAGAAAGCCAGATGGAGAGATTATTATAGATGAAAAGCCAACCAAAAAGTATGGAATCTGGACCAAAATACCTATTATTCGCGGGGTATTTGCCTTTATTACTTCGATGGTGATAGGTATCCAAGCACTTACTTTTTCGGCCAGCTTTTTTGATGTAGAAGAAACAGAAGAAGAAAAGAAAAAGCGAGAAGAAAAAGAAAAGAAGAACAAAAAGCGTGCTAAAGAAGATAAAAAAGAAAAGGCGAAAGAGCAAGAAACTACGCCAGAAAACAAAAAAGAGACAAAGCAAGAAACTAATGGAATGCCAGCGTGGTTGATTGCATGCTCGGTTGCAATTTCTATTGCGCTTAGTGTAGGGTTATTTATTGTACTTCCTAACCTCGTTTCTAATGTTGCAGTGCCTCATCGCGAGCAAAATCCAATTACCTATAATTTTATTGAAAGTGTAGTTAAAATTGCTATCTTTTTAGGATACTTGGCACTAGTTTCTAAAATGAAGGATATTAGGCGTGTGTTCGAATATCACGGTGCGGAACATAAAACCATTTTTTGCTATGAAAATGGAGAAGAACTTACTGTAGAGAATGTTAAAAAGTATTCAAGATTTCATCCAAGATGTGGTACTAGTTTTTTACTATTTGTGATGATTGTCAGTATTATTGTATTTTCTCTGGTGGGAGTTTATCAAAATCCACTCATTAACTTAGGACTTCGTTTATTATTATTACCACTTGTGGCAGGCATTTCTTATGAAATTATCAAATTTGCTGGGAGAAGCAAAAATAAATGTATTACATGGCTTAATGAGCCTGGAAAATGGCTTCAACGTTTAACAACAAGAGAGCCAGATGCTAGTCAAATTGAGGTCGCAATTGCCTCGTTAAAAGCAGTGATTCCAGAAAATAAGGATGATGATTTATGGTAAAAAACATCAAAGAAATCTTATTGGAAGCACGTCATGCGTTAAAAGAAAAAAACATAGACGAAAGAGAAGCAAGGTTATTACTTGCTTTTTCTCTTAACGTGTCAAAAGAGGAACTTGTTTTAAAAGAGACTTGTACGTTACGTGAATATGATAAATTTATGAAGTCCCTTCACAAGCGAATTTCAGGCATTCCTTATGCGTATATTGTAGGACATAAAGAGTTTATGAAACTCGATTTCGAAGTCAATAAGAATGTCTTAATTCCTCGCGAAGATACAGAAGTGTTAGTACAAGAAGTGTTAAAACTAAAACGAAAAAAGATTTTAGATATGTGTACAGGAAGTGGCTGCATCGCGATATCTCTTGCAAAATATTTAGAAGGATCTATTGTAGATGCAGTGGACATATCAGAACGTGCTCTTACCATTGCCAAGGTAAATGCCAAGAAGAATGGCGTGGCAGTGAATTTCATCAAATCGAATCTATTTGAAGAAGTGGAAGAAAAGTATGATGTGATTGTATCCAATCCGCCCTATATTAGAACAGAAGATTTAGATACGCTTCAGATAGAAGTGAAAAATGAACCTTTGAAAGCTCTTGATGGAGGAAAAACAGGCTTATACTTTTATCAAAAAATTACAAGAGAAGCACCAAAGTTTTTAAAAGAAAATGGATTATTACTATTTGAAATCGGCTATGATCAAGCAGATGAGGTTAAAAAAATCATGGAAAAGAATGAGTTCACTCAGATAGAAATCATACAAGATTTATCAGGAAATAATCGAGTGATTAAGGGAGAAAAATCATAGTGGCATTAAAAAAAGCCATATTAAAGGAGAAATCATATGTCGTTCTCATCAGATTTAAAAGAAGAACTAAGTAAAATCAGTAATCACAATAATGAGTGCTGTAAGCTAGCAGAACTCTCTGGCTATTTAATCACGAATTGCCATGTAGCAAGAGAAGGAGAAAAGTTTATTCTCAAAATGGTTACAGAAAGCGCCTCTTCCATTCGAAGGGTTTATAATGCCTTTAAAAACATCTATGGAATAGAACCAATAACCAATGTTGAAAAAAACCAAATGGAAGGTGGCTCATTATATGAACTTACTGTGAAAGATAATGAGGATTTACAAAAAATCTTTTCAAATACCCTTGTTAATATCGATTCGAATCTGCAAATTGTGGTGGATGATAGTGGCAAAATTAAAGAAAAGGATTGTTGTCAAAGAGCTTTTTTAAGAGGTGTATTTTTAGGGGGTGGCTCTATCAATACCCCAGAAAGTGCGTATCATTTAGAAATTGTCTTAAATAATGTTTCCAATGCTAATTTTATTAATAGCATTTTACATGGGATTGGTATTAATGCCAAAATAGTAAAACGCAAAGGAATGACAGTGATTTATTTAAAAGATGCAGAAGAAATCTCTAATTTTTTAGCCTTGATAGGTTCTAATAAAGGGACCATTACTTATGAACAAACCAGAGTGATGAAAGAATACCGCAACAATGTCAATCGCAGAATCAACTGCGAAGTGGCAAACATGGATAAAACAGCAATGGCTGCTTCTAAACAGCTAAACGATATTTTGTTAATTAAGAATAAACGTGTTTTTGAAACACTTTCCAAAGAGTTAAAAGAAATTGCCAAACTTCGCGAAAAGTATCCAGAAGCAAGTTT
>DBWQ01000005.1:0-8780 GCA_002308995.1 Clostridiales bacterium UBA1234 | reverse complement strand
AAAAAAATTCATGCCATTGCGGAAGAACTTTCGCACATTTAGGGACAACCATTTTTGTGCGATTTCGCACATCTAGGGACAGAAGGTGAAAACTATGAATGCCATTTATCTTCATATACCATTTTGCAAGTCAAAATGTATTTATTGTGATTTTAATTCCTATGCAAACAAAGAAGGTATGGTGGACAAATACTTTGATGCTCTCATGCAAGAAATTCAAAACGAATCTTTTGTGGAACCAATCAAAACGATATATATAGGAGGTGGCACTCCTTCCTATGTTGATGAAAAATACATTGTTAGTATACTAAGTATTTTGCCAAAAGCAGAAGAAGTAACCATAGAAATGAATCCAGGAACTGTCACCAAAGAAAAGCTAATGGCATATCGAAAAGCGGGAATAAATCGTGTTTCTATGGGGCTTCAAGCAAGCCAAAATGCTATTTTAAAAGCAATTGGGAGAATTCATACAAAAGAAGAATTTGAAGAAGCATTTTATTTGTGCCGTGAATGTGGATTTCAAAATATCAATGTTGATTTGATGCATGGACTTCCTAATCAAACGTTAAAAGATTTTAAAGAAAGCGTCAATTATTTGGTAAAACTAAATCCAGAGCATATTTCTTGTTATTCTCTTATTTTGCATGACGTGGTTTTTCAAAATTTGCCGAGTGACGAAGAAGAAAGAAACATGTATTATTATGCGAAAGATGCCCTAAAGCAAAATGGATGGAATCATTATGAAATTTCTAATTTTGCAAAACCAGGGAAAGAATCCAAACATAATTTAGTATATTGGAACCAAGAAGAATATCGAGGATTTGGTGCAGGGGCAAGTTCATATATAGATGGAAAAAGATTTACTAATGTAGCTAGTTTAGAAGAGTATATTCATAAAATTCAAAAGAAAGAAATAGCCTATATTATCGAAGAAGAACAAGACTTAGAAAGCAAGATAAAAGAGTATATGATTCTTAAACTACGTCTTATAAGTGGAGTGAATATTGAAGAAGCTAAGCAAAAATTTCATATTGATATTTTAAAAAAATTTCAAACACAATTAGAAAAACTACAAAAACAAGGATTAATTCAAATTGATTCTCATATTTACTTAACAGATAAGGGACTAGATTTAGCAAATATCGTTTGGGAAGAATTTGTATAATTTCCTTCTTTTTCATGCATGAAGAAAAAATGTTTAAGCAATACTATGATTAGTACAGATTTTTGTATTTGAAACAAGAAGAAGGAGGAAAAAACATGAGAGCCATGAACAACATTGCCCTAACTCTATTAATTGTTGGTGGTTTAAACTGGGGGTTAGTTGGTCTTTTTAATTATAATTTGGTAGATGCCTTATTTGGAAATGCTACTTGGATTTCAAGACTTGTATATACATTAGTGGGGTTATCAGCAATTACATCTTTTGGACTATATGCCAGAACTGCTGATAGAGAAAGATATTAATGGAAAATGATTGAAAAAGATGGAAGCAAGCGATACAATAAAAGTAGAGCTTGCTTCATTTTTTTTAAAATTTCTTATTAGATGCAGCGCTCACATTGCTTGATAGCTTGTGAAAGGAGAAATCCATATGAAAAAAGAAAAAGTATTCAATTGGTTTCAAAAAATGTTTATCTATTTTATGTTTTATGCGATGATTGGATGGATTTACGAAATGGTAATTGAACGTGTTCGTAGATGGCCACTCGTTAACCGTGGTTCTATGCTAGGACCATGGCTTCCTATCTATGGGACAGGAGCACTTTTATTTTTGATTACGATTTATCCAGTGATAAAGAACAAAGAAAAGAAAAAACGTTTATTGTACATACCACTTGTGTTTATTGGTTGTATGGCCGTTGCCACTCTTTTAGAACTTCTTGCTTCTTATTTTTGCGAGTGGAGAACGGGTGGATGGCTATGGCAAACCTATGGTACTACTTATAAGTACCATTTTCAATCGAGAATCGCATTAGATACAAGTCTGAGATTTGGCCTTGGTGGCACTCTTTTTCTATACTGTTTGCAACCTATATTTGAAAAATTCACAGCAAAGTGGGAAGGCAAGAAATTAAATATTTTTACTATTGTCCTTGCTATATTAGTAGCACTCGATGTGCTTTACACCTTTGCCATTAAAAAGAAAATTCAAGGAGTAGATCCTTTAATAGGAAGAGTGGCTACAAGAGAGATTTCTCATAGTTCTAATACAGATGTGAAGGGAAATCCTTATGAAATGATTTTATATGATAATGGCGATATTAAACGTTTTAATCCTATTAGTAAAGAAGAAAAAGACTTTAAAAAGCTTTCTTCGAAAGAAATGGATGATTTATTAGAATTAATTGAAAAAATTCCGGCACCAGAGCAGATGATCACGTTAAATCAAGCAGGAGAAAGGCCAATTGCTATTTATAACCAAAATAAAGAAATTATTTTCTTGTATCGTAATTACAAAGAAAATCCAACTATTGAAATGAAAAAGGTATTTAAGTACTTAGAGTCAAAAGGAGCACTATAAAAGAATGATAAAAGCCATAAGGAATAACCTTATGGCTTTTTTGCCAATAAAAAACTTTATTTTTTGGGATTGATAGTATATAATATACACGGTAGTAATTGAAATGTAGTTTGAAAGGAAGAAAGGAAATGTCATTTTTTGATAAATTAAAACAAGGCTTAACCAAAACCAAGGATGCCTTTAATAATAAAATCAACACCGTATTTGCTAACTTTAGAAAGGTGGATGAAGAGCTTTTAGAAGAACTAGAAGAGGCTCTTATTTTATCCGATGTTGGTCCAACTACTGCAGAACAAATCATTAATGATTTAAGAAATACCATTAAACTTAAGAAGATTGAAGATGCCGATGAGGTAAAAGTTGAACTTCGTAAGGAAATTGAAGTGATTTTAAATAGTAACGATAATGAATTAAAACTAGAAACTAAGCCATCCGTCATTTTGGTGGTTGGCGTCAATGGCGCAGGTAAAACCACTTCCATTGGCAAAATGGCAGCAAGCTTTAAGAAGGAGGGAAAAAAAGTACTAGTTGCTGCAGCTGATACATTTAGAGCAGCGGCCATCGACCAATTAGAAGTATGGACCAATCGAGCTGGAGTAGAAATTCTAAAAAGACCAGAGGGCTCAGATCCTGCATCAGTAGTATTTGATGCTGCTAAAAAAGCCAAAGAAGAAAATTACGATATTTTAATTGTGGATACTGCTGGTCGTTTACATACGAAAAAGAATTTAATGGATGAACTTAATAAAATTCAAAGAATTATTGATAAAGAACTTTGTGATTGTTCACAAGAAATCTTAATTGTACTTGATGGTACTACTGGCCAAAATGCCTTAATTCAAGCAAAAGAATTTTCAGAGGTAACTAAAATTACGGGGATTGTGCTTACAAAACTTGACGGTACTGCCAAAGGCGGAGTGGTTATCGGCATTTGCAGTGAACTGAAGATACCGGTAAAATTCATTGGTGTAGGAGAAAAAATAGACGATTTACAAAAGTTTAATGCAGAAGAATTTATTAAAGCGATTCTTGAGTAGGGCGGTTTTGCAAAGCAAAACGTACTGCTGAAAACCTGGGGACACCCCTCGCTTTAGCAGGAGTGCCCTCACTAAAAGAAATAGGAGGGTATTTATTGGAGAAAATAGGCTTTGTGTCACTTGGCTGTAGCAAAAATTTAATTGATACAGAAATGATGATAGGTTACTACAAAGAAAAAGGCTACGAAGTGGTAGCAGATCCTAGTTTGGCAGATGTCATTGTGATTAACACTTGTGGTTTTATCGAATCGGCTAAGGAGGAAGCTATTAACACTATTTTAGAAATGGCTGATTACAAAAAGCAAAATTGTAAAAAGCTAGTTGTAACGGGATGCCTAGTAGAGCGCTACTTAGATGAATTAAAGAGAGAACTCCCAGAAGTGGATTTGTGGATTCCTATTAAAGAATATGATACAATATTTAGTAAGTTAGATTATTTAAAACGTACAGTAACAACTGGAAAAAACTATGCTTATCTTCGAATTGCTGATGGATGTAGTAATTATTGCACGTATTGTGCGATTCCTTATATTCGTGGCCCTTTAAAAAGCAGAAAACTTGAAGAGGTGCTAGAAGAGGCAAAAATGCTTGAAACACAGGGATACCAAGAAGTGATTTTGATTGCACAAGATACGGCTCGTTATGGTTTAGATGTATATGGCGAAAGTAAATTAGTGGAGCTATTAAAAGAATTACTAAAATTAAATTTTAAATGGATTCGCTTCTTATATACATACCCAGAAATGATTTCTGATGATTTAATTGAACTGGTAGCAAGTACGGATAGAATTTGCCATTACTTTGATATCCCGATTCAACATATCGCAGATCCAGTCTTAAAAAGAATGGGAAGAAAATCGAATGGTGGAACGATTCGCAATGTTATTGCAAAAATTCGAAATAAAATACCAGATGCTGTGATACGTACTAGTTTAATTGTCGGATTTCCAGGTGAGCGTGAAATTGATTTTGATGAGTTATACAAGTTTGTGGGAGAAACCAAATTTGAACGACTAGGCGTATTTAAGTATTCACCAGAAGAGGGAACGCCGGCGGTAAAGCTTCCAGAGCAAATTCCAGAAGAAAGAAAAATAGAACGCTATGATCAAATCATGAGTTTGCAACAAGAAGTATCCAATGAAAATAATCAAAAATTAATTGGAAAATCTTTCGCATGTGTGATTGATGGCGTTACTGAGGATGGCAAAATGTATATGGCAAGATCTTACCGCGAAGTGCCAGAGGAAGATGGCGTAATCTTTATTGAAAAGAAAATAGAACATTCAGTTGGTGAATTTGTCAATTGCAAGGTAACAGAAGCCTTTGAATATGATTTAGTAGCAGTAGAGGAGCAATAGAATGCTTCAAAAAATTAAAAGAAAAGGGGTATAGAGTATGAATTTACCAAACAAAATCACAATTGCAAGGGTTGTTTTAATTCCACTCATGGTAATTATTCCATTTTTTCACTTAGATGGTGAGCTTATATGGGGGATTACAACAGGGAATTTACTATGCTTAGTAATCTTTTTACTAGCATCTTTTACAGATTTCTTGGATGGTCACTTAGCAAGGAAAAATAATATGGTTACCAACTTTGGCAAGTTCTTAGATCCCCTTGCCGATAAACTATTGGTTGCAGCAGCACTTATCATGCTAGTAGAGAGCGGTATTATTCCAGCATGGATTCCAATTATTATCTTAGCTCGTGAGTTTTGCGTTTCGGGAATTCGTATGGTCGCTGCTAGTGAAGGAAAGGTCATTGCTGCTAGTTGGTATGGCAAAGTAAAAACGGTATCGCAAATGGTTGCTATTTCGCTTGCGTTCTTGTGCACGGATAGTTTTATGGCATGGATAGGTGTACATGTATTTAGCATTAGATGTTTATTAAATTTCTTAATGTCCATTGCTATGATATTTGCAGTTGCTGCCACCATCTTTTCAGGAATTGATTACTTTAAAAAATCAAAAGATATTATTATGAAAAGTAAATAGTTTTTTAAAATACGCCCTATCGATGCTTTGGAAAAATTCTTCAATTTTTAGCCTCAAACATGCGCATCCTGGAAATCTTCAAGATTTTTCAACTCAAGGAAGATTTCCTAGGATGCGAACTCGGCGACAAAAATTGAAAATTTTTCCTTGTACCGATAGGGCTGTATACGTAAGAAAACAACATAGATAGGACAGATTTTTAAGAAAAAGTGAAAAAGGTGAAAAGCATGGATAAAACCAAGAAACGTTATGAAGAATTAAAAAGTTTAATTGAATACCATTCCAATCTCTACTACAACAATGATGCTCCAGAAATCTCAGATTTTGAATATGATATGTTAATGCTAGAACTGAAAAATATTGAAAAAGAGCATCCGGATTGGGTAACTTCGGATTCCCCAACTCAGCATGTTGGTGGAAGTGTGGATACTCATTTTGCAGAAGTCGTGCATAAGGTGCCACTTCAAAGTTTGCAAGATGTATTTTCAACGGATGATGTGGTTGCTTTTGAAGAACGTATCAAAAAAGCGGTACCAAACCCAGAGTATGTGGTGGAAACCAAGATAGATGGACTTTCTGTTTCATTAGAATATGAAAAAGGTGTGTTTGTGAGAGGCGCCACCCGTGGTGATGGCTTGGTCGGAGAAGATGTTACCTTAAATTTAAAAACCATCAAAAATATTCCTCACAAATTAAAAGAAGATG
Organism: Clostridiales bacterium UBA1234; assembly: GCA_002308995.1. Taxonomy (GTDB): domain Bacteria; phylum Bacillota; class Clostridia; order TANB77; family UBA1234; genus UBA1234. The sequence goes on along the minus strand of DBWQ01000005.1, from coordinate 2,519 downwards.
TGAATATCATCGTGCGTGGAGAAGTGTTCATGTCAAAAAAGGACTTTGAAAAGTTAAATGAAGAACGTGAAGTATTAGGCGAAAAGCTATTTGCCAATCCGCGAAATGCAGCGGCAGGTTCTTTAAGGCAGTTAGATCCAAAAGTAACAGAAGAAAGAAATCTAGATATCTATATTTTTAATGTACAAAAATCCGAGAATATCACGTTTTCTTCGCACTTTGAATCGCTTCATTATATGAAGAAATTAGGATTCAATGTGAATCCATATGTTAAAAAATGTACGAATATCAAAGAAGTATTAAGTGCTATCGACGAAATTGGCGAGATGCGCGGCGATTTAACCTTTGATATTGATGGTGCTGTTGTAAAAGTAGATAGTTTAATACAAAGAGAAGAAATTGGTGTTACCACCAAAACGCCAAAGTGGGCAGTCGCTTACAAATATCCACCAGAAAAGAAAGAAACCATTGTTACGGATATTACGGTGCAAGTAGGAAGAACGGGTGCCATTACCCCAATGGCAATTTTGGAACCAGTAAGAGTGGCAGGCTCTACGATTTCGAAAACGACGCTTCATAATGAAGATTTTGTCAAAGAAAAAGATATTCGCATTGGCGACCACGTACTCATCCAAAAGGCGGGAGACGTGATTCCAGAAGTGGTGGAGGTACTAAAAGAGAAACGTACAGGAAATGAAAAAGTATTTGAAATGCCGAAAAAATGCCCTGTTTGCGGGGCAGACACCATCCGTGAAGAGGGAGAAGCAGTCACAAGGTGTACGGGAATTGAGTGCCCAGCCATGCTCTTTAGAAGTTTAGTCCATTTTGCATCAAGGGATGCGATGGATATCGAAGGGTTGGGACCAGCTATCATCGAACAATTATTGGATAAGAAGTTAATTAGTAATATCGCTGATATTTATTCTCTTACATTTCAGGATATTGTTGGCCTAGAGAGAATGGGAGAAAAATCGGCTAATAACTTATTAAATGCCATTTATAAAAGTAAAGAAAACTCGATAGAAAAGCTGATTAACTCCTTTGGCATTAGACACATCGGGCTTAAATCGGCTAAGATTTTGGCGAAAACCTACAATAATATAGAAGAAATTCAAAAAGCATCATTTGAGGAACTTTGTGCAATTCCTGAAATTGGAGAGATTATGGCAGCAAGTATTGCTAAGTTTTTTGAGAGTAGCCAAACTGTAGACCTATTAGAAAAGCTAAAAGAACGTGGCGTCAATATGGAAAGTAAAATAGAAAAAAATACGGATCATCGTTTTGAAGGAATGACATTTGTTTTAACAGGGACGCTTCCAACGTTATCTAGAAATGAAGCGACGGAAATGATAGAAGCACGTGGTGGAAAGGCATCAGGAAGTGTATCCAAAAAGACGACTTATGTACTAGCTGGGGAAGACGCGGGAAGTAAGCTTACCAAGGCGCAAGAATTGGGTATTACCATTATTGATGAAGCAGCTTTTTTAAAGATGCTTCAATAAGGAGGTTATGATAGATGGAAAGTATAGAAACGATAATTAATGTGCTTATTGTTGTTTTAGGTCTTATTATGGGAATGATTGCAGTACTAGTATTTCAATCTGGGAAAAGTAAATCTGTGAGAAGCAAATCTGTAGGCAGTAAATCAATGAATAGTGATAATCGCTTTGCAGGAATGACTTTTGTGATTCTAGGAGACGAGTTTACTGCCTTGACACGAGATGCTATAGTGGAAATCATTAGCAAGTTGGGTGGAAGAGTCGAAAGCTATTTATCGGATACAATCACCTATGCTTTAGCTGGAAATGATGCGGGAGAACTGCTTAATAAGGCAAAAGAGAAAGGAATTGCAATGATAGATGAAAAGACATTTTTGCAAATGATTCAGTAGAAGGGGGAAAATAGATGTATCTATACAAGTCAGAAATCTTACAGGTTAGTACTAAGTGGATTTCAAATAAGGCAAGTGAAGAAGATTTGATGGTGCTAGATAAACTATTAAACCAAAGAGCTCAGGAGGGTTGGGAGCTTGTCACTTATGACTACATGGCAACTTCTACGCAAATAAAAGGAGCCTTTGTTATTACCTTTCGCAAAGAAAAATAAAAAAGGTGTTGACAAAGCATTTTTAAGATGTTAGTATAGGTCATGTTGTGACACGAAAAAGGTCATTTTTTGAAGGAAAAAGATTACTTTCAAAAAGTTGTTGACTTTTGTCGAAGAGGGTGTTACAATCTAAATCGCTGTCAGGAAAATAACACTTTAAATAAGCTAAAAAATACCAATAAAAATAAATGAAATTTTTGTTGACAACCTATATTTAAAATGTTATACTGATGAAGACTTCTACGGAAGCCCAAAGCAAAGCACATTGAAAAGTAAACAATGAGAAATAAGAGAAACCAAGCGAAAGTGTCGAAAGACACAAAACGTACTATACAGTACAATAAATAATAACCTAGAGTTAAAGATAACTCAAAAGAGCTTAACGAATCTTGTAAAGATTCGTGAAAATAAAT
>DBWQ01000024.1:25975-35391 GCA_002308995.1 Clostridiales bacterium UBA1234 | reverse complement strand
CTACATAGAATCATTAATCGAAAATCGCTTTTGCAAATTTTTGTTTGCTTTTTGATGTGACTTATAGTATAATAAAACCATCCTTTCAAAAAGGAAATCTTTGAGAAAGGAGGTTTCTTACAAATGAAAAAAATCTCATTAAGAGTGCTAGTATTAGCAATAGTTTTTCTATTTTTATTAGAAAAAGCTACATACTAGCAAAGAAAAAGACTAGGAACTGGCCTTCCTAGTCTTTTTTTTAGTTTCTTTACAAAATCAAAAATCTCATTAGCTTTTCTAAGCTAATTTTATTGTACTGCTTTTTCTCTTAGTTGTCAAATAATTTTTTACACACAGAGACGCACACAGGGACGTCCATCCAATGTGCATTTTTGCACAATCAATGGACGTCCCCCTGTGCAAAAATCTAGCGAACAAATAATATTTTAGTAGGTTTGCATAATCGTTTTTTAGATTTATGTTAAGTTATAATTTGTAAACGTAATATCTTTACAGTGCTGTAAAATTTTGCTTGTTTTTGCAAAAAAGTGCATGTTTTTTGTCATTTTTTGCACGCTTTTTTACTACTATGAGTAGAGAAATATTCCTGTATATTTTCTCTCAAATCGTTTAGTATCAATTATTACAGCATTTTATTCATACTAAAAATTTTAATAAAAAATTTCCACACCACACCCCCTTTTCAAAAAATCTCATTTTTATTATTCGAATGTCCTCTCATCGGTCTCATTTTTTGTAAACTAAAAGTGACCCCGGGGGGTGGTAAATAAAGTAAAAATTTATTTTTTATAAAGAAAAAGATGGGCTATTTAATATGTAGCCCACCGCTTCTTCTCCTCATACTCCCTCTTCTCTTGTAGAATGTGAAAGGCAAAAAATAGGCATATTCCTTTTCTAGAAATACATCTACTTTTTTATGATATCTCAAAAAGTCATTCAGCCAATAATACAGCTTTTTCTATTATTCAGTTATTATTGGTAAACCTATTCTTGATAAATAATTACTAAATCTTTGCGTGACTTTTTCTCTGAATAAAGGTTCTAAACTCATTACATATTTTTCTTTTTTAAACTGTTTTATATCTGCAGTAAAAAAATACCTGAAATCTATAATAAAATCATCTGGTATATTAAATTTTCTTTTGTCATCTGACTTTATATTTATTATGTGATATCTTTCGTGTTCACCAGTAGTATACCTATCTATTAGTTTTTTTCCAACCACATCGAATTGCTTACCTATATTAATTAAATGTTCTCCTTTTTTAAATGTTTCCACCTCAAATAATGGGACAACCAAAACAGTTAGAATTTCGTTCTCGTTTTCACTTTTTTCTTGTTCCCTATGTAAATCACAGCTTTGAGACAAAACCAAAACCTTACTAAAATCACATTCTTCAACTTCTAATTCCCCATCAACTATATAAATATTCTTAAAAAACTTTATATCACTATATATATCTCCCTGATCTACTTGTATCAATTCGTCATTTCTTTTTTTCACCAAATTATACAATTTTTACTCTCCATTTCCTTAATGTAACATTTTTACTTTTATAATCTATATAGGTTTCATCAATATATTTATTATTCTTATCTGATAAGAATTTATTATTAGATCGTTTTGAATATATATCAACTATATTATCTAATTCTATATCGTATTCATCACTCCATTTATTCATTTTTGTTCTCCCCATTCATAATACTTTTTAAACCTTTTTCTATGCAATTATTAAATATAACCGTCAATTCATCATGTATACATTGTAATTTATCAAGAGCATTATTCATTTTTTCAACATTCATCGTATAACCATCTATATCAATCAGAAATCTCTTACAAATAATCTCGGCTGGTTTATTAGGATTTGGTAATCCAGTTTGTAACCTAAAATATACATTATCATCTTCATTTTTAGATTTAAACTCTTGAACTGTTATATTTTGTATAACATTTTTAATTTCGACAAATTGATCATTATTCCATATTTTTTTATTAATATAATCGTTCCAATCAAATATTTCTTCTTTTTTAGAAAAAGGTAATTCAATATTATTAATATATCGCATGCCAATTCTATTAAAGTTTTCTTCATTTTCATTTTTACTAGCAATATCAATAAAATCTTTTATCTTGTTCTTAATTTCATCATAACTTGTATAATCAATAGTTTCATAAACAAACATATCTTTAGAAAATTTTAGTCTTTCTGTTCTTTCTATGTTAAATAGCTGATATTCTTTTTCTAATCCATCTGACTCATATTCAGATTCCTTCATTTTAAAATTAACTTTAATTTTCCCAGTTTCTACCATTTTCGTCTCATTAATTACAAATTTATATCGTTTTTCAAAAGTCTGCTGAAGCTCTTCCAATACAGATTCACTAATCGATTTGTAGTCAAATCTTATTATAAAATTAGTAATAAAATTCTTTTTATATGATTTTTCCATAATTCCTCCCTATTCATAATCAATAGAATAACATTTTGAGAATATTAATTTCTAAATAATTTCTAATATTATATCATATTTTGTTAAAAATGTGACAAAATAATTCAACAATTTACCCTCAACATCATTTTATTTTATATTATTGCTCTTTTTAAATTATCATTATCCGTTAAAATCTCTTCAAGTTTTCTTTTAATTATATGCTTTAACCTAAGTTGTATCATTATTACAGGGAAAATTTTTTTCTCATATTTTTTTATATCATTATTATTGATAAACAATACTCCATCTAATGGTGCTAGTATTTCCTCTTCTAACTTTTCACCTATACTTAAATCTATTTTTTCTTTTTCTATAAATTCATTTAATTCGTTGTATTCTATCTGTGATATTTTTTTAAAAATTCTATCTATTTCATCTAAAATTTCTGCAAATTCTAAGATATTCATTTTTTCTCTTTCAGACATTTCTGCATTCATTTTTAACACTTTCACTATTGAATCTAGAATATCTCTCAAAAATTCAATTTTTTTATTGTTTTTATATATATATACCTCTTTTATATTAGAAACTATAGATATAATTGCTCCTGTAAAAAGTCCACAAAATATATTCCCAATCAAATTCTTTATATCTCCGCTTGTAACATTAAAATATAATAATACACTAATAATCATCGCAATTATCAGCACTCCATAAATTCCAATATAATAATTTTTCAATTGATTCATCTCCTTCCCATTACAAGTGACAGTATATCATATATCCTCATAAAACTCCACATAGAAGATGATTTTTTCCCAGACTGTCAATAGACTGTCACTCCCTCTTCAAGTCCAATATACCAAAAACAAAAAAGTAGCCCCACTCCTTCTTACTCTAAGAGTGCAGCTACTCTACATAACACCATCAATCAAATAATACGCAGACCTTCGGGATATCTTTCGCTCCTTACTCCCACTCATACCTCACTTTTAATCCATTCCACCTCTTATAATCTCCCGTCTCTCTTTGTAGCCTTCCTGCGACAATAAACGGCATGATTTTCTGATTTTTTGCAAAGCGAATAACAGATGCTTCACTAAAATCTTTTTGGCTTAAAAACGATTTATACGCGTCTGGATTGATTAAATAATTGGCAGCAAAACTATCTACGTTGTTTTCCATATCTTCTTCAAAATCAATGTGATAATCTTTTTGAAAATCTCCTTCTAAAATATGTCCAATCTCATGAAATAGCGTAAACCAAAATTCATCCGCAAATTTTCTGCGCGTAGTCATAGTAAGTAAGATTCTATCTCCCTGCTTTTTGATATACCCTTGCACTGGTGCACCTTTTACGTATTGCATCACATGAAAGGTGATGCCACATTCTTCAAAGATGGTTTGCAGTTTGATGATAGCACTTTGCTGATCTAAAAACATACATTTTTTTATTTCTGGCAAACGCTTTCTTAGTTTTTCTTCATCATAGGCGTTTTGGCTCCCAGTGTTTTCGGCATGCTTTTCCGATACCGCAAGCCACACGTATAAAATGGTTTGGTCTATCTTCGTGTTCTTAGCTTTTCGATAGGCTCTTCCTTTCGTTGCAAGCACCTCTGGTATCACACATAAATTGATTACTTGGCATAGATTTCGAAGTTCAAATAATCGTGCTTCTGCTTTATTTTCATTCAATAGAACGCCATATTTTTCTCCCATTTTAATCACGTCTTTTAGCTTCTTCACAATTCCTAATTCTTCTTTGCTGATATTGTTTTGCTCATGATAGATTAACATATCCTTATCGTAATTTGCTTGCAAGTTAACCCAAAAATGCATTGGTACTCCTAGAGCATATTCTAGTGCTTTGGCAAATTCAGCCGATATTCCTTTTTTGCCATTCACCACTTCGCTAATATGCTTTTTGGAAAATCCGGTTCTTACTGCCAATTCCTCTTGTGACATACAGCGTTCTTCCAAATACTCTGCAATTGTCTCTCCTGGATGACTAATAAGCTCAAGGCATAATCCATTCATTCTTCTCTCCATGATAATCCACCACTCCCATAATCTTTACTTCTTTACACTCTTTTAAAGCTTCATCACTTTTTTTTTCACAATCAAGCTGTAGAATCAATCTGATATTTCCTGTAAGATAAACCCCATAGCCATTTCTCACTCTTATGTCTTTATCATTGCCTAAAGGATGAGGTTTTCCCAAGCCATGATGTAGATACTCCAAAAAATTTTCAAATGATTTGATTTCATTTTCCCTTCGTCTTATGATTTTTGCAAGTTCCTGATGAATCGTTCGTTTCAGCAATTTATCGTCATTTAGTACTTTTTCTATTTTTGCATCATATGTTACAATCAATTCTGAACCTCCAATTACAAGGCATTCCTATATAGCTTTCTTTTGATTTTTTGCATAAAAATAAAGTTACCTATTAGGTAACTTTATTTTACAATATGTTTTGAAAATTGTCAAGCGATAGGTTTTGCACACCCAATGGACGTCCCCTTGTGCATAGATTTTACTAGATAGCTGATAAGATTCTTTTATCTTGTCTTTCATCCTCATCCCTCTATTTCTTTCCCACAATTGCATAAATAAATGTGGTAACTTTTTTGGCCTCAACAATTTCAAAACCATTTTTCATCATGTCTTTTTTCATCTTTTTGAGATAAGAAATGTTACAGTCTCCTGTTGTGGCAAAGCATCGGTAAAAAAAATCGTCCAGCTTTACTCCTACCATGCCAAAGGGGCCAACGCCTGTATCAGAAAGGATATAAAGACCGCCCTTTTTTAGCACACGCAGTGCTTCTTGTAGTGGTGGGTTCGTCTCTGGATAATGATGAAAACTTTGCGAGCATGTGACAACATCAAAGGTGTTATCCTCAAATGGAAGCGCATCGGATCTTCCTTCGATAAACTTAGCATTAGGGATGTTCTTGTGATTTGCTTGTTGAATCATTTGTGGTGATAAATCTAGCCCTATATACTCCGCCTCTTTTTCTTTGGAAAGCATCTGAATGAGATACCCCGTACCGCAACCGATATCTAATAAATTGTGGTAGTCTTTATTTTTTAAATACTCGTAAATATACTGGCAACTAATCTTGCCAAATTTGGAATAAAGAATGGTGTCTGTTTCATCATACACTGGTGCTTGCTTATCGAACCATTCTTTGGATAATTTTATATAATCTTTTGCCATCATACCCTCCTTATGAGGGCATTATATCATAAGAACAGAAAAAGTTGAAGTATTTTTCATGTTTTTGAAAGTGAACATGGGGACGTCCATGAAAAGTCAAAAAAAGCGGATGGTTATATTGCAAACCATCCGCTCTTTGTTTAGGCTTTCTTGGCCTTTTTGTTTTTCTTTGATTCAGCCTTTTTGGCCTTTCGCTCCTCAAGGAGATTTTCGCACTTCTGGAAAACTTCCTCCTCAGAACACTCCTTGATGTTCGTCCCCATTAAATCGAACGTTTTCTGGAGAAACTCCTTGCGACGCTCAATTTCATGCTTGGCATTCCCCTCTGGTGTAGCATACTTTGCCGCCAGCAGAGGGTACTTTTCTTTGAACTCCCTCGTGGAATATGCCTTCAGCCAAGTCTCAGCAAACCGGTCAGCTGCAGGGACCGCCAGAAGCTTCTTTTCCATCTCGTCGAAATACGCTCGTCCACTCTCTAAGAGATGCTCCATGGAATCGGCTTTAGGAAGCAGCTCTTCCGTATGAAGCTTGGACTTGTCACCTTGCCAAAAGCCACCGTAAGCAACGGGGCTCATCATGGTGCGAAGGTACTCCCACACGGGGGAGAAGCGAACTTCATCCTGACCGAGATGCACCATAGGAGAAACTACCAGGTTCAGGTACCCATTCCGATCAAGTCGAAATTCGACCACTCGAGCGAGAGAAAACCCATCTTGCACCGGCACACCTCTAGGTGTAATCGTAAAGACTCTCCACATTGCCTTATCATAGAGCCGGCACAAGTGAAGTCTCCCTTCCGAGTCCTGAGCCACATGTTGACAAACGACCAGGGAATACCGGTACTTTTCGGTCATTTTCGACACATCCCCTGTTTCGAACTTCACGCCATACATGTCCTTAGTCATTTGAAAGCCCTCCTAAAAAATTATTTTTTGGAAATTAGGATATGGATTTTCATACCTGTACCATTATATCATAGGTTTGGTCCACCCTTTCGTGCTCGTACTGGTACAGCATTCCGTTGTCTCTTAGGTCTTCGATAATCTCTTTGATTTGGTCATGCGTCTGCCCTGCAAAGAGCTTATCCAACCGGTCGAACAGTTCATACTTTGTCATATTGTCCTCCTGTTACAAGTCGCACTTCATCTCGCCTTCGTAGCCTATCTCTCCACACTTAGGGCAGATAAACATCCGCTTTTTCATATGGCACGGCTCTTCTTCTTTACCTTCCGTGACGGGTTCTTCTTCCTCTTTAATGGTGTACTCCGAAAGAAGGCTAAACTTACCACACACCTCACATTTGAAGTAGCCTCTTAGCTTTTCTTCCAGAAAGATTGTCACTCGCATATCCTGTATTTGATGTGCGATGGCGTCCATTTGCTCCGGTGTCATGCCTTCGAATGCCTGCTCCAAAAGTAGCGTGAATTCATCCTGTTCCATGATGTACCTCCCCTAAAGTATTATGGGCTTACTTATTTAACCCGATCCATATTCGTGCTAATAATTTTCACACAACTTCTGCACGAAGGACAATCGTACTCGATACTGTCGTAATAGGTGTAACCATCATAAAAATTATGCTTCGATAAGATTTTTCTGCAATCGCGAAGTCTTCTTTCTTTCTTGCATTCTATGCAAAAGACGGTCTTATAATTCTCTTTAAATGCAAACGGCTCTGCCATCGCTTCGTAAAATCTCGTTCCACATTTCGGACATTTGTGAATGATTGTAACATCCTTAAAATCAATGACTCGATCTATGTCCCTATCCAAAACACCATCATAGCTTTCATGACGCTCTGGTTGAAACTCTTCCCGTTTGCTATTTCTTTCACATCTCGGGCAGAGCAAAAGCTTAGAAAGCCGTTCTTCGCGGTAATCAGCAAAGTACTTTTTTTCAATCTCATCTAGATTTTTTTCTTCGTCCTCGGGAGTAGTTCCTTCCATGATTTTGTCCATAGCATCGAAAAAATCTTGCTCGTTCATATCGTACTCCTTTTCATCGCTTTACTTCTTCGTGATCATAAAAAACAAGTCAAGGTTGGCACTTTCTTTAGCGAACCTTCCCTCAAGGATGTCGATGAGTTTTTCGTCTTCAACACGGGTAAATGCTGTTCTTTCCTCTTCTTCCTCAATCTTATAAAAGATGATTCCCTCTCTTAAAGCTTCTTCCACATGAGGTTCGAATGCCAAAAGAGCCACGTACTCGTCTTGTTTTCCGCCTTCGCCCTCAAGATAAAATGTATCGAGTTGGTAAAAAAGCATTTTATTTTCTTCTGAAAACGTTATCTTGAGGACTTTGTTTAGTACATCTTCGTACGCGTACTCAGAATCGAAATAATCCTGTTGTACTCCAAATCTGATACATTCAGCAATTTTTACGCGGTACCATACCATGCAGGAAGCAGCAAGCTTGGGGTTTTTTAACACCTTCATAACGTCGTTAAAAATCCGGCCTTGAAGGTAGGCAATCTCTCCCATATACCCCATTTCTGCACTTACATCCTTCGGCTGGAGCCGGGAGAACGGAAGCATCTCTTGATAGAGTTTGTCAATAATTGCGGATTTGTTCATGTAATTTTCCTTTCTTAATTATAAAAATAGGATGATATAACGCAGATTTGCCTATGTTCCGCATTATATCACCCTTATAAAATTATGTCAATTCAAAAGCATATCCATATAATTCCAAATGGACTTGGGGACGTCCTTTTTGAGTCTAAGTACCAAAAAACACCACTTTCTTTTTAGAAAGTAGTGCTTTTTTAATATTACTTTTTAGTTCTTTTGCGGTAAGTAATACCGACTAAAGTGCCACAGACGGGGCAATAACACTCAAACCGCTCTAAACCCACGTGGTGTTCTCCGTTCTTTCTCATTGTGCATTCATCCATCTTGAGATGCTTTTTGCACTTATTGCAAAAAGCCCACTCATTCAGTTTGTGATAGCAATAATCGTGTGCCCAGTTGTTTTCAAGAAGGTCCAGTGTTTCCTTGAGTTCCTCGTAGCCAATTCCTTTGAGATGTTTGTCCATCATCGCATAGAACTCTTCTTTTGTCATGATATCCTCCCTTTAGTTAAAGTTTTTTCCAAAGGTTTTCATACATCCTATTTTCGCATTATGTATATCATGTTTTTAGAAAAATGTCAATATGCACACGGGGACGTTCATCAATTGTACAAAAATGCACAACCAATGGACGTCCCCATGTGCAACGGTCTTTTGTTTTAGCTTGGATCAACGTGAATGATATTTTCTTCTTCTCTTCTTTCTTTTTCTGCTAATGCATCTCCCACTTTAGCGATTCCTTCTAATGCTTTTAGTCCTTCAATAGGAACTGCGAAAATAACGGTGTTAGATTGGTCACTACTTAAATCGTTTAATGTTGCAAGTGTTCTTAAATGTAAAGCACCTGGTGTGCTTCCCATGATTGTTGCAGCACGAGCCAAATTGTTAGCAGCTTCTACTTCACCAACAGCTTTGGTAATAACAGCTTGTTTTTCACGTTCAGCTTCTGCCACTTTTGCCATTACTCTTTGCATTTCTTCTGGAAGTCTAATATCTTTTAGCTCAACGTTTTCCACTTTTACGCCCCATGGATCTGTCTCTTTATCCACAATTGCACAAATTTCTTCACTTAGTCTTTCTCTTTGTTGTAATAGTTCATCAAGTGAAACAGAACCTACTACATTTCTCATAGTTGTTTGTGCAAGTTGTCCAACAGAATAGTTGTAGTTTTGAACGGCAATAACAGATTT
>DBWQ01000024.1:8836-25921 GCA_002308995.1 Clostridiales bacterium UBA1234 | reverse complement strand
TTATCTTTTGTGATAGCATCTTGTTCTGGAACGTCTACTGATTTAATACGTACATCCACCTTTTTTAAGCTACAAAAAATTGGCCAAACAACTTTCCAACCAGGATTAATAATTCTGCTAAACCTTCCTCTTACAAATAGCACGCCTCTTTCATACTCATTAATTTGCTTAATAGAACATAAAGCAACAATAACGATGAAAATAATAAGAGAAACTATTCCTTCCATGTAACTTCCTCCTTTGTTTTTTACTTTTGTCATTCGTAGTATGATAACATCCAAAAACTATTTATGATGCTATCATCTATTTCCATCATCTCTACTATAATGGATTTGATTCTTAAAGTCAAGTTGAAGCTCTTTTTACTTTTTTCCTACAATTCCGTAATATCTTCTGATTAACCTAATGCCTTTGGAAGTGGTGTTTTCTAGCACATACTTTTCAAACAAGTCTTGCTCAATTGGCACTCGTTCATATTCTCCATTTTTCTCTTCAGAAAAGGTATCTAGAATTGGCGTTTTGGCAAGCAATGCAAATAAGTCTTCTTTTGTTTTGTAGTATTCTACTACATGTAAAGGGATTAGCTCCACATCTTTGAATCCTGCATCCATGATGGCTTCGAAATCAATTAAGCTAATTGGCTTATTATCAAGAAAAGCTTGTCCCCTTTTAAATAATCGCTTTAATGCCCAACAATCTAGTTTATCTACGCCCCTTACAATCAGGTATCCGCCCTCTTTTAATGTGTCATAAATTTGCTTAGGTGCAGTGACGGTATGCCTTGCTGTGACTAAATCAAAATAGTTTTGTGGCGTGTCCATGTGAAGGTTATCCATGACGCGAAAAGTGATATTTTTTTTGCCACTTTTGGCCAAGTTTTGATGCGCCGTTTGAATCATTTCTTTTGAAAAATCAGTAGCTACAATCTCTTCCACCTCCGGAAAACATTCTAGCACTTTTTCGCCTCCTGCGGTTCCCAAATCTAGTATTTTAGCATGTGAATTCACATGCTTTTTGATTTCTTCTTCATAACACCAATTCGTATAGTTTTCTTCGATGCAATCGATATCGTCAAAGGACCAATTGGCAATGGCACTATAATAATCATGTTCGTTTGTTTTCATCGTAATTTTCCCTTCCTTTTTTGGTGATGGAAGCTTATTTATCCATCATACTCTTCTTCTAGCTCCCATGGTAATAAAATGCCATCCACCAAGATCCAAAAATAGTCTCCCTCAAAATCAAGTTTGTAAAGCCAATCTGGTGGTGCGAAAGTTACTTTTAGGTTTTCTGCCATACTAATGCTAAACTCTTCTTTTAGATTCCCCGAAACCCCATACCATGCTTCATAATATAACATTTCATTGGCATCTCGATAAACATGAACCGATTCCACTGGCTGGTTCATAGTAAGCCCAAATTGGTGCAAAAAATTGCTTAATGCTGGATAAAATTTATCGATGGTTGCAAGAAAATTTCGGCAGTAACCGCAATCACAAGTGTCATTTAATTTTTGATAATATTTTTGTGTTTCTTCAACATTCCATGTCACATTTTTCAATAAGATCATTATATCACCACCATTTTTCGCTCTTGTTTTTTCGAGCAATCAATACTTTAATTATTATTCAAACTCCTTTGCCACTTTTTCTAGTAATGCTCTTATCTCTAACTTTTGTGGGCAAGCATTTTCGCACTGGCCACATTTGATGCATGCACTTGCGGGTGCGTTTGTTTTGGTATGAATGCTGTAATAAAATTTAGCATTCCAATCATCAAATTGTTTTTTTGCATTATAGCAGGAGAATAAATCGGGAATTGCAATGTTCATCGGGCACCCCTCTGTACAATATCTACATGCCGTGCACGGAATGCCACCTAACTTTTTCATTGTCTCTACGATGCTGGCAATCGCAGCATATTCTTCATCCTTTAAAGGTTCAAATTCTTCCATGTACGATACGTTATCTTTCATTTGCTCTAAGCTACTCATACCAGATAGCACCTTAAATACTCCGTCAAAGGATGCTGCAAAACGAATGGCATAACTTGCTTCACTTTTATTTTCTCCAAGCTGGTTCAAAACTGTTTTTGCTTCGTCTGGCAAATTAGCAAGGGTTCCGCCTTTCACTGGTTCCATTACTAGTACTGGCTTTTCATATTTTTGACAAACTTCATATAATTTTTTACTTTGTACATTGGCATCATTAAAGTCTAAATAGTTAAACTGAATTTGTACAATTTCTATCTCTGGATGATTTTTTAGTATCTCCTCTAACACGTCAGCTGTATCATGAAACGAAATACCAATGTGTTTGATTTTTCCTTCCTGCTTTAATTCTTGTGCCACTTCAAAAGCACCACAATCCTCATATTTTTGAATTCTTTCTCTTGATAGGGCATGCATTAGGTAGTAATCAAAATAATCCACTCCTGTCCATTTTAATTGATTTTCAAAGAATGGTCTAATATCCTCCCTCTTCTCAAAATAATGAAAGGTTAGTTTATCCGTTAGCACAAAACTTTCTCTTGGATATCTACTAGCAAGGCAGTCACGAATAGCAGTTTCACTCTTGCCATTTAAATAGCCATGAGCTGTATCAAAATAATGAAAGCCATGTTCCATATAGTAATCTATCATTTGATTAAACTCTTCATAATTCACTTCTTCGCCATTCATCGGAAGGCGCATACACCCAAATCCTAATTTTTTCTCCATTTGATTTCTCCCTTTCTTTTTTAGCTTAATATATCACATAAATCCTATGAAAGTCTACAAAAAGGCGAAAAATCACCCTTACACGTACTGTGCAAGGGTGATTTTTTAACTTCTTCAAATAATCGCAAATCAGCTTTTACTGGTGTTCTTTTGTTTCAATCAGGTTCCATTCCAAATCGATGGAGTCTGCTACTTTGCCACATTTGGGGCAAAAATAAAGTCCTCTTTTGACACTGTAGATGTCGGTGTCGCGCTTGTGATGCAGTTTTTCTTTGGCACTTACGATTTGGTACACAAATTCTTTGTGTTTGCTGTAGCGCCCACAGTGCTTGCACCGCACATAGCCTTTGAAGTACTGTCTTCGGTACTCTTCTGTCCATTCCCCGCGAATCTTTTCTAGCGTTGTGGCAACGGTTTCCATCGATTCCCCTTCCAAAGATTTGGAAAGGAAATCATAAAATTCTTGCTTATTCATGTTAGTTCTCCTTTCCCACATATCCGTTTGATTTTTAAGAACGGTCTTTTAATGGACATTTCCAAATCCTGTTAGTTCCTTCCGAATGAGTCTTTTTTCCTGTACCTCCTTACAGGAAGGACAGCGGCTTGTTAAATAAAGTTCTCTTTCCAGTGCAGGAATATAGTGTCTTGGAATGTCGTCTATCCTTTGGGTAATCTCGTACTCGTACTGAATCATAGGAATCATTTTTTGACAGTGCTTGCATGCCACAACTTTTTGTGCTTTTTCCTCTTCAAACGGCAAGGGTAAACTCTGAACTAAGCTTTTCCGTGCAGCCTCTTCTAAATCGGGGGTTTCTTGAAGAAATTCAAAGAGTGCTTCAAAGAGTTCATTTTTCATGATGCACCTTCTTCCATAATTTAAAAGGCTTGATATAGCTTCTTTTGTCAACTTGTATATCATTTTTAAGCTTACTTGTCAAGTTTCATACACATAGCCTATTTCCTTTTTTAGGATAAACCTTGTTGTTCCTGGCTTTCTCGAATGAGTGCCATAATGCCTTTTGCTTGTTCCATATAGTTTTCTTCTAATGCCTCAAACTTGCTAAACGTCATGCCATTGGTTTTGGCAGTTAACTCTCCTTCCATGTAACCACCATCTAAGCCTAGCATATAATCTTTCACGGAATATGATTCACTTTTAAACTTAAATAAATAATATTGATACCCATCTTCGGTAAATGTGTCAATTAGCTCTATTTCATCTGGCTCTTTACCAAGTTCGGTTGGATACATCAGCCAATGTATCATCGAAGCTTTGGCAATTTCTTCTTGCTTTACCTTACCTTCTGGTATTTTATCGATGGCATCGCAATCTTCAAAAACAGCAATCACTTTATCAATTTGAGTTTTGTCTTGTAATAACCTCTCGAGGGTTTCTTCGCTAATTTCTTTCTCGTGAATCAGTTGATACTTGGTAATAAACAAAAGACATGCATCATTGATGGTAAGCGTCGCGATTTCACCTATAAGCCTTTCTACCTCTTCACTTTCGAGATAAATGGATAAATCGATGATGATTTCTAAATCATCATATACCGCAGGATTGACGTACATCGTCTTTTTTAGGTAACGAATGATTTCTTTTAATTTGCGAATGGTCGCCTTGGTTAGTATCATTTTTTCTTTTTCATCTAATAAGGTAAACGCAGGATCGTTATGAAGTAAGATAAGCGCCATACAATTGGCGATACCATTATCCACCATATCATATACCTTCACAAGTGTCCCCTTGAGTGTTTCATATTTTGCTTTAAACATCGGGTATTGCTCTAAGTTAGTAATAAACGGAAGTTTTTCACAAGTGGATTCTATTAACATACAGCATAGAATAAACAGATACTTATCGTTTGTTTGGTATAATTCATCAATCACATAAGGTAACTTTTCTAAATTAAGTTCAAAAATTTTATCGCTATATACGTAGTCCACCCAAGCATCAAAATTATCTTCCGAAATGTCAATGGCATCAACAAATTGTGTTAAACTTTCTTTTGCGTTACAATCAAGTTCCTCTATTTTTTGTTTCCATTGTTCAAAATTCATTTTCATCCCCCTATACAATCAAACGCTACTATTATTTTAGCATATTTTTTAAAAAGTGTACAACACGATTTCCTCTTTACTTTCTTTATTTGAATCATTATAATGAAGAAAGATTTTAGAGCGCCAAGGGCTATTTTTAAGACGAACATCTAAAAGGAGGTTTTTATGATGGAAGTTCAAAAAGCAGGAACCGTGCTAATCAATTTGGAAACAAAGAAGATTTGCTTGGTGTATCGTCCACGTTTAAAAGATTACTCTTTTCCAAAAGGGCATCTAGAAGCTGGCGAAACACTAGCCGAGTGTGCGGTGCGCGAAACCGAAGAAGAAACGATGCGTGCCAATCACCTAGTGTCGAATCAAGAAATCGGTGTGATACGTTATACCACGCCTCGTGGAGAAGAAGCTGTGAACTATATGTATTTAGCCATCGATGATGGGCCTACTACCAAGGAAATTGCAGAAATTGACAAAGAAGAATTTCACTGGTTTCCGATAGAGGAAGTGTATGATATTTTAACATATGATAATTTAAAAGAATTTTGGGAGAGTGTGAAAGGTCAAATCATCGAAATATTTGAAAACGGAAAAGCTTGATCAATAGTAAAGAAGCCGAGAATCCAGATGGATTCTCGGCTTCCTTTTAGTTAGAACTGATAGTGAACTTCACGATCTTCGGGATCTTTATTCTCGTTGATCCACTGGTTCAGCTTTTGTACCCCCTCAGGAGTACCGCCAAACTTTTTACGCATCATCACCGCCTTTTCCAAGAGCGTCATGTTATCCGTAAATTCGGTGGGCGGAACCAAATCCCATTTTTCCTGAAAAACTTTCAGGATTTTGTCAATCTTCTCGTTCATTTCCTCGTAGGTATCGGCATGGCAAACGCACTCATAGTATCTTTCGCGCTCGTAGCCATGACAGTACCGTGAAAGGTCCGTAAAATGAAGAAGCTTGACAAAGAAGCCAATATTCGGGTTCGACTTTTTGGCTTCAAAAGCAAGGCGATACTGCCCTCTTTTGTTTCGCTTCAAGCGAATCGAAAGATCTGCTTCCTTGTCTTTGAGGAAGTCGTAAAGATCCAGGATGCGAGGATAGCATCCCTTAGGAACATCCTCTTCGGTAAAAGCACCCTTCAGTGCCTGAAAGAGAATTTCGCCGTACCCAGGCGTGTTAATGCCGATATCTTCGCGCCACCAGTCTGGGCCACAGTAAAAGTTAGCGGCATGCGGCAAGATGTGTACTTGAGACTCCTCCACATCTTCAGCAAGCGCAAGCATACGCTTCAGATATTCACGATTGCTGGAATCAATCCGAAAGTCGATGTACCAGTTGGCACAACAGCTACTGGTTTCCACATGCGATTTATAGCAGAGCCAGAGCAACTCTTCCAGATCCTCGGATCCCTCAGCCCAATCGTGAATGGCCTCTTCCAGTTCCGCTTGAGAAAGCCGGTAGACCGGAATAGTCACCATACGATTCCACTTCGATTTTGCCATAATGAAACTCCTTTTTTAGATACCAAGGCCGAATTGCTCGTTAATTACCTGTTCCTCCTTCAAGAACATCAAACCGCCACACATCGTGGCAAACTAGAGTATCTACCCCCTTTTTATAATTGCAAAAAGGCCATTCAAGAATAGCTCTTGCCAGCATAATATCACGAATTACTGAATATGTCAACTGTTAATTAAGGACACCCGGCCAAGAGGGACGCTGGATTTTGGTCGCAACTCAATTTTAAAAGTGCTCTCGCACAAGGATTTCCAAGCATACCTTCCGACCAAAAGGGACAGGCCTCTACAAAAGCTTGCAGCTGTAGATTTTGAGGCATGTCCCTTTTGATTGTTATTTCTTAACGATTTTCTTCATTTCTTGCATCATTTCATTTAGTTCTTCATCCATGTTCCATACGGCATCTTCGCTTAAGACGCCTGCTTTGATTTTAGGAAGTTTTCCCTCTTCATACGCTTTCTTATCTTGAAACCAATTTTTACTGCCATAATAGCGGTTAAGTAACTGGATGTCTTTTTGACATTTTTTGAAGTTTTCTATGGCTTCACCTAACATTTTCACACTTTTCACGGCTCTATCTAGTCGCTCTTCATTTTTTTGAATGCGTTCTATCATTTAAGTAGCCTCCTTTAAATCGAAGTACAAAAGTTGTTCCTCCCCTTGCATTCCCATCGGTATGGCGCCAAACTTTTCGTAGTAATTTTTCAATGTGGTTTTTAAATATAACTTTTCAATGCCTTTTTCTTTGGCACATTGTAAAATGGCATCATTTAAAAGTTTAGAATATCCTTTTCCTCGATACTCTTTTTTCACATACATCGTGGCATACCATGGAGATAAGTCTTTGCGTTCTTCCATATCGTATTCAAACATCGAAATAAAGCCAATCAGTGTAGAGCCATCAATTAATAACAATTTTTCAAAATACGGATTCTGAAAATTCGATTTTATTTTATTCACTTTTTCTTCTATCGTTTTGCTACTATTGGAGCCCCACTCTTCACGCTCCAACATGGCTACTTCCTTTATAAATTCTAATCGATTTTTTAAATTGACGATTTCCATCTTGTTTTCCTTCTTCTTAACAAAAAATTTTCATTTTGTTTGATACACTGCCGTCAAATTTTCTTCTGCATCATGATCTTTTTCCTCATACATTTCTCTCTCAAACGAAATATTTTCGTGTGCTAAGCAAAGCTCCAAAAAGCATAGAAAGATACCCATATCAATTTGATTATAATACTTCATAAACTCCTTTGGCATGATGCCGCGCCTACCTTTATGGCGATACACTTTGATTTCGTTTTCAGTATTTTCTACTCGCCATGGCTGTGAATTACAAGCACTTGGTGCAAAGCGGGCAATGTTTCCCACCTCAATAAAATAGTCACCTTGCCACACCTCATTAAAATCTTTTCGCTTACTTTTGTACATGTCTTTTCTAAATTTATCTGTGCTATCTACTTTGTGGATGGCCATCATTATCACAAAATCCAGCCCCTCTACTTGCTTTTCTTCCACTTTGCCAATACCAAACCAAAGAGTACCAATGTTTTTGGATACCAAGTATAAATCCAACTGTTCTCCCAAATAGCCAATGTTTTGAAGGAAATTCTCCTTCTTTTCGGAATAGAACAAAATTAAGTATTCTTGCCCTCTTTTACAAGTAGTGGAATCTTTCACGATTTTTATTTTCACCTGAATATCTTCTACCAATGGCTTCATCTTGGCAAATTCTGTTTCGATGTCTTTTAATTCTTCCTCGGTAATTTTTTCATCACCAACTCCTCGAAACAAATGAAATGACTTACGTTTGAAAATCATATCGTACAATTTAGAGTCCATAAACATCACACCTCCATTAGCTTGTATTATATCTTAGAAAAAGCACTCATTCAAGAGGTAGCCTTGAGTTACAAGCCTTATTAAAACAGTCCTTTTTTGGCTGTTTTTTGATTTTTGAACCCCTTGTGGCTGAGCATGTTCCGAAGGTCTGTCCCTTTTGGTCGCTTGCCGGATCTTGTAAGCCTTGTGCAAGAAGGGGTCTAAAAAAGGACGCCGGCCAAAATCCAGCGTCCCTCTTGTTCGTTTCGTTCTTATTCTTTACTAATGACTTTCTTCTGCCAACTTTTTTCGTTGCACTTAGGGCATCTCATGTAGCGGGTTCTACCGATGTGTGGTGCCCAAACAACGCTTGAATACGTTGGTACGTAGCGATGGTGGCATTTGGCACATTCATAGTAACCTGCTACTTGCTCTATTTTTACCAGTATAAATGCTGTAATAAAAATGAATATCATAGCTGGAATAATCATCATTAGCCTTGTACTTTCTGGAACATCGATGAATGATGCCACCATTACCCAAAAAACAAAGGCAATTACCACGATGGTTCCCATCACCAATTCTAGCATAAGTAGTCTTTTATCTGCTTCTTCTTTTTGCTTCACCAACTCCAACATTGTTTTTTCTACATTCTCATCATATTTTTCCATTTGAATCGCCTCCCCACTTAATAATTCGTTCACACTAATTTTTAGCTCTTTGCATAATTCCAGCATGATGGAGGAATCTGGAAGGGATTTTCCTGTTTCCCATTTAGATACTGCTCTATCCGTGATGCTTAGTTTTTCGGCAAGTTCTGCTTGTGTGAAACCTACTTTTTTGCGACTTTCGGCAATAAATTTTCCAATTTTGATTTGGTCCATTTTCCTTCCTCCTTCTACTCTTAGTGTAACCTTTCCATAAGGTAAAATCTACAAACTGGTGGTTGAGTTCAAAAAATTTCAACTCAACCAATAATTGAGAACGCTATTTTTCTTAATTTTCCTTTACATTAATTTTAGAAATACTCTACCAACAGCCATAACAATTATTCCCATAAAACCTAGCATTACTCCCATCACTTTTGCCATTTTTGTTTCTTTGTCAATATAACAATCCGTTGGTTTTTGAGGATTGTAGTATAAGGAAACCTCTTGTCCTTCTTTATATTTTGTCGTACTTCCAAAGGACTTTTTTCTAATCTCTTGACCTTCAACTGTATACTTAACAAATGGAGTATAAAAAGTACTCCTTTGTCTCTGTCTACTTCTTTCAACGACAGTTTCAGTATCAACCTTTTCTACAATTGCTATCGTCTCTTCACAACATCTTTTTTCTTTAAAAGAACCTCCTAATATTAGTATCAAACCAATCGCAAAAAAAAGTGCCCCAATTGAAAACCAAATCATCCAAAAAATCATACTTTTCCTCCTATTCTTCTTCAAATAACACCTTCTGCATTCCGTAGGGATTATTCAAAAAATCTTTATAAATTTTATATACTTGAGTTTCTTCATAAGAAATTTCTTTCATGTGATTGTTCATGTCAATGATTTTTCCATATTGATACGAAAGTAGAATTGGTGAATGCGTGGCAATAATAAACTGGGATCCATTTTGTGCCAAATTGTGAATATAGCAAAGAAGTGTCATCTGTCTTTGCGGGGATAGCGCAGCTTCTGGCTCATCTAAAAGATATAACCCTTTATTCCAAAAGCGATTTTCCACAAGTTTTAAGAAAGATTCTCCATGTGAACATTCATGTAAATCTCCGCCATATTGCAAAAACAAATCGCCATTGTTGCTAATATCGGTTGCTACATTAAAAAATGATTCTGCACGCAAAAAGAACTTGGTCTTTGGCACGCCAAATTTGCTAATCGTTAAATGCTTATATAAATCGGAGTAATCATCGAAGTTAGAAAACTGCATTTGGTTACTGCCACCTTCTGGATTAAGCCCCAAGCATATTGCCATGGCTTCCACAAGTGTCGATTTTCCCACACCGTTTTCGCCATAGAAAAAGGTAACGGGTGTATCGAAATCTAAAGATTCAAAGCCTTCTAAGCATTTCACGTTATAGGGATATTTTGAAGTATCTACCTCTTCTTTTTGATAGGTGACACGTTTGACAAATAATTCGTTCATTTTCTCACTTCCAATGTGATTAACGTTTCCGGACTTTTGATGGACGTCCCCATGTCCGGCTTTCTTATTTCAATAGCTTCTCTAACGCATTCGCATTTAATATCGTATTGGATATAAACTTTCCCTGATAAAAGTTTGCCCAATTGTTGAATACGCATGGTGCTTCTTTTGCTTTCTTTAAGGTATCGATTTTCACAAAGTTTAGTTTGATTTTTTTCTTTTTAGCATAGTCTGATAGTTCTTTTACTTCGTATTCTACGTATGGGCATTCGTTGCTATAATAGATGGTAAAATCTTTATCCTTGATTTTCATTTCACGAGCATTATCGTTAAATTTGGGTGTGTCACCTTTTTTGAAGGCAAGTGCCATTAATTCATAATCTCCCACAGAATCTACCACTTCAAATCCAAAATGTTCAAAGAATTTTTTCTCTCCTAAAAATGGCTTTTTCTTTTTAGAAACAAGCGTACAAATGCCATTTCGTTTTTGCTTTTTCGCATCATCAATGGCATACTCTAATAGCTCTCTACCAACGCCCTTTCCTTTAAAGCTTCCTGCTACCCATAAGCAGTAAATATATTCATAATTCTTGCCACTAATTGGCACCCACGCGGTATCTAGCGGCTCGTATTCTATAAAGATTTTGCCTCTGGCATTTAGTCTTCTAAATACATGCCCCTCTTTTAATTTCTTCTTCATCCATTCTTTCTTTTTATCTACACCTTCTTGGTGCTTTGGATCACCAATCGCACAGCAAATGTGTTCTTCGTCAATGTTGTCTAAAGTTAGATTAATATATTCGTTCATCTGATTATTCCCCCTTCGAAGGAAATTCTATCACAAATATTAGGATTTCGCAAACAGCACAAAAAATAAAGGCAGTAGAAATTTATTCTTTCCACTGCCTTTTAATCTTTAACTAAGACTGAACTTTTTATGGACGTTCCATAGTCCTTCACTTTAAACAAAGATTGATACAATTCCTCCAATCACTTGGTTAACAACAATTGTGAGAATAACCTGAGTAATAACACCAACAGCGACAAAAGTTTTTTTATCGGTTCCTTTCATCGAATCTAGTATATACACTACTGCCATACCAATTAAAGCATAACTAATAATACTTAAAATAAGTGTGAGAACGTAAGCTAAAAAGAGTTCACCAAAATAAAACTCAATCATCATGCTATCCGTCATAGCTATATCAATAAAAATACTAAGAATAGCACCAACGGTATAAATACCTACGTAAATACCTACATATGCCCAATAGGACCAATTATTCTCCATAATAAAGTAAAATACACCCATCACGATGCCTGCCATTAAAACACCCATAATATTAATCATTCTTTTTTCCCCTCATTTTTAATGTTCATCATTATCGTATCATAAATCAACTAGCAGTGTAAATATGTAAAAAAATATCCCCTGTGTTTCTTCACAGAGGGTACTTTTTTAAAACTCTTTTTTGGCGTATATCTTTTTAGAGATACCGTAAGAAATACTAAGCATCAAAATAGAAGCCAAGATGAATAGTACTGGCAAATAGGTTTCTAAAAATGTGATGATGCTTTCAGATATTTCTACATGCACTAGTTTTGTGAATAGAATCGTGATGCCAACCGCGCTTAGCCCAATGATTCCCATGGCCATTCTGCCCTTTTCAGCACCGAATTTAAATAAAATAGGATATAAGATACTCATGAGCAAAAGTACCGCAAATAAAACGCCTATTGCAGATGAAATGCTTTCTTCTAAATTCACAGTGCCCTTATAATAACTAATCCCAAGGCTAAACAAAACACCAACAACCGTCATTAATATTGTTAAAATAATGGTTACCACGTATTTTGATTTTACCACATTCACTCTTCCTTGTGGAAGCGAAATGGCGTAGGCATGCCAGTGATTAAAATCATCGTAATTGAGTGTGGACATGCAAATCATGAATGCCATGAAGGGAAGAAAAAATGTCATATCAATATCAAATAAAACCGTGTACATGACGAATAATGCAAGCGAAATGAGAAAAGTTTTGAAATTGTTTTTTACCATCAATAAATCTTTTTTAATCATTCCCATCATGATACTTCACCCCCTTAATCATTAATAGCATTAAGTCTTCTAGCGTGATTTTATCCATCACAAAATTAGGATACTTCTTGGCACAGGTTATTTTATCTGCTACCAAAATTTCGCAGTCATATTTATTCTTTTTATAGGCTACAATATCGGATTTATCGATGCTTTCAAAGTCTTTTAACTCGCATTTGATAATGCCATAGTTATCGGTGATTTCGTTTCTTGCTTTTTCTAAAACAATCTTACCTTTATCGATAAACACGATGTGATCTGCCACATGCTCTAAGTCACTGGTAATATGCGTAGAAAGCAAAATGGTGTGGTCATCATCTTCAATAAATTTTAAAAACAAATCTAATACTTCACTTCTCACAATGGGGTCTAGGCCACTCGTGGCTTCATCTAAAATTAAAAGCTTTGGATGATGGGAAAGGGCTGTCGCAATTTCCACCTTCTTTTTCATCCCTTTCGAAAGCGTTTTTAATACCTGATTATCTTTAATACCAAAGTCTTTTAAATACTCGTAAAATAGCTTGCTATCCCAGTTTTTAAAAACATCTTTCATAATCGTATCAATGTTTTTGGCTGTTAAAATTTCTGGAAAGAAAGTATCATCAAGCACCACACCAATTTCTTCTTTAATGCTTAACTCTTCGCTTGACAAATCCTTATCAAATAGTTTAATCTCGCCACTATTTTTGTGAACAATGTTTAAAATAGATTTAATAAACGTGGTTTTGCCGGCACCATTCTCACCAATTAGGCCAATAATCTGCCCCGATGGGATATTTAATGCATCAATTTTAAGTGTAAAATCATCATATCTTTTTTCTAAATTTTTCACCTCGATAGCATTTTTCATTCTTCCTCACCCCTATCAAACAAATTAAAAATATCTAAAATCTCTTTTTGTGGAATTTGATATTTTTTAGAAAGCTCCACAATTTTTGAGATATGCTCTTCAATCTCTTGTTGTGCTTTTTCTTTCGCCAGCTCCGTATTTTTAGGCGCTACAAACGTACCTTTCCCCTGCCTCGAGATAATATACCCTTCTTGTTCTAGTTCATCATAGGCCTTTTTAATCGTCATCACACTAATTTTAATATCTTGTGCCAGGCTTCGAATCGACGGAATTGCCTCATCTTCTTTTAGTTCATCGTTCATAATTTGCTGGATAATAGAATTCTTAATCTGCTCGTAAATAGGAGTGCTACTGCTATTACTAATAATCATCTTCATAGGATTTTCCTCCTTGCATATAACAGTATATAACACTATATAACATTTGTCAAGAAAAAAGCGCACATTTAGGGACAATCCTTTTTGTGCGCTCTTGTTTCTTATCTTTTCTGGAATAGAATTAATTCCGGATTTGCTCCGTTTTCTTCATACTCGCAAACGAGGATAAATTCACGGCTTGCAATGACTCCAAAGCATCGTTTTTCTCCCTCAACCTCTGCTTGCATGCCCAAATACATTTCATCATCTTTTAAAAATTTGACAGTTTCTCCGTTTGGAAGTGGATATGCTAGATTCACAAATGCACCGTTTAATGGAACGAGTGTTGCAATCGGTGGCATTTTCTCAATGCCTAAATGATTTACTTCTTCTATTAACTGTTGTTTGAATGCTTCATATGCTTCTTTTCCCTCTTCTAAAATGATTTTTGCAATACTACATTGTTTTCCAAATGGACAACCATTGGTATTCACGCACCCAGGACATCCACCATTTTTACCATACTCACAATTACTACAATCTGCACCACATAAAGATTCCATGTTTTTTCCTCCTTTTAAAATAATTAGAACAACCTAAACATTGTTCACTAAATTAAACATTCTTTTTATATTGCGGACTTTTGGGCATCCATTAAAAGTCCATTTTTTTATAAAAACCCTTTGTTTTTTGTATTTTAAACTCCTTGCCGCTGAACGCTTTTAGAAGGTCTGTCCCTTTTGGTCGCAAAGCATGTCTTGAAAGTCTTCTGCGAGAAGGATTCTAAAAATGCGTTCCGACCAAAATCGAGCGTCCCTCTTGTTCGCTTTTTTCAGTATATCACAACATTTTCTAATCTGAAAGGCTTTTTTATCTATTGATTATTCTGCAAAAATGCTATATAATGCCTTCAAACTGATAGATTTTTGATTATTATCCTTACGCACAGGCAACAAAGATTTATCTACACATCTGTATTACAGGAGGATTTTAAAATGGAAGCTCGGTTTGAAGCGCTCAAAAGCCTGCTAGACGAGCTGATGGATGAGATTCAAAATCCTATTGGCGCCGTTTCTACCTTTCCGCTTTGTATTAGCATGGCAGAAAGTGCAGAGATAAGAGTGGTCGCCATCGTTACCGAAAAAGGGTACGTGGTCGTTTCTGCTAGTGGTCAGGTGGTAAAGTGCACCACCCTCGCAGAAGTGGAAAGCTGCTTTCTTTCCTACTTCAAAATAGAGGGCCACCAGCTGAATCATAGGTTTATCAGCCACCCGTGAAAAAGAAAAGAGCCCCCAAAAAGGAGTGTCCCTTTATGTGCAATTTCGCACATAAAGGGACACTCCTTTTTCAAAAACAGACTTTTCATGGACGTCCTCAAGTCCGGAAATATTGATAATATACTCAATACGTGATATACTTGGTGGCGTAATCTTTAGGAAGGTGTTGATGTCATATGAAAAAGACTCCTATAATCCTTGGCTTAGTTTTTCTTTTCATCTTGTTTATCATCGGGATATTCTTGTTTCAAAACAATTCTAATATGTCTAAAAACGATTTTTTAGCATTAATGGATTCCTTGGAAAACGTATCTAATGTAAAATTAGAAAGCAATACCATCAAAAAGTATATAAAAGGTGGCAAAGCAGTTCAATATGGTGCCGACGGAATTAATACTTTTATTGATTCAACAACAAAAGAATGTATTTCCTGGTCTCCCAAATACAAATCATATAGTATGATACCATATAAAGGAAATGGTACTGGTTTAGAAAACTATGATTTTAAATTGATTCGGTTATGAAACATACAATGCAACCAAGTGTGTTGTAGGCGAATTTACACAAAGTAGTCTATCCGTCATGATTTGGGTTGATGCTCAAAAAGGTACTGTGTTAAAAACAATCAATAAAGGCATTGATGAGACAGGCAATGAGTACGAAATCATCGAAGAATATCAAGCATCCTATAATGTGGTAACGGATGAGGATGTTAAAAAGCCAGATTTAACAGGATATACTTTTATTGAAACAAATGAATCATTGTAATAATCATAGCGTAAAAATAAGAGCATGCGCGCTTATTTCAGGCAGAAAAAAGCAGCCCGATGTATTCGGACTGCTTTTGTTTTTTGGAATTAACTTTAACCTTTCATTGCTTCTTCAACTGCAACAGCAACGGCAACTGATGCGCCAACCATTGGATTATTACCCATACCAATTAAGCCCATCATTTCTACGTGTGCAGGTACAGAAGAGCTTCCCGCAAATTGTGCATCGGAGTGCATTCTTCCCATTGTATCTGTCATACCATAGGATGCAGGGCCAGCAGCCATGTTATCTGGGTGAAGGGTTCTTCCTGTACCACCACCAGATGCCACTGAGAAGTAATTCTTGCCTTGTTCGAAACGCTCTTTTTTATACGTTCCTGCCACTGGATGTTGGAATCTCGTTGGGTTTGTAGAGTTACCTGTGATAGATACATCTACGTCTTCTAGCCACATGATAGCAACGCCTTCTCTAACATCGTTTGCACCATAGCATCTTACTTTACTTCTTTCTCCCTTTGAATATGGGATTTCTTCTACGACTTTCACTTTTCCAGTGAAGAAATCAAATTCTGTTTTTACATAAGTGAATCCATTGATTCTTGAAATAATTTGTGCCGCATCTTTTCCTAAACCATTTAAGATAACTTTAAGTGGCTCTTTTCTAACTTTGTTAGCTGATTTTGCAAGACCGATTGCACCTTCAGCAGCAGCAAATGATTCGTGTCCTGCTAAGAAAGCAAAGCATTTAGTATCTTCAGAAAGTAGCATAGAAGCTAAATTTCCGTGGCCTAAACCAACTTTTCTATCATCTGCAACAGAGCCTGGAATACAAAAAGCTTGTAAGCCTTCGCCAATAGCTTTAGCTGCTTCACTTGCTTTCGTGCATCCTTTTTTGATAGCAATGGCAGCACCTAAGGTGTATGCCCAGCACGCGTTTTCAAAACAAATTGGTTGAATTCCTTTTACGATATCGTAAGGATTAAAACCTTTATCGGTACAGATTTTAAGTGCATCATCAAAATCTTTGATGCCGTATTGTTCCATGACTGGTTTAATTTGATTAATTCTTCTTTCATAACTTTCAAATGTAACTGACATATTTCTTCCCTCCCCTTATTGTTTTCTTGGATCAATCTTTTTAGCTGCTTCGTCGAATCTACCATAGGTGCCACTTGCTTTTTCTATGGCAGCCATAGGGTCCATTCCTGCTTTGATGTTGTCCATCATTTTACCCATGTGAACGTATTTATATCCAATAATTTCATCGTCTTCGCTTAAGCCTAATTCTACAATATAGCCTTCTGCAAGTTGTAGATAACGAGGCCCTTTAAGGGAACTAGAATAAATCGTACCAACTTGACTTGTATGGCCTTTTCCTAAATCTTCAAGACCAGCACCAACTGGTAAGCCGTTTTCAGAAAATGCCGTTTGTGTTCTTCCGTATACAATTTGTAAGAATAATTCTCTCAT
>DBWQ01000024.1:0-8800 GCA_002308995.1 Clostridiales bacterium UBA1234 | reverse complement strand
GTTTTGCCAATTAAGATTTCGCCTGCCATAGCAGCTGAATGCGTCATGCCAGAGCATCCAATTGTTTCCACAAGAGCCTCTTGGATAACACCATCTTTGACATTCAGTGTTAACTTACAAGCACCTTGCTGTGGAGCACACCAACCAATACCATGCGTTAATCCTGAAATATCCTTGATTTCTTTTGCTTGTACCCATTTTCCTTCTTCTGGAATAGGGGCAGGTCCATGATTTGCACCTTTTTTTACACAACACATATCTTCTAGTTCTTTTGAATAAATCATTTTATTTCCTCCTTTTCGCAACGCTTGAACAAATAGCAAGCTTGTACATAAAAAGCTAATAATTCTGCTTATTATGTGCAGAAATTATCAGCTTATCCATCGTTTAAAAAATTTATATTTTGACGTGCCTTACTATTCATTCTTACAATAGCATTAAACCATTTTTTGAAGCATTTTTCAAGTGTTTTTGGCGAGAAACTGCTTCCTATTTTTGTCAGCGCACATTTAGGGACATTTAAGTACAAAGATATCCTCTGATTTATATATCTAATTGTTCTTTTTCATGCTCTTTAATGTACTGACTATATGCAGTTCTCATTTTCTCCACACCATAATGATCATCATCATGACTATATTCCCTATCTCCTTCTGTAATCATTTCTGGTTTATATTTATTTTTATAAAGTACATCCATTACCTCAGGTGTAAAATCAGTTTCATAATCAAATGAAGAAGAATGAATCCAATTTTTGATAGCTAAATAATTGCTAAATTCATCTAATTGTTTATCTGTACCGCATTCCATTGCTTTCAATACATCTTTTACTGTTAATTGAGCAACCCCTACTCCATTCTCACGAATAGTACCCATCGCTTGGTATGCTCTATCTGTTTTTACAACAAAATCTAAAGCCTGTTCTTGAGTTACATCCGGGTTCAAATTTTGAATATAGTCATATCGAAGTATGGATTGCATTTGGCGATAGGATAACCCAGTTTGCTCAGTACAATATGCTAATACACCCTGCTGATCTTTATCTTTTAGTTCTTCCTCTGTCAAATTAAAATCCAAAGGATTAAATTGCATTGTGTTATACTCTTGATTTTTGCCAATAACTGATAAGTACATATTCATAACATAACTACATTTATCAGGCTCATTATTGATAAAGTCTTTCAATAAATCTTTTTCTTTTGCAAACTCTTCACTTTGAGAATTAATATCTTGAATGGTGTTTTTGATAGTATCTTTATCATTAATCCACGGATACTTTTTTAAAAGTTCTCTTCTTTCCTCTGCTTCTTTTTCCTTTTGTACTCTTTCTTGCTCAAGTTTTTTCTGTTCTTGTACATACTGACTATATGCTGTTTTTATTTCAGGATTTTCAACATATTCTACAGGATATTGATGAAAATATAACTCATTTAAAATGTCAGGAATACTAGTTTTGTCTGTGGTCGAAGAGTTAGCAAGACACCTTGCCACAATAAACTCTTGTTTTCGATAACTTTTATTATCCATATAATCTCTATCTTCCATAAAACTTCTAATGTCAGAATCAGATAGTTCTAACGAAGTATTCCTATCTGATAAAGCCTGGATAACCTCTTGTCTAACCTTTTCTAGTGCAAGATTAAATTGTTCCTCCCTCGTAAAAGCAGGGTCTCCCGATAAAGAATGCTTATACACTGCGTGATTGAGTATATCTAATAATTCCCTAAACGTCATTTCTATCATTCCTCCTTATATTAATTTCACTATATCGTATAAGGTATTTCATGTCAAGGATATGCATATCTAGGGAAACCCTTTTCATGCGAAAACGCACATTCAAGGACAACCATTTTTGAACGAAATTGCACAAAAAAGGACAATCGTTTATGAGCAAAAATGCACATAAAAGGTTATCCCTTGGTACGTATTGTATGTAACTATGGCTTTTTATCTTTCATCCATTGTTTCTTTTTCCCTTAGCCTCTTTTGATATGCCGTAACTGCTTCGTAAAAATCATCCATGGTGTAGATTTTCTCCACTTTTTCGTTTTCAAAAGATAAGTTAAAGCAGTTCATCGCTATCATGGTTTTTATGCCTAAATCACTTACTTTTAGACAGTTCTTTTCGGAATCATCCATAAACACATCTATTTTTTGTTCCTTACAGCATGCCTGTTTATCAAAAATAGCAACATGCAATTCATCATAAGGAATTTCGTATTTATTTAGCCATTCTTCGGTGATTCTTCTCGCCTCGTTTTCACCAGCACATTCTCTATCATTTCGAATGGTGATAAACACAATTTCATGCCCATCTTTTCTTATCTTTTCAAGAGTTTCCTTTACTCCAAATTTTGGTTCGATTTCTTTTAAAGCCTCTAAGTAATAGGTCCTAAAAAATGCATTAACTTCTTCATCATTCCAACCAAACACTTTTGAAAAATCGTTGGTATCATACTTTAAAAGTGGCTTATTGCCGTGCTCCTCATTATATTTTAATGCATACTTCATTAGCACAAAGTGGGTATTGCAAATGGTATCGTCAATATCTAAGCCAATTCTCATTTTCATTCCTCCTAATCTTTGTTTGATTTTTCACAAAAAGGACTGTCCCCGAATGTGCGATTTCGCACGAAAATGGTTGTCCCTAAATGTGCGCCAAGTGTTCCAGTAATATTTTTAGGCCTATCAAGATTAAAATAATGCCTCCAGTAAGCTCTGCTTTGTTTTGAAAGAAATCGCCAAAGCGATTGCCAAGTAGGACACCTAAGATAGATAAAACAAAAGTAATGATTCCAATAATTGTGATTGCTAATAACAAATGAACTTCAAAGAAGGCAAAGGTAATGCCCACAGCTAGGGCATCGATGCTCGTAGCGATGGCAAGTAATAGCATTGTTTTAACATCGACTTTGTCATTTCGTTTTTCTAGCTCATCATCGAAGGATTCTTTTATCATATTGCTACCAATTAAGGCAAGTAATAGGAAGGCAATCCAGTGGTCTACTTTTTGAACAAATACACTAAAGGTGCTTCCTAAGAAATAGCCTACTACTGGCATCAAGGCTTGAAATAGGCCAAAATATAATGCAATTATCAGCATCTTTTTTAGCCTAATCGATTTCATTGATAAGCCTTTGCACACAGATACCGCAAATGCATCCATTGCAAGACCGATTCCTATGACAACAATTTCAAATGCTTCCATGATAATATCCTCCTGCCAAAGCTTAGTAATTTCTATGATACGTTTTAGTAACCGGACTTTTGATGGACGTCCCCAAGTCTAGCTTTACTTCGTTTGTATATCATATGAATCTCTGCGAATGGTTATTTCAAATTCTTGTTTTTCACCCGTTGGAGATTCTAAAATAAACGATGTTTTGCCTGCCTTTTTTAATTCGGCATGCACCATATAGCACTCAAGAGCATCTTCGTAACGAATGCGAAGAGTTCCATATTTATTATCGGTTAAGTATACTTTGTAAGTATCGTCAAAATCATATTTTTCACCACTGGAGATTAAATCCGTGCTATAAACAGGAAGGTTGATTAAACTCAATGCTGTCATTGCTAGAATGATTAGTACACTAATGATGATACCCGCCATTTGGATTTTTTTATCGTGAAAAATTACCCATGGGTACAAAATTAATGTCGTAAAGCAAAAGAGTGTCGTTAGCAAATGCCTTGGAAATGAGAAAATTGTTTTACCAAGATATGTTGCATAATGCTCCCCTAGGAAAAGAAGAATTGGTGTTAAAATCACAAGTCCCCACCATTTATCCTTTTTCATAAAATAGCCAAAGAATCCCATAGGAAGCGTAGCAACTGTCCACAATACCCAATGACGATAATAGGTAATCAACAAGTGATCATGTGTGATAACATCTTGCACTAAGTATACAAGTGGCTGGCTAATTAAGAAAAACACAAAGCATTTTAGCGCAGAGTCTTTAGCAGATTTACTATTCATAATAATGAGTATTCCAAATAAAATCCATACTTCAAACGAGGTGGTAATGTCGATAAATGAGGTGTCTAGCGCTTGTGGAATAAGTGCTATAACCCCTGTATACACGCCAGCTACTATTGCGAAAATAATGAGTTTCAGCCAAGTAAGATTGATGCCTCCAAATATTTTTTTGATTTTTTCCATTTTAAAATACTCCTTGTTTGTGCTTTTAGGGGCACCTTCCTAAAACATTATCATGTTTTGGAAAGTGTCCCCTTTGATAGTAACCTTTAAAATTCTACTGTTTTTGGTGCTTCTGTAAAAGAGCAAAATGTAGCTTTTGCTTTTTCAAAATATAATACCTCTGTATTATCATCATCTGCCGAATACATGCTTTTAAGCTCTGGATTAGCATCCAGCATGCTAGCTTTTGCCTCTCTTCTATCGTCTCTTTTTACGACGCCTTCTAAGCGAATCCACTTGCCATCCATAAAGGCACTAATTTCTACATTTGGATTTTTCTGCATTTGTTTAGACACATTTTTAGATTTCCCCGTTTGAATATATAGCTTATTTTCAAAAATATTCACAACGCCAAAAGGCCTTACATGTGGCTTATCTCCCTCTTCTGTGGCAATAAAAAATGTGCCACATTTCTTTAAAAACTCATAGGTTTCGTCCATGATTTTATCCCCTTTCCATATTTTATATTGCGTTGATTGTACCACATAATTCTTATAAATAAAAGAAAATAATCTATTAATTAAGGTTCCTGCCCATTTTTTTCATGTTCTTCATCTTTAATAATCTTAATGTCAAATTTTTTGGCAAACATATCTCGATACGAGACAATTCTTTGATTTTCTACATCTTTATATTTGGTATCAATTTGGAGAAACGGAGCACTATCTACTGCGTTTATTTCCTCTTGAAAATGGAACTTAAGTGGTTCCTCTGTCCTTTTTACCCATTCATCATTAAATGTAATACAAAACCCTTGCTTTGTAGGTTCAAAGTGTACCTGAGGTTCAAAACCATTGGCATCCAATGCATATGCATAAACAGGTTTTGCTAATTGAATCATATTTGGATTTGTTTGTTCACTTACTGGCAAAAAAGGATTCTTAGGATATTGAACATAATCTCTTGTACAAATCATTCCACCCGAAATTGCTCTTGCAATATAACGATTGATTTCTTCATAAGATGATGTTGCAAATACGCCTGTCATCATTTCATTTTTGGGCTGATTTTCAAGGTTTCTGGATGGATTAATATGTCCATCTTGAATATCCACAGGGGAAACGTGCATAAATGGAACATCATGCTTTAGATACAAATCTTGTAACTCACTTTTAAAAGAATCAATTTTTTCTAAAGTAGGCATAGCAAGTTTTTCAATTATCGGCATTATCTGTGCAATCGATTTTGCATCATGAGGCACTTCAGTACATCCTGCCTCCCTTAGTGCCTGCACTATTTCTTTTCCCTGTTCCTTGTTAAAGGATTTTTCTATCATACGCATTAATAAATTTGCTCTTCCTTCTTCCGTTTGGCACTGGGGGTCTATAGAAGTAGCTCTTAACTTAGCACATGTTTCAAGCCTACGATGTTCATACAAAATGGAAGCCATATAGCTACTTACCCTTTCCTCAGTTGATTCTGGGGAATTGATTTCAAGGTTAACTCTATCTAGTAACTCATTTTGTTCTGTTTCAAACTGCTTTAATTCTTCTTTCATACGCTTCATACTTCTTTTTTCCATAAACCCACCTTCTACTATATTATACCAAAAAAACAAGTAAAAGTCCATAAAAAGAGGGGGCATCCTCGTCCCCCTCTACCATTACCCCTTTATTAAGCTAACCATTTTCGTTGCTATTTTTTGAGTAAATCTTTCATCATGTTCCACAAAAATGAGCGTTGGCTGATACGCTAAAATACAATCTTCGATTTGCTCTCTACTTAGGATATCAATATAGTTTAAAGGCTCATCCCATATGTATAAATTTGCTTGCTCTGAGATGCTTTTAGCAATAAGCACCTTTTTCTTTTGCCCTTCACTCATATCTTCGATATTGGTTTCAAAATCGTCTTGCGTCAGCCCCATTTTGGTAAGCATGGCTTTAAAAATGCTTTCTTCCACGTTGGTTTCTTTCGCAAATGCTTTTAAGCTTCCTTTTAGTTCATCCGTTTTTTGTGATACGTAGGAAATTTTAAGGCCATTTACCACTTTTAGTTCTCCAGTATATTCGATATTTTCTTTTAAAATTAGTTTTAAAATACTAGATTTTCCTATGCCATTTTTGCCGTAGAATGGCCACCCTATCGCCTTCATTCACTGTAAAAGATACCGGCTGAAAAATAGCTTTCTCATCATACTTTATCTGTAACTGATTTGCCAATACCAAAGGATTTCTACCTAGTTTTACAGGAATCATTTTTAAAGTATCGTTTCTATCGATATTCTTTAAAAGATTTGACTTTTCGTCAATCGCTTTTTCAATTCTTTGCTCCATCACTTTTGCACGTTTCATCATCTTGGCTGCTTTATGCCCCACAAAGCCTTTATCTATCATGCCCTCATTTTTGTTATGCTTTTTACTCTTGGCTTTTTCGGCATCACTAGACCACTTTTCTGAAGTCTTAGAAGATTGCTCTAAGCGATGAATATCCTTTTGAAGCCTTTCATTTTGCGAAGTTTCAAAGCTATCCTGCCTATCTTTATTCTCCTTCCAAGAAGAAAAGTTTCCCTGCTGAATTTCGATGTTAGTGTTATTGATGGCGATGATATGATCTACTACTTGATCTAAAAAATTTCTATCATGTGAAACTACAATAAATCCCTTTTTCTTTTGCAAATATTCCACCAATTGGCTTCGCGTTTCTGTATCTAAATGATTCGTTGGCTCATCGATTAATAAAAAGTTGTTGCCTTTTAGGAAAAGGCTTACCAGCAAAATTTTCACCTGCTCGCCACCACTTAAAAGATTGAAATTACGATATAGCACTTCTGCCTCTGTATGAAGCAAGTTAAGTTCTTTGATAATTTCCCAATCTTCTGCGTTTGGCGCAATTTCGTTTATGACTTCAATTGCCATTTTTTCTTTGTGAGCAACTTCAAACGGAAAATAGTCTACATCCACGTTTTTAGAAATACTCCCTTGATGCTCATATTTTCCTTGCAAAAGCTTTAAAAACGTGGTTTTACCTTTGCCATTTCGGCCAATTAACCCAAGCTTCCAATCAGTATCGATATGAAACGAAACATTTTCGAAAATATTTGTAAAACTACCCTCATAGCCGAAGGTAAGATTCGTAACACTTATATTGGACATAGTGCCTCCTTTCTGCTTGGAGACTTGAACATTTAATGGACGTCCCCGTGTGCATAAAAAAGGGCGTCCCTGTTTCTTAGTTCATGGACGCCCTCAATTTTGTTTTATTCTTTATTTAGATAATCGCTAATGCTAATAGTTCCTGTTTCAGTTTTGGTATTATCTATTGGATTTTTTTCTACAATTCTAGTAGTTCCCGTTGCTTTATCTACGTAAAAATATTGATAAGCCCCTGTATAGCTTCTAAATACTATTTCGTACTCTGTATTGGTTTCATCACCATTTGAAACAAACATTAAATCGCGATTTTCTTTTGAAATGTTTTCACCAAAAATGCTGTTGATATAATTGTTCACACCTTCAAGAGCCATCGCTTGTGTAAAAGCATTCTCCTCTGCTACTGGATTTTCTTCTGGCGCTGGGGTGGTTTCTTCCACTGGCTGAGTAACTTCAGCTGTTTGTGTTGGCGTTACATCTACAGGCTCCGATGGAGTTGGTGTATTTGGTTGCTCTGTTTTTGCACCGCATCCAGCAAGTGCTACGATTGACATTACTAAAAACAAACCTTTTAAACTATTTTTCATGTTTTTTCCTCCTTAAAATGTCTTTTTAAACTGATATATATTATACACCAAAAGTAAAAAAAATCAACTGTCAATTGGGGCATCCCTTACGTCAATTGGGGACATCCCTTATTGACGTAACATATGTATTTATTATGTATCGTCAAAAAGGAGCGTCCCTATTTGACATCGATTCCTTTTTCATTTGCCATCTGAATAACTGCTTGTTCCCACACATTATAAACGGCAGCATATTGAAGGCTTTCTTTGTCTTCGTCATCTTTTTCTTCTAAATAGTCTTCTACTAATTGATTTAAATATGGTTCGAATTCCTTATAAATAGAATGATCCACACTTAAGCCATTGCCAAATCCCATGTATAAATACTGATATTTGCCCTGATAATTATCTTCCTTACTATGCTTCCAAGCTTCGTTCCATTTAGGAAATTGTGTTCTTACATCCTCTAACGAAATATCTTTTTCTCCCATTTTGCGAGACATCCAGCCATCCACTCTGTAAATTACAAGTTCATTTCCTTGTTTGATAATAAATGTTGAGCCGTCTTCATCGCCCATTCTGCCTGGATTGGTGATAAACATTAAATCATCTTCGTTTAATTTCATAAATTCTGATTTTGTTATGGAACGAGGTTCAAATTGGTTCATTTTTATCAGCTCCTTCTTTGACTTTTATCTTCCTTGCCACACAAATCGAATGCCCTCTTCTCCTTTTTCGCCATTAGGTACAAAGTTACATTTTTCTAATACTCTAATGGAAGCTAGATTGCCTTCTTCTGCTTCTGCCTCAATTTGCTTCACCTTTGGCTCTTTCGATGCCCATTCTACCACTTTTTTCACTGCTTCTGTGGTATATCCTTTATTCTCATATCCATCATTAATTCCGTATCCTATTTCAACTACTCCACTTTCATCAATTCCCTT
>DBWQ01000027.1:1774-2654 GCA_002308995.1 Clostridiales bacterium UBA1234 | reverse complement strand
ACCATACTCCAATAACATTTGGCAGAACTCTTCAACCGCTTCTTCAATGGTCATATTATCTACATCTTTCATTTTATACCTCCTTCCTTACGCTGGCATATAGCCCTTGGTGAGAATTGTATCCACCATGTGTTCTACATATGCTTGATTTTCAGCATCTGTTTCCATCAATGCATCATAGACATATTTTGGTTGTCCTAATTTTCTCAATTTTTCTTCAAAGCTGAGTTGAGAAACAGCTTGACTTCTAGTATTAGTCATAGTATAATTCCTTTGTTAGTTTGGAGAGAGTTAGAAAGAGTACGAGTCTTCCTAACTCCCGTTGATAAATTAAACATTCTGAGGCAGATGCTTTAAGGCTTCTGCCTTTTTTGCTTCTTCGGCTGCTTTTTCAGCTTTCTTCTTTTCTCTACGTTTCTCTTTTTGTTTTTCTTTGCGAGTATTAGCCAACTTGACCTCTTTTTCACAAAAATCTACAATCTGTTTATCCAAGCAACCACGAGAGACTGCTTCGTAAAACTTTGTTAAGAACTCCACTTTTTGTTGTGGTTCTAACATTTGCATATTACAACGATAGATTCTCTTGCCACCCAGACGAACCGTAAAGATAGATTTCTTACGCTTATCATCTAGGTCCACCAATAACTTCATCATTCGGTTCTCTTTCTTCCAGAGGTCCTCTTTAAAGTTCTTGATGTTGAGTTTAATCAAGTCCAAGACACGTTGTTTACATACATCAAAAGAGACTAAACCTTCATCTCTTGTTGTTGCCATCGGCACAATGCCATAGCTTCCCATAAAGTCTTCAATTGAGACCGTATTTACATTTTCTGACATTTTAATTTTCCTTTCGTTTAATCAGATTTTTTACACCTTTGCG
>DBWQ01000027.1:525-1746 GCA_002308995.1 Clostridiales bacterium UBA1234 | reverse complement strand
AAAAATAAAACAAGCCCATCAAAATTACCAAAAGCCAAAAATGGGGCATTTTCGATATATTTGGATATATTACGATATATTTCGATATACTTTTTTTTTATTCATCGTGGTAAAAATTTTCATATTTTGGACCATTTTTAACAAAATTAGTTAAAATTTTAACCGAATCGGTAGCCGATTCGTATTCCAATAATTTTTTTTAATAACTTTTTTTTGAATGATTACATTTTTTAATCATCCAATGATAAATAGTTTTGTATTCAACATAGGAGGAAACATGAATCTTGAATATATAATAACACGTGACAAATCAATTGAAGATACTTTTAATAATTTAGATAATGTAAAAGAATTACTGTCAATACTGAGTTATATAGACCACCCCATCAGTAATAATTTATCAACTGTCTTACAGCAATCATGTCGCTTTGCTGAAGATGATACCGTTGTAAAATATCTTTTAGAAAATGGGGCTAATCCAAATCACTTAGATATTAATGGACATGATGCCAAGTATTATATTGAGCTTAATAAAAATACTTTGGCTGGGCTTATGTGTCTAAATGAGGTTAATAAGTATGTTGATGATTTTCCAAAAGAAGACCCTAATGAAAGAAAACAAGTGGGCTATAATTTAATTCGTGACGAAATTGCCAGACATAAAGCTCAGGAAAAAGAAAATGAAGTTCTTCAGGAATTAAAGACCATGATTATGGAAATTGGGGGCAGCAATGGATAATAATGAAGTATGCCATATAGATACAATGGAAGGGGTTCAGAAATTACTGAAACTCCTTCCTGATATCAACACTGAAATTGGCAAAGAGGGTGGCACAGTACTAGAACTTTCGTGTGCATTCTGTACTGATATAGAGGTAATTAAGTATCTACTGGAGCATGGGGCTGATGTGCATCATACAGACAAATATGGTCGTAATTCCTTTGCGTATAGTTGGTTTAACAAGACCCCTTACATGGATGTATTCATTAATGAGGAGTTAAAGAAATACTGGTAAAGATTTGCCAAATAAAGAACCCCGTTCAGACATGACGGGGTGTTTTTATGATTTGTGGTTGAAAGCTTTCCCACATGAATATTTATCCTTGAAAATGATGAATAACTTCTATATCATATTCTTGGAGGCATAAAATGATAACTAAAAAAGCTGGTGTTGTGCTGATAGACACCATCACCTATAAGATTGGCTTGGTCTATCGTGA
>DBWQ01000027.1:0-487 GCA_002308995.1 Clostridiales bacterium UBA1234 | reverse complement strand
CAAGAGTGTGCCATTCGTGAAACAGCTGAGGAAACCAAAAGAGATTGTAAACTTCTCTCTGATAAAGAGCTTGGCATTATTCGCTATGAAAGTCCTAAGGAATCCTGTGAGGTCTATATGTACTTGGCAGAGGATACGGGACCCAGTGATAACACTTCCCCTGAGGTTCATGACTTGAAGTGGGTTAATTGGGCAGAAGTAGAAGATTTATTAACATATCAGAACCTAAAAGATTTTTGGAACAAAGTTAAAGAAACTGTAAAAACAAGAATTCGCTGATAAATACTAATGCTGAACAATTTCCCATCAGCAGGTAAAAAAGGCTATTTAAGCTCCCCATCCTCCTGGGGGGCTTATTTTTAGGGCTTCAGCAACTTTTTTTTGAAAATTGAACAATTCCTCATTCCACATGATAAATACCTCTGAGAGACATCTCCAGTCGTGTTTAAGACACGTTATAACAAAGGTACTCAATCATGTGGATGGT
>DBWQ01000010.1:27425-27826 GCA_002308995.1 Clostridiales bacterium UBA1234 | reverse complement strand
GATGATTGGATATCTCTTGAAGAAGCGCAAAATCAAATTAATCCTGATAAGTACGAAACACTTTCCAAAATCACAAGACAGATGAGGCTAATAAATAAAAGCAATTCTGGTTCTGGTATTCGTGGATACTAAAAAACAAAACCCAAATGTAAAAATACATTTGGGTTTTATCGATTGTTCATCCACATCAAATATGCTAACACTCCTACTATTAAGAACGGCCATGCAGAGCCACCAGTAATTACCATTAATAGAAAGACAGCTACCACAACGCCGACAACTTTCATCAAACGCTTTTCAAACACACAAAACACCTCCTCTGGACCTCATCTTTTATTGTATCACTTTCATGCGATTTGTTAATACGATTCTATCATTTTTGGAGGTGCCACCCGGATTTG
>DBWQ01000010.1:13674-27348 GCA_002308995.1 Clostridiales bacterium UBA1234 | reverse complement strand
GGAAACGGGGCTCAAACCCGCGACCTTCGCCTTGGCAAGGCGACGCTCTATCAACTGAGCTACTCCCGCATCAATTTCCTTCCGGAAACAATTTATATATTACAATAAATTCTCCCATTCGTCAACTCTTTTTTTAAAATTCCTCAAAAAGAGTTTTGATTCCTCCCTTTCATACTTTATAAGCTACCTTTTATGAGTAAAGTTATCGGAATTAGCCTCACCACCAGCTTGATTCTTTCTTTTTTGCCCCTTTTTCGGCTTAATATACTGCCTGCATGCAACTGCTATTAAGTTATCTAGAGTATCCTTCTTTCCTTTATGTTTCATTTTTTCTCATCCCTTTTATGATAATTGTAATACTCTTTTCCCAATTGTTCAAGCATTTTGGTTACATTTTTAGGTTATATTTTTGCAACCTATTCTATGTTATATAAATTTTATATTCAAAGAATAGGGGGATTATATGGAAAAGTTTACAATGAAGAAATCTAAAAACAGCAATGTCGCCAAAACAATTCGATTTAGTGAGGAATTAAATGATGCTATTATTCAAGTCGTGAGCAAAGCCAATAAAGGTAAAACTCGAAAAGAGTATAGCTTTAATGGATTCGTGGTAAGTGCTTGTGAATACTGCATCAAAATGATGAAAGATTAAATCTGATTTTTTAAAAGCTTCACTTGTTACTTAATTCATTCAATCTATTGCATAAAAATAGACTCAGGTTTTCCAAAAAACTCTGAGTCTATTTCGTTCTTGTCCACTGGAAAAACATCTTTGCTCACCCTCTTCCAAAAATGATAAGAAGAATAATCAAGATAATGAGACAGCCACATCCACAGCCTCCATTTCCTTCATTATCGGAAGAGTTAGAGTTATCCCGGAACAAGTACCATAATAAGATCCATTCCCACATAACTGCCTCCCATAAATAAACATTTATTGGTACCGACAAGCTCCTTTTTCGACCTTATTATACACTATCTTTTCCTCATAATCAATAGTTGTCTAAGAATCACACTGCTTATTTAAAAAAACTAGGTATGCATAAATACCTAGTTTTTTGATATTATTCTTTTAATTCTGAAGTGCAATGTGGGCATCTAGTAGCTTTTACATGAATCTTTGTTTTACAGTAAGGGCACTCCTTTTCTGTAATTTCAGCAACTACAGGAACTTCCTTTTTACGTGGCACAAGTAGCTTTTTAAACACAATAAAGATAACCAAAGCAACGATTAAGAAATTAATAATCGCTGTAATAAAGTTTCCATAAGCTAAAATAGCAGCACCCTTTTCTTGTGCTTCTGCTAAGCTTGCATATTTCGTGCCATCTAACGATAAAAACTTTTCTGAAAAATCAAATCCGCCAGTACAAGCCCCTACAAGTGGCATTAAAATATCATTCACTAGTGATGTAACAATACTGGTAAATGCACCACCAATGATAACACCAATTGCTAAATCCATTGCATTTCCTTTCACTGCAAACTCTTTAAAATCGCTCCAAAAACCAGTTGATTTTTCTTTTGCTTTCTTTAAATCTACTTTTTTTCCCATGATATCCTCCCCTTCTTTTAGGTAACACCTTTATCATACATACAAACCATCAAAAAGTCAATGTGTTATTACCACTTTCAATTATACTTATTTCTTTGCTTTATCCAAATTTCCCATTTTTTCCTTTAGAAATGAAATTAACCCTTCTTCCATATTCTCCTTTGATAACATAAATCCTTGATTTTTGGCAATCATCAAGTAAAAATTCGTCTTTGTTTCAATGATTTCACTCAATTTTTCATAAGGAATTTTCACTTCTCCCATTTGATTGCCTTCTGTAAAATAATCTGGGAAGAATTCATAATGGATGTCCATTTCCGCGTTAAGTTTATTGGATTCATATATTTTTTTAATATTATACTGCTGAATCAAGTAAAAAAACAAAGGATAAAAAAGTGCAAAAAGAATCATCCAGTTTTCCTTTACCCAAGCACCCACTAGTAATATTAAAATACTACATCCAATCAAAATTGTCCACGTATGACGTTTCTTAAGTAATGCTTCATTAAACTTTTTATATTCTTCATAAGAATATTTTGTTGAAACCTTGTACAAGCCTTCCATGTTTTCTCCTCCTTTTAGAATTTATCTTATCATCTTTTCCTATTTTTCTCAAGCCCTTGCTAAAGTTTCATGACAACTTTTCTATTGGTTTGATTGACGGAAGCGTGTTTTTTTTATAAAATAATAAAGAGGTGAATCATTTTGAAAAATACAATTCGTAATATTTATTTTATTATTTCTTCCATTTTAATGATTGTTTTGGCAATTTATGTGATGGTTAATATTGATTTTTTTGCCAGCCTACAAGAAAGTCAACAAGCAGCACTTGCTAATTTGGGTGATATGGGCAGTAGAGTATCAACTTTCTATGAAAATGGTGGTATAAAAAAATTGCTCCTATTTTTCTCTGGTCTACAAATCATTCTCAGCAGTAGCATTCTCATCACTGCATTCA
Source organism: Clostridiales bacterium UBA1234 (assembly GCA_002308995.1). Classification (GTDB taxonomy): domain Bacteria; phylum Bacillota; class Clostridia; order TANB77; family UBA1234; genus UBA1234. The sequence continues at coordinate 24,834 of DBWQ01000010.1, read as the reverse complement.
AAAAGCATCTTATGAAAAACAAAGGAAAGATGATAGCCATTTCATTCATATGCTTTTTTACCTCTGAACTATTGGCTTCTTTTTTACTATCCCTTTTGAATGTCTGTATATTAATTCTTTCCAAAAGAGAACAAAAAGAAGATTTTCCAGATAAAGAAAAGCTTCCATTACCAGCAAATGAAAAGCAAAGACTTTCAAAAAAGCAATATGCTTTATTAATCATACTCGCTGTCATTTATTTATCTGAAGTCGTTTTGGGAATGGTCCTACCAGAAACCATTTCATCATTTGCTTTAATTACTCTTTCTGTAAGCTATTACGTGATTCTTTTTATCACTGCTATTTCTTGCCTTGCACTTGTCTTTCCAAATGATATCGTCTTGTTTTGTAAAAATGTGAAAGCTTACTTACAACATATTCTGCCTAAAGTAGGAATCATGTATCTTGTTTATTTTACAGTTTCGATTGCAATTGTCAGCATTACCAATAAAAGTACCTCCATGAATCAAGCTATTCTAGAGAGTTTGCCTCTTTGGATAACCGCTCCACTTGCTATCATTTGGGCACCTATCGTAGAAGAAATCCTTTATAGGGGCTGCCTTAGAAAACTGATTTCTAAAGAATCTGTTTTCATCGTCGTTTCTGGGCTTATCTTTGGAATTGCCCATACGATATCAGAAGGAAGTCTTTTTAACATCATCACTCTTGCGGTTCCTTACACCATTTTAGGCGGTTTCTTTGCTTATATTTATGCCAAAACAGATAACATTTGTAGTAATATCCTCACCCATGCTTTTCATAATGCTATAGGTGTCTTAATGCTCATTTTACTAAATGGTTAAAATAAAAAGTGTTTCGAGATTCTCGAAACACTTTTTTAATCGTTAAAAACAAATTCTACCTTGCTATCATATAACTGAAGTTTATTGAGTCTTGTTATTTTTCGTTCGTTATTCGTAAAAATGATAGATTCTGCCATACGCCAAATGATGACCCAAGCAATTACAATCAAATACTCTTTTAAAATCTCCAGAAATGGAACTTGAATGGTATAGGCAAGGATAAACACTAGTGTTCCGATAAAAAACAAGAATAATGAAATATAACGGCTCATGCGGTTTTGATAATCGATATCATCAATTTCCATGCCACAATTATTCTTAATGACCTTTCGAATTCTTTCTTGTTCTTCTTCACTAATGCGCTGGCAATGAAATTCTAACACAATATCATATTTAAAAGGAATAATAGAAGCAATTTCTTCAATATAATCACAAATATCGTCTGATAGTACCAGTTTTTTATGATCGTGTGTCATATATAAATCATCTATATGCTCTAGACTAATAGGAATGACTGCTTTTCCATCCTCTCGGATGTAATTTTTTTCCACATAATCTTGTTCTCTAAATTTAATTTTTCGATTCACCGATGTAAATAGTTTCATAAATATCCTCCCTCAAAATCATAACAAAATTATATCATTATCCCCTAAAAAAGTTCAAGCATTTTTCTTGCACCTTTTGACAAATGATGCTATAATAGTGCCACAAATTTCACTTTTGAGGTAGCTTATGATTACTTTGAGTAAGCGGCAAAAGAGGATTCTCATCATTCTCCTTATTGCTGTTGTTTTGTTTTTCCTTATCCAAAAGCTCGCTGAATCAGAACCCACGACTGTCAGTTTTGGCAATATTTACTATGTTGATTCTGCAGATAGTGAGCATTTACTCGTAACCATGCTAGATATTGGGCAAGGAGATGCTTTTTTACTGGAGTGTAATGGAAAACTCGCCATGGTTGACTGCGGGCCTCCAGAAGCTCTTGAAACAATCCTTTCCTATTTTGATGTTCATGGCATCAAAAAAATAGATTACTTCTTCGGCACACATCCCCATGATGACCATCTAGGATCTTTGAGTGAGCTTATAGATAACATTGAAATTGAAACAATTGTTATTCCTGAGGTAACAGTAAATGTTTCTCCTTGGTACACAGATCTTACCGAAAAACTAGCAGATGAAGACTATTATGTTGAAATTGCTTCTGTTGGCAATCGGTATTTTTTAGGAGATACCGTCATCGAAATTATAGGACCTCTTAGCGAGCCAAGTGAGGACTTAAACGATTATTCCATTGTCATGAAAGTATCCTTTGGCGAAATGGATTTATTGATGACAGGAGATGCCACAACTTCCGTTGAAAAAGAACTTTTAAATGCCAATATTAACCTTGAGGCTAAAATTTTAAAAGTTGGCCATCATGGAAGTAAAACCTCCACTTCTGCCAAGTTTTTAAAAGCTGTCAATCCAGACTACGCTTTGATTTCTTGCAAAGTTGGTAATCGCTATAAACATCCCACCAAAGAAGTGATGGATCGGCTTTTTGAAAACAATGTTACTGTTTATCGAACTGATGAATGTGGGACTGTTCATCTCATTATCACCAAGACTGACGTTACCTTCTGCGTAGAAGAAGGCGACTATTTATCTGGACCAGAATTGGAGGAAAAATTAAATGGTTAGCTTTGCAGCAGTTGAAAAAATCGAAGGCGATGTCATCGTACTTCACTTAGAGATGTATCCTGAAATGTGTCGGCCTCACGCCCGTAAAAAATGGAAGAAAACGTATCGCGTATGGGATGAGCTTTCCTACGTAAAACGCTTTATTCCCGATGTAGTAGAAGGAGATGTTCTTGCCGTAGAACACTCAGATGACTGCATCATCTCGTACATCGAAAAAGATGAAGAAGAAAAAACAAGGCGTCAGAATTATTTGAAAACACTTTTTCAAAAGTTTGAACGTTAATCAACAAAAACCCGTGTAGCATCTACTACACGGGTTTTTGTTTTATACATCGTTATAAGCTTCGTCGCCCATATTCTCATGGAACGGATAACGATATCTCAAAATGTTTTCTTCTCCATCTTCATTGAGTTCATAGTCATATTCAATAATTGCCTCTACAATATCAGCATATCCCCAATGATTTGGGTCTAAATCTACCACTGGAATTTTCACCTTATCTAGATAGAAAGTATTTAGTTTTCTGTGAAGCATTCTATTCACAATGGTAACAATTTCTACTCTTGATATATTCTTATTTGGTTTAAATGAACCATCCTCATATCCTTGAATCCATCCCTGTTCTTGTGCCAATTGAATTGCATTTTTTGCCCAATAATCATCTTCTATATCTTGGAATGTTTTAGTGGTATTGCTCGTGGCAATGTCTGCAAATTTTCCAATTACTTGTGCAAACTCTGCTCTCGTAATTGGTCTTGTTGGATCAAATCGTCCATCTGGATACCCATTCATTAGCCCTAACATTTTCATATAGGCAATTGGTCTTGCTGACCATCTATCTTTATCAACATCTTCAAATGGATTTTGACTTACTTCAAAAGATTGTCTAATATCTCCTTCTGGCACTACTGTTAATCGATAGAAAATAGTGGCAATTTCTTCTCTGGTCATGCTTTTATCAATTCTAAAAGTGTAATCCTCATACCCTCTTACATACCATTCGTGATGTCCTGCATCCTCTTTTCTAAGAGTGAAATGATATTTTGGTGTTTCTACTGGTGGTTCTTCTACTGGTGGCTCTTCTACTGGTGGTTCTTCACCAGATGGCTCCTCTCCTAATGGAGCTTCATTGGAATCTATATAGTAATAGATTACTTCAATATCTTCTCTTTCAAATTCACCAGTCGTGTTTTGAGTAGAACCTACTAAAGTATATCCCTCAATCTCTTTTTCTTCTGTTTCATAGTCAGATCCTACTTTTCCTCTTAGAGTTACTTCTTCTATGACTGCACCCGTTGTTTGATTCATGTATTTTACGATAACTTTTCCTCTTGGGGTGCTTGAAGATCCTCCCCCTGATGATGGGCGTGGCCTTGTTGGCGTTGGGGTTGGAGTTGGCGTTGAGATAGGCTCTTCTAACTTTTGGTTAGTGATGATAAAGGCACCATCATTGTCTTGTTCTAGTTCATCACCTGAATAAATCGCTCTTCTCTCTGCAAGTTTCGGTGAGGAAACAGATTCTACCATGACATCGTACTCTCCACTTTCTTTCAAAGTCACATTTCTTTCATGAACTCTAAACCACTCACCATCATGTGCAAGCTTTTGTACTTCTACCTCTATTTCAATTATATACTCTTGTCCATCAAAAGTCTCTGATAAATCGAAGCTAACTTTCCTATCTTGCAAAGTATATGTCACTTCATCTGGAACATTAATAGAAGATACACGAAATCTTGGTGAAAGAACCATTTCTAGCGTACTGTTTTCTCGTGTCCAATTACGAGTAAAGGTAAGACAAATATATGCCTTTCCAGCATCTATCTCATCCCATTCCACTTTCTCATAAAGCTCTGCCATTCCTGCATCAGAATATGTAGAATTTACTTGATATAAATTCGTCTTATCTTCTTCTGTAAGTTCTCTACTAGACTTTTCTTCATAATTCTCTGATGTAATTGCTTCAAGTTCATAATCATCTTCACTTTCTAGCATCTTCGTTATCATTTCATTATGCGTAAAATCAATTAAATATACATAAGAGTTATTTTGATATCCATCTGCTGCTTCTTTTTCACAGATAAAATATCTTCCTCTATTTAGCTTTGGTGTTGTGAATTTACCATTTTCATCTGTGGTAAAAATAATGGCACTTGCTTCTGCTCCAAAGGAAACAGGATTTGCAGAAACTAAATACTCATCAAAAGCATTTTTCAAATAAAACTTAGCACCAGTAATCTTCTCTTTTGTATCAGCATCAATCTTCACAAATTCGAATTCTCTACCAGTCCTATGATAGGTTCCCCCCATACTTCCTTGTGCTAATTCTTCGATTAAATAGTATTCATCCTCGTCTTCATTGTGCCATTCCTCAGGGTATTCATCAAAAATATCTGTCACATCATAAAGCTCTGTATTTGGCAATACGAATCCATCTCCAATAATAAGAGTTTGAAGGGATGGTAGTCCTACAAATGCACAATACATACCCCCTTCATAACCATAATACCACCAAGGATCAAAACCTGTCGTATCAAACCCACTGATATCAATGTATTCTAGTTTTTCGCAATCAGCAAACATATAGTCCATTGAATATATACTATTAGACACAAAGCCATGCAAATCAACAGAGGTAAGAGCTTTACAGCCTGCAAACATTTTTCTTACGCTGCCTACGTTACTTGAAACCCAGTTACTTGTATCAAGTGTTGTTAAAGCACTACAGCCTTCAAACATAGAACCCAATTCAGAAATATTACTGGTATCCCATTCACTTACATCTAGTGTTGTCAAAGCGCTACACCCTTCAAACATAGAAGACATATAAACAGCTTGATTAGTATTCAACCCGCTGGCATCTATCGTGGTAAGTGATTCACATTGGCGAAACATCGCGTAAAAATTACTAACATTGCTCGTATCTAATCCTGTTAAATCAACGCTATTCATAGAAGTACAGTAATTAAACATATAATTACACGAAATTGCATGAATGGTGCCTTCAAAACGGGCTGTTTTAATATCACTGGCATAAGTTACCCAACCTGGTTGTCTGTAACTCAAATCTTCAAGTGTTCCCTCTTCCCCTGATGTTGGACTAATGACCAAATTTCCTTCTTCATCAATCACCCAGGTACAAGTACCCGATGTGCCACTGGCAATATCCGCTGCTAAAACACTACTCGCAAGCAGTATCAACATTAGTACCAATATTCCTACTATTTTCTTTTTCATTTGCACCCTCCCCATTTTCTTTAGTCACTTTTATTGTATCATTTGTTTTTTTTAGACACAATATTTTTTAAAAGATTTTTCATGTATTATTTCACTTGTCTTGTTATATTTCCTATGCTATGATGTTTTTGAAATGATTTTACCGGAGGCTATTTATGAAAAATATTCTCATCTGTATTTTAATTAGTATTTTTGCTATTGGCTTGTGTTTAACCTATTATTTTTTAAAGCCATCTTCACCACAAGAGCCTATTCAAGAAAATGATACAACTTCTTCTAAAATTTCCTATGAAGAAAAACTATTTGATACCAGCTTTGTTCACAAAGTGGAGGTGGAAATCGCAAGTAGCGACTTAAATGATTTAAATCAAAACCCGATTGATAAAACCAAGTATCACGCAAATATCACCATTGATGGTGTCAAAATAGAAAATGTTTCTTTTGCTACCAAAGGCAATACCACTTTAGTAAAACCAAAACAACAAAATAGTACTCGTTTTAGCTATAAGATAAATTTTGGCAAATTTCAAAAGGGACAAACTTATTTTGGGCTTGACAAACTTCATTTAAATAATTGTGCCTGGGACGCTTCTTTTATGCGTGATTACTTTTCCTATGAAATTTTGAAACAAACAGGGGCACTTACCCCTCTTGTAAGTTTCACAGAGCTTTATTTAAATGGCGAATATCGCGGGTTATACCTTGCTATTGAAGATATCGATCGTTCTTTCCTTGCACGTAATCAAAAAGATACCAGAGGAAGCCTATATAAGCCAGAAACCAGTATGATGGCCAATGTGGGAAAGCAAAATAAAAATCTTCATTCTAATGAACCTCTCGGAGTAGATTTAGTTTATCGTGGTGACACTTTTGAAAATTATGCCTCAATTTTTGACCATGCCGTGCATGAGGTAACAGACCAAGATAAAACCTTTTTAATACAGGCAATTAAGGCTCTAAATGAAAAAACGGATGCCAAAAAATATTGGGATATCGATGCCATTATCTCCTACTTTGCTGGAACCGATTTTGCTTTATGTGTTGATAGCTATCTAAGTAGCGTTCCTCATAATTATTATTTATTAGCCGAAAACCAAAAACTCTCCATCTTGCCATGGGATTTTGATTTATCATTTGGTGCTTCGATTCGTATTCGCAACCCTTATCACGAAACCGATTTTTCAAAACTTTCTTCTTATCCAATTGATGAACCTCTTTATCATGCAGAAGTAAAAGATAGGCCTTTGTGGAGTCTCATTGTAAATAATCCTGAGTATTTAGAACAGTATCATCACAAACTAATTGACTTAATGGAAGGTTATTTTCAAAGTTCTGCGTTTGAACAAGAATTTGAAAGAGTTTATGAAATGATTCAAGAGCATGTTAAAACAGACCCTACCAAACTATATAGTGACGCAGAATTTGAATGGGAAGCAAGGGCATTAAAGGACTTTTGCTTAGAACGTGCTAGGTTCGTTACGGAACAAATATCTCAATAAACCTAGATACCAACTTAAAAAGGGCGCTTCTTTAAGATACATTTATAATATCTTAAAGAAGCGTCCTTTCTCTCATTCAATCTATACTTCTAATTTATCTATCATTTCTCTTAAAATTTGACAGCTATGATTTAGCTTTTCTTGTTCTTCTTTGGATAATTCGAGTGTTAAAAGCTCTCGTACTCCATTTTGGTTCACCACAGCAGGCACCCCAATGTATATATCATTTTGACCATATTCGCCATCTTTCAAATATGTCGAAACAGTTAGAATCGAGTTATCGTTATCCAAAATGGATTTGACAATTTTACTAAGTGACATACCAATTCCATAGTAAGTAGCTTTTTTCTTTTCAATTATTTCATAAGCAGAGTTCACTACCTCTTCATGAAATTCTTCAAGTTTGCTTAAATCTTTTCCTTGTTCCTTGACAATATCAATAATTTTTTTGCAGCCTGCATAAGCATGATTCCATGGAACAAAAGAAGAATCGCCATGTTCCCCCATAATGTATGCATGAATGTTTTTGCTCGATATTTGTAAATAGTCCGATAATATAAAGCGAAGACGAGCAGAATCTAGCACTGTTCCAGAGCCTATTACTTTGTTCTTAGGGAGCTTGGATTCTTTGGCAACAATATACGTCATCACATCTACGGGATTACTTGCTACCACAATCACGCCATTGAATCCACTTGCCATAATATTATGAGTAATACCTCTCATAATATTGGCATTGGTTTCGGCAAGTTCAAGCCTTGTCTGCCCTGGCTTTTGTGCCACTCCTGCGGTAATCACTACCACNNTCTGCATCACTGCAATCAGGGTAATCACCCGCCTTAATTACCATTTTCATCGGAGCAAATGGCATACCATGATTTAAATCCATTTCCTCCCCTTTGGTCTTATCTTTATCAATATCAATTAAAATAAGCTCATTCACACCACCACGGTTTAGCATGGTGTAAGCCATGCTCATTCCCACAAAACCAGTACCTACCAAAACCACTTTTCCTTTTTTCATATATTTCTTCCTTTCTTTATATTATTGTCATTCATTTTCAAAAAGATTATACTGTACTTCTTTTACTTTTTCAAACAATTCTATTTTCTTTTAAGTAATACAAAAACACACTCTAGCATAAAGCCAAAGTGTGTTTTGTTTTTTAATTTTCCTCCTCGTCAGGCTTTAACACCAAGCGAATCGGATAACGGTACGTGACGCCGTGCTTCGGGTGAACGGCAAAGAGCTTCTGCACAGGAGTATTAGCCGTAGCTAAGCCCTTCATCGAATGAATACTTCCACCAATCCAGCTTCCATTCACAAACTTTTCGACGGTAACACCGGAAAGCTCGGAAGGTGCATGAAAATGCCCGATTTCCATATAATCGTAACGAAGGTCCAGGAGTTCCAAAAGCTCACGATAGTTTTTAGCAGCTCTGTCGATGCCATAATACGGGATTCCCTGCCAAGACTTGATGTCATCTCCATGGAACATGAGGAACTTGTAACCGTAGATGTCATCCACCTGCCACCACGACTGCGTGATCTGCCAGGTAAACTCTGGGTAATGCTGGAGGAGCCTACGCAAAACCTCGTAAACCATGTAGTCAAAGTTTGCATAGTGAGGATTTTCTCCACGCTTACCAATTCTACCATGGTTTCCAGGAACGCCTACGACATGAATCTTTTCGAACAACGTACGCGTTCTATCGAGGAAATTGCAAAGTAAATCGCTGACACCCAAAACCTGCGTTGCAATGTCACGGTCGATGTTCTGCGTCTGCCCACGGAAGATATCCCAACCTTCTACGATATCACCGATTAAGTGCACATGAAGATTTTTGATGGGAGCAACAAGCTTGTGGCGAAGCACAATTTCTTCGAGGGTATCGAAGAGAACATCAAACTGCTTCTCGAGAATTTCCCAGTTGTACTCGTTTAAACCACCCGTGGATTCCTTCGTGATGTAAGTGCCTGCCTGGATGTCAGAAATCATGAGCACGATGGTTTCTTCCGAAACACCCGTCAAATTGTGATGCGTCGAAAGTTTTACCCGCGGAGGTTCATAGTGCTCTCTTGCACGGATTTCGTCGATGAAGCCTTCGATGATAATATCCGTTGCCGCTTTCATCACGACAGCTTCTCTTTTCTTTTCCTTTTCTGCTTTCTCGTGGATTTTGCCCTTCATCTCTTCGACAGACTCTTCAAAAGTTTTCTCGCTAGTCTCGGCGCGATGTTGAGACCTTACAAACTTCTGAATTGTCCGTGCACCGGATTCCTTTGCTTTGAAATTTTTCTCATATTTTTTCAAGGTTTTTTGAATGACTTCGCCATCTTCAAAACCCAGCTCAATGAGTTCCAAAGCATAATCGCGCCAGGTTTTCTTAGCTGCCATTTTTGCATGCCTCCTTTAAATTTTGGATGCGATTTGCTCATACAAAAAAGTACAAGCTGTAACAAGAATCGACAAACTTTTTCTGTACTTAGACTACCATAACGATTTTTAAAAGTCAAACAAAAAGCTGAAAAGTTTTTTATTTTTATTTCTCTCGCAAATGCTTGATTTACAAAAGATATTAACACTTATCATTTCACAAATCTTCAAAAATTTTTCCCTGCATATCCACAATTACACCAATGTTTATTTTCGTTCCATTCATTAATTCTATTTTCTTTTCTATGAGATTTATTTTACTCACTCTGCCTTTTATCGTTACATATTCTCCACCTTTTTTATGAGAATCATGAACAAAATAGGTAAAAGAAATTTCGGGTTTTTCTTTGATATGTTCTTGCAAAATTTGCATCTTACAATCTAGCATTAATTTTACTTCATCCACCATCTCTTTTTCATCATCTGTAAGCCTTGCTTCTTCCTCTACCATTTCTTCATACCCTGTAAGAGCCGCAAAAGGAGCAAACTGAGCAGAACGTACCCCTATTTCCATCGGTTTATGTTTTTTAGAAACGGGATGCGGTAAAAATAAAATATCTTCATAATTCAATGTATCCCCCTCCTATTCTTATGATGTTTCCTTTTTATTTTAAATATCATTTTTTAACTTCTATGTCCTCCCACTTGTCCATTTCTTTCGATAGTGGTGCCGCTTGATACAAAGTTCATCCCTTTTAAAATAGCATTTTTGCCATACTTTTCTTTCATTTCTAGTACTGCTTTTTGTAAATTCTTTTCTGTTTTTTCTTTTTGTTCTTCTGCTAAAACTTTTTGATAATCCGTAAATAAATCCACTTGTTCATATCTTTTTTGATTGATATAAGATACTTCACTTTCTACCTCACAAGCTGTCATATTGATTCTTCTTACTAATAGATTTTGATTGGAAATATGTTCATATAGTTCCACCATTTTTTGCGTGATTAGTTTGGTAGAAGCTGTTTTGTGATTTAAGTGAATCGTCCCATGGGCATGTTTAGGAACCATTTTTCCGTAATGATTATACGTGATTTCTCCTTGATATGCTTTGGCAATTTCATTATTTTTGAGATTTTCAATATCATACCCCAGCGTAAGCACTAACTGACTGGTGACCAAATTTTTTTGAACCAAATCAAGGCTTAACAGTTCTGCCATCTCTTTGACAATTAATTTTGTTTCTTCGTAAGCATACGGCCTTTTTAATACTTGCCCAGAACTTACACTATTAGAAACAGGTTGATATGATTTGATGCTCTCAATGGTGCATGGTTCATACCCCCACGCATGATCGATTAAAATTTCGGCATGAACCCCAAATAGCTTGTATAATAATTCTTCGTTTTGAAGTGACATACGTGCTAAATCACCCATAGTTTCAATACCTCGAGAGGCAAGTTTTTTAGCATAGCCGTGACCAATTCCCCAAAAAGCAGTAAGTGGCTGATAGCTCCAAAGAA
>DBWQ01000010.1:233-13620 GCA_002308995.1 Clostridiales bacterium UBA1234 | reverse complement strand
TGCTTTGCTACAATATCCATGGCCACTTTACAAAGATATAAATTGGTACCAATGCCACAAGTAGCAGTAATACCCGTTTCATCAAATACATTTTGCACCACTTTAGTAGCAAGTTCACGTGCAGACATATGATACGTGTTTAAATAATTGGTTACATTGATAAACACTTCGTCCACCGAATACACATAAACATCTTCCGGTGCAAACCATTTTAAATAAATGTTGTAAATACGTGTGCTATACTGCATGTAATAATGCATACGTGGAATAGCAACGATATACCCGAAGTTCTAAATCAGGATTATTTTTAAGTGCCGTATCATCATAAGAAACACAGCTAAAATGATGATGGGGTGCTTTTACTTTGCGTTCTGCGTTAATTTCTTTCACTTTTTGTACCACCTCAAAAAGCCTTGCTCTGCCAGAAATGCCATAGGCTTTTAACGATGGCGTTACGGCAAGACAAATGGTTTTTTCGGTACGAGTATCATCTGCTACCACTAAGTTTGTTGTTAATGGATCTAGCCCTCTTTCTCTACACTCCACGGAAGCATAAAAACTCTTTAAATCAATGGCAATATAAACATTTTGATTACTTTTCCCCATAAAGAAATCCCCCAAACAAAAGTTTATATTTTGATTATAATGCGATTTTTTGTTCTTGTCAATTGCTTTTTAAGCATAAAAAAATAGGCACCCTAAAGTGCCTATTTTTCTTGGATTATTTCGATTTATAGTAAAGCATGCAATGACAATATCCCTCATAATTAGGATCTTTCACTTGCTCTCTAAATTCTTTACACATGCATTTGGTATCATCGGTTCTTTCAATTCTGCATGGACAATACCCGCCTGTTTTTTCTAGTCCTTCTTTAATTCTTTTAACTACTTCTTCATCTTGGTTTAATGTAACTGCCATATTTCTCTCCTCCTTATTTTATTTTCACACCGATTAAATACATTAAATCGATTGCTTGAAACTGATTAATGGTGATTCCCCTAACTTCTTCAATGCCCGCACCAATTCCTTCTATGATACTATCAGAAAAATCAATTCCATTCAAGCTGGTTTTAAAAAATTGTGCTGAAGTAAAATCGGCTTCTTTTAGCAAAATATTTTTCAGGCGATTTTCCATAAAGTTACTCGACCTTAACACAGATTTATCAAATACGGTATTTTCGATAGTTGCCATCGAAAAATTAACATAGTTTAAATTGGATTCGACAAAACTTACATGAGAAAGTTTGCTGTCTACTAGCTTGCAACCTGCTAACTTGCAGTTTAAAAACTCACATCTGGTAAATAGGCAATCTTCTAAGGAACTATTGGAAAAATTGCAATTTTGAAACGATACATCGCGAAATGAAGTTTTATCAAAATTAGCACCTTGCACATCGATATTACTGATTATCGCTTGGTCAACTAGCACATCATTTAGCACTAGCTTTTCTTTTTGATACCCCTCTAATGTGATGCTTTCTATTTTATCATGCTCTAGTGCTTCTTCTAATGAATTTACTTTTTTTAAATTTCTCATTAACATGGTTTGGGGCTTTAAAATACTCATCCAATACTCCTAAAAATGATAGATTAGATTCCTAGCATGATTCCTGCCACTTTAAAATAAATTAAAAGCGAGCAAGCATCTACAATCGTGGTAATAAACGGACTTGCCATGACGGCCGGGTCAAAGCCAAGCCTTTTTGCCAAAATAGGAAGCGAGCATCCAATAAACTTTGCCACCATTACTGTAAAGACGAGCGTTGTACACACTACTGTGGCAATTTGCACACCAACTTGATCCAATAATAAGAGCTTGACAAAATTAGCAATGGCTAACGTAATTCCTACTAATAAACTAACGCGCACTTCTTTCCACATTACCTTTAAGGTATCTTTATACTCAATTTCATCTAATGATAAACTACGAATCACCGATACACTCGCCTGGCTACCAGCATTACCCCCCGTATCCATCAGCATTGGAATAAAGGCTGTCAGAATTACGTAGCTTGCCAGAGCTTCTTCAAAATGGGTAATAATTCCCCCTGTAAAGGTAGCCGAAATCATTAATAACAAAAGCCATGGAATTCTTTTTTTCCAAGTTTCAAACACGCCTGTCCTCATATACGTTTTATCTGATGGTGTGATAGCGGCCATTTTTTCGATATCTTCTGTTGCCTCTTCTTCCATGATATCCATGATATCATCAACAGTAATAACACCCACAAGGCGATTTTCTGAATCAACAACCGGAAGCGTTCGATAGTCGTAATCTTGGAATATGAAAGCAACTTCTTCTTGGTCCATTTTAGTGGTGATTACGTGCTCGCACTCTTGCATAATATCATCGATTAAGGTATCCATGTCATTGACCAAAATATCTTTAATGGTAACATAGCCTAATAGTTTTCTCTCATTATCTGTCACATAGCAAGCATCATAGGAAACAAAATCATCCTTTTGCTTTTTGATGCGTTCAATGGATTCTTGAATGGTAAGTCCTTTCTTTAAATGAATATACTCCATTGCCATTAGGGAACCTGCACTATTTTCTGGATAATTAAGCAGTTTATTAATAGAGGCTCTTGTTTCTTTGGAGACATTATTTAAAAGCTTGGATACCATTACTGCCGGCATTTCTTCAAAAAGGTCTGCCGCATCATCCGTAAACATATCTTCAATGATACCGTGCCGCCTCTGCATTTGTTAATACAGATATCAGCTTTACTTGTATCTCTTCATCTAAATTAACAAATACATCGGCCGCCATCGATTTTGGTAACAAACGAAATGCTTGTAATAATTGATTTTCTGGCAAATCTTGGATTAATTCTGCAATATCAAATTCGTTCATATCTTTTAAAATGTCTTTTAGTTTTGAAAGCTCCTTATTCTCTAATAATTCTTGGATTGTTTCTAGCTCCAATAAAACCCCCTCCAATCTATCTATTATCGTTTTTTATGCCATCACGCATTTCATATTACCACAAAAAGGCGTAAAATTCAATCAATTCTGCATAAAAAAAGTAGGCAGATACGCCTACTTTTTAAGAATCATTTTTCATAAAACTTATTTTTTAGTAATCATTCTCACAATCCAAATTAATAAGCACGCACCAATAACAGAAACAATAATGGTACCAATAAGACCTGCAAAAGTAATACCAATTAGACCAAATAATGCAGATGCTACTGCACCACCCACAATACCTAAAATAATGTTTCTAAGAGTTGATCCTTCTGATTTCATAATTTGGCCTGCAATCCATCCAGATAAAGCACCAATTAAGATGGAAACAATTAAATCTACAAGACTTCCCATAAATATACCCCTCCTTTATATTCTTAATAATATATTATCATACTCTTCCAAAATTGCAAATAATTTGAGAAAAAAACACCCCGGCAATTGCCGAGGCGAGAATCGCATCAGAGTTAGTGTTCCACACTATGAGATTCTAAACCATTTTGATAACTATTCTTGGTGATTGTGATTTCATGATGATTCTTTTTTTCTTCTTCTTGTAGCAAATTTGTCTTACTCTCATGATGGAAGTTCACAAATGCTATAAAAATCAAAAATGGGAAACTCGTAACAACACAGTATGCATATCTAAATTCAGCACTTACCGGTGTAGCAATCATAAGAGATAAAACAATTGCCAACTCTGGAACAATAAAAACTGCATTCTTTCGTTTCCATACTAGGTTAGCAAAAAAGCAAACTAACAAAATCCAAACCAAAAATCCAATGTTATAAGTTGCTTTTAAAAAAGGATTGACAGAAAAAATCGCCAAGTACTTGTCCAAAAAAGATTTGATTGATTCATTTTTTACACTTCTTTTAATTCCGTGCATTTGGTATACATCGTTATAACAAACACGCATATACTCATCTACAGGATTCCAAAAGCCAATTGTTTGATCTACCCAAGCACGAAAATATTCAATCGGATGGGAAATCCCTATATGTACCCATAAGCAAAAAAATAGTGGCATATTATCTTCTAAATAATCCATTTTCATAGAACCTTTAACCCAGTCTGATAGCCATGGAGAATATACTGCCTTTGCTCGTTGAACATCCATAAAACAATTTAGAAGCTTTTTATCTGTTTCTGACAGCTCTTTTTCATCTTCAACGACTCTTGCTATCTGTTGAATGGGAATTGATAAAGACTCTATAATTGGTGGTTGAGGAACTTTTAGTAAAGCAAGTATGGGCCTTTTCAAGATAAAAGATACCACAATGATTTCGCACAAAATGAAACAAATCTTTCGATTCTCTTTGTGGAATGCGAAAACAAACACAATCGTACTAATAATAAAAGTAAACATTCCATTACTTCTAAACAAACAGACACAAATACCGCTTATCAATAGTACAATTGCTTGTCCAATTGGGAGTCCCTCTACTCCTTTGACCATTCTAAATAATGCTACTAAAAAGCACAAAAACATCACACCAAATAAAGTATCTTTCCACATGTTAAAGCTAGAAAAAATATGGCATGGTAGCAAAAGATATCCCAATAGGCTAACAATGATGAGCCAATATGGCGCTTTTGCTTGATACATCGTCGTGAGACAATACGCAAAAACAAAAGCAACTACAATCATTTGAAAGCATTGATATAGTGCAATAGCTGCATTAATATTTCCCCATAAATCCATTCCTATATCATAAAAAAACTTCACCAAAGAAGTATGATAATAGGAATGATGATTCGTAAATTCATTCCTCATAATTTGTTCTAATTGGTTAATACTGTCTGACCAAACGCATCCTGGATAACAACTAACAAAAAACAAAAACATATATAAACACAATAAAAGGATAAAGAAAATCAAAAAGACATCAAAAGCTGCATTTCTTGCTTCTTTTTGTTTCCACTCAAAACCTCGAAGACGCTCAAAGAAGAAAACCAACAAGTGAGACCACAAAAAGAAGCTACCCCAAAAAATAATGCCTCTTAATAGCAAAGGCTTGACCTGGCTATCTACGTAAGGCAAATAAATCTTATAATTTGCCAGCAGGATCCACATAGAAAACAAGATAGTCGCCCCAAAAAGAATGCTTTCTTCTCGGCGATTATGGATTTCTTTAGGGTGCTTTAAATTGTCATAAAAAGCAATAAAACCTGCAAATCCAATTAGTAGATATGCTACTTTCGAATAAGTATCTCCTTTAGTTAATCCAAAAAAAATCATCCAGTCAATCATGAAAGTAATTTGAACCATGATAAAAACGATATCCTTCTCCATCATAAAGTGATAAAACTTTGATAGCACTTTTGCCATTTTCTCACTCTCTTTCCAGTTTATGATTTTTCCTGAAACACTTTAGGAATGCTTCAATTCATCCATCGCTTCCTTCTTATCTTCTCCTAATACGACATCTTCACATTGAATCGTAATGTATTTTAAATCCATATTCATATCTGCCATGATGTGCACCTCATAACCTTTTTGATTATGATAGAGTTCATAATATAAAAAGGTACAAACCGCTTCTGTCATGTTTTCCACATTCACAATTTCAGGAACTTCATTTTCAATTAATTTCGCATCGATGCAGTTAATGATTCTTGGCTTCTCGGCTGCTACCGGAAGCACTTTAATAAAGATATTACCATTTTCCTCTCCTATACTAGAAATGATACCATCGTGAAGCCCCTTAAATAGTTCCTCCACTTTTGCAGGAATCTTTTGATTTTTAAAAATTTCCTTTGCAATTTTTTCTAATTCATTAAAACGTTTTTCATTCTTTTCATCTAGCTTTTCTAGTTTTTGATAAATTCTCTTTGGCACCAAATCAAGAGCCAAAAGCCTTTTATCCACTTTATCATCCAAAAACTTATGAAATTCTTCTAAGCTAGATTCTAATGTATTATCATATAATTCTTTAAAATCTTTTTTCGCTTGTTCTTCATCAAAAGGAAGTCTTTCCTCAAACTTGGTAAGCTCTCTTTCATAGTCTTCTCGTGACCATTCTAACGCTTCTTCTTTTGTTTTAGGATAAACTATTTCACCCGTTTCTTCGTCCACTCGACAAATATCTGTAAGTTCAAAACCATCTTTCCCTAAGTATTCTAGAAAATTAAAAGGAGGTTCATTGTAGCTTTCTCTCTCTTCCCTCACAAAATGCTTTTCTTCCTCTTCATATAGTTTTTGAATTTCTTCATCCGTATAGTCTTTATCAGGAATCGCTTTTAACCTACCTGTATAATCTAGCTTCTGCGCAAGCTCCATCCACTCTTTGGTGTAATACTTCATATCTTTCACCTCTTTTTAATCATATCAAATTGTTCATAAAATATCAAATAAAGGAGCGACATATTTGTCGCCCCTTATCATTATGCATAAATACCAATAAATTGCTTTTTCTTGCCCTTTCTAATGATGAGTACTTTTCCATCAATCGCAAGTTTTGAAGTAATAATTTCATTTTCATCTGTGTGCTTTTCATTATTTAAAGAAATTGCTCCGCTTGCTAGCATTTCTCTTGCTTCTCTCTTGCTTTCGCAAATATGATTATCCACTAATAAATCAATTAATTTTATTTCACCCGAAAGCGTAATACTTGGCACTTGCTTCATGCCAATCATAATGTCATTGGCACTTAAACCAGCAAAATCTCCACTAAATAGTGCTTCACTAATATGCACTGCTTTTTCATATTCTTCTTCACCATGAAGACCTACGATAATATCTTTGGCTAAAGCTTTATGTGCCAAACGTTTTTCTGGTGCCTCATTGTGCTTTGCTTCTATCTCCATAATTTCTTCTGGCGTCAAGAAAGTAAGCTTCTTTAAGTATTCTATAATCATCGAATCTTCTAGATTGATTAAGTATTGATACATCTCGTAGCTAGAAGTTTTATTCTTATCTAGCCATAGAGCATTTCCTTCTGATTTACCAAACTTTTTACCAGTAGAATCGGTAACAAGTGGCATTACCATACCATAGGCTTCTTTATCTAGTTTTCTCCTGATAAGCTCAATACCAGAAGTGATGTTGCCCCATTGGTCACTTCCCGCAACCTGAAGCGTACAATTTCTATTTTCAAATAAATATAAAAAGTCAAGTGCTTGTAAAATCATATAGCTAAATTCGGCATAAGTAATACCACTTTCCATTCTAGATCTTACCTTATCTTTGGCAAGCATATAGCCAACATTAAAGTATTTACCATAGTCTCTTAAAAAGTCAATCACATTAATCTCTTTAATCCAATCCCAGTTGTTTACTACTTCAAAGCCAAAGATTTTTTCAGCCTGAGCTTTTAACCCTTGAAAGTTATGTTCAACAGCTTCTTTGGTAATCATTGGTCTTTCAGCATCTGGCTTAGGATCTCCTATTAAGCCAGTGGCACCTCCAACTAATAGTAGTGGATGATGCCCAGCTTTCGCAAGCCTTTTAGAAATTAAGAATGACGAATAATGCCCAATATGCATGGAATCAGCTGTTGGGTCTGTTCCAATATAGAAGGTTAACCCTCCTTCGTTTAGTTTATCAATTAAATCGGGGCTACTAATATCTTGAATTAGCCCTCTCCATTTTAATTCTTCGTATAGTGTCATGATGATTTCTCCTTTCTTTTTGCGGACACTCCTCGCTTGCAAGAGTATCCTCCGTTTTAATAAAAAAATAACTTTCCTAAGGGGACACTCCTTGCTATGCAAGGGGATGTCCCCACACTTTCATAGGCATAGATTCATAGATTTTTTTAATAAAAAAATCCATGAATCTAAGGACTACTTACATAGCGGTACCACCTTAGTTCATGAATTACTTCACACACTCAAAATTCTCTTAACGCGAGACACGCTTTAGCTCCAGAGTCGTAAATTCCTTCATCACTAAAAATATTGTTACTATCATACACTAAACCACACAAAAAAGCAAGATTTCATCCTATATTTTTAAGATAATCATAGAATTATTATAAAAGTGACTTATTTCGATAAACATTGTTTACAACATAATAATTAATGTTATATAATAGTCACATCCTTTCAAAAAGGAAAACTTGGAGGAAGGAGGATTTTACATATGATAAAAACACTTTTGAGAGTGTTAATACTTGTTATCGTCATCGTGTTTCTACTCGAAAAAACAGTGTATTAACAAAGAAAAAGACCAGGTCCAACCCACCTGGTCTTTTTCGGATACTACTAATGATAAAAAACACTTTCGTTTGCTTTAAAGCTATTATCATTATAGCTTACTTAGTAGTATCTGTCAATTATTTTTCAAGCATGTATGAAAAAAAAAACATTTTTAATACTCTCCCAGCGTTTTAAAAATTTCTTTCACCGTTAATTCTTGCTGCTCCTCTTTCGAAATTTTAGATGTTTTATCTTTTTTCTGCTCTCCATAATATCCAAATCCAGCATGATTGCCACCTTCTATTTTTACTTCCTCAAACGCATCTGGATAATTTATTTTTGCTGCTTCATACTTTTCAAAATTCAGTACTCCATCCGCTGTTCCATATAGGGATAAAACGCGCATATTGGCCTCTAATTTCTTTGTAGAATAAGATGCTAGTAGAATTAATCCTTTAAAACTTTCAGGTTGTTTAAAAGCAAGTTTCGAAGCAACTACCCCTCCGAAGAGAATGGCCCATTAAATAATAATCATCATACGCATATTGCTCCATAATAGTCTTTACTTTATTTTCCCCAAAGAATGCAATATGAAATGGCATCGAAAGTAGAAATGTATCAACTCCCTCTTCAGCAAGTTTAAAAAGCATTGGAGCATAGGCGGTTTCTTCCACCTTTGCACCTGGATAAAAAATAATGGCACTACTCGTTCCAGGTCCATCAAAATAATACCCTTCTGGTATCATTTTTACCTGTACCAAATCACTAGTTACTAAAAATTGATTGACACTTTCTTCTGCATGATAATAGGTACCAAAATAGCAAATGGTACCTAAAACTAAAACCAATACTATCGAAAACAAAATGATCTTTTTACGCTTCATTTTTTCTCCTTATTTCACAATCACATCACTTAAATGATATGCTACAATGCCCTTTAAAGCTTCAAGCTCTACTTCCACTTGATAGCCAATCTTTCCTGCACTAAAAATAATAGTTTCAAAATTTTTGGCACTTTCATCAATCGTAGTGGCAAAGGGCTTTTTCATCCCAATGGGAGAACATCCTCCGTGTATGTAGCCTGTTAGTGGCAAGAGTTCTTTTGATTTTACCATCTCAATATTCTTCTCTCCTACTGCTTTTGCTGCCTTTTTTAAATCTAATTCTTCCGCCACAGGAATCATGAATACATAATGGTTTCGGCTATTTCCTATTGTTACTAACGTTTTGAATACTTGTGCTTCATTCTGATGTAAAACTTGTGCCACTTCTACCCCACTTATGGCATTCGTATCCACATAACAATAGCTTTTGTATAAAATGTGATGTTGATCTAGTAATCGCATCACATTGGTTTTTTCTTCTTTTTTCTTCAAATGGATTCCTCTTTTCTTACTGTAACTGTATAATGGCATGTAGCACTTTATCATCCGTGCTTTTTAAAATCGCATAGTGCTTCTCGCCTTCTACTGCATAAAAACACTTCACACTATCTTCTTTTCTAATCTCTTTTTTATAGAGTACTTCCACTTTTGTGGCGTTTTGCATTACTTCCACAGGTACTACTTGGCTTGCAAAATCAAGATAACTTAAATTATGCACGTGGCCATTTACATCAATCATATCCTCTGTAATTTTGATATCACAAGAACTTTGATAATTGCCAATATCCTTCAGTTTAGCGAAATCTTCTTCAAAAACTTTATCTTCCTCGATTTCATAATCCTCTTTCATTTCCTCTTCGAGTTTACAAATAGATAAATCATCAATGTTGATGAATACCCACTTCGAGCTTGCTTTGGCTATTACTTTGCCCTCCATGTCATATACCAAAAAATCACGGTAAGCAAAAAGCTTATCCATGTTTCTAGACCATGTTTTTACTTTAATGGTATCTGCATAACTTGGCCTTTTGATAAACTCTAGTTTCCAATTAATCAGTACCCAACTTTTGTGAATACGCGGAATATCGTAAACGCCATAGCCTGCCATATTCGAATGCATCCCTGCAATATCTTCTAAATAACTAAACATGGATTTTATTTTTAATTTGTTTTGAAAATTCATATCGCGAAATCCTACATAAAAGTCATGATCAATAAACATTTTGCTAACCTCTTTCTTTATAAATTAAGCTTTACTTGCCTTGTATCTTCCCAATCTTCTTCTTTTTTTAAAAAAGCTTCTCTTGCTTTTAAATAGCATGTTCCACACATTGGCTCATAAGTGGTATTTGCTTTAGAGCCATCGATGACAATCGATTTTCCATCTAGTGTGAACTCTCCATCTACAAAACGTGCATTAAATTTGGCACGTTTCCCACATTTGCAGATAGTGACTAATTCTTCAATTTCATCCGCAAGTTCAAAAAGTCTGCTACTTCCTTCAAATAGCTTACTTTGAAAATCCGTACGAAGGCCATAGCAAATCACAGGAATATCTAATATTTTAGCCACATACCATAGTTCTTCCACTTGTTCTTTTGTTAAAAACTGTGCTTCATCAACTAAAATGCATGAAGCATCCACTTTCCAATCAAAATAATATGGCTTTAAGGAATCTTTTGGATTTAATAAAATATCTACCTTTCGTTTTAGCCCAATACGGGAGGATAAATACTCCTCTGCTTTCGTATCAATGCTCGATTTAATTACTACAACTCTTCTTCCTTTTTCGTTGTAATTAAATGCTACTTGCATCAGCATTGAGCTCTTTCCACAATTCATTGCTCCATATCTAAAATACAACTTTGACATCACTTACACCTCAACTTACATGATTTCCAAAATATCATCTTTTTTTGATTTTTATTATTTTTTCCTCTTATTCATTGATATTTTACACTATTATTCATAAATATTCAACTCATTCACCATGCCATATTGCTATAATTACCATCATTTTCCACCCTTTCAAAAGAATGCTTGCCTTTTTTACCTATCCGTGGTAATATGTGAGCAAAAGAAAGCCCGTTTAAGCTCTACAAAAGATTTTTTAGGAGGTTTTTATGAACATCTTTGTAGGTTGTTCTGCCCGTGATACTCATTATCAGCCATACAATGAAGTTGCCCAAAAACTGGGAGAATTTATTGTAGAACACAAGCATAACCTTGTTTTTGGCGGATGTGAGTGTGGCCTTATGGGGCAAGTCTACCAAGTAGTGGTAAACTCAAAAGATTCAAAAATTACCGCTATTCAAGCAAAAGCCTATCAAGAACAGCTTGAAACACTCGTCTTCGATGAAGCATTTGTTTTGGACACTGTCAATGAACGCAAAAACACCTATATCAAGCATGCCGATGTCTTGGTTTTTTTACCCGGTGGAATTGGCACCATTGATGAAATCTTAACTGCCATCGAAACCAGAAGAAACCATGAACACAATCTTCCCATTATCATCATCAATGTAGACAACTACTTTGCCCCTTTTCTCAAGATGATGGACGTTATCTACCAAGAGGGATTTGCCGACATCAAGGATAAAGAATGCTACTTTGTTGCAAGCTCCATCGAAGAGGCCAAAGAGTATCTCCAAAATGTAGAAACGAATTGTTTTCACTAATCAAAAGCCGTAGAAAACGCATTTTTTGCATCTTCTACGGCTTTTTGTATGCCTTTTAAGGTTATAGTTTATTCATGAATCTCGCAATCTTCTCATAAATAATGGATTTTTGATTGTACTTATCACTTTCTTTCATGGATTTTTTTCTTAGGAACTCTAGAATAATGATCTGAATAAGATCTAAACTTCATTCAGGTAACCTAAGCTTCCATAAAATCAAAGCCATGTACCAGTTCAAAATTATTACATTCTATATTTTGACCTAAAAAATTATCCAAATCTTTTGTTTTGATTAATTCTTCTTTTTGCATCTTACTAAGTCTTTTAATCCAATACTCCAATTGACAAGCACTCTTTTTTTCCTTTGATTTCCATACTACTTCCAGTTTTAGTGATTCATGTGACTTTGTATATTTTGCACCATTTTTACTTTTGGAAAAATGGTCCTTCATTCTCTTATTAATATCATTGGTATACCCCGTATAAATGGAGTTATCTTTGCATCGAAGCATATACGTATAATACATATCTTGTTTCTCCTTATGTGATTTATTATATCATTGTCATGCCAAATTGCCAACAAAAACAAAATCGTAAAAAATAAAAGCAGATACCATAGCATCTACTTTTATTCTTAAATTATATTTTCTACATTTCTTCTCACTTTTATAAAAAATGCTTTGCCATCACCATAATCATCCATACTTTGATAACTGTTCAATCAATTTGCTAACTTATTTGCTTTGACGAGCAAATCCAAGTTCTTTGATTTTTTCCTTTTCTTCAATACTCGTCATCGTTACTCCTTCTATAATGCAATAAAGAATATTTCCTAAGTTTACACCAGAAGGAGTTGTATAAAAGCGACTCATTTTACACGTACCATGTTCTTCCTTATACTGTTTTAAAAGAGTATAAATCTCATCAAAAGAATGCTTGCTCTTAATTCTCCATACAAAACCAATCTTCTTAAGTTTATCAAACTCTTCTTTAGTTAGCCTTTCTGGATGCTTCCGCGTATAGGATACTTTCATTCCCAATTTGAATCCATCCACTACGTACTTGGTAGGAACAAACAAATCTCCATGTTCTTCCTTGTACCTTAGCAAAGCTTCATAAAACGATTCAAAACTAACCATTTAAAGTTTTCTCCTTTTAAAAAATCAATGACGAAAGCATTGTACCATGAAATCATATAAAAAGCAAGAAATGAATAAATGTCATAAATTTATACCAGCAACTTTCATTCAAAAGAATCTTTTTTCATCCTAATTATATAACTCTAACTTTCAAAACTCCTTTTTTCATCCTAATTATATAACGCTAAACTTTCAAAACTCATTTTTTGTCAACCAACTTTCATGGTCCTAACTTTTTAATTTTGCATTTTGAAGTCCTTGTGCTAGAAGAACCCTAGAAGGTCTGTCCCTTTTGGTCGCTAAGCGTGTCCGGAAAACCTTGCGTAAGAAGAAGTTTAAAAATAAGAAGCGACCAAAATGGAGCGTCCCTCTTGGCCGCCTTGGCCGCCTTCGGGCGAAAAAAAAGAACCTCTAGGGTTCGTTTTTTGGCATAAAAAAAATCTGGCAAATTCCTATTTTTGCAGGGGGCGACCCCAAACTATCGTCGGCTCTGATGCGCTTAACTTCCGTGTTCGGGATGGGAACGGGTGTGACCACATCGATATCTTCACCAGAAATGTTTTGTATATTA
>DBWQ01000010.1:0-170 GCA_002308995.1 Clostridiales bacterium UBA1234 | reverse complement strand
CTACCAAATTTGCTTGGTTAAGCCCTCGGCCTATTAGTTCTGGTCAGCTTAATACATTACTGCACTTACACTCCCAGTCTATCAAACACGTGTGTCTTCATGTGGCCTTACTTGATTACTCAATGAGATATCTTATCTTGTGGCGGGTTTCACACTTAGATGCTTTCAGC
>DBWQ01000013.1 GCA_002308995.1 Clostridiales bacterium UBA1234 | reverse complement strand
AGTAGGCACCACGTCGGAGCAAGCTTGTTTGGCTTGCTCCATTTTGTTGCTCAAAATGGAGCGAACGCCAAACTGCTGCTCCTCCTCTTTCGCCAAAAGCACTGCTTTTGGCGATTTTTCTGTGTTCTAGACATATTGGCAGAAAGCTTTGCAAAGCAAACATTACAAATAAGCAACAGATTGACTAATTATGTAAAATATGATATAATATAATTGCATTTTGATATTCTACTTTTTTCCTGCGAGACCCAACGTGGAATGACAAAATGACATCATTATTATGGAGGAATCCACATGAAGAAGGTTTGCTGGAATGGACGGAATGACGATTTCTGGGGGAATTCCGCTGAAGCAGAACTCCTGACCAAAGGTATTGAGTATGAGGTTCTGTCGGAAACCGATTATGGCTTCCACACTACCCTCGAACTCAAAGGCCTCGAGGGTCTGGAATTCAATAGCGTCTGGTTCGAGGAAGCGCCCTCCTCGCGGACGTACCTCGGCATCGTCCCCCAGAAACCGGTCGTCGGGCTGAAGATGCACTGCGTCTTCAGAATCAACGAGCTTGGCCGACTTGACGGGCCTTGGACGACCTCAACGGTCGTCTCCGTCAAGGAGGGGGATGGTGTTTACACCATCAAGACGGTTTCGGGGAGCACCTACATCCTGCAGGTGCGCTGACGCCACTTCTTTCGTTTACCTTTCGGCAATTTGCCCCGCGCTGCGGGGCTTTTTGCTGTTTATGGGGGCTTTATCCCTTATTTTTCTTGTCAAAATAGCGTTTTTGTGCTAAAATGAGCAAGCAATAGAGAACTATCAATGAAAAACTTCTACAATTAAGGAGGTAGCCATGGATTTGGAAGAGGCTTGTGCTGTTTCAGATGGCATCGATTTTCATATTCCTAAGAGCAACTTAGTCATTAGTGCCAGAAGAAATGAAGAGGAGCAAATTGTCATTTCGAAACATCCCAAAAGAGAGAAAAATGAGCGGCCTCTTCAGACACTACAAGGAATGATTCTTGTTATACTGTATGCATTGTTATTAAGCATTTCCATCAATTACATTGAGAGTGCCAAAATTCGTACCATCGTAGTACTATTTGCCATGTGGGCGGGGGTGTTTGTATACTATTTTTTAAAGTCTAAGAGAAAAGAAGACTTTGCATCGTTTAGGTATCATGCCGCAGAACACAAGGCGTTAAACTACTTGGATCGCTACAATGAGGCACCTTCAGAGGTTTCATTTTTAATGAATACTTCTTCGTACTCTGTGCGGTGTGGTTCTACCATGATTGCTGTTTTGTGTACTATCATTACGTTGGTAACACTATCCGTCGTGTTTTTACCTTGGATATGGCTAAAAGTAATTGGCTGTATCTTAAGCTTTGTGGTGGTATTTCTCTTATGGGCATTTGATTTCTTAAACTTTTTCCAGAAGTTTGTGATTCGTGAGCCCACGTGGGATGAGGTAGAAGTAGCCTACGAGGGATTAAAAGAGTACGTAAAGGAGCGTAAACATGAAGAAATTCGTTAAATTCACCGGTAAAACGGGAAAACTCATTTGCTCAGATGATCCCAGTAATCTCGAGATAGGAAAGGTTTATGAGGTGATAACCCAGACCAATCTGGGCTGGCAGCTTAACTACCACCTAAAGGGTGAAAAAGGCGAGTACAATGCCAAATGGTTCGAAGAAGTGAAAGAAGAAGAACTAAAATGAAAAAACAGGGCTATTTTGAGAAAAAATTTCTTAAAATAGCCCTATTTTTATGAAACAATTGACAGATTATGTAAACGGTGGTATAATGATAAATACATTCTGTATTTGATATTTATATCCTCTCGGCAGGCAATATCGACTCGTGACAGAATGAATAATTTTCGGAGGATTTTTATGGAATCGATTCTTCACGCGTTTTCCCTTCGGGAGCCTACCATTGATGATTCCGAGATCTTTGCGCGGGTCAAGGCTGATGGCCATGGCCGCATTCGGAGACTCACGTCAATCACTTCCGTGATTCCCCAGAAGGGAAACCGGTTTCTGGTGAAAGATTCCGGAATCCAGTATGAAATTAAGGTCATTACGAAAAGGGAGTGGAATATGATTTGATTTAAATCCTATTGTCGAAAAATGTCGTAATTCGTCGAACGGTTTTGATTGACGAATGCGAACTTTTTCGGTAAAATGTAACCGAACTGAAGAGTTGGGGGTAATTTTCTTGCATAGCAGGGGAATTGCCCCCTTTTTCTATATGTAAGGTGGTGGTTTTATCAAAAAATTTCAAGATGTTGCTACCTGGTTTCCTATTAAGAGTGTCAATCAGAATAGTTTTCTTCTCAAAAACAATCAAAAAGTCTTTTTATATCGTATTGAACCAATTAATTTTTCATTAAAATCAATCGAAGAACAACAAAACATTTTATTCACTTATCAAAATTTTTTAAAAACCATGCGGAACGGATATGCAAATCCTCATCCAAACAGATAAAGTACAAATGGAAAAACCTATAAAACGATTACATGAATTTCAAGAAAAAGAGCCATTTTTAAAAGAAATGGTGGAAGACTATATTTCTTTTATCATGCAAATTGTCAGGAAAAAAGAAAGTGTGTCTCGTAAATTCTATCTAGTATTAAAAAAGCCGGAAAAACTAGAAAAACTATTTTCGTTTTTTGAACTCATGGGAAATGACATGATTCCTTGCCAAGAAGAAGAAATGATTAGCATTTTAAAACGCTTTTTTAAAAGAAATTCAGGAATTAGAAAGGAAACAAAATGGGTTTAATTGCAAAAAATCATTTTGCCAAAGAGAAAGGATTAAAAGAAGTATATCCTTCCTATGTAGATACCACAAGTGCTAATTATATGGTGATTGATAATATGTATGTTGCCTCTATTTTAATTCTTCATTACGAAAAGGAAATGGAAGGAGGCTTTTTAGAAAAGCTTCTTGCTCTTGGAATCGATATGCAACTTTCGATGTATTACGAAAAACTGGATACCAGAGAAGTGTTAAAGAAAATCACTTATCAAATTGGCAATACGGGCGCTGATATGCAACATGCTAGTCAAAATCAAATTGACATGAACTTGATGCATAAAAAGTATGAAGATGCCAAATACATTCGAGAAAAACTACAAATTGATGGAGAAGAGTTATATCATCTTTCTCTTTACCTTTTAGTATATGCCAATTCTAAAAAGAATCTAGAAACTAATCTTAGTAGAGTAGAAAATCTTTTATACACGATAGGATTAACGCGGGGTAAGAGGTTTCTATAAACAAGAAGAGGCATTTGTAACAACGCTTCCGCTATTAAAACAAAATGCTATCTTAAAAAAGATAACCAAAAGAAATGTTCTTACCGAAGGTCTTTCTAGTACTTATCCCTTTTTAAGTAATGATCTTTGCGATGAAGAAGGCGTATTTGTGGGAGTCAATCACACCAATCATTCGCTAGTGATGATAGATCGATTTGATACAGAGAGATACAAAAATGCGAATATGTTTATTGTGGGAACCAGTGGATCTGGTAAATCATATTTTTCTAAGCTGATGATGGTACGTAATCGCTATTTACGGCATTCATCAATACATTGTAGATCCCGATCGAGAATATACGAAACTGTGTCAAAAGCTAAAAGGAAGTTTTATTGATTTCAAAACGGTTGCGATTAATGTATTAGATATTCGCAAAACTTCGAAAGAGGATGAAAAGAGCTATTTAGAAAATAAATTAGGAAAGCTTCGTGCTTTTTTTACAATGATTTTTGAAGATATGACGAGAGAAGAACAAAGCTTGTTAGAAGAAAAATTGATTTTGACGTATCAACAAAAGGGGATTTCTTTTGAAGATGAATCTCTTTACCTAGCAAATGGTGCTTTTAAAGAAAAAGAAGAGATGCCAAGGCTTTCTGATTTATATGAAGAGTTAAAAAAGGATAAAGAAACCAAACGCTTAGCTTTATTATTAAAGCCTTATGTGCTAGGAAGCATGAAGTTTTTAAATCAATATACCAATGTTGATTTAAACAATCAGGTGGTTGTGTCAGATGTTTATGAAATCGAAGAAAAAGATTTGCCCATTGTACTGTATATTTTGACAGAATTCTTTTGGGATAAAATCAAAGAAAACAGAGGAGAAAAGAAAATTCTGTATTTAGATGAAGCATGGCGCCTTTTAAACCAAAATAAAAATACAGCAGAATTTGTTTTTAAGGTTTTTAAAACCATTCGAAAATATGGTGGCGCAGCTACTGTGATTACACAAGATATTGGTGATTTTTTTGCTCTAGATGATGGAAAGTATGGAAAGGCAATACTAAATAATTCTAGTATGAAATGTCTTTTTCAACTCGAAGAAAATGAACTAAAAGTGATAAAAGGTGTAATTGATTTATCAGAACAAGAACAAAAGATGATCAGCTCATTAAAACGAGGAGAGTGTGTATTTCATGCGGGAAGAGAGCAGGTTTTATTAGATGTAGAAGCTTCGCCTCAAGAACATGAATTTATGACAACAGATCGAAAAGATTTATCAAAAATGGGGGAATGAAAATGAAGAGTATCATTACTGCGATGGGAAATCCAACGCTCAATCAAGAATTAAAAAGATATGCCGAATTTGATGTGGTAGGAGACGATTTGTTTTATCAAGAAGCCGTCATTGATCTGCTGCAATCAACACAGGTAGATGTAGTAACACTAAGCAGTATTTTACAAGGTCAATGGGAACTTTTTGAATTTATTGATAGAATTCAAAAAATGAATGCCATGGTGCGTCTTATTATTATCATGGATGAACTGGATAGTGATGTGAAATGTGGTTTATTAGAAAGAGGCATTCAAGATATATTTTTAGATGATAAAGTGGAAATCAAAGACATTATTGAGGCCATTGAGCGAGAAGAACCTTTGATGAGAAGGCTTGATAAAAGTAAAATTACCGTGAGAGAAAACAGTGAAGACGTTTATGATGCACAAGTATTACCACAAACTCCTTCAAAGATGGTGCAAAAGCAAGAAATCATTGCTATTTTTGGAACCAATGGCAGTGGCAAAACTACGATGACATACCAACTTAGCAAGACGCTTGCTAGCAAAACCGATAGTAAAATCTTAGTGATTGATTTTGATACCTTGCAAGGAAATTTAGAAGAACTATTTGGCGTAAGTAAAGTGCCAGAAAATATTGAATTACAAATAGATTTAGATAAAAGATGCGGCATCAATTATGCGGCAGATTTAATTCGAAAAAATCGTTTCGATACCAATGTGTTTGACGAAATTGTTGTTCACACAGATTCTGTGGATTTGTTAACGGGAAATACCTCACTCTATTTTTGTCAGGAAGTATTAAATGAAACAATCTACGAACAAATTTTAACAAGTGCGAAAGAAAAATATGATTTTATCTTTTTTGACATGAGTAGCAACATTTTTTTGGATTCTACTAAGTGGTGCCTCGAGAAAGCAACTAAAGTGTTTTTTGTGTTAGAAAATGATTATTTGAATGTACAAAAAGCCAATCATTTACTAGATGTTATCGTAAAACTATGGGGCGTTTGGAAAGAAAAGATTTCACTTGTGATGAACCAAGAAAGAAGTGATTTACTAGATAGCGATGTGATTCAAAAAATATTTGAGGAGTATCCGTTGATTGGAAAAGTGAAACAAAATGGAGAAAGAGATGAAACGGCTTATGAAAAGATTTTAGAAACGATTCACTTTGTCCCCAAGAAAAAATGGACTGAAAAAATTCATGCCATTAAAGCAAGCTTTGGCTTGGTTTTTGATAGCAAAATCAATCAAACAATTTCATCTAAAAAGGAGTTGACGCCAAATGCTAATTAATCCACTAGACAAAAAAATGACGGTCATGACGAATCAAAATGTCAATAGTCAAGATGTGGTAGGAGAAATCATTTCCTATTTAATTCAAAATTATAGCGAATACTTAAGTGATATTACCATCAATCAAGAAATGGTTGAAAAAATTGTGAGAGAAAAAGTATATCAAGAATATGCTAGCATGAATACGGAATCTACGATTAAAAAAATATTAGACAAGTTATTTGGATACGATATTTTGCAAAAGTATATTGATGATGAGAATGTTTCAGATATTCGAGTGACACGTTTTGACCAAATATTTATTAAGAAAAAAGGAAAGTGGGAAAATGCCAAAGAATCATTTCCAAACGAAGATGCTTTTGTGAATTTTGTGCGCTATTGTGTATTAAAAAATAAGGGAAAAATTACGCAAGAAGTACCCATTATCACGGTCGCAGATAGGGTTAACAACTTAAGAATTGAAGCGGGGATTGAGCCGGTTAATGTTTCTTCTCCTAATTTAGTAATTAGAATTCATCGCCCCCAAAACACTTTTTCACTCGAGGAACTATTCATGACGCCGGTAGAGATGTTTGATTATCCTATCTATCGTTTTTTGGTGGAGGCAATGATAGCAGGGTGTAACATAGTGATTAGCGGAAAGGGTGGTAGTGGTAAAACGACATTAATGCGCAATTTGATTAATCGCATTCCAGAGGAACTATCGATTACCGCTAATGAAGAAACGGCAGAGTTATACTGCAGTCATCCTAATATGATTGAACGAGAAGTGATATCGAGCAGAGCAGATGACAAAAATGTTACGCTCGAAACACTCATGGCACATAGCTTGGTCATGAGTAATGATGTCATTGTTGTGGGAGAATTAAAGGGCGCAGAGGCAATGAGCTTTTTCGATGCCATCGCAACAGGTCATCGAGGATATGCGACGGTTCATGCCGACAGCAGTATGACAACAATTGACCGTTTAGTGACATTAATGAAGAGGGATTATAAAGCACAAATGTATAGTAATCAATATCTTAGAAAAATGTTATCCATGTCAGTGGATTTGATTATTTTTATGAAGGACTTCAAAATTCAAGAAATATCTGAGGTACTATATGACGTAGAAAAAGATGATGTGAGCTATAATCCATTATTCTCTTTTTCTTACGAAAAGGATGAATTAGGACAAATTAAGGAACGATTCTGCTCCCTAGGAGAGCCGAAGGGTAATGCATTCGAAAAAATCAATCAATATCGAATGAAATCAAAAATGAAAAGTGCCTAAGGAGGAAGATAAATGGTTTTAAAGATTTTGTTAGGAATCCTTCTTTTTATCGATTCCTATCTCATTGTGATGAAAATAAAAGAAATCCATCTTCAAGATAAAATCAATCAATATGTGAATCATAAGAGTGAAAAATACTACGAAGATCTGCTTAAGTTTTATGAAAAGAACAAAAAAATTAAACTTAAAACGAAAATGGGACTATTGCAAAAAATCACGTTAAAAATGGACAGAGCCGGGGTGAAAAGTGGCGTAATCATGAATCCTTTTACTATCATTATTGCTTCCCTACTATCTGTCATGGTTTCATATATCCTTTGTCTTCGATTTTTCAAAGTGATGACAACTTCTTTTTTGATAAGTGCTCCCATGCTTTTTTTCCCATTCTTTGTGTTGCAAATCCTTGAGGAGTATAGAGCCAGTAAAGTAGAAAAAGCTGCTAACAATTTTTTATTACAATTAAAGAATTATACACAAATTAACAATGACATTGTGTATGCTTTGGGAGAAGTAAAAACCATTGAACCATTGCAAGGATACATTCATACGTTTTTATTGGAACTCAATCGAGGAATCCGTTTTGAAGTGGCAATGGAACATTTTAAAGAGAAACTACATTCTGAAACGTTAAAAATGTTTTTATCGAATGTACAGTATTGCTATCTATACGGAGGAAGTTTTAGCAAATTAATCACTAAAAGCTATTTCTTGTTCAATCAGTTACAACAAGAAAAGGAAAAGCGTATGAATGAAACCAAAAGTGCAAGGCTCGTATTATACATCTTAGTTATCTTAGATATGATGGTATATGTGGTAACCATTAGGAATCATGCAGCCAATGAGGGGCTGATGCAAAAAACAATGATAGGAAAAGCTATCCTTAATTGGAATTTTATCAGCATGTGGCTTTTGATCATGCTAGCAAACAAAGTGAAAAAGTTGGATTATTAACTAAAATAGAGAGGGGAAGAAATCAAAAAAGGAGAGATTAATATGGAATTAAACCACGAATTAGATTTGGAAGTGAATGATGCGCTTTCAATAGACAACGCTAAGTATTATGACAAGGAGGTGGCCATTAACCAAGAAGTTGGGCAAATGAAAAATGACTTTGACAAAAGTGTGGAAGAACAAGTAAATACGATTAAGGTCGAGCCATCTTTTTGGAATAAACTTAGCAAAAACCAGTTAACAGAGATACTACAAAATGGCCTTGAAACTGCGCTAAAAACAGTTTTAAAAAAGAAATTAAATATCAATTATTCCACCTTTGATGGATTTAAAAATGGAATATCTGCTGTGATGGATGGTAATATGAAAGAATTCGTCAAAAAAGGAACGGATGTCGCTTTAGATTTTGTCCCAGTAGGGGATACCCTAACGAAAAATGCTATCAAAAGTGTGAAAAATACCATTTTAGATAAAGTGATTAGTGGAGAAAAGGAACAATTACTTGATAGACAAACCAAAGTATTAAATCGACTTGATAAACATTGTCAAGAATTTGATAAAGCGTTACTAAAAAATGAAGTCTCTTTGATAAAAAACAAGGCTTCGGCAATTCAAAAGGATATGAAAGAAATCATGCCAATTCAAGAAATCATCAAACAAGGGCAAATTGCTTTAGACAAGTTTGAATTATGGAAAAATAAGGGCGAAAAAGGGTTAACAGAAGAAGAAAAAGGTTTGATTGAGAAATTAAATAAATCAGCATAAAAACTTACGGAAATAAGGCTTTTTTGCTTGCATTTAAAAACCCATTTTAGTATAATCTAATTGTTATTAGACTCGTAAGAATAGGAGAAGAAAAATGGAAGAAAATGCAAAGAAAATAGTAAATGTAGAAATCGAAAAGGAGATGAAAAAATCCTACATCGATTATGCGATGAGTGTTATTGTTTCTAGAGCACTTCCAGATGTAAGAGACGGTTTTAAACCAGTTCATAGAAGGATTTTATATTCTATGGATGGACTTGGCCTTACACCAGATAAACCATTTAGAAAGTCTGCTTATATCGTGGGAGAAGTAATGGGTAAATATCACCCTCATGGTGATGCCTCTATTTATGATGCTTTAGTCAGAATGGCACAAGACTTTTCGCTTAGATATATGCTTGTGAATGGTCATGGTAACTTTGGTAGTGTGGATGGTGATCCACCTGCTGCTATGAGGTATACCGAAGCAAAAATGCCAAAATTAGCGGTAGAAATGCTTGCAGATATTGATAAAAATACCGTTGATTTTATGCCAAACTATGATGAAAAATTAATGGAACCAACGGTACTTCCTGCTAAAATACCAAATTTATTGGTAAATGGTTCTTCGGGTATTGCAGTTGGTATGGCAACCAATATTCCACCACACAACTTGACAGAAGTGGTAAACGCAATTGTTCGTTTGATTGACGAAGATAATGTGACAGATGAAGAATTGATGGCTGAGATTAAAGGACCAGATTTCCCAACAGGTGCCATCATTGTTGGTCGAGAGGGAATCCGTAGTGCGTATACCACTGGCAGAGGAAAAATTACAGTAAGAGCGAGAACCGAAATTGAAGAACATGGTAATGGTAGATATAGAATTATCGTTACCGAACTTCCATATCAAGTCAATAAAGCAAGATTAATTGAAAATATTGCCGATTTAGTCAAAGATAAACGAATTGATGGTATTTCTGATTTACGAGATGAATCTGACCGTGAAGGAATGAGAATCGTCATTGAACTTAAGAGAGATGCCAATCCACAGGTGGTATTAAATCAATTATTGAAAAACACGCAAATGCAAGATACTTTTGGTGCGATTATGCTTGCTTTGGTTAACAATCAGCCAAAAGTTTTAACGCTTCGCCAAATGTTAGAGCATTATATTGACCATAGAAAGAGTGTTGTTGTTAGAAGAACCCAATTTGACTTAGATAAAGCCTTAGCAAGAGCCCACATCTTAGAGGGATTAAAGATTGCGCTTGATTACATCGATGAAGTCATTGCCATTATTCGTGCAGCATATGATGATGCAGCGGAGCGTTTAATGAAGCGTTTCAATTTAACAGAGATTCAAGCTAATGCAATCCTAGAAATGAGATTAAAGACGTTATCAGGCTTACAAAGAGAAAAGATTGAGGAAGAGTATAACGAGTTAATGAAGCAAATTGAAAGATATAGAGCAATTCTTGCTTCTGAAAGATTGGTTTGCGATATTGTTCGTGATGAACTAATCGAAATGAAGGATAAATATGGTGATGAAAGAAGAACAGAAATCATCGCGGCAGAAGGTGAAATCGAAACCGAAGACTTAATCAAAGAAGAAACAACAGTTGTAGCGCTTACGCATTTTGGTTATATTAAGAGAATGCCAGTCGATACATACAAAGCTCAAAAGAGAGGCGGCAAGGGAATCACGGGCATTCAAACGAGAGAAGAAGATTTTGTAGAACAATTATTTATTACTTCTACACACAATACCATTATGTTCTTTACCAATAAAGGAAAGATGTATCGCTTAAAAGGCTATGAAGTTCCTGAAGCCGGTAGAACTGCAAAAGGAACGGCAATTGTGAACCTTCTTCAATTAGATGGAGATGAAAAAGTCACTGCAGTGATTCCGGTAGCAGCCTTTGCAGAGGGTCAATATTTATTAATGGCTACACGTAATGGTTTAATTAAGAAAACAAGTTTAATGGAATATAACTCTAACAGAAAAACAGGTCTTCAAGCTATTTCTTTAAAGGAAGATGATGAACTCATTGATGTGAGACTTACCGATGGCGAAAGAAATGTAGTGATTGTAACACATGAGGGTATGTCCATTACATTTGCAGAA
Organism: Clostridiales bacterium UBA1234; assembly: GCA_002308995.1. Lineage (GTDB taxonomy): Bacteria > Bacillota > Clostridia > TANB77 > UBA1234 > UBA1234. The sequence goes on along the minus strand of DBWQ01000013.1, from coordinate 133,910 downwards.
AGTGATGTCAAACCAGTAGGAAGAGTATCACAAGGTGTTATTGGTATTCGACTTGATGAAGGTGACTTTGTCGTTGGTATGGAGCCAATTTATACCGATAAAGATTGCTTACTAGCCATTACAGAGAATGGCTTTGGTAAGAGAACCGAGCTTACAGAATATAGAGTGCAAACCAGAGCTGGTAAGGGTGTCATTACCTATAAGATTACACCAAAGACAGGTAAAGTCGTTGGCATTAAAGTTGTGAAAGAAGAGGACGATGTGATGCTGATTACTGATAAAGGAATTATCATTCGTCTAGAAGTGCCAAATATCAGTGTACTTGGTAGATCAACGCAAGGAGTTACTTTGATGAAGACGAATGATGGTGGCAAAGTGGTAAGTATTGCAAAAGTTTCTCCAGAAGATGAAGAAGAAAAAGAATAAATAGAAAAGATTCGTGGCTTACATGAGTATTTGCCACGATGATTGGGGAGGATGCCAATGAAAAAGACACAAGGTGTATCGCTAATCACACTTGTCATCACGATTGTAGTTATTATTATTTTAGCCGGAATTAGTTTTTATAACGGTATACTAAAAAATGTTGCAGAAACAGGAAATACAATGGATTATAATGAGATTTTCGAAGTCAGTGAAGCGGTTAATCAACGTGCTTTGCTACATCGTTTAAATGCTAATAGCTATCAGCTTATTGGAACAACAGGAGATTTCTATGTGGATATCATTATTTATTCTGGTGACACAGAAATCAAAAAAACAGAGCTTTATTCAAGTAGTAATGGTTGGTATCAAATTACAGAAAATGATTCACCGTATCTAAACCTAGAAAAGGTTAGAAAAACGTATTTAGTCAATTACAATACGGGTGAGGTTGTTTCTCCGGAAGCAATTACCTACGAAAATAAAAAATACTTCACAGCATCATCGCTTCGTAATGCTATGGCAGGAAATGAGGTGGTCACAGCGAACCAATATGATGATGTAAAAGGAGTTAATCGTCCTTATGTGGTAAATGGAATGTTACCAGTTAAGATGGTTTCTGGCTCGTGGGTGGTAACAACGGTAGATGATCCAGATTGGTATGATTATGCAGCATCTTCTTCTAGCAACGGAAATGCTTGGGCCAATATCATGCTTCTTGATGAGGTTGAATTAGAGGGCGTTTCGAATGCACAAATTAGAAATGCAAGTGCTGATGCTTTAGATGGTAAGGTCGTTACCAAAGAAGGAAGCATGTTTGTTTGGATTCCTCGTTATTCTAGAGGGGAAATTGATGGAGAAATGAGAATTGTATATAGCAAATTAACAGACGACTATTTCCCTGATGAAACAGAAGATAATGTTTTAGATGCATTTGAAGAAAACGGCATTAAATTTACTGGCATATGGGTAAGTAAATATGATGCAAGTTATTTTGAGAAATAAACAATGAAAGATTAGGGGGGCAGTTAATGCAAAACGAAGTTTTGCATTAACTGCCTTTTCTTGTGCCATAAAAAGAAAGGAGAAGTTATGCTTTCAAAAGTAAAAAGTATGTCACTCATGGGGGTAGAAGGTTATTTGGTAGATGTTCAAGTGAACGTGTCTGGAGGAATGCCTTCATGGGAGGTAGTAGGACTTCCCGATACGAGCGTCAGAGAATCAAAAGAGAGAGTGAGAACAGCAATCCAAAATAGTGATGTTGAAATCAAAAGTAGAAAAATGATTATTAATTTAGCACCTGCGTATACCAAAAAAGAGGGACCTTCTTTTGATCTCCCAATTGCAGTGGGTATTTTAATGTCTATTGGAGCAGTGGAGCATCAATTACTAGAGGATAGTGTTTTTATTGGAGAATTATCGCTTGATGGGAGTGTGAATCAGGTAAATGGTATTTTACCAATGTGTATTGAAGCCTATCATATGGGAATTCAAAAGGTATATATCCCTTATGATAATCGAATGGAAGCAGGAACAATTGAGGGGTTACAGGTTTATCCTGTTAAGACACTAAAGGAGCTCATTTTGCATTTGAATGGGGAAACACTACTTAAAACGTTCCAAACAGATGTGACTTCATATTTCCAAAAATTCAACCAACACGAAGTAGACTTTCTGGATGTGAAAGGACAAGAAAATGTCAAAAGAGCGCTAGAAATTGCTGCAGCAGGGTCACACAATTGCTTATTAATTGGGAATCCTGGTGCTGGAAAAACAATGCTGGCAAGAAGAATTCCAACGATATTACCAGATCTAAATTTTGAAGAAGCACTGGAAGTAACCAAAATACATAGTATAGCAGGAATTCTCCCAGAAAACATTCCACTTGTGACAACAAGACCTTTTCGTGCTCCTCATCATACCGTATCGGGTGTTGCCTTATCAGGAGGAGGTCGTATCCCAAAGCCAGGTGAGATGAGTTTGGCACATCATGGAGTGTTATTTTTGGATGAACTTCCAGAGTTTAATCGTAATGCGTTAGAAGTCATGAGAGGTCCTCTCGAAGATAGACAAATCACAGTGAGTCGTGCTATGTGTACGCTGACATATCCATGTAACTTTATGCTAATTGCTAGTATGAATCCATGTCCCTGTGGGTTTTTTGGAAGCAAAGAAAAAAAGTGTACGTGTCATCCCACACAAATTGCAAAGTATATGAGTAAAATTAGTGGTCCTTTATTAGATAGAATCGATCTTCATATTGAGGTATTACCAGTAAAATATGAACAGTTAGAAAAAAGGAGTGCTGCGGAGTCCTCTGAGGTAATTCGACAAAGAGTGAATAACGCAAGAAAAATTCAGGAAGAGAGATATAAGGCCTATGGCATTTTTTCTAATGCAGAATTAACCACTCATTTATTAGAAGAATTTTGTAAGTTAGATGAAGGGGGAAGAACTCTACTCCAAAAGGCATTTGATAAATTAGGTCTTAGTGCACGTGCCTATGGTAGAATTTTAAAAGTAGCTAGAACAATTGCAGATTTGGAAGCAAGTAAGACGATTGAAGTAAAGCATGTGGCAGAGGCTATACAATATCGTACTTTAGATAAGCGATATCAAAAGTAGGTGGAACAATGAGTGAGTCAAAAGAATTAGGAAATGAGGGGGAAATGATTGCTTCTCAGTATCTAAAACAGTTAGGAATGGAAATCGTAGAAAGAAACTTTCAATGTAAAATGGGAGAAATAGATATTATTGCCAAAGACCAAGATGAGCTTGTTTTTGTGGAGGTAAAAACGCGAAGCCCTAGTAGTTATGGCCGTCCAGCAGAAGCCGTGAACCAAAAAAAGAAAAATCATATTTACCATGTAGCAGAGTACTTTTTAATGATTAACCATATAGAAGATGTCTTTTGCCGTATTGATGTGGTGGAAATCTATTATTATCAGAAGACGTATTCGATTAACTATATCAAAAATGCAATTTTAGATAGACCAAAATTCAAAAGAACCATAGAAGAAGGAGAAGAAAATGAAGAATGGGTATCATGTGATTGAAAAGGGAGAAGACTCTTTTCCAAAGGCACTATATGCGTTAAAAGATGTGCCACAAAGATTATATATTATGGGAAATATCAATGTGTTAAACGAATTTTCTCTAGGTGTGGTGGGAGCTAGAAATGTAAGTGAATACCGGAAAAGAGATTGCTCAAAAGTTTTGTGATGGGTTAAGTCAAAGCCATATTCCACTAGTAAGTGGTTTTGCCTATGGTGTGGATTCGATTGTACATCAAATGGCAATTCAGAACCATGAAAAAACGATTGCTGTTTTAGCGGGAGGCTTTCAGCATATTTATCCAAAATCTAACATCAAATTGATTGACCCTATCCTTGAAAATGGAGGTGCCATTATTTGTGAAAATGATGTAGAAACGGAGCCTTATAAGTATCTTTTTGCGCTTCGCAATCGAATCATCGCAGCATTATCTAGAGGAACTATTGTCATTGAAGCGGCTAAAACAAGTGGGTCTTTAATTACAGCCAAGAATGCTTTAGAATTACAAAAAGATTTATTTGTTGTTCCAGGAGGACTATTTGATGAGCATTATGAGGGGAGCAATCAGCTATTAGTGGAAGGGGCAAAATGTGTGACGAATTACCAGCAGATTATCGAGTATTATCATCCTTCGCAGGAAAGTGAAAAGGTTTTATCGAGCCAAAAAGAAATTCCATCAGAATACCAAAAAATCTATCATTGCTTGAAGGCTCCCAAAACATCGAGTCAAATTGCCAAAGCCCTATCTTATTCTATGGCAGAGATAAATGCCAAGCTTACAATGATGGAAATTGAAGGATATGTTAAAAGCATGCCTCGGGAATTATTATATAAAGCAATAGGTTCTCTGTTATATTTTATATATTGCATGCCGTATTTCTTTGTAGTAAAATAAAATATATAGCAAAGAGAGGGGATACAAATGAAGAATTCGAAAGGTATCACAATGGCATCACTTATTATTGTTATTACGGCCATTGTTCTTCTTTCCACCATGGCGATTGGTTTTGGCTATCGATATTTAACGAAAACAAAACAAGTCAATAAAGAGGCTTTTGTAGAAGTATTATCTAGTGCGGTGACAAAGCGTGAGAGTAGCTATAGTGTGAATATGAGCAGTTATCCTAGACTAGGGTTTTACATTAAAGATGCTGAGACATTCAAAAAGTTAGTAGAAAAATATGTTCCATCATTGCCACATAACTCTGATTTACTTTATGAAAGAGGACAGTGGTATATTATTGATAACATCACCGCAGAAAAGCTTGGAGTAAAAGATTCTTCTCGTTTTATTGATGTATACGATATGACAGGTACAGAGAAGATTACAGTAGCACTTGCTGATTATGTTTCGGGCTCTGTTATTCTTTTTACGATTGATCAAGAAGGAATTGAAGAAATCAAAGAAGGAATTGATGAAAGTAAAATTGAGCCGACAGATGGACATATTCATGATTTTAATTTGCCAGCAGCAACCTGTACAGAAGATAGAAAGTGTTTGATTTGTGGCTTTGTTGTGCAAACTGCTTTGGGTCACTTATATACCAATGGTGCAGCGACTCCTATTGATGATGAATTTCACTTTAGAAAGACTTGTGAAAGATGCGGCGCAAAGGGAGGTATTGAGAGACATACAAACTTAGATAAATATACTTTTTATAAGAGTGGTGATGGTACTTGGTATCATTATAATGGTTGTAGCGTTTGTGGTTGGCCAGAAGGAGCAAGAAATTATCAAAGATGTGATACGTACTGGGAGTCACTATCCGATACAGAACACGCATTACGATGCAAGATTTGTGAGCATAGTGAAGTGTCAAATCATACATTAAAGTATATTTATGTCGATAAAGAATACCATGAATATTTATGTACTGATTGTGGATTTGTCAAAATTAATTTTGAAGTTCACGAAGATACCAACAATGATCATGTTTGTGATAAGTGCGATGCAGAAATGATTACATCAGATAGCCCTGTTTTAGAAAGTGTTACACTAAAAAATAAAAATTTCCCAGATAGTAAATATATTACAAAAGGTGAAACGGCAGTGCTTACTTTTAAATCTGATAAAGCAATGCAAGATGCAGTGGTTAAAATTGGCGGATATGGAGATGAAAAATTACACTATACTTATTCAGCAGATCGTTATACTTGTACAGTAGAGTTGACCATTTCAGAGGATATTGTTTTAAACCAAAATGAAAAGCTTAGTATCTCTATTAATTGCCAATCTGTTAGCACAGGAAAGTGGATTGTAAACCCAATTACCGCTACAAGTGATGGCTCGTACTTGATATTTGATAGCATTCCACCAACGGCGGAGTATATTTTAAAAGGAAAATATTAAAAATAAAAATAGCTCTGAACTTCAGGGCTATTTTTTTAATCGAATATCATTTCCATAGAATCTACAAATATTGTAATTGCCAATGATTCTAGAAACGATACGAGAATCATAGGTCTTGTTTAAATCTTCCAAAGAAAGATTGGTAGAAATAATTGTTTTTATTTTTGGTGTTCGAAGTCTTGAATTAATAATCTTAAATAATTCTTCAAACTTAGCAGAAGTTAAATTTTCTGTTCCTAAGTCATCAATAATGAGAAGACTCACCTCAAAGAACTGGTCATATAATTCACGTGAGTTTGCAGATTTATTGTCAAATTTATACTCGAATATTTTATCTAGAAGAATAGGTGCTGTTTGATAAAGAACGGTATATCCTTTTTGGATAATTTCTCCAGCGATAGCACTCGATAAAAATGTTTTACCAGTTCCCGTTGTTCCTGTAAACAAAAGATTTTTTTGGGAATCCTCTTCGAAATGAGCAATAAAATCATGTGAAAAGGTGAGAATTTTTTGCATATTTTGACGAGGAGAAACTTCTGATTTGTACAGACTTACATTTGGCATATCATCATATAAGGACAAATTAAAATTTTGAAAGGTTTCTTTCTCAAGATGGTACATGTTAGAATGGTGATAGGCTTCATTGATAAGCTTTTGTCTCATACAACTACACATCTTTAGTCCTTCTGAAGAGGCAACATACCCCGTATCACTACACTTAGCACAAGAATAATGAGGTGTAAGTGTAAGCTTGAACTGCTTTAAGAGAGTACTTCTTTCTTCTTGATATTTTTTAAGCGAAGCTTCTAAGTGCTTTTGTGCCTCTTGTTTTTGAACTTCATCTTTTAATAGGGATGCCTTAGCAGCAGCAATTCCTATCTTTCGAATCTCCGCTTCTAATTCAGATAGCCTTGGATGTTGTCGGTATGCTTTTTCTTTTTCTTCTTGAAACAAGCGATTGGCTGCGTCACGTTTGATTTCATATTCACGTTCAATTCGCCTAATATCAGCTGTGGCAAACATATAAGGCCTCCTTTCTTAGTTGGCATAAAAATGACTTAAATCTGAAAACTGTGTATCATTGTATTTCTGGATTCCTTTGTGATTGGTAAGTGAAGAAAAGTCTAACTGCTTAAACTCTTTTTGTTTTTCTTTTTGTGTCTTTAAAAATTCAGTGATTTCAGGAACAGTTTTTAGCTTCCTCTCGTGCCAATCCGTTAAAATTTTATCGATATAATCAAAACTTGGATTTGTTTTCGAAGTGGTCTTTTTAAGAGCCACTTCAATCACATCCATCGAATAATGATAATCGGAAAGCCATTTATCAATATAAGCTTCTTCATATTCTGAAAGATTTCTTTTAAAACCAAGTTTCTTTGCTATTGCTTTCTTAATTTGGTTTGTTTTTTCAAAAGCTGCATAATAATTGTCTACATCTTGCATGGTAACAATTCCACTTTTTGCCCATCCATCGGCAACAGCAAAAAGGTACTTCCTATGTAAGGCTTGTCTATCGAAACAGTACTGAAATAACGAAATAACAACATCTTCTTCAAATTGATATTTGGTAAACAAGGAATCGATATCAGTGTACCAAGTGGGAGACATAACCCCCTGAAAGAAAATACTGTTAATTGCATTAATAGCTTGCGTACGTTTGACATTCATAGAATTATTTTTAACGGCTTCTTCTGGGGAAGAGGTTACTTTTGGAGAATATCGCTTATTCACTTCTTGTTGCTTTAAATCATTGATGACATAGTCACCTAGTTTCTTGGTGATTACCATATGTTCTTCCCAATACTGAAGCCCTTGCTCTACGGAAGCAATGGGTAAATTTAATTGTTTGGATATTTCTAGAGGAGTGATTTCGGTATGTTGTTTCACAAACATGAGCATAGACAAATAGATTTTGACATAATCTCCTGGCGCATCCTTCATATATTCTGTACAAAATACTTCAGGAATATTAATATCTTCAAATAAAGTGGACCAATCTTTTTCAAAATTCATTTCCTCATCTCCCCCGTATTCTTAATATAATGTTTTCAAGTTGAAAATGCAATCTTTTTTGTGTCACATTTGGGGATAATCTTTGAAAATGTTTTTACGTTAATGATACATAATTATCTTTCATATAAGAGTTGAAATCGTCACACTAAGATGCATCACTAGGCGCGAATAGTGTATCCTTTTATTAGGGGGGAGAAAAGAGATACTTAATGTTTTGGTTGGGGACCTTATTATTTAAAGAAAACCAGAAAAATAGTAACTATTTTAGGATTCGCGCCTAGTGATACACCTTAGGGCTAAGAACTTTTAGAAGAAGGAGTGGAAATCGAAGCCACTTTATTTTTATCCCAAAGATATCTTCTAGAGCAAAAATGATGCTTTAAAACGAAGAAAAGAAAAATGTATACTGGTTCTTGATGAATAGAACCACTGAGAATAAAAACAATTGGTAAAAAAAATATCGTAAAAAAGCTTATTTTGAAAACCAATGAAGCCATAGTAAGCGAAAGAAGGAAATAAAGAAGAAAGCCATAGCATAATAGGGGAACTAGCAAGGGATATTCAATCAGACCAAGCAGTTTGTTAGCATGATCGTAATTAAGTGGAAATAGGTATTTTTTCATAAAGATTCCTTTCTATTTTAGGTTAACATACTTTTTAGCCCGCTAATGCCCGTCTGAAGATTGGCAACGATACCCATTCCTCCAATGAGTTCTCTCACAAATTGGTTTGATTTTAAAAGAGCGGTAATAGCGCCAATGAGTAACAATTGATGAAACAAGTCGCTGCTACTTTCTTTGATAATAGCAAAAGGAAGGAGAAGAATAAGTGCTACAATTACTTGAAGAAATAGGAGAGAAAAAAAAGATTTTAGCCAGCTTTTAAAAAAACATTCGGTAGAAGGATTTAATAGACATAAAAAAGCAAAAGGAGCAAGAATGACAAGAACTTTCACAAGAATATACCTAAGTGCAAAGTTAAGGGCTAGTTGGAAAGAAGAAATGTAGAGGGTAGATGCCAAGATACCATTGAGGGAAAAAATATTAAAAGAACCATGAAGACTTTTGGTTAATTCGTTTGTGAGGGTGATAAAAGAAATCTTTTTCCCTAAGATATCTTTTCCTAAAAGACAAAAGAAATCACTAAAAGTTGAGGTGCATTCTATCATAAACTGACAAAGGGATAATGATTCATTCATTAAAATAATGATGATGGAAGCTTTTAAGAAGAACTGATAAGGAGAATCAATTTTACTGCCAGAAAGATGAGATAAGAATAGTCTCACAGCATAGTACAATACAAAGGCAGTGATTAAGGAATTGGCTAAAATAAGGACTCCCGAAGAGGGAGAAATCCCAAAAATCTTTTCTAGGTGAGACCCTTCTGTGATATCATTATTAATAAAAACAATATCATCAAGCAAGGGAAATACGGTGTTATTAACAGAATCAAAGAGGGAGCCACATAAAGAGTTGATAGTTTCTTTCACGACTCCTGTTATATTGATTTCTGAGGTTGCAATGGTTTCTTCCATTTGGGTGATCAATCCTTTCTCATAAATCAAGCAAACAATTTGCTTTCATTATGCTAGAATACCTTTAATCGCATCTAAAACTAAGTCAATGAGCAAAATAAAAGCATATGAAAATAGAGCACTTCTAATCAGTTTTTTTCCGGTAGCAATACGTTCTTCATCGCCAAAACTAAATTTTTTCATTAATAGTCCCGAACCAATTGCTACGGCAGCAGCAGGTGCTGCAATTTTGACAATCCAACTGCTAATGGATTGCAATGCTTTTTGAATTTTAGTAACAACTTTAGGAGTAGCAGTGGCTCCCAATGAAATCGTTGAAAAAATAATCAAAAACAATAAAGTAAATAACATTATTTTTTTCATAAAAATCTCCTTAATTAAATATATTTTTTGCCTATTAGTGGAGTTGTTTTTGGAAACTTTGAAGGTGGTAATTCATGAAGAGGCGTTAGTCGTACATGTTTTGGCTTTAAAATTTCATTCCCTGTGGAAATAAAACAGATAGCGTGAAACGTTTTTAACTCAAAAGAAAAAACGTTGGTATCAAAGGTAAAGTCATGATGGATTTGGGTGGAAATGCTTTCAGAAAGATTGGAATTATCTGATTTAAAAGAACCAAGCAAATAGTTAAACTTAGTTTCTTTCGCATTTTCAGAGATACTTCTTAAATATTTCACTTTGTCTTCTTTCCCAAGTTGTTTTTGTGCTTCTTCAATGGTAAAAATATCATCTGTTCGGAACCAGATTTTATTGACCAAACTTTGAATGATAACTTTGGCACTGGACTCTGCTTTAACTGCATTTAATAGGGAAGTGTAGCTTTGTGTGGAAATGATATTAATACACTTGGCTTCTCTACTTTCTGAGAAAAAATCAGCATCATTTTGCGTAACATATTCGTGGTATTCATCACAAATAAAAGCCACTGGACGAATTCTTTTTTCTTTAGCAAGGCGCATTAAAACTTCAGATTCAAAATCAAGCTTTAAATAGGTAGCAACTATTTTGGCTAGATTTCGATATTCTGCCACATTCATATTTAAAACGACAATTTGATTTTCGATACTTTCAAAGCCTTGAAAAGTAATCTTTTCTTTGGGAGGACAGAAAGTGTTTTTGATATCTAAATCATTAACAAATAATTGGGTAATACGTGAAATTTCTGATTGAATAATCGAAAGAACTTTAGAATCAAGATGAAGGTATTCAGAAGAGAAAAACTCTAAACAAGTGGAGAGTTCATATACTTGATCATTTGAGAAATGGTTAGATAAAAAGAGATTTTTAGCAATAGTCAATTTTTCATTTAAATAGGTTTTATCACAAATTAACTTATGAAGTTCTACAAAGGTAACATATCCACCATTATAGAGCCTACATAATTTAATTGCTTCTGTAAGAAAAGATTCTACCTTGTCAAGCCAGTAAGTATCGGTAGTGTTTTGATTAGAAAAAAGTGTCAGGATAGTTCTTAAGCGATTGGCTAAGATAGAGGGCCTTAGATGAGGTTTATCGAGAGGATTATAAGTTTGCGTACCTTTCAGTTCAATCACAATGACTTTTCTGTGATAGATATTAGCAAATTCTTGTACTTTTTGATGAAAATTACCTTTCACATCTAAGATAAGCATTCCTAAGCCTTGTTCAATGAGTTGCTTAGTAAATGGATACATTGCAGAGGATGTTTTCCCTGTCCCAATAGTTCCAGTAACTAAGATATTTTGATAAAGACCTTTTTCAGGAATGACAATTTCATGGTCATCTTCAACACTTTTTCCTAAGAATAAGCGTAATTCTTGAGATGAAACGGGAAAATTGGTTGGACTACTAAATTGAGGGGAAGTTACTATGAATTTAGTATAAATACGTGTGGCTAAGAATAACCATGAAATAATCACCGAAAATAGATGTAGTAACTTGATGACTGTGTAATAGTTTTCTTGAATGGAAAAGGTTTTTCCTAAGAATTCAAAATGGTAGCTAAAAGAAAAATAACATTGGAAAAAGACCATTCCATGAAAGAAAAGAGCAATCATAACAGTAACTATCATAAACTTTGCTTTGTCAAAGAGGAGTTGTTTGTGAACCATCAGTATTTACCACCTATCAAGAAATCAGTTTTCCTTTGCTAATATTGAGTTTTGATCCCTGTTTTTCATGTAAAAAAACCATTTCAAACATCGCATATGCAATACCTATTGTGATAAATAAATGTATAATAAGGGAATAAAAGAATAAAGAAAAAAGAAATTGATTCGATAATAAGAAATGAAATAACACAGAAAACATGGAAAAAACTACTATTTGACAAAGGTGAAATTTGGATGCGCACATCGTGGAATCACCACCTTCGATTGCATTATAAACGCCCCTCAATCGTTTGTCTAGAGGTTTTCAAAAAATAAATTTTTGTCAGTTTTTTCGACAAAATTCGACAGCCTTTTGCTAGAATGTTTTGGTGAATATGTGGGGAAAATAAGAGAAGAATAACTAAAAATGTTAAGTAAAAATTTTTTTCGTGAGTAAGGATAAAGCTTGTCAAAAACGAAAAAGCGTGATACAATAACTTAGCCGAAGAATTGGCAAAAAGAGAATAATTCCAAAGGAGGAATAATTATGGTAACAAAGGATATGTTGATTGGTGAAATTGTGGAAAAAGGTGAAAAATATACAGAAGTTTTGTTAGGAGCTGGTATGCACTGTTTAGGTTGCCCAGCATCAGCAGGAGAGTCTCTTGAAGAAGCATGCGAAGTACATGGTATTGATGTTGATGAAGTATTAGAGCAATTAAACAATATCACAGAATAAAAAAGTATCTACATGGCAACATGTAGATTTCAAATTGGGGTGTAGCCAAGCGGTAAGGCCTCCGGCTCTGAACCGGATATGCGTAGGTTCGAATCCTACCTCCCCAGCCAAAAAAGAAGACCATCTTTTGATGGTCTTCTTTTTTAGCTGAAATTTTCACTGTACTTTTTGCTCATTTTTTGGTAAAATAGGCATGTATACAAGAAAGTGAGGCGTCATATGAATAAAACAAAACGTAGGATATTTGATACAGCAATGAAATTATTTGCTGAAAAAGGATATAGTGAAACATCAGTCGAGGAGATTACGGCAGTAACAGGAATTGCAAAAGGCACTTTATATTATCATTTTGCGAAAAAAGAAGATATTTTTTATTTTTTAACCGATGAAGGAATGAAGCTTTTAAAAAACAGTATTGAGCTAAAAGCCTATAAAAAAGAAACTGCTACGGAAAAGTTAAAAGAAATTGTATTAATTCAAATTAAAATTATTGCTAAATACGAAGAATTAATCACGTTAATATTAAGCCAAATGTGGGGGAAAACAGAGCGAAACGTAAAAAGCCAAGAATGCATGAGAGAGTTTATTGCAATCATTGAAGAAGTGATTCAAGAGGGCATTCAAAAAGGGGAATTTCAAAAAGTAGATGTAAGCATTGCTGCCACCAATATTTTTGGCGTTATGTGTACTGGCATGCTCTATCAAATGAATACCAAAGAACCCATTGATGTCGATATTACGGCGGAGAAGTTTTTTGAAATGATGATGGAAGGAATCAAAGCTTAGTAGAGTAGAATGGATGATAGAAAGGTTTTCACCTAGTTGATGATAGGAGGAACAATGGAAGAGTTTAAGGATTATCAAAATATTAAAGAGATGATGGTGGATTTGGCAAAACAAATACCGAATCATCTTGCTTTTATCAAAAAAATAAAAGAAAACGAATATGAAGAAATTACCTATGAAAAGTTTGTCAAACAAATTTATGCGTTAGGCACTGCTTTATATGAAATGGGCTTAAAAGACACGAGAATTGCCATTATTGGAAGAAATCAGTACGAGTGGGTACTTTCTCATACTTGCAATATGTTTGGCTCTAACGTGTCTGTGCCGCTTGATAAAGAACTAAAATATATCGAACTAGAAGAATCCTTAATTCGTAGTAAAGCAGAAGCCATTATCTTTGATGAAAAATATTTAGAGGGAATCAAAGAACTTCAAAAAAATCAAAAGACAGCGCTTAAAAAGTATATTTGTATGTCAGATATCGATGGCTTTGATAGTGTGAGGAAGTTAGTAACCAAAGGAGAAAAGCTTATCAAAAGTGGAAAGAAAGAATTTATGAATCATCAAGTAGATTCCCACAAAATGAGTATTTTACTTTTTACTTCTGGCACAACCTCTAAGTCTAAAGCAGTTATGCTTTCACAACGAAACATTACCTCTAATATTTATGGTATGTTGCAACACGAAAAGTTTTATGATACGGATACGAACATTGCTTTTTTACCTTACCACCACATTTTTGGCTCTACTTGTATGTACGTGATGTTGGCGGCCAAAGTGAAGACCGTTTATTGCGATGGCATTCGTTATATTGCCAAAAACTTTAATGAGTATCATGTATCGGTTTTTGTTGGGGTGCCAGCTATTCTAGAAGCACTTTACAAAAACATTTGGAAAAACATTGAGAAGCAAGGAAAAACAAAACTGATTAAAGCAATAATAAAAATCAGCAATTGCTTGTTAAAGCTACATATTGATGTGAGAAGGAAACTATTTAAACCTATTTTGGATGGCCTTGGTGGTAAACTTCGTTTTATTGTTTCTGGTGGTGCTGCCCTTGATAAAGAAATCGAAGATGGATTTCGTGCTTTTGGTATCAAAGTGGCACAAGGCTACGGTCTTACAGAAACAGCACCCGTTATTGCAGCGGAGACGTTTTTTAAAGAGAGAAGTGGTACCATTGGCATTCCACTTCCGAATGTTGAGGTAGAAATTGTAAAGCCAGATGAAAATGGCATCGGGGAACTTCGCACAAAAGGGCCTAACATCATGCTTGGTTACTATGAAGACGAAGAAAGAACGAATGAAGTATTAAAAGATGGTTGGTTTTACACGGGAGATTTAGGCTATTTTGATAAACAAGGTTTCATTCATTTAACAGGTAGAAAGAAAGACATGATTGTACTAAAAAATGGCAAAAAAGTTTTTCCAGAAGAGATTGAAACTTTGATAAATCGTTTTGAAATAACCAAAGAGAGTTTTGTATATGGAAAGCCTGAAAATGGAGATATGAATGATTTACAAGTAGCAGTAAAAATTGTTTATGATAAAGAAAAACGTGAAGAATTATATCCTGGAAAGACGGAAGAAGAATTTTTCGAAATCGTATGGAACGAAATCAAAGCTTTAAATGAAAGATTTCCAGCGTATAAGCATATTAAAGCGTTAATTTTAACAGAAGAAGAACTCATTAAGACAACGACACAGAAAGTTAAAAGACAAGAAGAATTAAAAAAGGTATTAGAAGAAACAAAATAGAAAAAGAGAAGGTGACTGATGCTGTCACTTTCTTTTTATCAAACTGAAAGGAGTTATTTATGACAAGGACAAAATTGAAAGACAGAGTGATTCCCTCCTATACAAAAGGAGAAGAAATTTTGAATATGGTATCTCACATTGTTGGTGGCGCTTTAGGAGTTGTGGCATTAGTTCTTTGCGTTGTGATGGCAGCGGTTCATCATAATGTGTATGGCGTTGTTTCAGGAGCTATATTTGGTACATCCCTTATCATTCTTTATACCATGTCGAGTATTTACCATGGTTTAAATAAAGAAAAAATGGCAAAAAAGGTGTTTCAAATTATCGACCATTGCTCTATATTTCTTTTAATTGCAGGCTCTTATACTCCTTTTTGTTTATGTGCGCTTCGCAAAGTGAGCCCCCTATTTGGCTGGTCTATTTTTGGTGTGATTTGGGGCATTGCTATTTTAGGAATTACTCTAAATGCAATTGATTTAAAAAAGTTTAAAGTGTTTTCCATGATTTGTTACCTAGTTATGGGTTGGTGTATTGTGTTTAAAATTAACATTCTTCCTTCACTTTTAACAAAGACTGGCTTTACCTTATTACTATTAGGTGGCGTTTTTTATACGGTGGGTGCTATTTTTTATGGACTTCGGTAAAAAGAAAAAATGGTATCATGGGATATTTCATATTTTTTGCGTAATAGGAAGCTTATTACAGTTTTTATGTGTGGTATTGTATGTAATGTAAAAATAGAGCGTTATGAAGGGGAGGAGGAAGCAAAATGGAGAATCGTGAAAATCCATTAGAAGTAACTGTTTTAATGAGCGTTTATCACGAATCAAAAGAATACTTAAAACAAGCAATGGACAGTATTTTAAACCAAACTTATCACGATTTTGAGTTCTTGATTATAGATGATGGGAATAACCAAGATTTAGTGGCACTTGTGGAAGAATATCAAGATAGCAGAATTCGCCTTATTCATAACGAGAAAAACTTGGGCTTAGAAAAGAGCTTGAACAAAGGGCTTGGGCTTGCAAAAGGTAAGTATCTTGTGAGAATGGATGCGGATGATATTGCGTACGTAGATCGAATCGAAAAGCAGGTATCTTTTGTCAAAGATAATCCTCAATATGCGATTGTTTCTGGAAATGTAGAGATTTTTGATGAAAATGGTGTATACGGGACAACCAAGAATGCAGGTGAGAAAACGAAATATGATTTGGTAAAAGAAACACCATTTGTGCATCCTACAATGCTCATTCAAAAAGAAGCATTACAAACAATTGGAGGATATCCATCCTACCATCGCTGTGAGGATTATGCTATGGCTATGGAGATGTATGTACAGGGATACTTAGGTTTTGTGATGAAAGATATTTTACTAAAGTATCGAATGAATGCAGATGGATATCAAAAGAAAAAATACAAAAATAGAGTGATAGAAGCAAAAGTTAGGTGGGATTATTTTCGAAAACTACATGTTAAATGGTATCAATATATATTTGTGCTAAAACCGCTGATGGTGGGATTAATCCCTAAAAAACTATTAAAAAAGATTCATGAAAAGCGATTTGGATAGAAAAATGGAGAGAAGACCAAAAGGTCTTCTCTCTATTTTTTCACATTTCGACATGTTTAGCATATCGTATACTATACTAAGTTTAACAGGAGGTTATGTGTATGTATACGAGAAATCGTTATCATAGGCGAAGTTGTGGCTGTGGTCAAAATGAGAATAACCATCATTGCAAAATGCCAGATACCATGCCACAAACACCACTTTTAGCAAATTCTTATGTGCCATATCAAACCATAGAGAATACGTTTTGCCCGATGGAGTCACTACAAAAGGGAACTACATTTCCTGAACTGGTTAGCCCCTATGAGCCTAATCAATCACAAGTGATTTTGCAGTATTTATCTCAAACAGAAACATGCATGGAAGAGGGAGGTGGATGCTTTGGAAGATAGAGAAGGTATGTTAAAAGAGTTACAAGCACTAGATTTCAAATTGAAAGATTTAGAACTATATTTAGATACCCATCCCTTTGATGAAAAAGCATTAGCACTATATCAGGACACAGCCGATGAAGCAATGGACAAAAGAGAAGAGTATGAAAAAATTTTTGGACCGCTTACGCCAGAGGTGGCAGCGACAGATGTAGAGTGGACGTGGATTCAAAACCCATGGCCATGGGAAAGGGGGTAAGAGAATATGTGGGGATATGATAAAAAACTGCAATATCCAGTCAATATCAAAAATCCAAATCCAAAGATGGCAAAGTATATCATTAGTCAATATGGCGGTCCAGATGGAGAACTTGGCGCTTCCCTTCGTTATTTGAGCCAGCGTTTTAGTATGCCAACGGAAATCACCAAAGCAACATTGAATGATATTGGCACCGAAGAACTTCGGACATTTAGAAATGGTGGGGACCATTGTTCATCAACTCACCAAAGGTGTAAGTCCAGAAGTATTAAAAAGAGAGGGCTTAGGGGAGTATTATACCGATCATGGTATTTCCGTGTATCCGCAAAGTGCTGCAGGGGTGCCTTTTACTGCCTCTGCTCTTCAAGTAAAGGGGGATCCTATTACTGATTTAACAGAAGATTTAGCGGCCGAACAAAAAGCACGTTCTACGTATGAGTATTTAATTGATTTAGCAGATGATCCAGACGTCATTGATGTATTAAGGTTCTTACGAGAACGTGAAGTAGTGCATTTCCAAAGATTTGGAGAAGCACTGCGAACAGTGCAAGAAAAACTAGCTGAGAAAAAATTTTATCAGACAAACTTAAATACGACGACAAATGATCGATTTTGCCCACTCTATAACACGGATACCAATAGAACAAATTGCCCTTGCGAATAAACAAAACTGCGGTTCTTCTTTTAAGAGAACCGCAGTTTCTTATCTAGAGTCATCACTGGGATGAAACTCTTTTTTGCTTGAAAAAGGAGTATTATCTTTTTCTGGCAAAGGAGTAATGCCTTTTTCAAGAAATTGACATAGCTTTTGATATCCTTTTCGAATATTACTTAGGTCAATTGACCAAATACGATACATAGAAATTAGGTATCTTTGCATTTCCGAAAGAGGAGGCCTTTCCATTTTACTCATTTCTTTCTCCCATTCTTTTTGAAGCCATTCATTAAAAAGGGCTTTTCCTTCTTCAGAATCTCCCCATTCTCTTTTTTTGAAAAGTGCTCGTTCATGGATACTCATATCTTCCTTTTCTTCTGTTGGCAACTCTAAAGACCAGCCTTTTTGGATAACCTCAAGAGAAGAATGCATTTTTTGAGCAAGAAGTTCTGGCGTCTTGGCGGAAATCTCAAAAACCTGAAAGTCCTCTCGGCTATATTCTTCGTTTAATGAAAAACCAGCTTGCTGGTATAGAGGAGAAAGAGAAGAATCAGGATTCTTTCCTGTTAATTCTAAACGAAAACAAGGATCTTCATTTTCTGGATTACGATATCTTAAGAGGGTTCTACTTTCTTTTCCAGCAAAAAAGTCATAATAAGCAAGAAGAGTATTTCCAAAGGAAAGAGGAGAGTCTATGTGGTGTCTCTCTATGGTATCTCTCCAAAAGTCAAACATGTCATTGGTTTCTTCTTTGCTATCGGTTAATAGATTAAGAGAAAGAGAAGGCTTATACCACAGAGCACCACTAAAAGGATTCCCACCATCTGGCATAATCAAAAACTGTGTTTTTTTATTGGGAGCAGAGGCCGTAAGAAGGGGGGCTACAATGTCGTGTTTGTCATTAACTGAAAAGTCAAGATAAGGATTGATACCGTAATGACAACCATTCGTTTCAATCCCTTCTTTTAAAATACATGTCTCCAGAAGTTTTTTAAGAGAAGTGCTACCTTCTGCCCAATGCTCAATTGCTTCTTCTATATCGTCTACCTCTTCTAGTGGAATAGAAGAGCCATTGTTATATCGATCCATCATATCACCCATTTGTAAAGTATTTTATGAGTACATTATACACGAAAACGATCATGATAGCAATTCATTGTTTTATGATGGTATCGAATAGAGTGATTGATTATTCTATTTTCATATGATACAATACTAGCAAAACATGATGAAATATATAGAAAAGAAAGGATGATAAAGATGATTATTACAACAACTCCTTCGGTAGAAGGACATCCAACGAAAAACTACGTTGGAGTGGTTTTTGGAGAAGTTATTAATGGGGTGAATTTTATTAAAGATTTTACCGCAGGTATTACCAATATTTTTGGAGGACGTGCAGGAGAATATGAAGAAGAATTAATTAATGCGAGAGAAGATGCAATTGCAGAAATGTCGAGAAGAGCTATGGGAAAAGGTGCTAATGCTGTTGTAGGTGTGAAGGTGGATTATGAAACAATTGGCCAAAATAATTCTATGTTAATGGTAATTGCTTCAGGAACGGCAGTTGTCATTGAAGAATAGGAAAACATAGGAGCGAAAACGAATGATAATTAATTATTTTAATCAGGAAGAATTAGATACCAATGATATCAAGGAAAAACTGGATTTGATAGCGACAAGTTCCACAGAAAATGCCAAGTATCTTTCTAAAATGTTAATCAAAACACTTTCGTATCTATCACAAAAAGAGGAGTTGAATGCACAGCATTTAAAAGAGGGATTTCCTACTTCTATTAGCGATGTGGATGCTGTTGTATATTTTTCTAATGCTCCTGAGGAAGCACTCAAAAATGCCAAGAAGTGCATTACAATTGGCAACTTTAAAACGAATTTACAAGACGCTAAGAATCTTTTGATTAATGTGAAACATACGAGGGTTTTAAAAAAGAATCTAAAAAATAGTAGATGTGTTATGATTGGATTTCAGCCAGAAGATATGGACTTTATGAATTATTATTACACACGACTAAAAGTATATTTTTATAATGTATGCAAAGAGCTAACAAGAATGCCTTATGAGGTGATAAAACAAGATATTGAAAAAGCATGTACGACTTTATTACTAGAGAAAAACTGTTTTCAACTACCATTTCCTAAGGACAAAACTAAAATAAAATTAAAGCGTTTTTTAAAAGCATATCAAACCATTATTGAGTCTGTAAAAGAATTCAAAATAGGTTCAGAGTACCTTTTTTATAAATCTATCAAGAAAGACGAGTATTATACCAATATGCTAAATGAAATCTCACTCATAGTAGAGATTTTTACGCTTCCTGATCACATAGAACAAGTTTCAAGAATATATGATATTTCTTGTGAACGCATGCTAAAAGAGGCTCATGCCCTAGGGTATTGTGACTTTGAAAACAACCGATGCATTGCCTCTCGCTATACAAATGGATTTCCTAATTCCCTTGAAAATGGTTGCTGTCAAAACACCTATAAGGATAGGGGAAAGAATTGCCGCTATTTAAATAAAGATCACTCGTGCCAAATATGTGCAATTTCTTGCAGAATGTTTACTTGTGGCTATTTGCAAAAAAGAGGAATTGATCATGCATTATTTCAGTATCCACTTATTGACATAGCATTTGGAAAATTGAAAAGAACAGAGATTATTTATGACTTTTTTACGCCAAAAGAAGTCATGATGAAAAAACTCAAATAAAGTTAAAAAGACACCATCTAGACCTTGTTAAGTCTAAATGGTGTCTTTTCGTTTATACCACATAAATACCGCCAATGTTCTTACTCATGGAAACACCATAACTTGATGTTTGCGTGTAAGTATCGCTTTCACCAATGATAATGGTTTGTCCTTCTGAGATATACTCCTCTTCTTTGGCAATACTAATTGCTTCTTTAATCATTTCATGTGGATTATCATTTTTATTTACCAAAATAGGTTTAACTCCCCAAACAGCATTTAATTGTCTCGCGGTAGAAACATTTGGCGTAATCGCGTAAATAGGACAATCTGGTTTAAAAGAGGCAATTGCTTGTGGAGTATGACCACCAGAAGAAAGAGAAAAAATAGCGTCTGCATCTGATTGCATAGCCACTTCACAAAGAGCGTGTCCTACAATCAAATTGCTACGTTTCCCAATGAGAGAAGCACGTGATGTTTCAGAAAGTTTTTGCCAATAATCAATCTCCCCTTCTGTGACACTTACGATTTTTGCCATTGTTTTTACTGCTTCGATTGGAAATTCTCCCATAGCGACTTCACCAGAAAGCATGACGCAAGTAGCACCATCATATACTGCATTTGCAACATCGCTTGCTTCTGCTCTGGTCGGACGAGGATGATTGGTCATGGATTCTAGCATTTGCGTCGCTACAATGACAATCTTTCCTTGCTTATTACATTTGTCAATGAAAAGCTTTTGAAGGGTTGGTACGCGTTCCATGGCAATTTCAACGCCTAAATCTCCACGTGCTACCATAATACCATCTGAAACACTTAAGATTTCGTCAAAATTATCAACGCCTTCTTGATTTTCAATTTTAGCAATGATTTTGATGTGACTTGCACTATTTTCTTTTAGGACATCTCTAATGGCTAAAACATCTTCTGGTTTTCTTACAAAAGAAGCTGCAATAATTTCAAATCCATTGTAAATACCGAATAAAATATCACTACGATCTTTATCGGTTAGAAGAGGCAAGTTTAATTTAAGTCCAGGAACATTGACGCTTTTTCGATTAGTAAGTGTTCCACCATGAATGATACGACATTTAATATCTTGCCCTGTGATTTCGATAACTTCTAATTCAATTAAGCCATCATTAATTAAAATCGTACTTCCTGGAGACACTTCTTCATATAAATGCTCATAATTAACGTATACCTTAGTGGCATCTCCGTCACAGACATCGTGCATCAGGGTAAACAAAGAACCATCATTTAAAAACACTTGGTCTTCTGTAAAAGTACCAATTCTAATCTCTGGACCTTTGGTATCAAGCATCATTGGAATAGGAAGATTCACTTCATTTCGTACTTCTTTAAAAACATCAATTCTTTTTTGCTGTTGAGAATAATCGCCATGAGAAAAATTAAATCTAGCAACGTCCATTCCAGAAAGACAAAGCTTTGCGAGCGTTTTAAAATCATCAACAGCAGGTCCTAGCGTACATACAATCTTGGTTTTTCGCATAGTATCCTTCCTTTTTATCAAAATGAATTAATTAGAAAGCCATGTACAAAGCGATAAATCATTTTCATTGATTAATAAATCATTCTTTGGCAAAACACGGAAGGTATATCCGTAGTTTCCACCATGATTTAACGCCATAGAAGTGGAATATTCATAATCATCGTTTCCTAAATCATTGGTCAATTGCATTTCGTAG
Source organism: Clostridiales bacterium UBA1234 (assembly GCA_002308995.1). Lineage (GTDB taxonomy): Bacteria > Bacillota > Clostridia > TANB77 > UBA1234 > UBA1234. The sequence goes on along the minus strand of DBWQ01000013.1, from coordinate 111,910 downwards.
GATTTCCCGTCAGACATCTTACCAGTGTCGTCTAGTTTTCCTGAATAAACCTCAACTTTGATACTTTCTGGAGAAATGCCTCCCAAATGCACTTTACAGCACATGTTAATTTGATTACCCGCTTTGACAACTAGTTCTTCCAAATTATTGGTAGGGAATAATCGAATATTGTTCCATTTTTCTTTTAAGGTATGTTCCCAATTAACAAACTCTTCCACTTTTTCTTGCTCATATTGATTAGAAGTGATTCTCTCCATTTGTGGAATATATAATTTATCAAGATAGTCAACAATCATTCTGCCGGTATTATAAACACCACCAACAGATTTGATAGAATTCTTCATCTTTTTAATCCATTTTGTATTCAAAGAAGAACCAGGGTCTTTTGCATAATACAAAGGAATAATCTCATTTTCTAAAACATTATAGATGCTTTGCGAATCAGCAGCATCTTGTAATTCATAATTGGTGTATTCCGTATTATCTCCGATTGCCCAACCATTTTCTCCATTGTAGCCTTCATCCCACCAACCATCTAAGATACTAAAGTTGATAACGCCGTTAAGACCAGCTTTTTCACCACTGGTACCACTTGCCTCTAGTGGACGACGCGGATTATTAAGCCATACATCCACACCGCTAACAAGATAACGAGAAACGTACATGTTGTAATTTTCAAGGATAAATACTTTTCCTTTAAACTGTGGCATCTGAGAAATTTCATAAATCTTTTTCACTAAATCTTGTCCTTGAATATCAGCAGGGTGTGGTTTTCCGGCAAAAATAATCTGGACTGGTTTTTGAGGGTCATTTAGGATTTTTGTGATGCGCTCCATATCTCTAAAGATTAAATCAGCACGTTTATATGTAGCAAAACGTCTTGCAAAACCAATCGTAAGAGCGTTTGGATTAAGCATTTTATCAATCTCTGCAATTTCATCTGCTTGACAACCATTCCTAATTTTTTGAGTACGAATATTTTTTCTGACAAGCTCTACAAGTTTTTTCTTTTGTACCATATGGGCATCCCAAAGGGCTTGATCAGGTATGTTATCAATATCATTCCAAACTTCACTATCAAATGTGCTTTCTTGCCAGAAAGGACGCATATACGCGTTATAAAGTTCTTTTAAGGTTGGAGCAAGCCACGTACATGTATGAACACCATTAGTCACATACGTAATAGGAACATCTTCAATAGCAGTATTTGGCCAAAGCTCTTTAAATAATTCCCTTGAAACACCACCATGAAGTTTGCTTACACCATTTTTGCATCCAGCAATCTTTAAGGCAAGAACGGCCATATTAAAGCCATCCCCAAGGGCATTTTCTTTTTTCATACCAAGATTTAAAAAATCAGAGCGAGAAATGCCAAGTTCTGCACAATAACTCGTAAAATATTTATCAATTAAATCGATAGGGAAAATATCATTTCCAGCAGGGACAGGCGTATGTGTGGTAAAAATGGTGCAAGCAGAAGCCATCTTTTTGGCTACTTCGAATGAGACATGTTTTTCTTGCATAAATTTTTTAATTACTTCTAGTGTGACAAAAGAAGAATGGCCTTCATTCATATGATAGATAGTAGCATCAATGTGAAGCATTTTTAATAAGGTCATACCACCAATTCCCAAAATGATTTCTTGGGAAATTCTCATGTCTTGATTACCACCATATAGTTTTAAAGTTAGTTGTCTATCTAAAGAAGAGTTTAAATCAATGTCACTATCAAGAAGATACAAGGTAACCCTGCCAACATTGATAGACCATACTTTTAGATAAATGATTCTTCCAGGAAACTCTACAGGAACAATCACATCGTTTCCACTTTCATCTTTGACAGGAAGAATAGGAAGTTCTTCAATGATATTAGGAGCATAGTCAAAAACTTCACTTCCGTCTGCGTTAATGAATTGATTAAAATATCCTTGCTTATATAAAAGCCCAACAGGAACAAACGGTAGACCTAAATCACTTGCAGATTTGCAATGGTCTCCCGATAGAATTCCAAGTCCACCAGCATAAATTGGCAAGATTTCGTCTAGGCCAAATTCGGCAGAAAAGTAAGCAATATAGTTATTTTTAAATTGAGGGAAATGCTTATTAAAATAGGTGTTATCGGTATAAAGATAATTTTTAAAATTATCAATTACCATATCATAATCCTTTAAAAATTCTTCATCTTTCGACACTTCAACCAAACGTTCTTGATTGATTAAAGACAAGAATTTAATAGGATTTTTATTCACCTTTGCGAATAAATTAGAATCAATATAATCGTATAATCTAAGTGAGTATGTATTCCATGACCACCATAGATTAGTAGCCAAATTAGATAACTCTGAAATTCTTTCTGGTAATTGCGGTTTTACAGTGATTTTTCCAAACAAGTACACAAAAATTTCCTCCTTTGTAAAACAATATAAACATCCACATATAACTATATATCATTTTAAAAAAATATTCAATATAAAATTGAGGAAATCTTTATTTGGATGATAGCTGAGGCTCATTAAAAAAGATTCGCTTATAATGGTTTTTAAAAAGAAGTAATAATCTGTTAAGGAAAAAAGGGCAAATGCCTCTATTGTAAGATAATTTTGGTGCTTAAAATGAAGTAATAATTGGCGAAAGATAAGCTCTTTTTTTAGCAAGAATAATTGCTTGGCACTTTCTGAAGGATAGTTGCTATCCAAAAAAAGAGAGAGAATGCCTTTCATTTTTTTCATCTCATTTGGTGAAATAAAACTTTGATATTGTTTTAGCTGAATTTTAATTAGCAGTTCTTCATAGTAGTCTATGATGATGGTACAGAGGATAAAGGATAGAGTGGTATAAAGATATGTGTAATCTTGATAGATACTTGAAAAGGTAGAAGAAAAATACGAGGAATAAAAGTGATTGCATTTGATGATGGTTTGGTATTCTCCATTCATTTTGTGTTCCAAAAAGTGGATTTTTGGATACTCTATTAGCTTTTGACACAAAATAGAATGAACTTTTTGATCTAATGTTTTGATGATAATTTTTTTAGCTTCCACAAAAACACCTCAACAATAATATGATAAAAAAGACAGATTCTTATTCGTTTGATTTAATTCTTAGGAATCAAAAATGAGCTTTTTATTCTTTTACAGAAAGTATTGAAAAAAAATAATATTACGATATAATAAGTAAGAGAAAGTATCGTTACAAATGAAAATGGGTTTAGGGGTGAAAAGATGAAAACGATTTCGAAGGTTCTAATGGAAAAATTGCAAGCATGTGGATATAATGAAACCATCAGCAAAACCGCTCAATCAAAAGTAGATATGGCACTGATTGAAAGCAATTTGCCAGACTTAGAAGATTATAGCGATTACGTTGAGGTATATAAATACGAAGAACCTTGTGTTGAAATAATTAGGGCTTTTTTAAATAACAACGATGAGTATATCAAAACAGAAGTTTTTGATGGAGAAATTTCTGCCTTCCCGCAAGAAAGTGCGTTTCGCTCTAGGTATATTGCTGTGAATTATCCACTAGATAAACGACTTCGGAATTATTGCAACGGGCAATGATTTTAAAATCAAAGTCATTATTTATATCCCTACGCAAAAAGTGCAAACTTTATATGAGGGGAAACTTTATGATGAAATATATAAGCAGGAAAGAGACGAAATTACGCTAGAATATAAAGATGCTTTTGAAAGGAATCGTAAATTAACCTCTTCCAAAATTGAAGAAATTCTTTCTCTTTTACTAGAAGATTATATCTTTGATGAGATGCTAATTTATGATTTAAATCCTGGCATTAAGCTTTATGATGAACCGGAAAAATATGCAGAGTTTATTACAAGTTATTCTTTGCGTTTTATCAACAGCAGAACGAATCGACTAGAAATCTTTGAACGTACAGCGGATGTGAGAAGACTTGGTAAGGATGTTGTGTCAGGTGTTAGCAGTAATGATCCTTATATTAAACTAAATCAAAGATTAAAAGTTACTAATTTTCCTCTTAAAAGAACAACATATTATTGGGTAAATAAAAATGGAAGAGGACAGCAAGAAATAGGAATTTACACGGCACTAAAAGAGTATCACGAAGAGTCCTATGTGGAGTATCGTATGCATACGCCACAGATGACACAAGTGATAACAGAAGTGGCGAAACTACTAAGACGTACATGCCAAGTAGATGCAGATTATACAGAGTTTGTGGGGGAGTTAATTAGGAGTTTAAATATCGAACTTGTGACGCCTCCTATTAGCGTATTAAGAAACGAGTATGAAAATATGCAAGATCAGATTATCCCGCTTACGTATCGTTATCGTTTCTATACCAATCCACAAGAATTTGAAGATAAGCTATATGTATCGATTGAAGATAACATTGGAAGAGATTATAAATATAAAATTTCTGAGACGGTTTTAGAGGACTTAACGAGAATTGGAACCAAGCTTGCATACACAGATGAAAACGGAGAATTTATTCGCAGACAGTCTATAGCTGATTTTAACGTGAATGGTCCAACAGCAGTTATTACCAAGGAGACAATTATTGACCAACGAGGCATCGAGAACCTACTTGGTTATATTTATGATGATATTGAAGATAAGGAAACGGACGTATTACCGGTACCAAGTACGTATGTGGATATTTATGTTCCAAAGGATAGTACTGGTTCTGTGTCTATGTATAATGGAACCAGTCTTGAATTTACACTAGATAGTGTAAAAGACAAAGGAATGTACTTTAATTCTACCAATGCAGCAATGGCAAATGATAAATTACTTCCTGGAGCAACTTATGTCGTTGTCCGTTATCTTAATTCTAAAAACGAAGTATTAAAAGAGAATAAAATTGGAAACGTCTTCCCGGGGAGTACGTATACGCCTGAGATTTTGCCGATTATTAATGATGCCAACGGAAGAGAGTGGCGAAGTGAGTCTACGAGGGTGGATCCATTTGTCATTTCACAAGAAGTAGAAAGAAATGTGATAGACCTTAAATATGTTGAACGCTATGCTAGAGTCACTTTCTCTTTTATTAATAGAGAAGGCAAGAAAATTGCAGAAGACAAACAAGAAATTGTTCAGGTGGGGGAAACCTACGATTTTGAAAGCAAGAAAAAGATTGTTGCGGATGATAATGATGAGTGGACATTAAAGTTTACAAGACCATCCAAAGTAGTGGTTAAAGATGATGAGGAAAAGAACAAGGTCATCTTGGTATATGATATTGAAAAAACGGATGTACGAATCAAATTTATGAATAAATCGTCGATGTCTGAGCTCATTGAAAGTAAATTTGTAACGGTCCCTGCTAACAAAAAATATGTGGCAGATGTTCCTAAGATGATTATTGATAAAGATGGATTTGCATGGAGATTCGTTGAAGGCGGAGATGTTAGCATCATTCCTCAAATGGAAGAAGAAAATGTGATTACTTTGTACTATACAGAGGCGAAAGTTCCTGTTACGGTACGAGTAGTCAATGAGGAAAAAATTAAGCTAATAGATGATGTGGTAGAACTTGTTCAAATTGGTAAGACATATGCCCATGAGTTTGATGCACAGATTACCGATTTTGAATGTAAACATTGGCAAGCAAAGAGTGAAAACAAACGTAAGGAAATCATCGTCAATCAAGACAAGAACAAGAATGTTTTAGAAGGCGTTTATGAACCACAACTAGCCAGCATTATGATTAAGTTTCTTAATACAGAGGGAAGAGCCATTAAGAGTGATGAGATTGTGAAAGCTCAAATTGGTTCTATCTATGATAAAGATAGTTTAGATGAAATCATTGATAATTATGGAAAAGCATGGCGTTGTACCAGTAAAGCTGACAAAATGATTGTTAAAAGTCAAGAAATTGAAAATCAATTTACTCTTCTATATGAACCATTAATGGGCAAAATTACAATCAAGTATTTAGATTCAGAACAAAATGAACTAATGCCATCTAAAACAGATACCATGCAAGTTGGTTCTACTTATAAGACAAGACCAATTGAAAAATTTACTTCTCAAGACGGAAAGTATTGGAAGATTGATCCTGACAAAGTGGAAAGCATTGTGGTACGTAAATTTGAAGAAGAGAATATTTATTCCATTTATTATGAACCACAGAAGGCGAATGTGCAACTTAGATTTTTTGATGCCTATAATAATGAACTTCGAGATGCTCAAATGATAGAACATCAAATCGGTGCTCCACTTGTGGTAAAAATGTTTGAAAAGATTACTGACAACAAAGGTCAAAGGTGGATGCTAGAAACCAGCGAGCCAAAGAATCTGATTGTCAAAGAAAAAGATAATTACGTTAAACTGATTTACGATGAAATCAAGGCAAAGGTACTAGTTAAGTTTGTAAACGTTAAGACGGGAAAAACCATCATTGATAATTTGGTTACTACTGTAAAACTAGGTGGTATCTATGTCCCTAATATTCAACAAAATATTTTAGATCAGAACAAATGGCATTGGAAGTATGTTGGAGATCAAAACATTTCCATTGTAACCAAAGAAAATGAACAAGAAAACATTATTGTGCTTAATTATGAAGAAAATACAGCAAAAGTAATCCTAAAATATGTTGATCTCAAGAAACAAACGATTCGAGAAGATGCCATTAAGGATGTTCAAATTGGAAAAGAGCTTCGCATTGAGCCACTACAAAAGCTAACTGATGCAAATGGATTGATGTGGAAATATAATTCCACCAAAATAGATAATAAGGTGGTAAAAGAGGGAGACAACATTGTTTACGGCATTTATGAGCCATTAATGACTGAAATTAGACTAAAGTACATTAATGATGTTGGCGAGAATATCAAAGAAGATTTTGTGACACAATTACAAGTCGGGAAACAGTTTGTTCCTGAAGTGATAGAACGCTTAAATGATTCCCAAAAGAAACTATGGGGGTATGATACCATTTCAGCAGAATCTATCATTGCACAAGAAGACAAAAATGAAATCTACATGAAGTTTAAAAAGATGTTTCAAACTGTTACGGTTCAACTTGTTGACGAGGAAGGAAGCTTAATTGCACATCCTACTTCAGAAGAAGTTCAGATTGGAGATATTTTTGTTCCGAAATATGAAAATGCTTATAAAGATGCAGAAGAAAAGGAATGGGTTTTTGCTAAAGTAGATAAACCGGAATTACAAGTCAATGAGGATGTCGTTTTAAATACGATTAAAGTATATTACAAAAAAGATATGGCAGATGTTACCTTGTTCTTCTTCAGTATTTTAAGAGAAGAAATCAAAGAAAAAGAGGTAGTGCAAGCACAGATTGGTAGCATTTACACACTTACTCCACCAAAAGAGATTATTGACCAAAAGACAAATTTGGGATGGAAACTACCAAATGATTATCATGAAACCCATAAGATAAAACGAAATCCAGATGAGAACCTAATTGAGGTACATTATGAACAATTAAAAGTAAAAGTGATTGTTCAATTTAAGGATGGCAATGGCGAGAGTATCATCAAAGATAGTTTGTATAGTGAACAGGTGGGAACTACCTTTACACCAAAAGTAGATAAAGTTTTAGTGGATTTAGAAGGAAAAGAATGGCTATTTGGTTCTGAAGAATCCATTGGCTTATTAGGCGTTAGCATAAAAACAACGGTAGAAGCTCTTACGGTTTTAAGAGAAGATGAAAAGAATGTTATTAAACTACCATATCGTAAATCACTTGAAAAAGTCATTATCAAATATCAAGAGCCATTAGGAAATAGTGTTAAAAAAGATGAAGAAGTTCAAGCACAGGTGGGTAGCATCTATGAGGCAGAAGCAATCGACGTGATTGAGGATGCTCATAAAGTGAAATGGGTTTATAACCCAAATAGTAATCCTACCGTTAAAGTAAGCCATGAAGTGAAGGATAATGTTATCATTTTGGCTTATGAAGAAGAAAAAGCAATGGTTACCTACAAATACCAAGATGAAGATGGTAACAGAATTCGTTCTCCAAAACGTAAGTTAGTGCAAATTGGTAGTTCCTATGAACCAGAAATTGAAAATGTCATCGAAGATTTTAAAGGCAAAATGTGGGAATTCAAAGCACAAAGTGTGGATAAAATTGATGTAAGTGATGATGAAAATGCCAATATCATTCAAGTTGTGTACATGCCACTCAATGTAGATGTTGTTCTAAGGTTAGTCAACAAACAAGGCAAACAAATTGTAGAAGATCAAATTGTGAAGGCACAACTGGGAAGTGAATATTCTCCAAAGCCTGAAGCGAAAGTAACAGATGAGGAATCAAGATTATTCCAATATGTTAAGTGCGAACCAGAGTCAATCAAAATTGTAGAAAAGAAACTTGGCGCATTAGAAAGCCCGAATGTCTTTGAACTTACTTATGAACCAGTCTTCACCGAAGCTGTTGTGATGTTTAAAACTGTTGACGGCGAAGTGATTAAAGAAGCAGAAAAAACAGAGTTGCAGGTAGGATCTATCTTTAATCCAGTAGTGGCACAATATGTAAAGGATGAAAATGGCATTCAGTGGGAACTTGCAAGTAAAGATATAGAACCAGTAAGATTAAAAGAAGATATTCGCGAAAACACGGTAACGCTTATCTATGAAGTTGCGAAGGCAGAGGTAACCGTTCGTTATAAAAACTTGGACGGTGCCATCATTAAAAAAGCAGATATTTTCTCATTAAAAGTCGGGGAAGAGTTTATTCCAGAGGTTCAAAAAGAACTAGTGGATGAAGAGGGCAAAAAATGGTTATTCTCTGTGGCAGAACCAATTAAGTTAACTGTTGGCAGTATCAATAATATTATTAACTTGATATACCAAGAGAAGAAAGTGAATGTCATTGTAAAAATTCAATCAAAAGATGGTAAGACATTAAAAGAAGATCAAAGATTAAAAATACAAGTTGGTAGTAGATTTGAACCTAAAAATACGACAAAAGTTATTTATAATGCGGATGAAATATGGCGTTTTACCCATAATGATCCAAGTTCCATTATTGTATCTGAGAATGTATCAGAAAACGTAATTGTTCAGTGCTATTCGATGGAAGAAAGACAAGAAGTTAAGCAAGAAACCAGTGGCACTTACTACAATCCAGATGTTGAAAAATTTATTGATAAAGATTTAGTGGCAGAAGAGGAAGCAAAGGAGAAGGAAGAAGCAGCCAAACGTGTCGAATTAGAAAAACAAAAAGAAATGACTATTTCATTTGAAGATGAAAAATTAAAACCACTTGAAAAGCAGATTGCTCTTACCAATAATGAGAAAAAGACAATTATTGACATGAATCAGATTAATACCGTAGTGATTAGTCGCTTAAATGAGGAATTATCAAAGGATGGAGGGGTAGATGAGGTAGCATTAGAAGATTTCTTAAACGAACAAGTTGGCAAAGAAAAGCAATATATCCAAGATGGTTTGATTAAGCTAATTGAAGACGATAAGACGGGTAAGAATATTCTAAAAATATTCGAATCAATTACTTCATCAGAAGCTTTTGATAAAAACTTTAATCTGTTAAATCAACGCAAGACAATTTTAATTGCAGACTATTTTATCAATAAAAAAGTGACTGATGAAGAGCAAGCAAGTTATATTTGTGAAAAGGGCATCATTGATCAAAAAATCGATTGTATTAATGAAAAACTTAGCTTGCCAGTGAATCCAAAGGACAAAAATCGCCCAATGGTAGACAAAGAGCTTAATCGCGAGAAAATCTTGGCGGTTTATGAAAGAGTGCTAATTGAACAGTATAATAAAGCAAGAAGCATTGCCAAAGATGATTTCTTTAAAAATCCAGATAGTCGTTCTCAAATTACACCAAATGTCAGCATTTTAGTAACCAATATGTTGCCGCAAAGAGCATTCAAACTTGCTCAAAAAATAGATAATCTTAGCCAAGAAAAGGAGATAGAACTACTTGCTTTATTAAGAATGATGAGTCCACAACAATTTGGCACCTTTACTTCAATGGTGGAAAAAATTCCAGACGGAAAACTTAGAAAAGTTGCAACCAAAAAAATCAAAGAAATGACAGAAGGAAAATAAAGTGATGGAAAAATGAGAATTTTGAAAAAATTCTCATTTTTCTATTGAAAAAAACTTTTTTTTAAGATATCATATCTTAGTAGAATTATATCACGATGGGAGATTTTCTCATGTTTTTCTGCTTTTAAAAAGAAAAGCATCTTACGAAAGAAGAGGGAGGGTGTACTTTAAGTTGTATAGGCCAAAGTCAGAGTATTACGAATTACCAACTAAATATAACGAAACTGTAGTGCGACTACTAGTACAATCTCCTACCCGTATGTATGTGTACTGGGAAGTTGCAGACAAAACAATCAAGCGCTTTGCTTCTAATCATTTAGATTATAATAATTCTAAGCCAATTCTTAAGATTACAAACCTTACCATGAATTATTCCTATGAGATGGAAATTGATCCATTTACCACTAATTATTACATTGAAGTGAAGGATGCAGATTGTAGCTACAAGGTGGAATTAGGCAGAAAGTGCCAGGATCAGTTTGTCAGTATTTTTGCGTCCAATAATGTAACCATTCCTAGAAGTGCGCCTATCTTCAACAAAGAGTCTGAAGAAATTATTTACAGAAATTGCATGAGACTTACTGAAACTGATAAATTTACTATTTACTATCAACTAAACAAAGGTAAGAATCAATTTAACCCATCACTAAAACAAGATTATTATGCATTGTCCTTTGATGTACACGAAACCTTTAGTTCTGGAGAGCTTCAAAGCTCTGGAGCATTTTATAAAACCAGTAAGATTAGTTAATCAATATACCAGAATGAAAGATGAAATCAAAAATCTATCGATTTTCGATTTCATCTTTTCATATGAGACGTTTTCTAGATAGCAGCGGGCCATGCTCGTGAATAAGTAAAAAAGAGGTGAAAAAATGGCGCCAAAAGGCTACTTAAATATTGTTTTACATGCACATTTACCATATGTAAGACATCCTGAAAGTGAAGATTATATTGAAGAAAGATGGCTTTTTGAAGCGATTTCTGAAACGTATCTTCCTCTACTAATATACTATCAAAAGTTAGTAGATGAGCACATCAGATTTCGAATTACGATGAATATTACGCCGCCTCTTATTACTATGCTTACAGATGATATTTTGCAGCACCGCTATTTAAAATACCTACTTGAAAGAATTCGATTGGCAGGCAAAGAAATTCGAAGAACCAAAAATGATAAACCACTGAATGACCTCGCTAAAATGTATTATTATCAGTTTATTGAGTTTTACAAAGTCTATAAGCGTAAGTACAAATGCGATTTAGTGAAAGCTTTTAAACATTTTCAAGATATTGGAGTACTTGAAATTATTTGTTGTCCTGCGACTCATGGCTTTTTGCCACTACTTAATATTGTGCCAAGCGCGGTCAAAGTACAAGTTGCGGTTGGCGTTGAGATGTATAAAAAGCATTTTGGGAGAGACCCTAAGGGAATGTGGCTTTCAGAATGTGCTTATATTCCCGAACTGGAGCCCGTCCTTCGAGAGTATGGGATTAAGTACGTTTTTTTAGAGACCCATGGCGTTACTTTTGCAGATCCTAAGCCGTTATATGGAACGCTTGCCCCTATTATGTCTCCGAATGGCTTGGTAGCTTTTGGTCGTGATTTAGATAGCTCTAAGCAAGTCTGGAGTTCTATTTGTGGATACCCAGGAGACTTTAATTATCGTGAGTTTTATAAAGATATTGGCTATGAACTAGATTGGGATTATATCAAACCATACGTTGCCAAAAGCGGTGTTAGAGTGGATACCGGACTTAAATACTATCGTATTACGGGAAAAGATTGCCCTAAAGAATATTATAATGATAGCAATGCGAAAGCAACCGCTGAAATGCAAGCGGATCATTTTATGCATTCCAGAATGGAGCAAATTTCAGGAGCTGCCAAAGGTATGAAAGTGCCCCCAATTGTAACTTGTCCCTATGATGCAGAACTATATGGACACTGGTGGTATGAAGGCCCTTATTGGTTATATGTTTTGTTTAAAAAGATTTATCACAATCAAAATGTATTTGAATTAATTACACCAAGTGAGTATTTAGAAAAATATCCTGATGTGCAAGAGGCAAGACCTGCCATTTCTACGTGGGGTGCTCATGGCTATAATGAAGTGTGGTTAAATCCCGGGAACGATTATATCTACAGGCATCTCCATAGAGCAGCAGAAAGAATGCAGTACTTGGCAAACACTTATCAAAATCCATATCCACTTCAGGAAAGAGCACTGAATCAGTGTGCTAGAGAGCTTCTACTTGCACAAAGTAGTGATTGGCCGTTTATTATTACCATGAATACGATGGTTGATTATGCACATAAGCGTGTTAGGGACCATATTGGTAGGTTTAATGCTTTAGCGGATATGATTGATAAAAATGACATTAATGAAGAGTATTTAAATGATATTCATTTTAAAGACTTGATTTTTCCGGATGTTGATTATCGTTTATATCAGTAGGTAAAAAAGTAAATGATTTTATAAAAAATCATTTACTTTTTTTATTTGCTAAGATACAATGATAATAATAAAGTAGAAACAAACGAAAAAAACGAAGGGGGACCGAGAAATGAGAATAATGATGCTTTCGTGGGAATATCCACCAAGAATTGTTGGAGGAATTGCGAGAGTTGTTCACGATCTTTCACATGCATTTGCAAAACAAGGTCATGAAGTTCACGTCATTACATATCAAGAAGGAGAAACAAAAGAATTTGAAAAAGACGGACCAGTGTATGTTCACAGAGTTACCAATTATCCTATCAATGCCAATGGCTTAATTGATTGGGTAATGCAACTTAACTTCTGTATGATTGAAAGAGCTGCCGATGTTATCAAAGAGTATGGTAAGTTTGACGTGCTACATGCTCATGATTGGCTTGTGGCATATGCGGCAAGAACTTTAAAAAGAACTTATAACCTTCCTTTAGTCGCAACCATTCATGCAACGGAAAGTGGCAGAAATAAAGGAATTCATAATAAATCTCAAGGATATGTCAACGATGTAGAATGGATGCTTACCTATGAAGCTTCTAATGTTATCTGTAATAGTATGTATATGAAGAATGAAATTAGCGGTTTGTTTGGTAAACCATATGAGAATATTCACGTGGTACCAAATGGCATTAATGTCAATAAATTTGATAATGCAGAGAGAGATTGGGATTTTAGAAGAAATTACGCTGCAGATAATGAGAAAATTGTCTTTTTTGCTGGTAGAATCGTCAACGAAAAAGGCATTCAAGTACTTTTAAATGCAGCACCTAAAATTATTGCCAACTACAATGATGTTAAATTTGTCATTGCAGGTCGTGGTCCATGCATGGATGAGCTAAAAGGACTTGCTGATTATTTAGGAATATCTAATAAAGTATACTTTACAGGGTATTTAAACGATCAACAAATTACCAAAATGTATAAAGCAATTGATATTGCTACATTTCCAAGTTTATATGAGCCATTTGGCATTGTGGCACTTGAAGGAATGCTTTCTGGTGCAGCAACTGTAGTATCTGATGCAGGTGGATTAAATGAGATTGTTTCTCATGGAATTGATGGATTAAAATCTTATGCAGGCAATGCAAATTCGCTTGCTGACTCTATTCTAGAGGCATTATTTGATGAACCACTTTGCAGACAAATGGCAAAGAATGCAAAAGAAAAGGTCGTAAGAGAATTCAATTGGGATACGATAAGTAAGAGCACAATGGCAGTGTATAAGGATAGTATTAAGCTTGCAAAAGCAGCAACTAAAGAAAAGGTAAAACTAGAGAAATTGGCCGACAAAGAAAGCAAAGGAACGGCAACAGTAGTGGACGGGATTGATACAACCATTACTACGGATACCACAGATAAAGAAATCAATATTTTGCAAACACCAATTAAACAACAATTGGTAAAGCAAAATTAAAATGATGATGAATAGTTTCAAGAAAGCAATGTATTTCATTGCTTTCTTTTTTACTTTCTTTTTTCATTTCCCTTGAATATCGTATGGCAATATAGTAAGATAAAATAGAGTAATACTAAAGTATAAAGGGGTAATGTACGAATGAATCAAATGAAAAATCGTTTCATTTCTGTCGCACTTGCTTGCATCATGGTAATCACTCATTTTGGTGGCTTTTTGGTAGCGAATGTGAGGGCAGATGATACTGTTAATTCCATAGAAGGACTCAAAAAGGCAAGTGCCAAAATGAGTATGATTGTGGGAGGTAAACCACAAAGCAAAGATGTGGTTATGGTTCCTATCAATGATAAGGTTTATTTTGTTCTTGATTACAGTCTTAGTAATCTTCAAAACACGCAAGCTATATTAACAGTACCAGATTGTTTTGAAATTCATACGGAACAGATTGTTGGCGCACAGTTTTCACACATGGAAGAAACGGGAAATGATGCCAAGCAATGTGTGCTATTAGTGGAGGGACAAAATGTTTCAGGAACAATTTATGTGGAAGCGGTTTTGAAAGATTATACGGAGCAGAGTGTTTTCTTTACGATAGTCTCAGATGAAGAAGAAGCTACTTCTAATCAAATTACTATTCATACACGATATTCAGAGGGAAATTTCTTAACAACGACGAATACAGTTGATAAAGCAGAAGTGGCAGTGGGAGAAATCGTTACTTATACAGCAACCATCATTCAAAATGGTGATTTTTCGGATAACGCTGTTTTTAAGGATTATACATTAACCTATCAACTTCCAGAAGTTGATGGCGTGGAATTTGTTTCTGCGACGATGAATGGAAATTGGCAAGCAGAGCAAAAGAGAGTGGTATGGCATTTTGATGAGATAGATGAGGAAGCACCTTATCAAGTTACAGTCAAATATCATTATGCTGTTCCGAGTAAAATTGTTTCAAAAGTAGATTTAAGCTATGTCGTTAGTGGAAAGCAAGAAACGGAAAAAAAGGCAGCTACTAGTTTTGACGAAGGAATCATGATTCTAGAAGAAAATCCTATCATTTCGACCATTAGCGTGAGTGAAGTACGAGTGGAATTGGATGGCACTTCATTTCCACAAGTGTCATATAATCTAGAGTACTTTTTGAGTGATACAGAGATAGGAGCAAAGGATGGAGTGCTAATTGTACAGCTTCCGGCGATGGAAGGTGTTGAGGTAAGCTCTGTGAGTACAAATTTTGATTTTACTTATGAGAGTACAATGAGAGATGAAAGCGTTTTTCCAAATCGCTTAATACTTCCAATGCCAGAAGGACCGATTCATGATGATACGATGTATTCCATTGTGCTAGAATATCACAAGGCGTGTTTAAATGCCCAAGATACAAGAGAACTAACCTTTGAGTTTTGGTATGATGATGAAGCCGGAAATGAGCGTGTAGTAAATAATAAAGCAAGTATTATTGTCACGCAAAAAGCAGAACAAGAAAACCTACCAGGAGTCTTTTTACAAGGTTTTTCTAATAGCAACTTGATAGGAATAGGGGATAATGAAACGTATTATGATACTTTCTTAAATACATGGACCATTTTTCCTGCAGTAGAGAATATATTAGAAGAGGGAGAAACATTACTTTGTAGTGGGGAATTGACACTAGATATTAAATTCCCTGGTATAGAATTTTCGGGAGAAAAGGATGTTTTCCCTAATGGTTATGAATTAATTTCAAAAGATACTGTTAGGTATCAAGATGCATATGTCAGTGATTTCATGGCCTATGAGTTTCCTCCTCTAGCAGTGAACTTGGTAGAGCATCTTGCCGGACTACCTATTTATTATGAACTAAAGCCGGAATATATATTAACTTTAGAGAATTTTTGCGCTGCAAAGGATGAACAAGTGACATTCTTATCAGAGCGATACGAAGTGCGTGGAAATTTTGATATGATTCAAAAGAATTCTGATACGAACCTTCAGTATCAAGACGAGCATCTTACCGTTTTGACAGTATCAGAAGAAGAGGAAAATGCGTATGATTCTGTAACACAATCTTTAGATAGTGGTACTTTGATTTATGACGTATTAGAGGTTGGTTATGATGAAAAACTAAAGCTTAACGAAACAATGACATTATCAAATTATTTTAATCGCTGTCAAGCAATTTCTACCTATCTTACTATTCCAAGCAGCGTGGATGCCACCAAAGTAGAAGTGAATGGACAAAAATTAAGTGCCTTGGAACATGTTAAAAACCAAAAATATTGTATTCAGCAAAATATAACAAACTTGGAAGAGCCATTAGAACTTACAGTTGTTAGTGCAAGTCTAGATTTAACCCAAATGATTTATAGCATCGAATATCAGACTCCGTATGGAACAACAGAAAGTCAAAAAATCATTTATCGCATTCATCGTAATCAGCCAAATATGCCAAGTGAAGAAGAGCAAGAGATACTATCTGTGAGTGTATCAATGAATTTTCAAAATGAGTATCCTTCTATGTATAACGATAAAATCGTTAAAGAATGCTATATTATGCCTACTGTTACCAATGTGAGTGGTGACGAATGGGTATTAGATGCGAATTTTCCACAATACGAAGGAATGGAAATTGAACTTCCTATTTTGGTGGGATACGAAGATCGAGTTGAGCCGATTTATCCTGAAATGAAAGATGCCCATCTCGTTTCTTTTATGGGAAGTGGAGAAGTTCCTATTTTTGCTCAAATTTTTGTTCATTACCCGATATTACAAGGGAAAAACGAGACAGCTCCTCAAACTGCATGGGTTCATTTTTATGATGAAAGAAATGGGCAAAGTGCAGAGTCAGTGGCAAGTGCAGAAGTTGTTCAAGACTATTTAGTAGTAAGCGTTACGCCTGAAAGAGAGAGTTTGTACGTTGGAGAAGAAGAAACGACACAGATAGTCATTCAATGTGGACAAATTCCGGTGAATTGGTTTGTAAGAAGTGTTGATATTACCATTCCTATGGATGCAGAGCAATTTGAAATTACGAGTTGCAATTATCAATATACCCAAGAAGGGAATGTACTTCACTTTGATATTATTACCAGCGATACAATGATGGAAATAAAACTTGCTACGAAGTATCGCTTTGCAAGTCTAGATTTTATGGAACAACCAATTGCAGTTCACTACCAAAGAGAAGATAGTGAAGAGACATACACCCAAATGTTTTATCGTAAAATTCTTTCTAATACACCAGATGGAAATCCATTTGTTCAAACAGTTGAAGAAAATTCACTTTATCCAACACATACAGCAAGGTATCATTTAAAAGTTAATCCGCTAATTGAAGCAGATGGAACATATCGTCAAGTAACCGTTGTGGATAAGCTCCCTATTATGCAAGATTTGACGGTAGATGATATTATGTGCAGTGATGGGGGAGTGGTGTCGAAAGAAAATGGACAATATCAAATTGTATGGGAGTTTGAAGAACTATCGGAAGTAAAAGTGATTGATGTCTACCTTCATATTCCAGAAAGTGTTACAGAAAATACTTTCCGCAATGAAAGCAGTTTGATAGCAAGTTCTTCCTCTTATGATAGAATTGAAATCAAAGCTTATACGGATATTCATGTCGTTGTCGATAGTGTGATAGGCGGGTCTAGTGAAAATGGTTATCGTGAAATATCCATAGGCGAAAAATATCCTCCAATGACAGAAAACTATGGTAATGCCATTACAGGAGGAAGCTATGATATCATTGTGAATGAAGTGACAGGTTATGAGAATATTTGGAGAACAGCGTTATTCTTAAAAGATGATATCAATTTAGAAGAAAATGAAATTCGTTCTCTTGAAATCTATGGAAAAGACTATGAGATGACGACAGATGCTTATATTAAAACAACAAAAACCAATCAAGAATGGATTCCAATGTTCTTTAATGGTGGCATAGAAGAGAGAACCTCAAGGGTTCCAAGTACGTATCAAATGGTATCACTTCAAGATATGCTAGAAAATCCAGAGGAAGAAAAGATCCTTAATGTAAAATTGGTTGTACAATCAGAGATTGAAAGTTTTACCTTCCAAAGTGATTATGATGATATTTCTTTAGTTCTAACGATGAAAGCACTAAAAGAGCGTAAGGATTATGATAGAGAAATTGTGAATACATTTTGTTTAGAGTCGAATGGAAGTAATGGTATCGTGACAGTAAAGGAAGGCAAACACGTAGCGATTTTAACACCAGCTAATATCATTGATACCGTGATGATTTATGCTGAAAAGGAAGAAGAAGAGGGAAAGAATTATACTATTACTTCTACCTATGGAATCGTTGGTAATGATTTTGAAACGAATGATATGGGTACAACACGTATTGTGATGTACAATTTATTGCCGCCAGGTGTAGAATACAGAAAGATGCTATCTTGTTCTTTTGGTAATGGAGAATTAAAAGAGCCTGAGATTATTAAGAATTTTGATGATAGTGGCAGAATTATTTTAAAATGGGATTTCTCTGATGAAAAGATTTATCAAACAGCAGTAGGTGAAGAAGTTGATTATCGTGTTACCTATTTAGTCAATTTTGGCGCAGCTAATCCTATGACGATGGAAGCACACATCGAAGAGGGAAGAATGATTATCTCCGATACGGCTGTTTTGACAGAATTTGTAGAGAGAAATCCAATTAAAAATGACGATATTCTTACCAGTGATAAGGAAGTTTCTGATTATCTCGATATCAATCAAAACGAATTGTTAACAGATAGAGTATTAAAAGATGAAAACCATATCACAGAAAATTTTGATTACAGTTTAGCTTCTAGTGAAAAGTTATCAGCGAAACTTAGAGTAAGCACGGATGGTCAAAATTGGGAAGAACAAGTCCTAAGAAAGGCTGGAGAAACGATTTATTATCAAGTAGTATTAGAAAATGTTTCTCAAAATGGAGCGTCTTTAAACCATCTTTCTTTCTTAGATATTTTGCCAGGAACAATAGATGAGTATGGAATACAGCCAAATAGCAGAAATAGTAGTATTCCTGTTATTTTGACAGGTGAGAATCTTATCATTGAGGGAGTTAGTGAAGAAGATATCGATATTTTCTACTCGGAAGATGAGGCTATTGATAGAGATATACTTGGTGTAGCATCGGGAGATACTATACAGAATACATGGAAAACAGCAGAGGAAGTAGAGGATTTTAGCAAAGTAACAGCAGTGTGGGTTCAAACTAAGAACGATTTTGTTTTAGAAGATGGTGATACGATTACCATTACCATGGAAGCAATGCTTCCAGAAGAAAATACGAAAGTAAATGATATGGCTATCAATTCTTTTGGATTTGTGGCTCAAAAAGAAAATCATTCTTCGCTAATAGCAGCAGAAAGTAATAGCACAGCAGTTGTCATTAATGAAATCCCTGCAACGGCAATCAAAGGTAAGATTCATGGTAACGTTTGGTATGATAAAGATAAAAATAAACAAAGAAATAACGAAAAAGCAAAAGCAAATTATGATGTTACCTTAAAAGATGCAGCGGGAAATACTTTATCCCAAACAGTGACTGATATGGATGGAAATTACGAATTTTGTGAATTAGAAGTTGGAAAGTATCAACTAGAGTTCTACAAAGAAACAGGAGAAGAATTTACCACCGATACGGTAGATAAAACAAAAGGAACTACCAAAATTCTTGAAATTACTATGAATAAAACCGAAGTAAAAATCAATGTAGGAATCACTGATAAAACTGTCGTCCCATCGAGTGGTGGGGGCGGAGGAGGCGGTGGAGGAGGAAGTTCCTCTAGTAGTACACCAACGCCAACGCCAACCCCAACCCCAACACCTACTCCTACAGTAGAACCACAAGAAACAGAGGAGAAAGCAATGTCCTTCCATCTAGATTTAGGAGCGAAAGGACACCATGAAAGCTTTATGAAAGGATATGATGACGGTACCTTTAGAAGTAACAATCATGTGACAAGAGAAGAAGTAGCGACTATTTTCTACCGTTTAACAGTAACAGATAGTGGAGATATGAGAGAGACACTAGAGGTAGAGGAAAGTCCATTTAGTGATGTTACCAAAGATAGATGGTCTGCCAAAGCAATTTTGTATATGAAAGAACTTGGTATCATGGGCGGATATCCAAATGGGAACTTTGAACCGACAAAGCCGATTACAAGAGCAGAATTTGCAAAGGTAATTCAAAAGTTTATTACCCAAAATGCAAACCAAAATAGCATTCATTTTATCGATGTAACAGAGGCACATTGGGCCAAAGAATGTATTGAAATGGCATCTAGTATGGGATGGTTAAAGGGATATGAAGATGGCACTTTTAAGCCAGATAAAAAAATCACAAGAGTAGAAACGGCAACATTACTTAATCGTATGTTAGAAAGGCATGTTTCGCAAGAGAGTATGTCGGATGTTATTTCACCAGTGAGTGATTTAGATCCAAATCATTGGGGGTATTATGAAGTGCTAGAGGCGATTGTGACACATGATTATGTACTAGATGGCGATGAAGCGGAACATTGGGAGAAGTAATCGGCAAAGGATGCAATAGGTTGGCAAATACGAAAAAGAAAGAAGATACAATGTCTTCTTTCTTTTTTTATGTGCTTTTTAGTTCTAAAAAGAAGTCCTCCTCATATAAATTTACTAAATCATGTGTACAAACACTTAAAAAAGGAGGGCTTATTGATGAATACATACGATATCTATCAAGATATTGCAAAGAGAACAAAGGGAGATATTTATATTGGTGTTGTTGGACCGGTTAGAACAGGAAAATCGACTTTTATTAAGAATTTTATGGAACTATTGGTAATTCCCAATATTGAGGATGATTATAAAAAGATGAGAGCACAAGATGAACTTCCACAAAGTTCTAATGGAAGAACTATTATGACGACGGAGCCAAAATTTATTCCCAATGAAGCGGCACTCGTTAACGTGAATCATGTCAAATTTCGTATGCGACTAGTTGATTGCGTAGGATACTTAGTAGAGGGCGCTCTTGGCCATATGGAAGGGGAAGAACCTCGTATGGTCAATACTCCTTGGTTTGAAGAAAAAATACCTTTTGAACAAGCAGCGGAATTAGGGACAAAAAAAGTCATTGAAGAACATTCAACGATTGGTATTATGGTTACGACAGATGGGACTGTAACCGATATGGAGAGAGAAGCCTATATCGCCGCAGAAGAGAGAGTCGTAGAAGATTTAAAAAAGGAGAAAAAACCTTGTATTATTTTACTCAACACCAGTCTCCCTGATGCTGTAGAAACAAGAAATCTCTGCCAAGAGATGCAACAAAAATACGATACTCCAGTTTTGGCGATGGATCTTGCCAAACTAACCATGGAAGATGTGCAAAACATTTTAGAAACGATTCTATATGAGTTTCCTATCAATGAAGTAGATGTTCATATGCCTTTATGGACCAATGAACTATTACCAACGCATCCCATTCATGAACACTTTTTGGATGTTATGAAAAGTAATTTTGGGCACATGAATCATTTTAGACAATTACGAAGTATCATAGAATCCATCAAATTAGACGATGAGTTTGATTCAATGCAACTTGCGGAAATTCGATTAGGAGAAGGGATTGCTTCAGTGGATGTCAAAATGAAAGATCGTGTCTTTTACGAAGTGCTAAGTGATATGTCTGGAATTCCAATCAAGGAAGAGGGGGAACTATTTGGAGTGATTGCTTCACTTGCCAAAAGCAAAAAAGCGTATGACAAAATTTCAATGGCTTTGAATGATGTGAAACGAAAGGGATATGGAATTGTTACACCAAATATAGAAGAATTGACACTGGAAGAACCAGAAATCATTAAGCAAGGCAGTAAATTTGGAGTCAAATTAAAAGCCAAAGCGCCAAGCCTTCATATTATCAAAGCAGAGATTGAAACGGAGGTATCTCCTATTGTAGGAAGTGAAAAACAATCTGAGGAACTTATTGAGTATTTGATGAAGGATTTTGAAGAAGATCCTATCAAAATATGGAATACCAATATTTTTGGAAAGTCATTAAATGAACTAGTGAATGAAGGATTACAGGCAAAACTCATGAAAATGCCAGAAGAAGCACAGTGTAAATTGCAAGAAACGCTGGAAAAGATTATCAATGAGGGAAGTGGAGGCCTTATTTGTATTATCTTATAAGAAAAAGAATTGCGTTTTTGTGAAACTGTGATATAATTAACATAATATTAAACTGACTTGGAGGGAAAAATGCTATTTTTCTTTTTGATGGAACAACTGATAAGACTACTTCTGCGGATTCCAGAAGGGTTTTATGTCACTGTAATTATCATCGTAATTATTGTGAGGGTAGCTTTTGGGAAAGAACTTGCTGGTGTTATTTTCGGAATTGTGTTTTTTCCGTTCATTCTATATGGGATTCTTAAACTCTTGCAAGCATTATCAGGATTTCTGCTCATTAACATTCTCTTTCACTTGGTTTTGATACTGATGGATTTGGGAATTGTTGCAGCCATCGTAATCGGCATTGTATTTTTGGTGCGTCATTAAGCAATTTCGTCAAAAAAGTCCTTTTCGAGAGGACTTTTTTGACGTTTTCCAAAATTTTACTCTTTTGCCAAAGGATATTGCTTTTTAAGGACTTTTGTACTATAATAACATGGAAAATCTCACAAAAGGTGGAAGAGTTATGTTCGATAAGTTAGAAAACGTTGAAAAACGTTATGAAGAGTTAAATTTGAAAATTAGTGATCCAGAAGTGATTGCCAATCAACCAGAGTGGAAGAAATGCATGAAAGAGCACGCAGACATTGAAGAAGTAGTTGAAAAGTACCGTGAATACAAAAAAGTATTATCAACAATAGAAGATTTAAAAGAAATGTTAAATGATAAAGAAATGCATGATTTGGCACAAATGGAGTTAGAAGAAAGCAAAGAAAAGCTTCCTCAAATTGAAGAAGAACTAAAGCTTTTATTGGTGCCAAAAGATCCAAATGATGATAAAAACGTTATCATGGAAATTAGAGGCGGTGCTGGTGGCGAAGAATCCTCTTTATTTGCTGGCGATTTGTTTAGAATGTATTCTATGTATGCGGAAAGAAAAAGATGGAAATTAGAGGTTTTAAATCTAAATGAGACGGAATTAGGAGGCATTAAGGAAGTTACCTTTATGATTACTGGAAAAGGTGCCTATAGTAGATTAAAATTTGAAAGTGGCGTTCACAGGGTACAAAGGGTTCCTGACACGGAATCTAGTGGCCGTATTCATACTTCTACAGCAACCGTTGCGGTTCTTCCAGAAGTAGATGATGTTGAGGTGGAAATCAATCCAGCTGATTTAAAAGTAGATACGTTTCGCTCAAGTGGTGCGGGTGGCCAACATATTAACAAAACAGAGTCAGCCATTCGTATTACCCACATTCCT
This sequence comes from Clostridiales bacterium UBA1234, assembly GCA_002308995.1. Taxonomy (GTDB): domain Bacteria; phylum Bacillota; class Clostridia; order TANB77; family UBA1234; genus UBA1234. The sequence continues at coordinate 88,566 of DBWQ01000013.1, read as the reverse complement.
ACAGGCGTTGTGGTAGAATGCCAAACAGAGCGTTCTCAAATTCAAAATAGAGAAACAGCCATGAAGATGCTTCGCTCTAAACTATATGAGGCAGAATTAGAAAAACAAAATAGTGAGCTGGCTTCTGCAAGAAAGAGTCAAGTAGGTAGTGGTGATCGCTCAGAAAAGATAAGAACGTATAATTTCCCACAAGGAAGAATTACGGATCATCGAATTGGTCTTAGCATGTTCCAAGTGGATGAATTCTTAAATGGAAATATTGATGAAATGATTGATGCTTTGAATGCTGCTGATAGAGCAAGCAAACTTGCACAAGAAGAGTAAAAAAACTTGCATAATGATTTTTGATATGCTAACATTTAAGTATAGATGAGATGGGGGTATACATATGAAAAGTTTAATTAAGTTAGTGGTGGTTCTTTTGATTCTTGGTGGCATTGGATATGCAGGATGGATGTATTTTGCTAAGGATGAGGACGAAAATGTCCCAGTGATTATTGAGGAGCCTTCTGGTGAGGGTGAAACTACCAAATCAGATGTTTTGGCAGATAGTGTGATTGTTGAAAAGGTGGAATTTAAAAACAAGACAGATAATAAGAGAGTGGATTGCGAGTATCCTAAAATTATCTCTTTCAATAATGCTAACTTCCAAAATGCAATCAATACAGAAATTGCCACTAACATACAAAAATATATCCAAGAAGTAGAATATCGAGTAGACGATAAAACAGATCCAACAGAATTATATGAGTATGTTACTACCTATGAGAAATTAACCTCAGGAAAGTATTTGTTCTTAGTGATTTCACAAGACTATCAAACAGGCGGTATCCGTTCTAATAAGTGGAAGGATATTTATAGCATCGATGCTTCTAGAGAAAGAATTGTTTATCTAGAAGAATTATTTAAACCAGGTGTTCAATTTGAAAAAGCAATTATTGACGAAATCACAAAGCAGGCAGCAGAGCAAAACATTGAATTACAAGGCGGAAATGGTATTTCAAGACTTCCACAAAAGCAAGCTTTTTATATTAAAGACGATAAGCTAGTGATTTATTTTGCGCCTTCTATGGCAGCAGCAAATGTGTTTGGAGAGCTTTCTTTTGAGATGCCATTTACGTTAAATACAGATGGAACATTTAGTATCTAATAATAAAAAACTATGTGGTAGCTGTATCACATAGTTTTTTGGTTTGGAGTCATTACTATGGATAAAAAATATTATGATGAATTTGGTGTTAGTGGAGAAATCAGTGATGCAGAAATCAAAGCTATCACTGAAAAAGAAAGAAAAACACGCAATAAAATTGTGGTGTTTCTTGTAATACTTCTTTTTTTCTATTATGCTAAGCACCATCTATTTTTAAAGCATTATGAATATATCAATGATTTTCATAACATAGATCAGCCAATTCAAACACCTGCAAGTGGAGAAATTGTCAAAGAAGTAGACGGCATTCCAATTGACATTCAATTTGTAGCTAAGTACCAAATTGATGGTGTGGTTATCAGTAAATATAATTACTATGATTATGACTATTTTAACAAATTTTCTCCGATTGATGTGGGAATTGCCTGGGGCTTTCTAGCAGATGAGTGGAAAAATGCAAAATGGGAAAACAGTCCCGCAAGATTTTTATTGTATCGCACTAAAAATGTCGATTGGTATCACAAAAGAGGTGGCGATAAAGAAATTGGTAAGTTTTTTTCTAATAACCATTTAATTGCAGCAGATGCCCAAATTGAAAAAGAGATTAAAAATATCAAACGAGAAGACTATGTGAGAATTGAAGGATATTTAGCATATGTGGACTGGATGGGACCAGATGGTAAGTACACTTGGCATTCTAGTACCAAAAGAGATGATTACGGTGATGGTGCTTGTGAAATCATCTACGTAACGAAAGTCTCATGGCTAAAAGAAAAATAGGGTAGGAGTGAGGGTATGGAACTTGAAAAAATAGTAATGGAAAATAATCAAGAACTGGAGAAGTATTTTTCTTCATATGCTTGTCAAACAGAAAAAGCGTATCGCTTTAAACAGGAACATCGCAAAAACGAATTTAATGTACGACCAGCTTTTTTTAGGGATGCTGATAGAATTCTTCACTCGAATGCATATTCTTGTTATATGGATAAAACGCAGGTGTTTCCACTTATCAATAACGATTTAATCACTCATCGAGGTCTTCATGTTCAGTTTGTATCTAAAATTGCAAGGACGATTGGGAGAAGTCTAAGATTAAACGAAGATTTAATCGAAGCGATTGGACTAGGTCATGATTTAGGGCATAGCCCTTTTGGCCACACAGGCGAAAGATGTTTAAATACCATTAGCCAAAACTACCATATGGGACTATTCTTACATAATGCACAAAGTGTGAGAGTTTTAAATGAAGTAGAAAACAAGGGAAATGGTTTAAATATCACGGTGCAAGTTATGGATGGAATCCTATGTCATAATGGAGAGTTTCTATGCAAGAAATATGAACCGAATTATCAAAAAACGCCGAAAGAATTTTTAGAAGAATACCGTCGTACTTGGCTTGAAAAAGGATTTGATAAAACATTAAGACCCATGACATTAGAAGGATGCGTCGTTAGAATTTCAGATGTGATTGCCTATATTGGAAGAGATATCGAAGATGCGATTAAAGTAAAACTACTAAAAAGAGAAGATATTCCGGAAGAAATCACCCAAGTATTAGGATCTAAAAACTCAGAAATTATTGATGCTTTAGTAGAAGATTTAATTGAGAACAGCTTTGATAAACCATATTTAGAGTTTTCTAAGGAAAAATACATGGCACTGAAAAAGTTATTAGAATTTAACTACAAACATATTTATTCTAACCCCAAAAAAGAAGATCGTGAAGAACTATTTTTAGGAATGTTTGAGGGATTATTTAAAGCCTTATTGGATGATGTTTCCCAAAAAACAGGTAGGATTCAAACCTTCTTTTTGGCACGGAAAATCGAAAAAGTATCAAAAAGAAACAAGCCATGAGAGAAAGGTAATTGATTATATTTCTGGCATGACAGACGATTATTTTATGCGAGAATATCGAGACCATTTTATTCCTAAAAGAAGAGATTTAACACTTGAATAATATGAAATCATGACGCAATCAGGCCTAAAAAAACATAATTGGGCGATATATCAAATATCTTTTTGAAACCTTGGGTGGTTTTGGAAAAAATTAGCCCCTCTTGCCGTATAAGTACACACCAAATCAAATTGAGAGTATCTCGATAATTGGGTGGACTTAGGCATAGAGGGGTTTAATTTGTCCAAAAGCGGGGAGGATGGGGTTTCAAAAAGATATTTGATATCAGCGCCCCAAATCAATTTTAATGGCCTGATTGCGCATGGAAAATTCATGTAAGAAACTGTTGATAAAAGAGCCGTTTTATGGTATATTTGATGTGCTAAAAATCAAAAAATAGGAGAGAATAACATGATTAGTGCAAATGGAGTGACACTACGTTTTGGAAAACGTACCCTTTTTGAAAATGTGAATATTGCTTTTACACCAGGCAACTGCTATGGCTTAATTGGAGCCAATGGTGCGGGAAAGACCACTTTTTTAAAAATACTATCTGGCGAACTAGAACCATCACAAGGTGATATCACCATGAACCCAGGAGAAAGGCTTTCGGTGTTAAAACAAGACCATCATGCCTACGAAGAAGAAAATGTTTTAAAAACAGTTATCATGGGAAATACAGAATTATTTAAAATCATGCAAGAAAAAGATGCTCTATATGCAAAGCCTGATTTTTCCGAAGCAGATGGCGTCAAAGCGGGTGAATTAGAGGCTAAGTTTGCTGAAATGGATGGTTGGAATGCCGAGGCAGATGCAGCGATGCTATTAAATGGGTTAGGATTAGAAACAGAATTTCATGATAAATACATGAAAGAACTGACTGAGGCGCAAAAGGTGAAAGTGCTTTTAGCACAAGCACTATTTGGCAATCCTGACGTCTTGTTATTGGACGAGCCAACTAACTACCTAGATATTGAAGCCATTGAGTGGCTAGAAGAATTTTTAATCAATTTTGAAAACACGGTGATTGTGGTATCACACGATAGACATTTTTTAAATACTGTTTGTACACATATTGCCGATATTGATTATGGCAAAATTCAAGTTTATACTGGTAACTATGATTTCTGGTATGAATCTAGTCAGCTTGCACTAAAACAAATGAAGGATGCCAATAAAAAGAAAGAAGAAAAAATACAAGAGTTGCAAGAATTTATTCGTAGATTTAGTGCAAATGCCTCTAAATCCAAGCAAGCAACTTCCCGCAAAAAGCTTTTAGAAAAAATTGAGTTGGATGAAATCAAACCATCTAACAGAAAGTATCCATACATTCATTTCGAAATGGATCGAGAACCTGGAAAAGAAATATTATTTGTTGAGAATTTAAGCAAAACCCTAGATGGAAAGAAACTTTTAAATAATATTTCTATTAATGTTCAAAATGGAGATAAAATAGCCTTTGTAGGTCCTATGGGACTTGCTAAAACAGAGCTTTTTGAAATCTTAACGGATAATAGCGCCCAAGAAAGTGGCGATTTTAAATTTGGCATTACTACTTCTGTTGCTTATTTTCCAAAGGATAATTCTTCTGAGTTTAATCAAGATATCTCTATTGTTGATTGGTTAATGCAGTATTCCAAAATCAAAGAAGAAACCTTTGTAAGAGGCTTTTTAGGAAGAATGCTATTTTCGGGAGAAGAAGCTTTAAAAAAGGTGAATGTTTTATCTGGAGGAGAAAGAGTTAGGTGCATGCTTGCCAAAATGATGCTTTCTGGTGCGAATGTTTTAATTTTTGATGAGCCAACAAACCACTTAGATTTGGAGTCGATTACGGCACTTAACAATGGGCTAATCAATTATAAAGGGATTATTCTATTTACTTCTCATGACCATCAATTTGTGCAAACCATTGCAAACCGTATTATTGAGATTACTCCAAATGGGTTGGTGGATAGAAGAATGACGTATGATGAATACCTAGAAAGCGATGTTGGAGCAAAGAAAAGAGAATATGAACTATAATATGGGGGACGAGCCTAAAGAAAGAGGTTCGTCCCTATTTATAAGACAAATTCACTTGCTTTTTTTAAGCATAAAGAATACAATAATAGCATAGAATCATAGTAATAATGGAGGTAGTATGATTATTGAGATAGATGGTGTCTTACTACATTATGAGGAGATGGGGGAAGGTTATCCACTTCTTCTTCTTCATGGATGGGGTGGATCGATAGGTTCCATGGCACCTATAGGGAAATTCTTTTCACAAAAACGTAAGGTATATGCAATCGATTTTCCTGGGCAGAGCAATGAGTCATCCGAACCGAAAGAACCATGGGGTATACCAGAATATGCTAAATTAGTAAATGATTTTATGCAAACATTGCATATCGAAAAACCGGATGTGATTGCACATTCTTTTGGAGGAAGAGTTGCTATTTTTATGGCCTCACAAAATGAGAGTGTCTTTCGCAAAATTGTGTTAGTGGATGCCGCTGGGGTGAAACCAAAAAGGTCTCTGAAACAGAAAATGAAAATAGGGTTGTTTAAAAGTGGAAAATGGGTATATAAACACTTCTTATCGGTGGAAAACTATCAAAAAAAGATGGAAACGATGCGACAAAAATTTGCTTCTTCGGATTATGCTGCCTTAACTTCGGAAGTGATGAGAAAAACGTTTAGTCAAGTGATAGCACTTGATTTAACCGATTACCTTATCAGAATTTCAAATGAAACTTTATTGATATGGGGAAATAATGATCAAGATACGCCACTATACATGGCAAAAGTGATGCAAGAAAAAATACCCAACTCGAAATTGGTCATCTTAGAAAATGCTGCTCACTTTTCGTATCTCGATGCACCGAAACAGTTTAGTATTGCTGTTGATCAATTTTTAGAAGAGTAATGGAGGAATAGCAGTGTATATTTTTGAACTATTTCTTGTGGGAGTTATTACATATGGCGCATTTATTGTGTATATGATGAGTGTGCCAAGAATGCTACATTTTGCTCAATTGGAAGGGTATAAAGAAGCTGATTTTTTTCGTTGGGTTTGCAAAAACCCTAAAATGGCGTTCCTAAAAGAGGTTCCACAAGCCATTGGAACAGCGATTGTGTATGGCCTTTGTATACTTATCAATGCCAAATTGTTAGTTCACTTACCAGAAACTAGTGCCAGATTTTTATTTGAAGTAGAGTGTATCGTACTTGCTTTTGTCTATATGATTCCTAACATTGTCAAAGCGATGAAGAGTAAAAAAGAAAGAAAACAAGCCAAAAAACCACTTGTGTATACAGCCAGAGCCAAACGCTTAATGTTTTGGAATGCCATCACGGTGATTCTACTTAGTGTCATGTTTTTATACCCTTATCAGGGAACACCAATGTTTTATCTGTTAAAGCCGATGATTTATAGCTTATTTACTTTGCAGCTCCCTGTTGGTATGGTCATTGCACTCTTCTTGGCATCACCAACAGAAACAATCATTAAAGATAGTTATATTCGAAAAGCAAAATGGAAGTTACGCAAAAAAGCATATCGTCATCTCATAAAAATCGGTATTACAGGAAGCTATGGTAAGACAAGTACGAAATTTATTCTTGATACCATTCTTAGTCAAAAGTACCATGTATTATCAACGCCAGAAAGCTATAACACGACATTTGGTAATATAAAAGTTATTCGAGAACAATTAAAACCAGAGCATCAAGTCTTTATTGCAGAAATGGGAGCAAGATATCGCTTTGAAATTCAGGAAATATGTGATTTTGTTAAACCTAAAATTGGTATCATTACGTCGATTGGCCCACAACATTTAGAATCTTTCAAAAAAATGGAGAATATCGTGAAAGCCAAGAAGGAACTCATTAAAGCTCTTCCTCATGATGGTGTGGTAGTGCTTCCTAATGATCACTCGTACTGCTCAGAGATTTTCAAAGAAGAAAAAAGAAAGAAATATTCTTATGCTTTAGACGATAAAAAGTCAGATGTATATGCCAAGAATATCAAATTAACATCTGAAGGTTGCTCGTTTGTAGCGGTAACACCAATTGGAGAGATTAAATGTGTTTCTAAGCTTTTAGGGGAACATAGTGTGAAAAATATTTTGGGATGTATTGCCATTGCTATCGAACTAGGTCTTACTAAGGAAGAGATAGCAAGGGGCGTAGCGCAAATCATGCCAGTGAAGCATCGTCTTCAAATTGTCAACCGTTCGAATCAAATTACTGTCATTGATGATGCGTTTAATTCGAATCCTGAGGGAAGCAAAGAAGCATTGAACGTTTTAAAACGATTTGAAGGAAGAAAAATCATTATTACACCAGGAATGGTGGAGCTAGGTTCGTCAGAATACCAGTATAATTACGAGTTTGGAAAACAAATGGCAGATACGGTGGATATCGCGATTTTAGTTGGTAAGAAAAGAAGTGAACCTATCGCCAAAGGCTTAAGAGAAAACGAATTTGATGAAATGAATTTGTATGTGGTAGATAGCTTAAAGAGCGCAACCAAAAAACTAGAAGAAATATCTCAAAAAGGCGATGTCGTTTTGTTTGAAAATGATTTGCCGGATAATTATAATGAATAAGAAATAAGGAGGTTTTTTTATGAAAAAAGTGGGAGTTATTTATGGTGGGGTTAGTTGTGAGCATGATGTTTCTGTGATTACGGGACTACAAATCATGGAGAATATGGATCGCTCCAAATATGATATTATCCCTATTTATATTCACGATGATGGAGAATGGTATGCTGATAAGAATTTATTTAATGCGAAAATCTATCCGGAATTTAACTCCTATAAAGATGGGTTAATGAAAGGATACATTGCACCAAATCGACCAGGAATTGTGATGGGACAAAAATCGCTTTTCTCCAAAGAAAGTTATACGAAACTAGATTGCGTCATTGTAGCACTACATGGAATGAATGGAGAAGATGGAAGTGTGCAAGGACTTTTAGAGCTTGCCAATATCCCATACACTTCTTCTGGTATCGTTGGTTCAAGTGTTGGTATGGATAAGATTATGATGAAAAAAGTATTTGAAGCAAATTCTTTTCCAGTATTACCATATACCTATTTTATTCGAGAAGATTGGGAGAAAAATCCTGATGCTGTTTTATCAACGATTGAAAATAAATTGCCATATCCTCTTTTTGTTAAGCCTGCCAATCTTGGATCAAGTATTGGGATAACGAAAGCTAAAGATAGAGAAAGCCTAACCAATGCCATAACGATAGCTACTGCTTTTGATGAAAGAATTGTTGTAGAAAAAGCAATTGAAGATGTCAAAGAAGTCAATTGCGCTGCCATTGGGAGAGGAAACCAAGTAAGAGTTTCTACTACAGAAGAGCCAATGAGTTGGCAAGAATTTTTAACCTTTGAGGATAAGTACATGAATGGTGGTAAAGGGGGTAAGCTTGCAGGAAGCAAAAGTAGTGAAAATGGGATGGCTTCCATGTCAAGAAAGGTTCCAGCATTACTTGATACTCAAAAAGAAGGATATATTAAATTCTTAACAGCAGAAGTATTTAAAGCACTAAACGTCAAAGGCGTTGTAAGAGTAGATTTTTTAATTGATAATATGGAAGATAAAATATACATCAATGAGATTAACACGATTCCAGGTTCTATGGCTTGCTATTTGTGGAAATATGATGGGTATGAGTTTTATCGTATTATTGATGAAATGATTGATATAGCAGAAAAAGAACATGCCGAGAAAAATCGTAATACGTACACATATCATTCGGCTATCATGGAGAATTTTGGTGGCGCTAAAACACCAGAGGAATAAGATGCTTATGAAACTACAAATCAAAAGTATTCAAAAATATCAAGACCATGAGGAAGAAATCATGCAAACTATTTCTGAGGCAGAAATAGAAGAGTCTAATCATAAAGTTGTGATTATTTATCCCAATAATCAAATGATATTTGATTTTACCCATCAAGAGGTAACTATCATCAAAGAAGGTCATCAGCTGTTCATCACCATGAATGAAAAAATGATTAACACTTATCCTACTCCTTATGGTACAATAGAGCTAGAAATAATTGGGGAACAAATGGAGATACAAAAAAATCCCTTTTTGATAACACTTAGGTACAAGATTTCTAATCATGGAATAGGGGAATATCTCAATACGGTTGAAATTACAAAAGTATAAAATGGAGGTTACCAATGAAAAAAATTGTCTTATTAACGATCTTAATCGTGGTGCTTAGTTGCTCAACAGTTTTGGCAAGTGGCCGTTTTTATGATGTCATGGGAACCAAATACGAAGGCCCTGTTGAAAGAATTTATACATTGGGAATTGTAAATGGAATATCAGATCATACATTTGCGTATAATCGACCTGTTACCCGTGCAGAAATGGCGAAAATCATTGTCAAAATGAAGGGCTTTGATAAAGACCAAGGAATCATATCCACAAACACTACTTCTGCTTTTTCAGATGTCAAACGTGATGATTGGTTTTTTGAATATGTTATGATTGCACAAAAACTAGGGATTATTACGGGTTATGAAGATGGAACTTTTAAGCCGGAAAAAGAAGTAACATATGCGGAGGTAGTTGCTCTATTACTAAGATATCTTGGCTATACCAATATTAAAACAGAAAGCCCTTATGGTTGGTATTGGAACTATGTTGTCAAAATGCGAGATTTGGAGTTAAATGATAATATTGGAGAATTTGATTACGAAACACCTGCACTTCGTGGAGATGTGGTTATGTTTGTTTGGAATACTCTCATCACAACTTCTTGGGGAATCACAGCAGATAACAATATTACCGGATTTACATACTCATACAAGAAAGATACTCCTTTAGAGACCTATTTTGATGATTTTACTTTCTTTGATGATGTTCCTATCAGTGGCTTGGGAGGAAGGTATGAAGGAATTGGCGTAACGGTAGGACCGATACTGGTGATAGTAAATCATAAACTACCTTTGTATGCAAAAGGTGGAAGGCTAACAGCCTTGGTGAAAGAGGGAGTGCTTTATGGAATTACGTATGATGAAAGATATCCTAATACGAAAGTGGTAAGCGGTCCATCTTTTTACTTAGAAGAGCAAGGGTACAAGCTTGCAAGTAGCAATGCTTCTTATTCCTTTGGCGCTAAAAACGATAACAGTTATACCTATGCCGTCATTGATTTGGATAAGAATTCTATTATTAGAACCGTATCCATTAATCCGAATAAAGTAATTATGGTAGATTCTATTTCTGTGGTCAATAACGAAGAAAAAGAAGATGAGGCAGAAGAATCAAAATTAACGATTAATGAGGAAGAGTATTCGTTTGATCGAACGAAAGTAATTAAAGATGGGTATGCTTTTGAATGGGAAAGTGTGCAAAAAGGAGATTGCCTCGTTTACTTAGAAAATGGACTATATGCTTATGATAATAAAACCGTACAAGGTACGATAACCGCCTTTAATAATAAAAATGAAATAGAAATTGATCATGATAAGTATTTCATTATTAATGATGCTCTTTGCTATTTATATACGGATAAAGAGCCAACGACATATCGAAGTTTCCCTTCTGAAAAAATGAAAGATTATATTGGTGTGGAAGCGACTGTGTATCTAAATGCTGCTGAAGGTGTCTATAAGGTAGAACTACAAAAGAGTGATAATGAGAATAATAAATATCGTTTTGGCTATGTGACGGTGGCTGCTCTTACAAGGGATACGAAGGCACAGATGCTTACCATTCAATTTGGTAATGAAAAGCTTCAAACGCTTTACATTGCAGATAAAGATGTGTATTTTGAAGTGGGAGATTTAGTAGAAGTACACGAAGAAGAGGGAAAGTATCAGATTAATCTGATAGATAAATCACAAACGTATGACAATGATATTGGATTAGAATACTTGTATGACGCTAAAACGCTTCGCTATCCGATGATTGGAGAATACATGGTAACCAAGGATACCCTATTTTATAAGGTAAATCAAACTTATCGTGATAACTCGGTTACTCAAATTGAAAAGTGTGTTGTAGAAGAAATCAAGGTAGAAGATAATTTGGATGATTTAGAGGCGTACCAGTTAGTATTTTCTTATAATGAGTATATGGAAGTTATCAAAGTGTTCTTAATAAACCAAATTAACCAATTTAAGCATCAAGTTGCAACCATAGACCAAAAAGTGTTATCGTACAGTGAAGGAGATGAAGTTTACGCATTTGACTTAAAGATTCTTCGTGAACCAAGAGACAGGTACTATGTTAGTAAAGAAGATTTTGAAGCATACGATTCAGGAGATTTAATTCTTGTTTCGGTAGAACAAGAAAAAGAATATTGGACGGCTACGGTTGTCGATAGCTTTCCACATTACTTCATCGGATACAAGAGAGACTTGGTTGTGAAAGACGTTCAAGACAAAACGGTGAATTTTGAAAATGGCAATACGATGTACCTTTTGGAAGATGTATATGACTGGAATCATCATAAAGTAAATTTAAATCGATTTAAGATGTTACTTTGTACCGTAGAAAAACATGGTGATCAACAATGGTATTTTAATGATGTGAGAATGATTCCAAAAGAGGAAATTGTGATAAAAGCTGGCGATAGAATTGCGATTAATGAAATGGACGAAACAATTGTAGTTTATAGAGGATACGAGGAATTGTAGATGAGTTAAAACACATCATGAGAATTGATAAAAGCAGTGAGAGCTTGAAGTCATTTCTCATGATGTGTTTTTTTGCGTGACAAAAAGTAACAATTTTGGTAAAACTTTTTATTTTCTTCTTTACTTCACAATTTGTTATGATATAATTTAATTGCAAGGATTTTAAGTAAGGAATGAAGTAAGTTGAAATACAAGAATTATTATAAAATTTTAGGCTTAAAAAATGATAAAGTGACCGATGAAGAGATTAAGTTAGCATATCGAAAACTAGCCAAAAAGTATCACCCTGATATTAATGGTGGCGATGAGTCGATTACCGAAAAGTTTAAAGAAGTAAATGAGGCTTATCAGATTCTTGGAGATACTGAGTCTAGAAAAAAATATGATAGGGTGTATTTTGCTTACAAATTTAAAGATGGGTTTTCCGTTAGTTCTGCCAAAGATAGGCTAAATACAGAAAATGGTTTTGGTGAGTTATTCTCAATGGTATTTGGCAAAAAAGAAGCAGAGCCTGTCGTTCGCACGAATTTAGATAAAAATAGTTATCCTCAAGTAGGAGACAATATGGAGTCGGAAATTGAAATCAGCTTAGAAGAAGCGTTTTTTGGCTCCGAAAAAAAGATTGCATACAAAACAGAAGAAGGTTCACTAAAGACTGTAGCACTTACTATTCCTAGAGGTATTCAAAATGGTGAAAAAATAAGACTACAAGGGCTTGGCAAAATGGGCAAAAACGGAGGGCAAAATGGTGATTTTTACATTAAAGTCAACATTCTTAAGAACGAACGTTTTCATTTGGAAGGCAGTGACTTAGTTCTAGAACTTCCTATTTCGCCATGGGAGGCTGCACTTGGTACCACCCTTGAGGTGAGTAATATTGATTCTAATATCTATATTACGGTTCCTAAATGTAGCGTTTCTGGGGATAGACTGAGAGTAGCAAAAAGCGGATATATCAAGAAAGATGGTTCCAGAGGAGATTTACTATTAGAAATAAAAATGATGATCCCTAAGCATTTAACAGAGGATGAAGAGGCACTATTTAAGGAGTTAAGTAGGGTTTCAAAGTATAGCCCACGAAAAATCTAGTTGCATTTTACATAATAATATGCTATAATAATGGTGTAGGCAGTAGAGATGGGCTTAAAAAGGAGGAAATGAATATGGAATTAGTAGATGAAAGAAGATTTACTATTGTTGATTCCGCAGAAATGAGTACGCTTGCTTTTTTAATTAATGAGCCAGAGGCGGGTGCTGAAAGCGCAACAATACAAAAGCTTGATTTTGTATTACAAGATACAGCTAATGTATTTAAAAAGACTTTCTACATTAACAACTCAAATATTCAAACGGATTTCAATGATTATAACATTTTGTTATTAAGCATTGGAAAAGATAAGGCGTTCATGAATATGGCGGTATTAAAAAAGGATGAGCTACTAATTTCAAAAGAGCCTTCGAATGTTTCCTACAAAACATTCAAGACAGAACATTCTGTTAGCTATCAAGATGTTAGCTATACTCCTAATTTTAAGAGGCCTATTTCTATCGTCGACCCAGAAATTGCAGATGAAGTTAGACCAGTCCTTTATTTCGACGAAGATGTAAATATGGTGAAGGCAAGAGTAAAACTACTTCCTGATAAATCCTATATTGCATTAGAAGTTCAAAGAAAGGAAAACGGAGCATATCAGACTAACTACACAATCTGCACTTTTGAATAAAATGCAAAGGGGAGATTGATATGGGAGACTTAAGAATTGGTAGTATGAAAAAGGGCGGGAGCGTAACGAATGAAGATTTAGTATCTCGTGGTAAAACATCAGATCCAAAGTATGGTCCAGTATGCGATGTTATGGACATTACAAATGTACATGAAGTAGAGAGATAGATAACTAAGGATTGATTTCTCTCTTAGATAATTAAATAGTTCCACAAAGGAGGAAGCTTAAAAATGCTAGACTTTTTTAAGAAGAAAAAGACGTTCTTTATTGCAATGGGGGTAGTATTTGTCATACTAGCCCTATTTTTCGTTCCTACCTTTCCTAGAATAAACTATGAAAGAACGTTAGATAGTTCCCCCTATTATAATAAAGGCAAAGCAACTATTTTTGTAGATGTGGTAAAAGAACCGTTACCTAATCTAAAAGTTGCTTTTTCTCATTTTTCTGAGTATTTATCAGCCTTAAAAGTGTTTACTCTTTTTTATTTAGGTGCTTCTATTATTCTACTGATGAAAATGGGTAACAAAGGAGAATATGAAGATATCGAGCATGGTAGTGCCGATTGGTGTGATGATAGAGAAAAATACTCAGTTCTTAGTCCGAAAGAAGGTATGATTTTAGCAGAAAAAACATATTTGCCAGTTCTTCCAAAACCGCCAGAGGGCAAAAATGGTAACATTATGGTTATTGGTGGTTCTGGTGCTGGTAAATCAGCATCTTTCGTTATTCCAAATGCCTTACAAATGTTAGGTTCATACGTATTTACTGACCCTAAAGGTGAGTTATATGATAGAACTGCCGGATTCTTTCAAAAAAATGGCTATGATGTACACGTAATCAACTTACAAGACCCACGTTATAGTGATGGGTACAACCCACTTTCTCATATTAGAGGAACGCTTGATGTAGATACGATTGTTAAGATTGTTTCCAAAAAAGAAGGTGGAGACAAAAAGAGTTCTGATCCATTCTGGGATCAAACTTCTGAAGCATTGCTAAAGGCCGTTATTTATTATATTTTACTGAACCGCCCACCAGAAGAGCATTCTTTTGCAAGTTGTTTGGCACTTTTAAGACTTGGTGGTGAAAACGAGGGTGAAGAGCTTAAAAACATTTTCATGAGCTTACCATTTGAAAACCCAGCGAGACGTGCCTTTGAAACTATTCGTTTAGGTAGTGATAAAACCTTTGCCAACATCTTAGTATCACTTGCGGCAAAGCTAGATGCCTTCGACTCCGAGGAAATTACGGCGATGACTAGTACGAACACCATCGAATTTAGAGATTTGGTAGATAGAAAATCAGTTTTATACTTTATTACGCCAGCAACCAACGATACCTATAACTTCTTAATGAATATTTTCTTCTCGCAGATGCTTGATAGATTATATGAATATGCAGATGAAAAAGGTGGAAGCCTTCCAACTCCACTATTCTTAATCCTAGATGAGTTTGCTAACATTGGACGTATTCCTCGATTTGAGCAAATCTTAAGTACTTGCCGTTCTTATAGAATTAATATTAGCATCATCTTACAAAGTATTGACCAATTAATTGCCATTTACGATGAAAAAGTGACTGAAAATATTATGGCAAACTGTAGTACACACTTATTTTTAGGTAGTAACGCTCAAAAAACATTGGAAACTTTCTCCAAACAGTTAGGTGAGAAAACCATTAGTAGAGACAATATCTCCATTAGTAAAGATAAAGACTCCAACACGAGTGGAAAGAGTTACTCAGACCAAATCATGGGAAGAGCCTTGATGACACCAGATGAACTTCGTCGAATGGATACGAATGATTGTATTATCTTTTTACAGGCAATGAAACCAATCAAAGCCAAAAAGTATTGGTATTTTAAAAAGCATGAAAGAAGAGACGAAGCCAAAGCAGCAGAAATTAGCCATAAGTCAATTGCAGAACCAAGACGTGGCGAATTTAAAATTACTAACCCATATGAATTAACTCAAAGTACAGATTTAAGTGATTTATTTGGTGATATCGATAAATCGGCAGACGTTGGAATTGATGTAGGAGATGGCGTAAAGGCAAAGAGCACAGAACCAACCGCTACTCCATCCAAACCAAAGGAAGAACCAAAAGGAGATTATGATTTACAAGCAGAATTAGAAAAGAAATTTGATGAATTATTCGGAACACCAAAAAGAAATCATTAGGCTAAATAGACGAGCTTAGACTTGGGAAAAATGTATCCCAAAAGTTTAAGCTCGTCTTTTTTTTCGCTTTATTTAAGGTGTTCGCCTTGATTAAAAGGCCTTTCTAAGGTATAATGAATATGGTAGAAATTAAGAAAATATTAGGAGGACTTATGAAATTTATTCATATGGCGGATGTCCATTTTGATACGCCACTAGTTGCCTTAAAAAACAATAGAGAATTAATTAAAAAAAGAAGAACGGAATATAAGCAGGTGTTTCGTGATGTGATTCAACTTTGCAAAAAAGAAGAGGTTGAGTTTTTGTTTATTTCCGGTGATTTATTTGAACAAAAATATGTAGAACGTGGAACAATTGAATTCATCATTTCAAGCTTTCAACTCATTCCACAAACCAAAATCTTTATAGCACCGGGCAATCACGATTCCTTTATTAAATCGTCGCCTTATCAAACGTATCAATGGCCAGAAAACGTGGTTATTTTTAATAGTGAAGTTGGCATGTATTCTTATGACACCATCAATGTGTATGGTATCGGTTTTGACGATTATGAGTTTATGTCAGAGGAAATTGAAAAAATAGCATTGGAAGATGATAAAAAACTTAATGTTTTGGTAATTCACGGTACATTAGATGGCGCAGGAAAAAAGTATTTAGATGTCAAATCAGAAGATTTAGAAAAGTTTGACTATGTTGCGTTAGGGCATATTCACTTAAAGAAGGTAGATGATTCTCACATCATTTATCCTGGAAGTCTCATTTCTATGGGGTTTGATGAGCTTGGCGAGCACGGGATCGTTATTGGAAATATGGAAAAAGGACATATTACCTACGAGTTCAAAAATATGGAATATCGTCATTTTGAGGAGTATCATGTGGATGTATCTAAGTTTAAATCACCAGAGGACATTTTGCATCAAGTTGCTTTTGAAGACAATATCTATCGTGTCATACTAGAAGGTAGCAGAAATGTTTCCATTGATAAAATGAAAGAAATTCTCAATGAACAGAGTAAGAATATTTGTGAAATCAAAGACATAACGCATTTGGTATATGATTTTGAAGCAATTCAAACAGAGCAAAATTTAAAAGGATATTTTACCAAAAAAATGATGGAAGAATTAAAAAGTCATCCAGAACAAAAGGAAGAAATCTTAAAAGCAATTGAAATTACCTATCAACTCATGTAAGAACGAAAGCCTTAATAAGGAGGAAATATGAAAATAAGCAATATTCAAATCAATGGTTTTGGAAATATCCAAAACAAAGCCATTACATTTGAGAAAGGAATCAACCTCATTTATGGAGATAATGAAGCTGGAAAATCAACGATTGCCAGTTTCATTAAAGCGATGTTTTATGGAGTAAATAAAAATAAGGCAGGAAATCAATTTTCAGATTTAGAGCGTTTTACACCATGGAACGGAGGAGAGTTTAGTGGAAAAATCGAATATGAGATGAATGGTGGAAAATTTATTGCAACAAGAGAATTTAGTAAAAATCGATGTAAAGTATATGATGATAAAGGAAATGATATTACCAGTTCCTTTAACGTCAGTAAAGCAAGAGGAACAGAACTTGGATTTGAACAATTCGGCATCGATGAAGATACTTTTGAAAACACCATTTTTATTTCACAAAAAAGTGTGGAAGTTGATGAAGCGGGGCAAAAAAATGTGACACAAAAAATCACTAACATGATTCAAAGTGGCAATGAAAGCATTTCTTATGATAAGACCAAGCAGAAGCTTCAAAAAATGCTTTTAGACGAGGTGGGAACAGAGCGAACCCATAATAAACCACTGAACACTATCACACGTGAAATTGGGCTTTTAGAAGAGAATAAAGAACATTTAATGCATAATCGTGAGCGTGAACAAACTATTTCGAATGATATCAAAAAAGTTGAGATAAGGGAAACTAGTGTGGCAACCGATTTAGAAAAAGCAAATCGTGTTTTAGAAATCAAAGAACGCTACGAGAAGCTTTTAAAAGAGCGTCAAAATGACCATGAAATACAAGTGAAGATTATCGAAAAAGAACATGAAAAAAAGCTTATGGATCGCCATAAACTGAAAATGAATTCCATAGAAGGAATTGCCATTGTTACGATTTTACTTACCTTAGTGTTTTTACTTCTAAAATGGTTGTCGGCAGAAATTATAGTAGGAATCATTGGAATGGTATTAATCATGATAGTCAATCGTATTTTATCCAAAAATATGGAAATGCCACCACTTCCTAATTTTGATATCGTCAAAGAAGATTTTAAAAAGAAAGAAGAAAAAGAACTATATTTCTTAAGAAAAGAAGGCATTGGGGAAAGCCTCGCTTCTAGAAAGCTTACGGATGTGCGAGATTTAATTGCTGGGTTAAAAAAGAAAAAAGAAGACTTAATTTTAGAAAAACATAAGCTCAACATTGAAGCAGAAAGCTTAAAAGAAAATGTCGATCGTCTAAATGAAATTGAAGAAAGACTAGAATACTTGTATGAGCAAGAAGAAAACTTAAGAAAACTAGAATACAGTATCAAACTATCGATGGACAAGTTAACCGAAAGCTATGAAGAACTAAAGTCCTCTGTTGTACCAAAATTAGAGGCAATGATTAAGGAAAGTATTTCCCAAACTACAAATTATCATTATACAAATATTTTTTATAACGAAAATGATGGAATATTGGTTCAAAATGCACAAGGAGATATTGTTACTATCGATAAATTAAGTACTGGAACTATTGAGCAAGCATATTTGGGCTTTCGATTTGCCATTGCCAAAGAAACTGCTAACTTGCCAATTATCTTAGATGAAACATTTGCGTATTTTGATGATGAACGTTTAGAAAATATTTTACAATTACTACAAAAAGAATATGCTGATAGGCAAGTTATTATTTTAAGTTGCTCAACACGCGAAAAAACACTATTAGAGAAATTAAAAATAGAGTATCATTTCATTACTCTTGAAAAATAAAAAAGGATTAAATCAATAACCAAAAACATAAAGATAAGAAGAGGTGTAACAAACTTGATTTCTATCTCGACGTTTTTGGTTATTCTTTTTTTAGTCTTTACAAATGGCATCACCGATGCATCGAATGCTGTGGCAACAGTGGTTGGCACCAAAGTAATATCCTACAGAAAAGCCTGTATCCTAAGTGGCATCTTGAATGCAGTTGGCGTACTCACAATGTATCAAATAAACCCATCTGTATCAAGTACAATTAGTGAAATTGCCTCTTTACCTTATTTTGAGACTAGTATGATGATTATTATGATAGCATCACTTGTAACAATCTTGTTTTCTCTCATAAGTGCATTCAATGGCATTCCTGCCAGTGAAAGTTATGGTCTTATTTTTGGAATCTTGGGAGCAATTATAGCAACATTTGGAACGACGAAAATTCACATTCAAAAAATCTTTCTCATTATGCTTGGAATCGTTTTCTCACTTGTAGGAACACATTTCATTTCCATTATCATAAAGAAATTTTCTCACCAAATGATTCAAACAATGTCTATAAAGCAAAACAGAATCATGCAAGTATTATCTTGTTTTAGTATGTCTTTTGCCCATGGTGCGCAAGATGGACTGAAATTTATTGGCCTGTTAAAGCTTTATCAATCTATGCCAAATTGTTTTTGGATAGGAGAATGGAAAATCGTATTATTATGTGCTAGCATCCTAGCCGTGCGGAACCATGATAGGAGGCAAGAAAATAATCATTACAGTAGGGCAGACACTGGTCAAACTAGACAATTCAAATGCGCTGATTTCCGAAATAAGTACCGCTTTTACACTCATTTTAGGAAGTATATTTGGTCTTCCCTTAAGCACGAGTCATGTCAAAACAATTGCATGTGCTAGCATAGGAAACAGCCTAAATATATCCAAACTAAAACAAATGCTTCTAACATGGCTTTTCGTACTTCCTGCCTGTTTTATCACATCCTTTTTTCTAGCAAAATGGATAATTTTTTAAAAAGAGGTTGACAAATAATAGAAACGGTGTTATCTTGTAAGTGTATTAGGAGTGCATTTAATGTTTTAAAAACAGAGCAATGCAGGGTGAAAACCTACACGAAATAGCGCATTTCACGCGATCGGAGTCTTAATGATAAGACTTCGACCGCGTTTTTTTATGTGTCAAAAAGGAGGAATGAATCATGGATTCAGATGATGCGAAAAATACTCTACCCGTGTGGTATCAAATTAATAAAAACGAAGAACATCTCTTAAATAGGCTGAAAATGCATCTATTTTAGGGTTTTTTGGCGTAGCCTTTTTAGAGAACGTTCTTCTAACAAGAAGAACGTTTTTTTTCGCCCGAGGGCGACCAAGAGGGACGCTGGATTTTGTTCGCAGGCATTTTTGAAAGTTGTTCGCGCGCAAGGCTTTCAAAGTACACCTAGCGACCAAAAGGGACAGACCTTCGCATAAGGGCAAAATAGAGCCAAAAAAATATCATAAAAAGGAGGAAAAATCATGACAATTGAAGTTAAAAATTTAAGTAAAACATTTCAAAAAAAGAAAACCGGCCAAGGCTTTAAGAGCATTTTAAAACCAGAATATGAAACCTTTGAAGCGGTTAAGAATATTAGTTTTTCAATTGATGAAGGAGAAATGGTAGCTTTCGTTGGACCAAATGGTGCAGGTAAATCTACTACGATTAAGATGATGACCGGTATCGTGCACCCAACGTCTGGTAAGATTTTGATTAATTCACTAGACCCAGTTACAGAAAGGAAAAAGCTTGCCTACCAAATTGGATGTATGTTTGGACAAAAGTCCAACTTGTGGATGCACTTGCCAGCAATTGATACTTATAAACTTTATGGTGCTATTTACGATTTGGATGAAGAAACCACCTTAAAACGTATTAACGATTTAGTGAAAAAATTTGATATCGAAGATTTAATCTACACGCCCGTTAGAAAGCTTTCGCTTGGTCAGCGTATGATTTGTGAGATTGTAGGAGCATTAATTCACGAGCCAAAGATTATCTTCTTAGATGAGCCAACCATTGGACTCGATATTGTGGTGAAAGAAAAGGTAAGAAACTTAATTCGAGAGATTAACCAAAAAAATCATACAACTGTCTTTTTAACTAGCCACGATATTGGTGACGTGGAAAGCCTTTGCAAGCGAATTATTATCATTGATAAAGGACGCATTGTAACCGATGATACCATCGAAAATTTAAAAGAAAAATACAAAACAGAAAAATACGTTACGCTTACTTATGCCGATGAGATAAAGAGTAAAAAATTAAAGTATCCTATTCAAAAGAAAGAAGGTTGTAAAGTTACTTTTATTGTAGATGAAACCAAAGAGAATATGGCGGATATCCTGGCAGAGCTTATGTCTTATGGAACCGTATTGGATGTAGAAAGTAAAGATGTTTCACTAGAAAAAGTAATTTACGATATTTACACGAAGGCTTAAAACATGAAAATCATTCTTAATACAAAACAAAAGAAAGGAGGCAAAACATGCGAAAATACTTCACAATTTTTAAATATGGACTCAAAATGAATACGACATTTATGCTTGACTATTTTTTTCAGCTGATTTCATTTTTTGTTCACGTATGGGTTTTTAATTCCCTATGGGATTTTATTTTAAAAGATGGAACTGCAGCAGGTTACACAAGGCAAGAGCTTATTTGGTACATCATTATGGCAGAGTTTGTTACCTACTCGATTTCACAAGGGTATAAAAAAGTTTCAGAGAAAGTAAAGGATGGTACGATTGCTAATTTATTAGTAAAGCCAATTCATTATCCATTATATTTTATGGCAGAAGAAAGTGCTAATTTAGTTAAGATTGGAATTAATTTAATTGGCTTATTTGTGCTTGGATTCATGCTTGGTGGTAAGATTACCATTACAAGAATGCAACTAGGACTTATTATCATCAGTGTACTTTTTTCCATTTTGATTGGAACAATCATGCAGCTAATCTTAGGGCTTGTTGCATTCACGATGGAAGAGGTAAAGTCACTATGGCTGATCTGTCAAAAGCTACAATTCTTACTAGTATTTGTTCCTCTTGAGTTTTATCCTAGCTGGGTGCAAAAGTTTTTACTTTTGATTCCAACATCGTATATTGAATACGTGCCAGCAAGAATTTTAGTTAAGTTTGATGATGTAAGAAGCATAGCAATGCTTCTTGGAATGCAAGTAATGTGGGTATTTGCTTTGTCAATCGTATCCGCTATGTTATTTAAGAAAGGGGTGAGAAAGATCAATGCTAACGGCGGCTAAAAAATTTTTAAGATTTTTAAAATTAAATATGAAGTGTAATTTGCTTTCGGCAATGGAGTATCGTAAAAGCTTTGTGATTCAAGTAGTTTTCATGATGATCAATAACTTTTTCTTTATGATATTCTGGATCACGGTATTTCGTGTTAATGGAGATGAAATCCATGGACTAACGATGAAAGATATTTGCTACCTATGGTCTTTCTCAACGATTGCCTATGGTATTGCCAATTTCTTATTTGGTGGTGCGAAGGACTTAGGAAAATACATTTTAGAAGGTACTTTCGATACCTATTTAATCCAGCCTAAAAATATCATCATGAACGTTGCTTCATCTTCATCAGATTTTAGTGGTTTTGGAGATTTGCTATATGGTTTAATTGTTGGTTTTGTAGCAGTTGAGGGAAACATCGGAAAGTATGTAATACTCATTATGATTGGTATTTTCTGCTCGATTTTCTACATCTGCACGAACACGTTAATTAAGCTTTTAACAGTGTGGGTGGGGGATACCGAAAATATTTCACGTGTATATTACTACACACTTTTGGTAACATTTTCGTCTTACCCAGAGCAAATTTATGGTGGATTAATTAAGTTTTTAATCTATACCATCATTCCAGCAGGATATGTTTCATTCGTACCAATTCATTTTATAGGTACTTTTGCACCAGTACATTTACTTATTTTGTTGATTGCGGCATGTGCATATATTTTGCTTACTATACTTGCAACCAAGGCTGCTTTAAATCATTATGAATCTGGTAATGCGATGGTAATGAGAGGATAAAATTAGAAGGGATATCCCTAGCTTAAACTTTTACCCCAAAAAAGACTCGTAAATATTTTACGAGTCTTTTTTAAGATAATCTTCAAGAGGGTAATTGGATATTCTATTGTCGATATGCATATCTGCCATAAAGTACTTTAAAGAAGGGTCGGAATCCAAGTCAAATGTACAATCGACAAGGTACCATTTTTGGTCATAAACAAGATTCCATTGATGTCCTAGGGAAATGCTATCATCTAAGTTAGGATTCGGAAAGTAACCACCAACAGAAATACATTCCAAATGGCACTGATTGCAAATATACTTAAATGCATCAGAAATCCCATCACAGACGGCTAATTTATTCACAATAGCTCCATAGATATTGGCACTTTCAGGGTTGAGAAATTGCTTCGTCTCCGGTGAGAGGCAGTTTTGATAATATTCATAATCATATTTGACATTAGCAATAATCCAGTCATGAATGAGTTGATATTTTTCCCGCTTAATTGGTTCTTTCTTAACTTTGTAAACAAGGTTGGAGATTTCTAGATTGATTCTAGTCATCATGGATACATATTCTTTTTCTTCAATGAGTGAGCAAAGTCCCCAGTTGCAATAGTCTTCTTCACCAGAATAAAAAGAAAAACTCATATTCCATAAGGATTCTAATTCTTTTTCGGGATGATCTAGGTATAATAGTTTTTGGGCTTCTAGATAAGCAGCTAAGTCAAAAGTGTTTGCAGGACTATAGTGATAAAGATTTGACTGGTATGCTTCGCGGGGTTTAAACTTGAAGTTCCACATGGCATCATAAAACATTTTGCCTTGTTCAGATAAGATGTCCCAGTATTCAAAGCCGAAGTCATACGAGTAAGTTGTATCAGCAAACGAGAGGTATACCATATTCTCTGGAGAAACTGTTCGACTTTGGATGAAACGAGCTGTTGAACTTTCTACTGAAGAAGTGCTAGGTCTAAGATAACATGAGGTAAGCATGATAGTGAGAAATAAACATACGAGCCAGGAATGTCGTCTATGTTGCATGAGGAAATCTCCTTATTTTTATTAAAATGATTTTTGCGTATCATATCATACTTCACATAAAAAATCAACTGTAAGAAATTGTAAAGCCACGCTATTTAGGGAAAAATAGGGCTTTTCCTCACTACCGCTTGGATAGATTTACTTTTCCATCTCTTTACGGTTTGTTTCTTTTATGATACAATTCTGATAGAAGAAAAGGAGAATTATATGATACGAATACGTGATTTAAAGGTAAGAGAAGATTTTAGCAAAGAGAAATTATTAGCATTTGCTTGTCAAAAAAATAGAATTCATCAAGAAGATGTCAAAGATTTTCGCATTTTCAAAAAATCAGTGGATGCGCGAAATAAAAATGATGTTTGTTATGTATATACCTTAGATTTATTGGTAGAAAACGAATCAAAGTATCCACAGTTTGAGAAGGTTTCCCTTCAATCATTTGAAGAATTAAAAATCATGGTGAATCGTAAGAATACCGTAAGCCCTATTATTGTAGGAGCTGGTCCTGCAGGTCTTTTTGCAGCATTAACACTTGCACAATATGGTGCAAGACCTATTGTAATTGAACAAGGAAGTCCTGTCGAAGAAAGGCAAAAAGAAGTGGAATTGTTTTGGAAGGAAGGCATTTTACATACAACTTCTAACGTGCAATTTGGTGAAGGTGGGGCTGGAACATTTTCGGATGGAAAATTAACCACAGGTGTGAATGATCCTCTATGTCAAAAAGTGCTTCATGATTTTTATCATTTTGGTGCTCCTGAACAAATTTTATACACAGCAAAGCCGCACATTGGAACAGATCACTTACGTTTCATTGTTAAAAATATGCGTGAAGAAATCATTAGGCTAGGTGGCTTGTTTTACTTTGGTGAAAAAGTGGTAGATTTTGTGGTAGAAAACCATCACATTCAAAAGGTAGTGTGCCAAAGTGGAAAAGAATTTGAAACCGATGCGGTACTTCTAGCCATTGGACATAGTGCTGGGGAGACCTTTCAAAAGCTTTATGAGAAGGGAATTCAAATGGAGAAAAAGAATTTTTCAGTGGGAGTTCGTATTGAGCATCATCAAAAACTGATTAATGAATCGCAGTATGGTACCAAAACAAAATTAAATCTCCCTCCCGCAGAATATAAACTTGCTTATCACGGCAAAGACAGGGCATGCTATACGTTTTGTATGTGCCCTGGAGGTGTGGTAGTTGCTTCTTCTAGTGAAGAAAACACTGTTGTGACGAATGGAATGAGTTATTTTAAGCGTGAAGGAGAAAACGCAAATAGTGCACTACTGGTGAATTTGACACCAGAGGACTTTCCGGGAGATTCTCCATTAGAAGGTTTGTATTTTAGAGAAAAACTTGAAAAAGCAGCCTTTGAACTTGGAGGAAACAATTATTTTGCGCCAATACAATTGGTGGGTGATTTTTTAAGCGGTAAAAAATCAGAAACGATAGGGAGTGTTAAGCCAACATACTTACCAGGAGTCACACCAAGTAATCTGTCTAGTATTTTTCCTGATTACGTAACACAAACCTTAGCGGAAGGATTACGATTTTTTGATACAAAAATCAAAGGATTTGCAAGTCACGATGCAGTCTTAATAGGGGTAGAGACAAGGAGTTCCTCTCCTGTAAGAATTGTAAGAGATGAAAACTATGAATCGAATATCAAGGGATTATATCCATGTAGTGAGGGTGCAGGTTATGCAGGCGGTATTATGACGGCGTCAGTTGATGGCATCAAATGTGCCAAAGCCATTTTAGAAAAAGAGGAAGAATAGAGCATAAATCTATTTTCAGTTTTATGTTTTTTTGATATAATGAATGTGTAATTTTTAAGGAGGGAAAAGTATGGCAAAAACATATTCATGTCCTTATTGTTCGGCAGAGTATAAAACACTTCCAAGATTCAATACTTTTAAATGTCCTCGCTGTGGACAACTACTTAGAGTACAAGGAAATGGAATATATAAGGCAGATGAAATGCCTCAGGATCTTACGATTTGTTTTACAGGTATCTTTGCCAATATTGTTAGATCCTATGAAGGAAACCCAGAAGTGTTTAGAGGTCTTTATGAGGATTTTTTAAAGGACCAAAATTTAACCAGGAAACAATATGAATACTTAACAAGGCTATACGAAAAAGAGAGCAAAAAGGGGTTTTCCTTTGGACATGAAAATGTCAAAAACTATATCTCTCGTTTAAAGACTGTCATTGACGAATCTTGTGGTTCACTTCCTATGGCAGAGCAAGAGCAAATTGAGAATAACACCTTAAAACTCATCATCCGCTTTATGAAAAAGGGTGGACCATTAACCGAAGAAAATGAGAAAATTATTGAGAATTTTAAGATGCAATTTCGTATCGATGAAAATCGATTTAAAAAGATTTATAATCCAGAAGAAGAAAAGAAACTGGCAGAGCAAAAGGCAAAGAAAGAGCAGAATATTGATCAAATATTTGATGATATCAAACAAGAAATCAATGAAAAGTACTCTAAGAGAGAATTTGTAGATGATTTTATCACTGCCTTTAAACGACCTTTTGTGATGAAGGAAGAAAAAAAGCCAATTAAAAATATAGTTCCTATTTTCTCTATTGAAACGATTTTTGCCAAAGAAGTAATTGAGGTGATTTTAAAAGGTCTTAAAGAGCATGACTTAGTGAAAGGCGGTATCAAAACTTTTGATTTCATCAAGTACAAAAAAGAAGAGTCTTTTGGAAATTTTGTCACCGGTTTTATTGAAGGTATTAATCAAAAAAATGCCGTGTTTGTATTTGAAAATTTTGACCTTGCTGCGGATGCTTGCAAGAAATTTGTGACAACAGTATGTGAAAAAAATAAAATTGAAATTGGAACTCCAAAAGGTGTTATTAAAGTAGAGCCAAAAGGAGAATATTATGTATTTATAACGAATCAAACGCAAGAGGAGTTTAAAGAAGTTGTTACGCCAGATGTGTTTGATAAGATGAAAGAAATCATTACGATTCCTGAATTTACACCAGAAGAAATTAGTCAAATGATTAAAATGATGCTTACCAAACTTACAGAAAGGTGCCAAAAAGAACTTGCGATTACCATCAAGACAACAGAGCAATTAGAAACAATGCTCAATCATTTGTATCAATCTTCTTCAGGAATCAAGGGAATTAGTTTGTTTATTGAAAATCGTATTTTTAAGCCGGTTTCAGAGTATAAAATTAAAGGAAAAATTACGGAAAAAAGTGATATTGTCATTACGCAATTAGAAGAAAAATTGGCAATAGGGATTGATGGACAATTTACTTTCTTAGAGGATGAAGAAGATATTCGTCTTGCTAATCGATTAAAAGCAGTCAAAGAAAAACTAAGTGGCGTGATAGGGCTAAAAGAAGTCAAAGACTATTTATATAAGTTAGAAGACAACATTAAAGCTCAAAAATTAAGAGAAAAAGCTGGCATGAAGGTGGCACCATTACCACTCAATATGATTTTTACAGGCAATCCTGGTACTGGTAAAACAACCATAGCGAGAATTGTAGCAGAGTTTTTAAATGCCCTTGGAATGCTTGAAAAAGGCCATTTGGTAGAGGTAAGTAGGGCAGACTTAGTCGGTAATTATTCCGGAGAAACTGCTTATAAAACCACTGCTGTTGTCAACAAAGCAATGGGGGGGATTTTGTTTATTGATGAGGCGTATTCCTTATTAAATTCTGATAGTGATGATTATGGTAGAGAAGCACTAGATACTCTTGTCAAACTCATTGAAGATAATCGAGAAAACTTGGTTGTGATTATGGCGGGTTACAAGGACGAGATGGAAGAACTTTTAAGAAAAGATGTGGGACTTAAATCAAGATTTCCAAACTTTATTGAGTTTGCTGATTATTCTCCAGAAGACATGTATTTGATTGCGGAGAGCATTGCTAAAAGAAGCGAGTATGAAATTGAAGCAAATTGTTATGAACCACTGGTTGCTTATTTTGAGAGTAAAACATTTAGTGGTAAGAATCCAAATGGTAATGGTAGATTAGTAAGAAATGTGGTAGAAACTGCGATTGCCAATCAGTCTGTAAGAGTTGTTAAAGAAAATGAAGTGGAGTATTCTTTGCTTCGTTTAGTAGATTTTGATTTGCCAAAAGAAAAAACATTTGACTTAGAAGAACAGCTTGCAACAATTATTGGCTTGAATAACGTCAAGGAACTACTAAGAAAACAATATGCTATCTTAAAAGCAGCAGAAAAACGTAAGAACTTGGGAATTGATGCGGATGTGACCCAATCACTGAATATGATTTTTATGGGTAATCCGGGAACGGGTAAGACAACAGTAGCAAGGCTTGTAGCAACTATGCTAAAAGATATGGGATTTTTAAGAAATGGTCAAATGATTGAAGCATCACGTAGCGATTTGGTGGCAGAATATATAGGTCAAACAGCGCCAAAAACAACTGCAGTATTTGATTCCGCACTTGGTGGAGTACTT
Organism: Clostridiales bacterium UBA1234; assembly: GCA_002308995.1. Lineage (GTDB taxonomy): Bacteria > Bacillota > Clostridia > TANB77 > UBA1234 > UBA1234. The sequence goes on along the minus strand of DBWQ01000013.1, from coordinate 60,417 downwards.
TTTATTGATGAAGCATACAGCTTATCTGGTGGTGGGGATAACGATTTTGGAAAAGAAGCCATCGATACGCTTGTAAAACTTATGGAAGACCATCGTGGTGAAATTGTGGTTATTTTGGCTGGTTATAATAAAGAGATGACAGATTTCTTAAGAGCAAATTCTGGATTAGAATCTCGTTTTCCAATTCGACTTGATTTTGAAGATTATTCTGTTGAAGAATTAATGCTCATCTTTGATAAGATGGTTGAGAAGAGAGGCTTTAAAGTTTCACCAGAGGCTCGAGAAGCCGCTAAAGATAAAATACTATATACGATGAAAACAGCAACTACACATCCAGGAAACGCAAGAATGGTGCGTAATTTAATTGATGAAATTATTAGAACACAAAGTACGAGAATTGCAAGTAAAGAAGATGTCGAAATTGGTGATGTCAATATGATTTTACCAGAGGATGTTGGTAAGACGAAAGAAATGGAAGAAACTAATTTCGATTATGAAAAAGAATTTGAGAACATCATTGGATTAGAAACTGTGAAAAATTATATTAGAATGTTAGCTGCGAGAATTCAAATTATGAATGAACGTAAAAAATTAGGCATGGTGGTAAATACAGAGCAATCTCTTCACATGATATTTAAAGGAAATCCTGGTACTGGTAAAACTATGATGGCTAGAATTGTAGCAAATTTACTAAACAAATTAGGCGTCATTTCTAGCAACAAATTGGTTGAAACAGATCGAGCAGGTCTTGTAGCAGGCTATATTGGTCAAACAGCAATGAAAACTACCGAGAAGGTAAAAGAGGCCTTTGGAGGTGTTTTGTTTATTGATGAGGCGTATTCGTTAACACAAGGTGGCGAAAATGATTTTGGAAAAGAAGCCATTGATACACTGATTAAGCTTATGGATGATAATCGAGATAAATTGGTAGTGATTCTTGCGGGATATAGTAAAGAAATGACAGATTTTATGGATGCTAACTCTGGCTTGGTTTCGAGGTTCCCTAATATCGTTGAGTTTGAAGACTATACCGTAGAACAGCTTCTTATTATTGCAGAAAAAATGTATGCTAAAAATGGTTATCATTTAACAGAAGAAGCAGTTCAGAAGCTTAGAGAAATGTTAACAGAGGCGAAAAGAGATGTTCGTTTTGGTAATGGAAGATATGTTCGAAATGTTTTTGAACGTTCTTTAAACACACAAGCATTAAGACTTGCTAAGTCAGGAGTTTTAGATAAAGAATCCTTATTAAATATTTTGCCGGAAGATTTAACGTAAGACTTTAAAACACATAAAAAAAGAACCATTTGCATGGTTCTTTTTTGTATGCTATGATAAGGCTATTTTTGAATGATGTCTAGGATATCATCCACATCATCTGCCACAACAGCTTTCTTGATTTTAATAAGATTTTCTAAATTTTCTGGTTTAACGAGTTCGTATTTCATACTCGTTTGGGAATCATTTGTTGAGTAGGAGGACTTATAATGAGAAGTGATTTCTACATCATAGCCTTTATTTGCGTCATAGTTGCCTTTGACAGCATTTTCTCCTACCTTACAATCAATAGTACCTTTAAACTTAGATCCTTCTATTAAAGGCTTTTTATCAAGCGTTTCGATTTTACCAGAAATCTTTGCTTCTTCATCCTCCATTTTTCCTTCTAGCGTGAAGCTAATAGAATTTGCTTTTAGTAATTCTTTATTGCCGTCAAGGCGAATTGTCATATCTATCTCTTCATCATCAATAGTACCCTTCAAAATTAGTGTTAATTTGTTTGCTTTCAAAAGTTCTTTATCTGTTTCAATATTGATGCGCATATTTACATCATCATAGTCTAGCTCTCCTTTGTAATATGCTTCGATTTGTGTTGACTTGTTAAAAGGTTTCGCATCATTTGTTTTCATTCCAAATTCGATGTCTTCCATCGGAATCGTATAAGTAAAATCAGTTGTTTTATCAAAAGGTTTACCGTCATTTGCTTTTAGTTCGAATAGAGTGATTGTCTCGGCTTTTTCTGTAGCTTGCATATGAATTTCAGATGATTGGGCAAGTTTCTTTTCATCCATTGATTTTAAAACTATTTTTAATTCATCAGTATCAACTTTGATAGCTAATTCCATACCAATAGTATCACCAAAAGGCTTATCATCAAGGGTAGAAAGTTTCATCACTTCGCCAAAGTCTTTATCATTTGCAGATAACTTAGCAGTAATCTTTGAACAATCAATAAATGGTTTCTCTTCATTTCCTTTAATCACCATGTGAATCTTTTCTTGATTGCCACCTGCATTTGAAACGATATCAAATGTGACATGTGAGGTTTTGTCAAAATCCTTTTCATCTGCTGTCTTTAATTCCATCTTGAAGTTGTTTTTTACTTTTTCAACCTTTTTACCACTAAATAATGAGGAATAATCTAGTGGTTCATATTCCATATCAAGAGTAGCTAAAATGCCTTTTGAGGTAACTTCTAAATTGCCTGTGTAGTCTTCGTCATCTGCTTTTAAAGAAAATCTACCTTTCAATTCTTTTGCTTTTTCAAGAACATCTTCACTCTCACTATTTAAATCGATAACAAATGTTCCTTCCTTTGTGACAAGTTCCATTTTGAAACCAACAAGATTTTTAAGTTTTCCACGAGCAAAAAGAGAAATGGTAATCTTTAAATCTTTCATATCTTTGATATCTTGAATCCATTCATCTATTCTTTCTTTAAAATCTTCCTCAGAGGTATTAAGATCTTTCAAAAGCTTTAATACTTTTTCTTCTTTCATCAAATCTTGACTCACATTTTGTGCTAATTCTGCTAATTGTTCGTGATTCATTGATAGGGTATATTCGTTAACCCCATGATTTTTATGATCAATGAAGTAGTCGTTTTTAAGATTCTTCGCGGTAGTATCTAGTATTAAAGTACATAACTCAATGGCATCTTTTTGAGAAGTTGCACTCGAATTGCCGTCTGGTAAATACTCTAGATATTGATTGATACGATATTGTAAAGAGTATGCTTCATAGGAGTTATCATCATCTTTTTTCCAGGTAAGAACATCTCCATCCTCTTTTCCGTCTTCCATTTTGACGGCATAGATTTCAGAATTTTCTTTATCCCAAAGTGCTTTAAAATTATCTGCTTTAATGAAATACTTACCATCTTTTGCGCGAACTTCATAGTTTTCTTCTTCTTCTACTGTCTTTCCAGCTACATCATCATAATAGCTTGGAGTATCATCGTCCCATACTGTAACACTCTTGTTTTTAACGGTCAATTTTTGCATCTTACTTGGATCTTCTGGCAAAATAGTAACAGCTTTTTTCATTTCATCAGACAAATCTTTCAAAAGAGAAGTGTACACTTTTTTGGCATTATAAGAGTTACAAAGTATCAGACAAACACTGATAGCAAGAACTAGTACTGCACAAAGAATTGTGATGATAATGAGTTTTTTAGGAAACTTCTTTTTTTGTGTTCCGTGGATTATCATACAAATTGTTTTCTTGTGGGATATCCACAGCATTTAATTGAGGTTCGTAATTATTATCCATAGTAATTCCTCCTTTGTTTTTGCGTATTTGCCACATGGGCAGAATACATATGCTATATACATAATCTATTATACACGCAAAATGCCTATATTTCAACACTTTTCGAGATTGAAACAAAAGTGAAAAATGCTCAAATACGTATTTCCGTAAAGGAAGACGGAAAAATTTCACAGTCAAAAATTTTTTACAAAATTATGCAAAAATATAAAATGGCAAAAAGGTGTTCTATGAAAAGAAAAACATACTGTTAACATAATTATATTTTCCATAATAATATAGTATTTGAAATTTGAAGCAAAAACGCAATAATTGGTTGACATATTTCGGAAAAACAGATATAATATGCTCGATTTCAAATCATTCTTTTTACGGAGGCCTACTATGAAGAGGGAAACGGTCCAGAAAAAGCTTGCCGAAGCAACGGATGAGCGCGGACGGATCAATTTGGATATGCTTGGCGAAGAAGCAACTGTTCAAGTGACCAACGCCTACATATCGGGTGCCAAAGGCATGCTGAAGCTGTACTCCAAAGAAGAGGTGGCCAAGTACTACGATACCACTGAGACAGTCGTTTCGCACTGTATTGACCGGTCAATCGTTTATGGCTACATCAAGTTTGCACAAGTTTTGAAAATTCTTCAGAATTCCGGTAGTAACGAGCGCCGGCACGCCGAGCACAGAGGACTTACCAAGTCTGAAAAGCGTTATCAGGGTATCATCAAAGAGCGTTTTCAGCGTTTTAAGGATACCTTTGAAGAGGAGAATAATCGCGCCAAGTACGATGCTGCGTATAAGATGTATCTTGGCGATAACTCCTTGCAGAAGGTAATGGGCGCCTATGGATTTTCGGAAGGAGAGATGCAGTATCTCTTGGTACGCAAGGCCTGCACAGATATGTCAGGAGTCGAATACGGTATCTTCAGTCGAAAATTCTACTATGACTTTATCGGTACAGTTATGTATCAGAAGTATGTGGATTACATTATCGAGTTTAGGAAGACCATGGAAAAGCAAATTAGTATCATGCAGAAGGCACGCGCGAAGAATCAGAAGGACTCCGAAGAATACAAAACCGCTCGTAATGAGCTGGTAAGGTACTTCGAAGAACATTAAGGAGGATGTATGGATATCATGAACCTCAGCGTTGACCAGATTATTCTCTTGAATGAGCTGGTTTCAGTGGCAAAAGAAGCCAAAGAAGCATCTCAAATGATTTACCAGGCATACCAAAATGCCTTTGGGATTGGCAAAGACAAAGTTGAGGTATGGAGCGATGACTGCAACGCTGAATACCTCACGCATGACGGTGTTTGGCAGGCTAGGTATTTGCACCAGACCTATGACGTCAAGTGCTCTCCTGACGAAATCTATCAGTACTTCCGAGCTGAATACCTCATCAAAAATGGGTATGCCGAAGAGGTGGCTTCAGGCGGGTATCTCACAGAAGAAGGAAAGTTGAAGCAGATTGCTGGATACTTCCACTCATTCGTGAGAAGAGCACAAAAGAAATTGGAAGCAGAAGCTTAACCTTAACAATAAGAACCCCTTGCATCGAGTGATGCGAGGGGTTTTTCCGTTTGTAGTTTTTGGATAGTTTCCATGAGGACATTGCCTTTTTCAAAATTATATAATATACTTTTTAAGAGGAATCGTTAAGAATTAAAGGAGGGTAATCATATGGAAAATGTACAAAATAATTCAAACGGAGATGGTAAGGCGTCATTTACTAAAGAAAATGAATTTGTAAAATCTTCTACAATGTCTTCTGCATTTCTTAGGATTTTTGGATATGTAGAAATGGTACTAGGAGTAGTGGGAAGTATTAATATGGGGGTTTATTACGAGTCATTTTGGATATCTATTGGATGTGTAATTGGAGCATTGGCACTTGGTTTTTCTTTCATTGGTTTTGCAGAAATGATAGATTTATTAAGCTCTATTAATCGCAAATTAGAAAAAAAGAAAGATTAATTAAAATCTTATTAAAGCAGTACTTAATTACAAAGAAAGTAATTTTTAAGCAACAAAACCTCATATCTTTCGATATGAGGTTTTCCGTTTTGGCTGGGCTGGGAGGATTGACCCGCGGTGCTACGAAACAGTCCACTGGACTGTTTCTCGTTCGTCAGCCTACGTCTTCGACTTGTCTGATTCACGCACCTTTTCGAATCCACCCATCCCATGCGAAAACAAAAAACTCACATCTTTCGATGTGAATTTTCCGTTTTGGCTGGGCTGGGAGGATTCGAACCGCCGAAATGCCAGAGTCAAAGTCTGGTGCCTTACCACTTGGCTACAGCCCAATTTATATGGGGTGAAAGATGGGACTCGAACCCACGACCTCCAGGGCCACAACCTGGCGCTCTAACCAACTGAGCTACATCCACCATCTTTCCAAATGCAAGTTATATTGTACAATAGATTTATGGCTTTGTCAACAAAAAAATGGTGGACTTTGAGGCACTTTTGATTTGACAAAATCGATTCTATTTGATATAAACAAACTAGCAAAAATCCATTTAACAAGCTTACTTCAGCTCTTGATTGGTAAGCACCCGCGTAATTTAAAAAGGAGGAAAATATGCCGTACCAGCTTTATTTTAGCAAGACAACTCCAAGTTCGTTCCAGATTTTTAACAAAGATACTCCTACATTTGATTTGGTAGGGGATGAGATGAATCTTCTTCTGTTTGAAGGAGAAGATGTTTTTCTTAGAATCCCCGTTTCCTATGAATTTCGGGAGAATCACGAGCTAGGCTTCTGGAGCACAAAAGAGGGCTTTTGCGTACCCGAAAGAATCCACAATCAAAAGAAATCAAAAACCCATAGGGCAGAGGTGCCGATTTTGCACTTCTTTTCGCATCGACTTTTTGAGCTTGCCCAAAAAGACTCCTTTACACTAGAAGAGTTTTTTGAGGCTAGCATCAACCTCTTGTGTGTAGTGGAGGAGAGGCTCTACCCTGAAACAGGCTATTACCACAGTTATTTAAACCAACTAAGCCGAAACGAAGCATGGGACTATCTCGGTATTCCGCCAGATCCTACGCCCGAAAATGTGGGGCCTTTTGTACCCGTCCATTTTGTAGATGGCACTATCGATAAGGTTGCCATCATTGACACCGAACGAATTGGAGATGTGGCAGAAGCACTTTTGGGCATCCTTAAAAGCCCCCATATCCACGAAGAGAGGAGAGATTATCCGTAAACTTATGGATAACTTTTGTAGGAAACACTTTAATCTTTAAGCTAAAGAACATATTGAACAAGGCTAAAATGCAAGAGAATTGCATTTTAGTCTTGTTTTGTATTAAGGCAGAAATTGAAGAACACTATTTTATGACTTTTTTTAGCGAAAGACATTATCTCCTTTTGGCATATACTATATGAAGGGGGTGATGCAATATGTTACCACTCAAAAACACATTTATTACCAGCATTTATCGGCATTATCAGAAATAATGGTAGAAAGCATTATGGCGTGGATTTTATTTCAAAATCAGGAGATATAAAGGTAAAAGCAACTCATGGAGGAGTCGTAAGAGTAGTATCTTTTGACGAAAGTGGCTATGGAAACTATGTGACAGTTGACCAGTATGATGGGTATCGCTCTTTATATGCCCATTTAGCAGAGGCTTTGGTGGTGCCAGGACAAGAAATTAATATGGGAGACGTGATTGGGATTGAAGGCAAAACTGGCAATGCTACAGGGATTCATCTTCATTATGAAGTAAGAAAATATCCGTATAATCAAGTAAGCTCAATAGATCCATGTAGGTATTTGTTAATCCAAAATGAAGAGGGATCCGTGAAATATTTGGAATTATCTCTAGAAGAGCAGAAAAAGCTTATTAAAGAAAGGGCAAAATTAGAGGATTCCACGATTCAATATTTTGAATATTATCGCTATGGAAAGGAGCTAATACAGAAGCTAACCGATGCTCTCAGATAGCGATTTGATGAAAAAATGAGGCAAAAATGCAAGATGATTGCAATTTTGCCTTAATTTTCGCATTATAAATCCCATATATTTCCATTATTGGTTTACTTTTTACTGATATTATGTTATAATTAATATTGAGCTATCGTTTTTTAGTCCCAAATTCTTTTTGTCGGGACTTTCCGAATCGTATAGATTTCGGAGCAAGATAGCTAGAAAGGATCAGAAATGACAAAGGTTCGCTATTATTTTTACGGCAAGGTTTCAGGTTACTGGGAACAGACCTGGGCCGAAAACTTCTGGAAAGAGTGGACGAACCGGTGCGGTTCGTTCATGATCGAAATCAAGGATGGACAGCAAGAGGTCCACTTTGATATCGAGCCGATTATTCAATATCATAACTCCGAAAGAGAGTATCTGGGATGGATTCTCCTTGAAGACAAATATCTAGTCAAGGAGGAAACCTTCAAGGACTCCCTGTCGCTTCCGCCCGAGGAGGCAAGGCGTTCTGTTATCAAGAATGCCATAAACGTAATGTATGTCGGCGCAGAGATAGGGGAGCTTCCCCATATGGACCATGTGGTCCTGTATGAGGAGGGAAACCTCTTCGTGCTGGCGTTTGACGCCAGCGACTTTCTGTACCCCGTCTTGGGGTACAAATTTGACCCACAGCTTGAGCAAGTACTGCTGGGTGCCATGCGGCACCTGGCTGCCGGAGACTAATTATCTGACCCTTTCATCTTCCGTACTCACCGCATCCGATCGTGCGGAAGATGAGCACATGCGGCACCTGGCTGCCGGAGACTAATTTTCTGACCCTTTCATCTTCCGTACTCACCGCATCCGATCATGCGGGAGATGAGCAAAAGAGAGCGACACGACACGTCCGCTCTCTTTTTGCGTTTTATTATTTAAGAATAGTCTTCCAAATCTTATCTTCTAGTTTAGTCGTTACTTTGATGGGTATCGTTCTTTATAAGCCCATTTGGCAAAACAACGGGAATTCATCTTCACTATGAAGTACGAAAATATCCATATAATCAAGTAAGTTCAATTGATTCATGTGAGTATTTACTCATTTACCGCTATGGAAAGAAACTTATTCAAAAGCTGACCAATGCACTGAGATAATCATAAAATGATTAAAATGTAAGAAAATGGAAGCTGCATACCTTACTATTGATAGAATTAAGAACATATTTTAAGTTTAAGTAGACAAATTATGTAAATTATGGTAGAATTGTAGATGAAGCTATTCTTTTGCTGGTCCTAAATTCTTTTTAATAGGACTTTCCGAATCGGATTGATTACGGAGCACAAGATAGCTAAAGGAGCCTTATGAAAATTCAGAAAGTAACAATCCTTCTCCATGATGGTGAGTTTGATGCTCCCCTGGACGATATTCATCGTCTAGGGCATGAATTCCGACTCTACATTGAGTCGGAGGGAAAGGTGTCTCCAGTTCCCGTTTGGGGACACAAACGGTACGACCTCCATGAGAGATACGACGTCTACGACGGGTACGTCGTCGTCAACGGGAAGTTCCTCATGGAGGAGACGAACCTCCTTTCCCTGATGGAAAGGGAGTTTACCATTCTGGAATTCATTCAGGCCTGCGTGTGCCTGAAGGATTACCAGTCCCTCCTCGATCCGTTTTGGGGGGATTAAGAGAAGCTATCATCTCCCGCATTCACCGCTTCCGACAGTGCGGGAGATGAGCAAAAGAGAGCGACACGACACGTTCGCTCTCTTTTTGCGTTTTTTTATTTAAAAATACTCTTCCAAATCTTATCTACAATCTTAGTCGTTGCTTTATTGGTTGCTTTTCTTGCAATTTTTCCTGGAATAGAATTTTTAAGCTTTCTTTCTTTTTCCTTTTTTGCTTTTTCAGCTTCTCTCTTCTTTTTCTCTTCTTCTTTTGCCTTGGCAGCCTCTTCTTTTTCTTTTTCTTTCTTAGCTTTTTCCGCTTCTTTCTTTGCCTTTTCCTCATCTTCTAATTTTTGTTTTTCTTCTCTTTCTTTCGAGATGACTTCATAGGCAGATTCGTTATCGACTGCTACATCATATTTTCCTTTAAATGGGCTTCTCGACATTATCATAAGCCTTGTGCCTTCATCGATAGCTCCCATCATACTTTGCGGTGGTAAGATGGTGGCTTTTTCTACCATGTTTGGTTCGCCTTTTTCATTAGCATACGAGATAACCGCTTCACCAGTTCCAAGTTCCAAGATGGCCTTTTCGGTATCAAGCTCAGGGTTTACTCTAAAGGAGTTTGCAACTGCTTTGACTATTTTTTGGTCAGCTGGTGTATAGGCTCTTAGGGTGTGCTGTGTTTTGTTGGAAAGCTGTGCTAAAATCTCGTTTGGAATATCGTTTGGTGTTTGCGAAATAAAGAATAAACCAATACCTTTTGAACGAATTAATTTAACTACTTGAGTGACATTGGTTAGCATATATTTTGGTAAATCGTTAAATAGCAAGTGGGCTTCATCAAAGAAGAAAACAATCTTTGGTTTATCTAAATCGCCTACTTCTGGAAGTGTGTAGCTAAGAGAAGTTAATAACCAAAGCATGAAAGAAGCATATAGCTTAGGGCTTTTGAATAACTCTACGCAGTGCAAAATATTGATGTTTCCTTGCCCCGTGGTATTTGTCTCTAGAAAATCGTGAATATCAAGTGCTGGCTCTCCGAAGAAAGTATCGCCACCTTGTTCTTGAAGTTGTAAAATGCTTCTTTGGATGGCACCTACTGTTTGTGGAGCCACATTTCCGTATTCAATGGTGTAATCTTTTCTTTCTTCACCAAGTTTATTTAAAATCATTCTTAAATCTTTTAAATCAATTAAAGGTAAGTTTTGATCTTTGCATACTTTAAATGCAATGGTTAAAACACCTTCTTGTGCTTCGGTAAGACCAAGCATATTAGATAATACAACAGGCCCAATGCTTTCTACCGTAGCTCTGACAGGGTGGCCATCTTTGCCAAATACATCCCAAAATACAACAGGAAAGTTTTTAGCATGAAACGTATCTGGGTCAATATTAATTTTGTTAAGTCTTTCTTTAATTTTATCATTCATCTCGCCAGGAAGCGCGGTACCTGCTAAATCTCCCTTAATATCTGATAAAAATACTGGCACACCTGCTTGCGAAAAGCTTTCTGCCATTACTTTTAACGTAACCGTTTTACCACTACCAGTTGCACCCGTAATCAAACCATGACGGTTTGCCATACCAGGGTAGATAAATAGCTCTTTATCACCATTTTTACCAATTAAAATTTTATGATCAATGTACATATCCAAAACTTCCTTTCTCAAATCATTCTACCACCATTTTATTTGATTAAGACAAATTTTTCAAGAAAAATTCGCACATTTAGGGACAACCCTTTTCGAGCAAAATCGCACATTGGGGGACACTCCTTGTTTGTTCATTGCAGAGCACTTATTAACATGATATAATAGCCTCAATGAGGTACATTTAGGAAAAATCATTTTGATGTAAAATTGCACATCGAGGGACATGTATACACAAAAATGATTTCACCATACACACTAGTATTGAAATAGGAGGTACGTAGATGGATTTGAAAGATAGAGTTTTAAATACAAGAGAAGATGAGATAGATGCTATTATACGAGAAGCGATAGAAGAAGCAAACCAAAATAGTACCAAGGTCCCACAGATAGGGTTTTTAAACAATTTTGGAAAACAAACGACCTTCCATGGCTTTATTCCACTAGATACGCGCATTAAGTATGATTCTAACAGTATGTTTGACTATGGTATGCAAACAACAGATTTTATGTATGAATTTGCTCATTTTTTAAAGAAAAATGATATAAACAAAAATGGGGACTTAGTTGCAAGCATAGAGCCTTTTATCAATTTATATTTTGGAGAACCTGGAAAAGCTGATAGAACAGAGATTTTTGAGACAATGGCTTGGAAAAATACAACAACTGAAGAGGAATTTTTTGAATTGTTAGATAAAAACACAATAGGAGATTTAAAGGGAAAAGGTGCTGCTATGTGTACGGAAAGAAGTGCTGTTGCACAGCAACTTTTAAATTTGTTTGGATTTGATAGTTTTTATTGCATGGGATGTTTGGAACACCACAATCAGCAAGAGCCGCATGTCTTTAATATTGTCAAAAGAAAACATGATTATGCTCTTTTGGACTATAGTATGCCAATACCAGTTTATGACGAAAAAGGACAGGTAAAAAGCTATGAACCGTTTATGCAATTAATGGATGAGAAAGAATTTGATGATTTTGTACAAAGAGGGATTGTTAAGGAGTATCAAGAGTACCATAGAGATGCTTCTGGACATCGAGTTACATCTTCGCAGAAAAGAAAGTATGTGGTAGGGGTTTTTGAAATTCCAAAAGAAGAAAGCCCAAGTAAGGAAGAAAGTAGATAGTGTTTTGCACACAGAGGGACAGCCTTTTTTGTGCGGAGAGGTATAATGATAATAGGGAGAAAATCATGCGAACTGTTAATTTAAAGAATAAAAAAATAGAAATTGAAAAGCTTATTTCTTATGGCTTTCATAAAACAAAAAATGGATATCTTTATGAAACCGAAATTTTTCAAAATCAATTTCATATGATAGTGACTGCCACCAAAAAAGAGATGACATCGAAACTAATCGATAATGCCAGCGAAGAAGAATATGCTTTGGTAGATGTGGAATCTTCCGTGGGTGAATTTGTGGGAAAGCTAAAGCTCGAATATGACGAATTGTTAAATGACATGATACAAAAATGCACGGTGCCAAATGTGTTTCATCAAAAACAAACATTAGAAATTATCGATTACGTGAAAGAAAAATACAATAATCCCTTAGAGTTTTTGTGGGATCAGTATGCAGGAGATGCCATTTATCGAAATCCCAATAATCAAAAGTGGTATGCTGCCCTTTTAACCACTACCAAAAACAAATTTGAGGGGAAAGAAAAAGAGCCTATTGAGGTGATTGACCTTCGTTGTGATACCACCGAGGAAAGTATGGTAGATTATAAGCTGATTTTTCCTGGGTATCATATGAATAAAAAAAGTTGGATTACGGTGCCTCTAGATGGCAGGATGAAAACGAAAAAAATATGCGAACTGATCGACAAAAGCTATGAATTAGTGAAAACAACGAATGCGTGGGTACTTCCTTCGAATGTAAAAATGTTTGATGTGGAAGGGTATTTAGATAAGCATAAGTCAATTTGCTGGCATCAGCCGAAAAATGTGCAAGTGGGGGACTATGCTTATATTTATTATGGAGTTCCATACTCTGCCATTATGGCAAAATGCATCGTGGAAAAAGTGAATTTGAAAGAATATACGGACTGCGATATGCAAATTAGACTCATTGAAAAATATAAGCAAGAAGATTATCCTTTGAGTCTTCTAAAGGAATATGGTTTAACTTCGGTAAGAGGACCAAGAAGTATTCCGGAAAAGCTCGCAAAGCTTTTAGAAAAAGATAGAAAAGGCAAAGGTGAGGATACATGAAAAAACAAAAATTTAATGTCACCGGCATGACGTGCGCTGCTTGCCAAGCGCATGTGGAAAAAGCAGTTAGTAAACTTGATGGCGTGAAAACGGTTAATGTGAATTTAATTTTAAACAATATGTTAGTAGAATATGACGAGAAAAAACTAAATGAGAAAACGATTTGTGATGCAGTAGCAAAAGCGGGCTATGGTGCCTACTTGGAAGATAAAAAGAAGCAAGGAGATAAGAAAGAAACAGTAGAAGAAAAGGACATTTATTCCATGAAAAAAAGGCTCATCATTTCGATTTGCTTTTTACTACCACTCATGTATGTTGCGATGCACCATATGTTTCATTTGCCAGTGCCAAGTTGTTTACATGGCACGCAAAATGCTCTTTATTTTTGTATTGTACAACTTGTTTTACTAATTCCAATTTTAGTAGTCAATCGTAGCTACTTTACCAATGGTTATAAAAGGCTTTTGAAGCTTAGCCCTAATATGGATTCCTTAATTGCCCTTGGTAGTACGGCTTCTATTTTGTATGGTATTTTTGCTATGATACAAATTAACATAGGATTAAAAAACGGTGATATGGCGCTGGTTGACCGTTACCGCATGGATGTGTATTTTGAGTCCGCTGGCATGATTTTAACCCTTGTAACTTTAGGCAAATTTTTTGAAACCAAGTCGAAAGGAAAAACGCATGATGCCATTCAAAAATTAATGGATTTATCCCCACAAACAGCTATCATCATCAAAAACAATCAAGAAGTAGAAGTTAAAGTGGAGGAAATTCAAAAAGAAGATTTTTTACTCATTAAACCTGGCTTTAAAATTCCGGTAGATGGCGTGGTAGTAGAAGGGGCTTCTTGGGTGGACCAGGCATCGATTACAGGGGAAAGTGTACCAGTATCCAAAAGTATGGGCGATACTGTGATTTCTGGCACCGTGAATCAAACAGGTTCTTTCAAGATGAAAGCTACCAAAGTTGGCGAGGATACGACGCTTTCTCAAATCATTAAAGTAGTAGAAGAAGCAAGTAGCTCGAAAGCACCGATTGCAAAACTTGCCGATAAGGTGGCCAGTGTGTTTGTACCAATTGTGATTTTCATTAGTATCATAACTTTTATCATTTGGATCAGTGTGGGGCAAAGTTTTGAATTTGCGCTTGGTATGGCAATTTCTGTTTTGGTAATTGCATGCCCATGTGCTTTGGGGCTTGCCACTCCTGTTGCTATTATGGTGGGCACAGGTAAGGCATCTGAAAATGGCATTTTAATTAAGTCGGCGGAAAGTTTAGAACTTCTTCATCAAATCGATACGGTAGTGCTAGATAAAACTGGAACGATTACCGAGGGAAAGCCTGTGGTAACAGATATCATAAGTGAAACGAGTGAAAAAGAATTACTGCATATTGCAGCAAGTTTGGAAGAAAAATCGGAGCATCCATTGGCAAAAGCTATTTTAGAAAAAGCAAAAGAAAATCAAGTAGAAATAATAGAAACTACAGCTTTTGAATCGATTCCAGGAAAAGGCGTTAGAGCTACCATGCAAAACGAAATGTATTTTGCTGGGAATCGCACTTTAATGGAAGAGAGTAAAGTTAATCTTAAAGACGTAAAAGATCAAGCACTTTTAGCAAGTGGAAAAACCGTTATTTATTTTGCTAAAGAAAAAACTTTTTTAGGCTTGATAGCAGTTGCAGATACTGTTAAAAACACAAGTATCCCAGCTATCCAAGCACTTAAAAATAACCATTTAAATGTAGTTATGCTAACGGGCGATAATGAAGTAGTTGCAAAGGCGATTGCAAAAGAAGTTGGCATTGAAAATGTGGTAGCGGAAGTGCTTCCACAAGATAAAGAAAAAGAAGTGAAAAAACTTCAAGAAGAGGGAAGAAAAGTACTCTTTGTGGGCGATGGCATTAATGATAGTCCAGCTTTAGCAAGAGCCGATGTGGGGATGGCAATTGGTGGTGGCACAGATATCGCCATCGATTCTGCCGACGTCGTTTTGATGAACCAAAATATGCTTGCAATTCCAACCGCCATCGAGCTTAGCAAAAAAGTAATTGCCAATATTAAGATGAATTTATTCTGGGCATTTTTCTACAATTCCATTGGTATTCCAATTGCCGCTGGAGTTTTTTACAAAGCATTTGGCCTAAAACTTAGTCCCATGATAGGGGCTGCGGCGATGAGCATGAGCTCAGTTTGCGTGGTAACCAATGCCCTAAGACTAAGAAAATATAAATCGTCTGTCGTGAAGGATGCAAGTGAAAAAAACGTAGTGAAAAGTGAAGCGTACGTGCTAGGTGTGAAGGAGGAAAAAGAAATGAATGAATTTGTAAAAACCATTGGTGTGGAAGGCATGATGTGTGAACATTGTCAAAAACATGTAACGGACGCACTTTCCAAAATAGAAGGCGTTATGAAGGTTGAAGTAAGTTTAGAAAACAAGAATGCAGTGATAACGTCTACCAAAGAAATTGAAAACAGCGAAATTGAAAGTGTTATTAAAGAAGCAGGATATGAAGTAACGAAATAAAGCCAATAATGGAAATGAGGGGTACGAATGATAGGGATTACTATTTTTATAGTGTTCTTTTGGGGATTTACAAGCGTTTTGAAGTATAATGCATCTCAAAAATTAGACAAAGAACAGTATCGAGAAATCAAGAAAAAAGCTAGTGATAGAGAAGATATGCAACTATTACTCAAAATTACCAAAATGATTTTTGCCATTAGCGTGGTGTATCTTGCGATTGGAATTTTGATGACAATTCCTTTGGTTTTATTTTTTTTAAGCCAAGTGGGAATTTGGTTTTTGATTATTTTTTCTGTAGCTACCAGAGAAAAGGGAGAATGGTTGTTTAAACTTATGAAAGTCTGGATAGATTTACTAGAAAAATATTGGAAATTTACGCTAACTTTGAAGCCAATCATTTTTTTCTTTTTAGATTTTGTTTTGTTACAAGAAACAATTAAAAACTTCATGACTTTGAAAATGATAGATTCGGAAAAATAATATTAAAAAGGTCTAGAAAACGAAACGATTTTCTAGACCTTTTATTATTATAAAAATCTTATTAATTATTGTGCTCCTAGAATTCCTGGAAAAGTAAAAGTATTTTTCACAGGAGCCATTAATATCTTACCAGTTCCTCGATAAACATTTACTAGTCCTTCGCCATTAGCAGCAGAACCAATAAGTGATTTACTTGATCTTTCTACCGTAAACTCTAAAGAACCACTCCAAGCAATTGCATAGTTACCATCAATTTTAATAGTATCGTTTTCTAAGCTTACTTCAACAAGTTCTTCTCTTGGCACTGGACTTTCTAATACAGCAACACCTTTTCCATTAAGTGCTAGATTGAATAATCCTTGTCCACCTGCTAAGGCAGAGCTAATATTACTTCTACGGTTGATTTTTTGTTCTACAGTGCCATCACAAGCAAGGAATAAACCATCTTCAAGAACAAGGCCACCTTTCCAGTTTTCTACTTCTTCTAAAAGAATAAACTTGTAGGTTGGCTCTAACACAAGAAGACCTTCACCTGTATATTCAGGTTTAATAGCAGATTCTCCAGTTACAGATCCTTTTACCATTTTGCCAAGCAAATCGCCAGCACTTTTAATACCCGTCTTTGATTCAATATTACCAGTAAACCATTGCATAGCACCACTCGAAACTGTAACAGAAGTCTTTTTAAGCTCCACAGCAACTTGTCTTTTTCTTACTCCCATTTTATCACAGAAAAATAAAGTAGAAGCAGAAGCAGGATTCATCGTAATATCTCTTTGATATTCTAGAACCTTAAAATTTCCGAAGTTCTGCTGTTGTTTTAATGTTAGGATTATTAAAGAAATTGTTTAAACTTACCATTTCAATCTCTCCTTTATTGATAAATTGATGAAAAAACATCTATCCTTAGTTTAGCAAAAGGAATAAGAATATGCAATGAAATTTTATGATAAGAAAAACAACTATCAATAAGATAGTTGTTTTTTATGTGCATCATATATTTGGAACTTCTTCTACAGATTCTAGCCAATTCATTTCTGTAGAAGGAGACTCTTCTAAAACATTTTCGATAGGAGAATCATCTATTTCTGGCTCCGGGATATTCCAAAGATTGTTTTCATCAGGATCGGTAGGATCCCACCCACGACAACGTTCATTTTGCGAGATAAGCTGAGTAGCTGGTTTTCCAAGTGGCCCAGGATTGGCATCGTTATAAAACTCAACAATGGTACCCGCTTCAATATTATCATAAATCCATTTGGCATCAATGACAGTTAGTCTAACACAACCAGCAGAAGCAAACGTGCCAAGTTTATCATATTCCCAGTACTCTAAAGCAGAAGCATCTCTTGCGGTATAAGGAACAGAATGGAATAAGATATCTCCTACAATTTGGGTAGCATATTGACCATACACACCACCAATCAAGGCATTCCATCTTTTCTTATAATAAGTAACCTTATAGGATTTACCCGCAGCAGGAGTCGCCGTGCCAACAGAACAAGTCATAGCTTTATAAGGAATGGAATAATTGCCATCGGAATCTTTCGTGTAAATGGTAACCACATTTTGTTCTTTATTCACTTTAATATAATAAGGCGTATTGCTTGTAAGCTTTTTAACAGCAGTAGGAGTAGGGGTAGGAGTAGTGGAAGGCACTTTAGAAGGCTCAGGTATTTCCTCTATCACAGAAGAAACCTCATTTTCTTCTAAAACATCATCAATCACAACATCCATATCTCCACTCACAAAATCACCAGAAAGCAAACTATTATCAGCAACATTGATACTCTCATCACCACTATCTGCATAATCAACCTCATCAGTAGCACTGAAACTAGGAACATCAACAGAAGTAGCACTTGTAACAGTATCAAACGAAACACCATAGGGAACAAGCATCGCAATAAAAAGCACAATCAGCAGCGAAAGCGAAATCTTGGTGGAATCTTTCATCATCAACTCTCCTTATGAAAAGATACAATCTTCTATTAATTATATAGAAAAGAAAACCAGAATACAAGACAAACTCTCTTTTTTATACAAAAAAGACCAAAAGCGGCCAAGAGGGACGCTGGATTTTGGTCGCAACACAATTTTGAAAGCATTCTCGCACAAGGCTTCCAAGACACACCTAGCGACCAAAAGGGACAGACCTTAATAGAGGCAAAATAAAAACACAGATTTCAAAGAAATCTGTGTTTTTGGAGCCAGTGATCGGAATTGAACCAACGACCTACTGATTCATACCACTACAACTTTCGTTGCCACAAATGTGTTTGTAGTCTGGACTTGCTCTTTACCATAGCTTTTAGCCTTAGGTACACCGTATAAGGTCTCTACACTCGGTATTCCTACCTAGCTCGGGATTGGCTTGTGCTACTTGCATTTAGCGTTCCCCGAATTAGCGGTGTCCACCTTACATGTTTCCAAGTAAGGGTGCAATTAAACTTTACAAGTCAGTTGCTCTACCAACTGAGCTACACTGGCAATGGTGACCCGAGGGAGAGTCGAACTCCCCACTCCGCCGTGAAAGGGCGATGTCTTAACCGATTGACCATCGGGCCACATATGGTGAGCCATCGCAGATTCGAACTGCGGACAACTTGATTAAAAGTCAAGTNNGCTCTGCCAACTGAGCTAATGGCCCATATGTGTAAGTTGCAACTTGCAACTGCTCTTATATGTTACTACATATTCAGCCTCATGTCAACAAAATTTTTAAGAAATTTTTCTCATGGAAAATGGGGGAAACACTTATCAAAAAAGAGCTGAAATACCTCAGCTCTCTAGCTTTTTTAAGATATCCTATTACATAACCCACCCACCGTTTGGGGATAGTACTTGCCCTGTAATATAGTTTGCGCTATCGCTTGCTAAATAGAAAGCAGCGTCTGCAATATCTTCTGTAGACCCTATTTGTCCTAATGGAATTTCATTTCTAATTTGGTCAAATTCCTCTACAGATAGGTTACTAACCATATCTGTCATAACAATGCCTGGCGCAATGCTATTGACAGTAATATTAGACGGCCCAACTTCTTTGGCTAAGGCTTTGGTAAAGCCAATAATAGCAGCTTTGGTGGCAGAATAGGCCACTTCTGTTGAGGCGCCAATTAAGCCCCAAACAGAGGATATATTGATGATTTTTCCTCCTTTTTGTGCAATCATATGCGGAAGTACTTCACGGGTAACTAGAAAAGTGCCTGTTACATTGACTTCAAATAAATGATTCCATTCCTCTAAGGATAAGTCTTGCAACAGACCAGTAGAGGAAATTCCAGCATTATTGATTAATACATCGATTTTTTTGTATTTTTCCTTTGCATAGTTAATCATTGCTTCCACATCTTTAGGACTTGAGATATCTGCCTTAAAAACATCAATATTATTATACTTTTTGGCTGTTTCAACAGCTGAAAACTCTGATTTATGATAGTTTAATAGAACGTTATAACCTTCTTCGGCAAATTTTTGGGCAATGGCCTTACCAATTCCTCTAGACCCACCAGTAACGATTACGGTTTTTGACATAGTATCGCATCCTTTCATGATTACTATTGTTATGTAATTTAATAAAGACCGACATATCAGCCGGTCTTATGAGTTTTTATTGAATTAATTTCTAGCTTTTTTCTTAAGGGTTCCTGAAAAAGCTCTAGGAATATAAGTGATAATCTTATAAAAAGTGATTTTTAACTTTTTAGCGATTAAATATGATTTTTTAAGCCTTGGAACATCAATAGCAACAGACTCAGTCTTTGTAACAGTTACCTCTTCTTTAGAGATTTCAGCAGTATAGTTTTTGGCATCATTATTATCCCAGTTGTTATTATCATCTCTAAAACAGAAATTAATGCTATCATAGGAAGGTACCAAATTGATTTCTGTCTCGTAGGTGGTGTCATCAACTTTATCTAATTTAATCTCTTGAATGTTTTCCCAAAGTAAACCGAAACCATAATGAACATAAACCTCGTTGGTGGATGGGGTTGCCAAAGCGCCTGTGTAAGTAAGCTTTGCGGTCCTTCCTTCTATTAATTTTTCGGTATCAAAAACAACGTTTTCTGTAACTGTCATGGTATTCACTCCTTAAATTTTATCTTTTGTTAAGTCAATTATATAGATAATAAAATAAAACTGCAAGTTTTTTTTGTAAAAAATGTAATATTTTTTTACTCCCACTTTCCAAAAATATTTTAATGGTTTTAGAAACGGAAAATAGGTATCGAAAATAGGGATAATAAGGGGAGAAACTGCCCCAAAATGATTCTATATTTTTCTCGAAATCTTCCCTAAAGTAGTCTGAAATACCTCTTTTTTCATATTTTTTGAAGAAATTTCAAAAAAATAGGCAAATTTTCCAAATTTTACATAAAAAGTTGTTGTTTTTTTCTGGAATTTATGGTAAAATAATAAAGGAATTTGTAAGAAAAAGGTGGTAAAAAATGAATCAATTGTTATATTCTGAAAAAGAAGCTAGGAATTCAACCAGTAAAATCATCATTTTAGGTGTGATTGTACTGGTTTTAGTTATCGTTGCTTTACTTGCGATGCTAATGATCTCCAAACAACTAGAAAACAAAATTCTAGCTAATGTTTATGTAGGAGATGTTAACGTCGGCCTAAAAACAAGGGAGGAAGCAGCAGAACTAATTGAAGAAAGCTTATTAGATGAAGAACTTAGAAAATTAATATTGGTTGCAGGAACTAAGCAAGTGACTGTAACAACTACTTCCATTGGCTTTCATGCTGAAAAAGATGAAGAGGAACTTGCCTCAGAAGCCTATGAATATGGCAGAAATGGCAAAGAATATGCTAGTGTTGGTAAGGTTATCAAAAGCTATTTCAAAGATGAAGTCATTGAAGTAAATTATGTTTTAAATGAAAAGAAACTTTCGAAAGCGTTAGATGAACTTGTAGGTGATGAGGGAGAAATTACAGTTGATATGGACGCCTTAAAGGAATACATCGTAACTGCTTTTAAGAATAATGTTGATTCTGTTACTATTCCATATAAAGCCAAAACGGTAAGTGGAGATAAAACCCAAGTGAAGGATTCTGGAGAAAAAACGTTAGTTTCAGGGGATGCTAAGAATCCGGAAGATACACAAATGGTACCAGTTGTAAGTAATGAATCAGGTGATAAGCAAGTACTTTCTGGTGAAAGTCTTCCATCAGGAGATTCTGCAAAATCTGGTGATAATCAAGCCGTTTCAGGTGATAGTGCAAACTCTGGAGATACTCAACTTGCTTCTGGGGATATTGCGCATTCTGGTGATAATGAAACAGTTTCAGGAGATGGCGCAAAATCTGGTGATAATGAACCTACTCCAACGCCTACGCCAACACCTACTCCAACTAAGAAGCCAACCAAACCAAAGCCAACTCCAACGCCTACTCCAACACCTACACCAACGCCTAGTCCTACAAAGCCATCCAATGTGAGTGAGGACCCTTCAATGGTAATTTATGATGAGGAAGAGGAAGAAGATCCAGATGGCGTACCAAGTGGTTGGGATTCGCCAGAAAGCCCATATGGGAATCATTAATTGAATGAAAAAAAAGCGCTTGTGGTAATATCCATTTAATGGAAGCTACAAGCGCTTTTTGTTGTATACTAAGGGGGGCAACTATTGATTTTTTTTGGATTTATTGTATAATGATAGCAGCAAAATTGAATCATCAAAAGTGGAAATAATACATAAATGGTATTTTTTACAACTAAATAGAAGAAGTATCGTTTGATAAGTAAAAAACCAAGATAATAGGACTTATGATAAAGGAGGAAAGTAGATGATAGCGATTGGAGCAGATCACGGAGGCTTTCAATTAAAAGAAGAGTTAAAAAGTGTTTTTGAGGGAGAAATTGAATTTAAAGATTTTGGTGCATATACAGAAAATCCAGAAGATGATTACCCTGAATTTGCCTTTAAGGTTGCAGAGAGTGTGGCAAATGGAGAATGCGAGGCAGGGGTATTAATTTGTCGAAGCGGGATTGGAATGAGCATTTGTGCCAATAAAGTAAAAGGCATTAGAAGTGGTCCTATTTCTTCAATTAAAGATGCAAGACATGCCAAAGAAGATAATCATGTCAATGTCATTACGATTGGAGCCGATGATACAACCATAGAGGCTGCCGAAGAGTATATTTGTATGTGGCTTTCTTCTGAAGCTCTTGGAGGAAGACACGAAAGACGTGTGCAAATGATTGAAGAGTACGAAAAGCATCATATGCAAGAATACTAAATCATGAGTGCTTTAGAAAAAGGATATAGAATTAGTTTGAAAGGAAATTATTTATGGTAATTAACAGTATTATAGTATTTATTTTAGCGGCACTTTGCAGTGCAATTTTTACTCCCTTTACAATTAAACTTGCTTATCGAGTGGGAGCAATTGATATTCCAAAAGATGAAAGAAAGGTTCATGCAAAGCCAATGCCTAGAATTGGTGGTCTTTCATTTATTATGGCATTTTTGGTTTCAACGACCTATATCATGTTAACATCAACCATTCTGAATATGCCTAATTTAATGGGATTTTTTATAGGCGCTGGCATTGTTGCTGTGACTGGTTTTTGGGATGATACCAAGGGACTTACTCCATGGAAAAAGTTTTTAGGCCAATCGATTGGTGCTATTTGTGTGATATTAAGTGGTCTTAGAATTTGTTATATCAATATTCCATTTTTAGTGATATATGGCTTAAATGATGTGCTTTCTATTATTATCACATACTTTTGGCTGGTTGGCGTTACGAATGCACTCAATTTGATTGATGGGTTGGATGGCTTGGCAACAGGTGTGTCTGCCATTTCTACGCTTTCCTTATTGGTTATCTTTATCTTAAATGGTGCTAGTGAAATTGCCATTATTTTAGTAGCAGCACTTTTGGGTGGATTGATTGGCTTTTTACCATTTAATTTTAATCCTGCTAAGACATTTATGGGAGATGCGGGGTCTAATTTCTTGGGTTTTGTGCTTGCCACACTTTCGATGATAGGGATGGCAAAAACATATACGGTGATGACAATTGTACTTCCAGTGGTTATTTTAGGCCTTCCTATTTTTGATACGTTATTTGCCATTTGTAGAAGAATTTTACATCATAAATCTATCATGCAAGCAGACCGTGGTCATATTCATCATCGTTTAATTGATGCAGGACTTTCTCAAAAACAAGCGGTTGTGATTTTATATGCATTGACAGCACTTCTTGGAATCTTTGCAGTGATTATTTTAGAAAGCGATATTTGGAAAGTAGTTACTTTAGCAATGATTTTAGCGGTATTATCAATTCTTGGATCTAAGAATATTTTATCGGCACATCGCAAAGAAACAAAAGAAGAAAATGTCATTAAAAAGTTAGAAGAAATAAAGCCAAAGGGCGAAAAGATAAAAGTGATGTTGGTATTTGGTACAAGACCAGAAGCAATTAAAATGTGTCCACTAGCATTAAAACTAAAGGAACATTCAGAAATTGATACCATCGTGTGTGTGACAGCGCAACACAGACAAATGTTAGATCAAGTGCTAGAAGCTTTTCAAATTAAGCCTGAGTATGACTTGAATGTGATGAAAGATTGCCAAACTTTAACACATATTACTTCCAAAGTGTTAGAGGGGCTAAATGAGGTTATTACCAAAGAAAATCCAGATATGATATTAGTTCATGGTGATACTACAACGACATTTGCGGCGTCTCTTGCGGCCTTTTATTCTAAAATAAGAGTTGGTCATGTAGAAGCTGGACTTAGAACTTATGATAAGTATTCTCCATATCCAGAAGAGATGAATCGTAAACTTGTCACACAAATTGCTGATTTATATTTTTCTCCAACGCAAAACAATAAGAACAACTTACTTAAAGAGCTTGTACCAGAAGAAAATATTTATATCACAGGAAATACTGTCATTGATGCTTTAAAAACAACCGTAAAAGATAATTATCAATTTGAGCATCCTGTTTTAGCAAAATTAAATTTTAAAAAGAAAATCATCTTTATGACAGCCCATAGACGTGAAAACTTAGGAGAACCACTCAAAAATATTTGTGAAGCAGTCAAAGAAATTGCTGAGAAAAACAAAAATGTGGAGGTGGTTTATCCAGTACATTTGAATCCGGCAGTGCAAAAAACGGCTAAGGATGTTTTAGGAAAAGTAAAAAATGTGCATTTGATTGAACCGTTAGATGTTATCACAACCCACAACTTAATTAACAAGTCATATATGGTTTTGACAGATTCTGGCGGTATCCAAGAAGAGGCCCCTTCTCTTGGTAAACCAGTATTAGTACTTAGAAGAGAAACAGAACGCCCAGAAGCAGTAACTGCTGGCACAGTAAAAATTGTAGGAACGGATAAAGCACTGATTATAGAAGAAGCAACCAAACTATTAAATGATAATGAGGCATATGCGACGATGAGCAAAGCGGCTAATCCGTATGGTGATGGTCTTGCTTCGGAGCGTATTATCGAAGCAATTAAGTATTATTTTGGAACCATTAAGGAGAAACCAAAGGATATGTAAGAAAATCGTTTTGCCAAAAACGTTATTCACGAACCAAGAGTATTTTTTAGTGAAAGATAGAGAGCGACTTTGTATGTCGCTCCTTTTGCACATTATCAGCCATTGATAGAGCGTGGAAAGGAGTATGTATGACAGCCAGAGAACTAGCACTAAACATCTTATATAGAATAGAATATGGAGAAGGATATGCCAATATTCAAATTGATAAGGAATTAAAGAAAAGTGATTTGTCTAATGTGGATAAAGCACTAACATCCGAAATTGTTTATGGAGTACTAACGTGGAAGATGACACTTGATGAAATTATCATGATGTATTCGTCTATTAAAATTAAAAAGATTTCACCATGGATACTCAATATTTTAAGAATGGGAATTTATCAAATTGTTTTTTTAGATAAAATACCTATTAGTGCTGCAGTGAATGAAAGCGTAAAATTGGCTAAAAAATATGGCCATGAAGCTTCTAGTAAATTTGTGAATGCGATTCTACATAAAATTGAAAAAAATGAGATGGAAAAGCTTTTGGATTTTTTAAGTACAAAACCAATTTTAGAAGCAGAACTCATCTCAATTGTTACTTCGCATCCATTGTGGTTGGTGGATGAACTTTTAAAGCAATATGACAAAAAATTTGTAACTGAATTGTTAAATGCGAATAATCAAAAAACAGATATTACCATTCGTGCCAATACTGTTAAAACATCTAGAGATGAATTGTTTCATTTACTACGATTAAAAAATATTGATTGTAAGAAGGGAGAACTACCGGATAGTATCATTACCAAAACAGTAGCTGATTTTGGTACACAGTTATTTGTGGTGCAAGATGAGGCTGCTCAACTTGCCTGTTTAAAACTAAATCCTCTTCCTGGAGAAAAAATATTGGATGCTTGTAGTGCTCCGGGTGGAAAAACAACCTATTTGGCAGATTTAATGCAGAATGAGGGAAGAATTGATGCTTGGGATATTCATCCACATCGCGTCAAATTAGTAGAAGAGACGGCAAGTCGATTAGAAATTAACATTATCAAGGCAGAAGTAAAAGATGCTACCGAATATCAAGGGCTTTTAAAAGATCATTATGATAAGATTCTCTTGGATGTTCCGTGCACTGGTATTGGTGTAATTCGCAAGAAACCAGATATCAAATGGCAGAGAAAAGCAGAAGACATAGCCGAAATGGCGCAAATCCAAGAAAAAATTCTCAATACATGCTCAGAATATTTACGCTCAGGAGGAAAACTTGTCTATAGTACTTGCACGGTGTTCAAACAAGAAAATGAAGAACAAATTGAAAAGTTTTTAGCCAAACATCCAGAATTTATTCTAGAAGAAAAAATCAATTTATACCCTCACATTGATGGGACAGATGGATTCTTTATTGCAGTATTAAAGAAAGAGTAATCATTTTTTAAAAAGGAAGGATTTATATTGAAAAATATTCGAGATTTTACTCTAACGGAATTAGAAGAAGAGATACTAAATTTAGGCGAAAAAAAGTATCGTGCAAAGCAAATCTTTGCATGGCTTTATCGAGAAATTGACTCTTTTGACGAAATGACAGATTTGTCAAAAGAACTGATTCAAAAACTGAAAGACAATTATATTTTGCAAAATCTTAAACTAAGTCAATTTCAAAAGTCGGTGGATGGAACGATTAAGTATTTATTTGAACTAAACGATGGACACAAAATTGAAAGCGTTATGATGAAATATAAATTTGGTAACACAGCTTGTGTTTCTAATCAAGTGGGTTGCAAAATGGGATGTAATTTTTGTGCTTCTGCCAAAATTGGTTTTGTTCGAAGCCTTACGGCAGGTGAGATTGTCAGCCAAATTTTAGAAATTCAAAAACAAAGCGGCGAAAAAATTTCCAATGTTGTTTTTATGGGAATTGGTGAACCACTTGATAATTACGATAATGTCATCAAAGCGATTCGTTTGATTAATGACCCAAAGGGTTTCAATATTGGTGCTAGACATATTAGCATTTCTACCTGTGGTATTGTTCCTAAAATCTATAGACTTGCTGAAGAAAACATCCAATGCAATTTGTGCATTTCTCTACACAGTAGTCGTGATAGTATCCGCTCAGAAATGATGCCAATTAACAATACTTATCATATTGATGAAGTGATGAAGGCTTGTAAGGATTACATCAAAAAAACGAATAGACGCATTACTTTTGAATATGCTTTAGTGGATGGGAAAAATGATAGTCATGAAGATGCTATTCATTTGGCAAGGCTATTAAAAGGGATGCTTTGTCATGTCAATTTAATTCCGGTGAATAAAATTAAGGACGGAAAATATGAAAAAAGCAGCACGGAAAAAATCCTTGCTTTCCGCGATACTTTAAATGAGCAAGGAATCGTTGCTACGGTGAGACGAGAATTGGGTTCTGATATTGCGGCTGCTTGCGGTCAGCTAGTGAGGGATCAAAAGACTAATATTGACTAATTTTTGGATATTATATATAATGAGGTTGAAAAAGAGGTGATACGATGCAATACTACGGAATCAGCGATATTGGGAAAAAACGTAAAGAAAATCAAGATAAAATATTTTTGCCAGATGAAAATGAAGAAATTAAGTTTTTCGTCTTGGCAGATGGTATGGGTGGCGCCAAAGCAGGTAGCGTTGCTAGTACCACGGCAGTAGAATACGTCAAGGCGTATTTGAAAGATAATCTAAATGATATTCTGTTAGATAGAGATAATGTGGAAGTTTTTATGCGCAAGGCAATTATCAAAGCTAACAATTATGTGTATGAAAAGTCAAAGACATCAAAGGATTATTCAGGCATGGGAACCACCTTGATTGTTGTCATTGTCTACAGAAACAAAATATGCATTGGGCATATTGGAGATAGTAGAGTGTATCGTATTCGAAAAAACATTATTAGACAGCTTACGAAGGATCATTCTTATGTGCAAGCTTTGGTGGATAATGGCACTATTACGAAAGAAGAGGCCGTGGATCATCCGCAGCGTAATGTGCTATTAAAAGTGGTTGGTTGCGAAAAAAATGAAGAACCAGATATTTTAACAAAAGGGTTTTTGAAAGATGACTATTTGTTAATTTGTACGGATGGACTAACCAATATGATGGATGCAAGAGAGATATACGATTTGATTTTAGAGAATAAAAACAATGTAAAGCTTGCATGTCAAAAACTCGTGAAAGAGTCAAATGAGCGTGGTGGCTATGATAATATAAGTGTAATACTAATTTCTAATGATTAGCGGAGGTAGAAAATGAGTTGCATTGGGAAGATATTAGGTAACAGATATGAAATTTTAGAAGAAATTGGTACGGGTGGCATGGCAACGGTATATAAAGCTAAAGACAAAGTTCTTAATCGCTTTGTAGCAGTTAAAATATTGAAGGATGAGTTCTCTAATGATGTGGAGTTTATTAAGAGATTTCAAGTGGAGGCACAGTCTGCTGCGAGTCTTTCTCATCCTAATATTGTTTCTATCTACGATGTAGGTTTTGAAGATAGTATGCACTACATTGTGATGGAATTAATTGAGGGAAGAACGCTAAAAGATATTATTAATGAAGAGGGAAAACTTCCTTGGAGAGAAGCTGTAGGAATTGCCTCACAAATTGCCTCTGGTCTTAGTCAAGCGCATCGTAATCATATTATTCATAGAGATATTAAGCCACACAATATTTTAATTACCAAAGATGGCGTTGCAAAAGTAACAGACTTTGGCATAGCAAAAGCAGTTTCTAGTTCAACGATTAACGCCTTCGATAGTACACTGGGAAGTGTTCATTATTTTTCACCTGAACATGCAAGAGGTGGCTATACAGATGAAAAATCAGATATTTATTCTTTAGGGGTTGTGCTATATGAAATGTGCACAGGAACCTTACCATTTGATGCGAAAACACCGGTAGCAATTGCGTTAATGCATATTAATGAAGAACCAATTGAACCAATTAGCTTATGTAATACCTTGCCTGAAAGTGTTAATACCATTATTTTAAAGGCAATGGAGAAAGAAACAAGTGAGCGTTATAGTAGTGCTTCTGAAATGTATAATGACCTGCAAAAAGTACTTAGCGATCCTTCTATTAAAGTTGCTGAAAGCGAAAAAAAGAGTTCAAAAGATTTTCCAACGCAAAGGATTCCGATCGTTAATGTGCCTAGTATGGTAAACAAACCAAAAACTACGGAAAACGTAAATAAATATCAAAAGGAGCAAGATGAGGAGGAAACAATGGGAAAGAAGAAAAAGATGAGTAAACCAATGGCTCTACTTAGACTCTTTATTGTTCTTGGCATTTTGATTGGCTTATTTATTTGCTGCATGAAATTAGGAGAAGTTATTAGTGTAAAAATTTTGGGGGCACCAGTAGAATCTAAGACAGTAACGGTACCTCCCCTATATGGAGTTAAACTTGAGTATGTAGAAGAAACGCTAAAAGAGAGTGGCCTAGAATTAGGAGAGGTAACAGAAGTGACGGATGATACTCAGCCTAAAGGGTACGTAGTAAAACAAGATCCAAAAGAAGGAGTAACGAAAAAAAGAGGCGCTTTGGTGAATATTTGGGTAAGTCTGGGTTCTAAAACAGTTACCGTTCCAGATGTTACAGTAGAAAGTAGCACTTCTATGGCAAAATATCTTGTTGAGATGGAAGGCCTTGTATATGTAGAAAGTGGAGAAGCAAGTAATGTTGTAGAAAAAGGAAGAATTATTCGTCAAAGACCTGCAGGTGGTGTAACAGTTCCAACAGGTTCTGAGGTAATTGTTTTTGTTAGCACGGGACCAGAAAAAGATGGTCTTATTGAAATTCCAAATGTTGTTGGAATGACAGAAGATGCTGCAAGACAAAAGATAGATGAAGCTAAGCTTATTTCAAAGATTACTTATATTTCTACTTCTTCACAAAAGTCTGGTGTAGTGGAGCAAAGACCTGAAGCTGGTAAAAAAGTTTCTGAATTAACGGAAATTGATCTTACCATTAATAAGTATGAGGAAAATCCTACTACTCCAACACCAACACCAACGCCAACAAGTATCACAGAAGGTAAAAGAGAAGTTACCATCGATTTAAACTATAAAGCAGAAAGAGATTCATTTGTGCTTAAAGTTGTTTCAGAAAGCGTAACTTCGGGAAGAGTCATTGAGTATGAAGCAAGACATAATCGAAGTGAAGGCATGATAAAAGTTTATGTTGTAGATATTCCTGGAGCCATGATTAAAGTTTATCACGATGATAAGCTTGTTAGTGAATATATCCTACAATAATGAAATAATGAAAGTGGCCTAACAAGCCAAAAGGTGTTTATATGAAAGGTATTATTATCAAAGTTCAATCCAATACGTATCTTGTTAGAAAAGACGATGGAGAAAAATGTGAATGTATTGCGAAGGGATTGTTTAAATTTAAAAAAATGTCGCCTCTTGTAGGCGACATTGTCGAAGTTTCCTTTGATCATGTCATTGAAAAAATATATCCTAGAAAGAATGAATTCGAAAGACCTCCCATTGCCAATATTGATCAATTAATCATTGTTCTTGCTACTACGAATCCGAAGCCAGATTTAATGCTCTTGGACAAGCAGATTATTATGGCAGAAATCAACGGGGTTGAGCCAATTGTATGCATTAATAAAATTGATTTGGATGCGGAATATACCAATATTATTGAAACATATCAAAATATTGGGTATCAAGTTATTACTACCACAGCTAAAAATGGTTTGGGAATTGATAAAATTGCGATATTACTTAACAATAAAGTAACCGCTTTTGCTGGAAACTCAGGAGTGGGAAAGTCTGCATTAACCAATACGATTTTTAATGAAGAAGTAAGCCCAGAAGGAGAAATATCCGAAAAGCTTGAAAAAGGGAAACATACTACTAAACATGTAGAACTATATGAATTTGCTAAAAATAGCTTTTTAGCAGATACTCCAGGTTTTTCTTCGTTTGAAGTTTCTGGAATTTCATACAAAGAATTAGATGAATATTTTGTAGAGTTTGAGCCGTTTAAAGAAGAATGCGAGTATCGAGGATGCACACATATTAAAGAAATCAACTGTGGAATCAAAAAAGCGGTGAATAAGCGTAAAATCGATAAAGGTAGATATGAAAGATATTGTGAGCTTTATGAGAAATTGAAAGGGGAAAAGAAATGGTAAAAATTGCACCATCTATTTTGGCCGCAGATTTTATGCATTTAGAAGAAGAAATAAAAAGTGTTGAAGAAGCAGGGGCGGATTATATTCATGTAGATGTGATGGATGGAAAATTTGTGCCAAACCAAACACCTGGACTTGAAATGTTAAAAAGGAGCAAGGCCAGTTCCCACCTCACCATAGACACACACTTGATGGTGGAAAATCCTTCAGAATGGGTAGAAGATTTTTCACTTTCAGATATCCTAACCTTTCATTTAGAAGCTGTTTCTAAAGAAGAGATTGTTTCACTGATTCAAAAAATTCATGAAAAAGGAATAAAGGTTGGAATTGCCATAAAACCCAAAACACCAATCAAAGAACTAGTTCCTTATTTATCCATGATTGATATGGTACTTGTAATGACGGTAGAACCAGGGTTTGGAGGACAAAAATTGATTACTAGTTGTCTTCGTAAAGTAAAGGCAATGCGAAAGATTAACAAAGAAATCGACATTGAGGTGGATGGAGGTATTTATCCAAGTAATATAGAAAAAGTCAAAAATGCGGGAGCAAACGTGATTGTTGCAGGAACTGCTATCTTTCAAGAATCGAATCGAAAACTAGCAATAGAAGCACTAAGATAGGAAAAGACGATGAAAAATCGTCTTTTTTTCTTAATTATGTAAAATTTTCTGCTTAAAAATACCAAAATATGGAAATATTGTATTGACATAATTTGAAATACGTGATAAAATCTCACCCGTAAGCGATGAGTTACAAATAATCGAAGCCATTTTGGCAAGGAGGGAATTAACATCATGGCACAGGAACTCTTTACAGCTTGCTCTTCGGAAGAGCTTGCGCAGTTCTACCAGATTCTTCATAGTTTCGGCATCAAAGATGGACACATTGTAGATGTCAAACCGATGAAGAGTGGCAGACTGAACAAAACGTTCAAAATCACGATCAACACACCGGACGGATTTGTAAGTCTTGTTCTTCAGTTGATTAATACCAAGGTTTTCAAACAGCCGGTTCAGCTGATGAACAACATCATTCAGGTAACCAAGCATATCCAGCAGAAGGGTGGAACAACCATCAACTTCCACGCAGTTGGCGAAAGTGTCCCTTCTCCTCATCGTTACCTGTACGTTGACGAGATGGAAAAGGCGTATTATCGCCTGTATGATTTCATCAACGCAACGTTCAAAAACGAAGTCACTTCGCCGTATGACATGTATACGGTTGGTCGTGGTATCGGAGAATTCTCGAAAATGCTGAGCGATTTCGATGCTTCTAAGCTGGTCGAGACGATTCCGGATTTCCACGACACGGCCAAAAGGTATGAGCATTTCGTCAAGACCTGTGAAGAAAATCCTGAAAGATGCAAGACTTGTCAGGAGGAAATCAACTTCCTGAATGCCCCTGAGCGTGTTCAGAAGTATGGTCTTTTGATGGAGGCTTTGGCTCTGGGCATTATTCTTTTGAGGATTGCTCACAACGACCCGAAGCTCAACAACATCATTATCTGCACGGAGACTGGCGAAGCAATTGGCATGATTGACCTTGATACGGTCATGCCGGGTACCGTTTTATCCGACTTTGGAGATGCGGCTCGCTTTGGATGCAATACTGCCTCCGAAGAGGAAAAGGATCTTTCCAAAGTTTCCTTCTCCATCGAAAGATTCAAGGAACTCACTCGCGGGTTCTTGGAATCCATGAAAGACGTCATCACCGAAGAAGAGGTTTCTTACATGGCTGACGCTGTGTGGATGCTTTCTATCGAGCTTGTCATCCGTTTCCTGGATGACCACATTGCAGGAAATCCGTACTTCGGTGCCGACTACGACGGACAGAATCTGGAACGTGCTCGCGTTCAGATGAAACTCGTGCAGTCCATCGAAGAACAGTGGGATGAAATCAACCAGGTGATTATGAATACCTGGGAAGAAGTAAACGCAAAATAACTCTATAAGAATTCCAGAGACGATACGTCTCTGGAATTCTTGCGTTTTAAAGAAAAAGCGTTATTACTAAATAATGGGAATTGAAAGGAAAGTCGTTTTTTTGATAGAATTTTCTATTGCGAAACAAAAGAAATAATGATATTATGTAGCTATATATCGACGGTTGTCGAAAAGAAAGGAATGATAAAACATGGGATTAATTAAAGCTGCGGTTAATGCAATTGGATCTACACTTGGTGACCAATTTTTAGAAGGTATTGCATGTGGCGACATGGGAAATGACATCTTAATGAAGAAAATGACAGATAAAAATGGAACCATTGCCAAGGGAAGCAGAATTATTGTAGGACCAGGACAAGTAGCAGTTGTTTATGATAGTGGAAAGATTATGGATGCAACAGCTGAACCAGGTGTTTATACTTTTGATTCAGACGCTACCCCATCTTTCTTTAGTGGTTCTTTTGGAGCTGTTTTTAAAGAAATGTGGACAAGGTTTAAATTTGGTGGTGCAGTTGCCAAAGAGCAAGCCGTATTCTTCTTTAATGTGAAAGAGATTATTGGTAATAAATTTGGAACACCAAATCCTGTACCATATAAAGATTGGGGACATCCTCTTTTAAATGCGAGAATGGGTGGATATACACCAATGAGATTGGATATCAAATGCTTTGGTACTTACACATTTAAAATCAACAATCCAGCAACTTTTATGGAACAAATTGGAGGCATTGCCACTGAGTATAGAAAGGATGAACTAGTAGAACAAATGCGTAGCGAGGTAGTTTCTGCCTTTGCTAACATTCTAAATAGCTTGTGTGAAGAAGAACATAAGATTGAAGCACTATCTCTTCCAAATAAGACAGATGAGATTAGAGGCATCATGACTGAATCGATTTTTGATGAGCCAATTAGAAAAAGAGGCGTAGAGTTAGTTTCATTTAATGTAGAGAGCGTAACGCTAACGGATGAATCTAAGAAGAAAATTGATGATTATGAGCTTGCAGGAGATCAATATCAACAACAAGGAGTTCTTACTGGTGCCTATGCGCAAGCAGTTCAAGATGCTGCTAAAAATGAAAATGGTGCCATGAATGGCTTTATGGGAATTGGTATGATGAATATGAGCTCAGGAAATGTATTTGGAGCAACTACGGCTAATGTTGCCAATAATGTTCAGTATCAAACTCCAAATCCTAATGCTGCAGCTGTTGGAACTGTATCAGCACCAAACAAAGAAACTTGGAAATGTCCAGAATGTGGTGCGGAAAATACAGGAAAGTTCTGTACGGAGTGTGGCGCTAAAAAGCCAGACGGAGAAGCTACTAAATATTGCCCAGAGTGTGGAAAACCAGTAGCTTCCAATGCAAAGTTCTGCCCAGAATGTGGAGCAAAACTTCAATAGGTAAGAAGATAATAGTTATAAAATAATTTGATAGCATAAAAAGAAGGTATCATTGCAATCAGCAGTGATACCTTTTTAAATGAAAAAGTACATCAAAAATTTACAAAGTGTTTTTTGACTTTTTTATGAGAATCAGTTATAATGATAAGATGAATTACTGTGATAAAAATATAGCCAAAAGAATAAAATGTTAAAGTTAAAAAATAAAGAAAGCAGGTACTTGGATGGGAGAAAAAGAGGCTTTAGATGCCCAAAAAGCGGAGAATGATTTAACAAAAGCTCTTTTGTCAAAAGCAAGAAGAGGCAGAATCAAAAAATGGATAAAAAGAATCATCATTGTTGGTGTGATTGCATACATTGCATTTGCTATTAAAACAGATCCTAAGAATCGCCAAGTGGTAGAAGAATTTCCGTATGAAGAAATGAAGGCAGAGTATGGGGAAGTGCTAGTTGAAGTAGAAGGAGATGGAGTTATTTCAGCAAAGAGCACTTATAGTATTGTGCCAAAAGTTACGGGAGAAATTTTAGAAGACCATGTAGCGTTAAATGAGTATGTAGAAAAAGGGGATGTCTTGTATGTCATTGATACCAAAGACATTAACTCTACCTTAAATCAAGTGGGCCTTGCCGTAGAACAATCTAATATTTCACTACAACAATCTAAATTAAATGTCAATACCATTCAAAAACAAATTGATGATTTAAAAATATATGCTTCTGGTAGTGGATATGTGAGTAACCTAAGGCTTGCAGAAGGGTCTCTTGTGAGTAGCATGACGCCTGTCTGTGAAGTGAAACAGAGAGACTTATACGAGGTAAAGCTTCCTTTTATGACATCTAGTGTACAAGATATGAGTATTGGTAACAAAGCTTCTGTTTTCTTCCTAGACTATTTAACAAGTATGGATGGTGTAGTAAGTGAGATTTCAGATAGTACTTCCCTTACCGGTGGCGGTGCCCAAGTAACGAATGTAACTATCCAAGTGGAGGCACCAGGATATAGCGTTCAAACGGCTAGAGTAAAAGGAACCATTTTTACTAATATTGGTTCTGCGATAGAGAGCACACAAGAAGGATATATCACAGATATTACGGCATCTGTCGTAGTTTCTAATGGGACAGGAACCGTCAAAAAATTATATATTGAAAATGGTTCCTACGTTAATCAAGGAGATTTAATTGCAGAATTAGAAAATACTAACTTAGATACGCAGTTAGAAAACGCAAAAGCTTCTGTTAAAACAGCAGAAATAGCAGTGAGAAATGCACAAAATAGTAAAAGTGCTACGCAAACACAATTAGATAATTACTACATCACCGCACCGATTAGCGGGAAAGTGATTTATATTAATAGCAAAAAGGGAGATGTTATTTCTACCTATCAACAAACAAATTCGAATGTGATGGCAGTACTAGCAGATGTATCTACGCTCAAGTTTGAGGTGCAAATTGATGAGATGGATATTTCTAAAATCAAGATTGGTCAAGAGGTAGAAGTAATGGTGGAAGCACTCAATAATCAAGTGTTCTCTGGTGAAGTAGTCAATATTAATACCCTTGGAGTCAATGTGGGGGGAACAACCAATTATTCTGTATTAATTGAATTTCCAGGCGTGAATGAAATTTACTCTGGTATGACGGCAGATGCTAAAATAAAAGTTGCTCAAAAAGATAACACGTTAAGAGTTCCCCTTACCGCTGTTCGAAAAGGTGAGGTAGTTTATAAAAAATCAGAAAGCGGAGAATATCAAGACGAGGATACTTCTGTACCAAAGGGATACGAAAAAGTAAAAGTGGAGCTTGGGCTAAATAGTGATGAATATGTGGAGATTTTATCAGGCATTCAAAAAGATGATATTGTTTTAGTAGATAAGATTAAAGAGAGTGGTAAATTCGATATGGATAGTCTTCGAACCATGATGATGGAGAATTAAAGGAGAATGAATCGGTGATAGAATTAAAAGATATTTATAAAATTTATCAAACCGGTGATACTACCGTGCATGCGCTTGACGGCATTAGTCTTCATATTGATGATGGAGAGTTTGTGGCTATTGTAGGACAATCGGGGTCTGGTAAATCCACTTGTATGAATATTATTGGTTGTTTAGATATTCCCACTTCTGGGAAATACATCTTAGATGGTGTCGACGTGAGTATGCTCTCAGATGATGAATTATCCTATATTCGCAAAAACAAAATAGGTTTTATTTTTCAACAGTATAATTTGATTCAAAAACTAAACGTCATTAACAATGTAGAACTGCCTCTTATTTATAAGCGAATTTCCAAAAGTAAGCGCTTAGAAAAAGCAAGAGAAGCTTTAAAAAGAGTGGGATTAGAGAATATGGAACATCGCTATCCACAACAACTTTCAGGTGGTCAACAACAAAGAGTGTCGATTGCTCGTGCTTTGGCAGGAAAGCCATCGGTCATTTTGGCAGATGAACCAACAGGAGCACTAGATAGTAAAACGGGTATTGATGTTTTACAGTTAATTAAAGAATTAAATGATGAGGGGAACACCATTGTGCTAGTCACACACGATAATAGTATTGCCATGCAAGCCAAACGTGTGGTGAGGTTGCAAGATGGTAAAATCATTGAAGATACGGTCATTAAAGAATCTTAGAAGAGAGGAAAGAATATGGATGTAAAGCAATCCTTCATGCTTGCTATTAAAAGCATCATGGCTAATAAAATGAGAGCCCTGTTAACCATGCTTCGGAATCATTATTGGTGTTGCGGCAGTGATTTTGATTGTTGGCCTGGGTAATGGCGTCACTAACAAAATCGAAGATACCTTTGAGGAAATGGGCTCTAATGTTATCACAGCAGCAGCCTATATGCAAACGAGTAGTAAGCATATTGAATATGATGGCTTGGAAGAGTTAGTAGCACAAGATGATAATATTACCAAATTTTCTCCTTATGTGATTACGAATGTCAATGTGAGAGTGGAGAGAAAAGAACGTACCATAACAGTGATTGGTGTTTCTAGTAGCTACTTATCCATCCGTAATCGAGAAATAGAGTATGGTAGAAATATTGAATATATTGATGAAAAACGTGAGCAAAGAGTTTGCCTTATTGGTAATCATACCATCAAAAAACTATTTGGAGAAAAAACTCCCATAGAAGAAGTTGTTGGGAAAAATGTAAGAATTAATGGAACACTTTTTAAAGTTATAGGTGTTTTAAATGAATTATCCACCTCAAGTTTTAGTACAGAAGATGATTTGTTTTTAATTCCGTATACGGTAGCGCAAAAAGAATTTGCTCAAAAGTATATTACTACGTTTTACTTTTCTTATTTAGATAAAGAATCTGCCAAAACGGCAACGGATGTGATTGACAAATACTATTATCAAGTGTTCAAAGATGCAGATGATTACATCATTGTGGATGCACAAAGCATTATGGATAGCATGAATGAAACGATTGATACCATTAAAATGGTATTGATTGCGATAGCAGGAATCTCACTTTTAGTAGGTGGCATCGGTATTATGAATATTATGTTGGTATCTGTCACAGAAAGAACAAGAGAAATTGGTATTCGAAAGGCAATTGGTGCAGATAAAAGAGATGTTTTGATGCAGTTTATCATTGAAGCCATTACCACGAGTGGACTTGGTGGAGTGCTTGGCATTTTGCTTGGCATTTTCTTAACCAATACAGTTTCTAAAGCATTTGAAATTCGCGGTGATGTTGGAATTGCAGCAATCCTAATTGCTAGTGGAATTTCAACATTTATAGGAATTATTTTTGGGTATTTGCCTGCCAATAAAGCAGCCAACTTACACCCAATTGATGCATTACGATATGAATAAAAAGGGGGACTTTTCATGAAACAAAAAATGGCATTTATTATTGTATTAGTGGGAGTGTTAATGGGAACTTTTGCCATGACTTCTAGTGCTATTGCAACAAGTGAAAATGAACAAGGCATTATTAATTTTATCAAATCCGATTTTTATATCTGCTTGGCAGTAGTCGGCGTTGCCATATTTTTAATTATTTTTTTAAAGGCATTGTTTCCTTCTAAAAACAATCTTCCTGATTTTATGCCAGAGCGTCATGGAAATTTGGTACAAGATGCGGAAGAATATGAATTAATTCACCAAATGACCAGATTAGATAAAAATTTTGATAAAGAGAGTTTCATTACTTTTGCCAAAAAGCTTTTTATTAATTTAGAAAAAGCATGGTCTGAAAAAAAGCTATCGGTAATGAAAATGTATGAAGATGAGAATCTACTAGAAGAACACACAAAACAAATACAGTATTTTGACAATCATGGACAAGTCAATGTGATTGATATGATTGTGGTTAGAACAGTAGATTTGTATTCCGTGAAAGAAGGAAAAGATAAAAATGAAGTAAGTGTTCTTTTAACCTGTTCTATGATAGATTACATCAAAGAAGAAAACACAGAGAAAGTCATTTCTGGTAACAGAGAAGAAAGAGTGAATAAAACCTATTTAATGACCTTTACACGACCAAGAGAAATTCTTTCAAATAATCAAGTAGACACACAATTAACCGTCATAAAATGTCCAAATTGTGGAGAAATGGTAAAACTTTCCACCATTAGTGAATGTACGCAGTGCGGCATTTTTGTGAGAGCAGATAAAAATGATTGGATTTTAAGTGACATTAAACCAGTTGAAAATCCATAAAAAAGCTTGCATTATTTCCATAACGGTGCTAAAATGTATCTTGATATTTGAGGACAAAGTAAATCGGTGAAATTCCTTTAGAGAGTGCCATGTAGAATGCTGAAAGCAGGCATAGGATATATCCCTTTGAAAAACTACCCTCTATAAGATATCCGGTACGACTTACGTAAAAAGTCATAATTAAGTGAATTTTAGGATGGAACCGTGGTATAGATTATCACTCCTAAATAGAGTAGTAAGCGAAAACTCTATTTAGGAGTTTTTGTTTATCTGTTATGAATAATTGAGTTTTTTCACTGGTAGTACGGTGTTTCTTCTAGGTATGATTTTCAATTTTAAGCCTCAAACATGCACAACCTGGAAATCTTCTAAATTAATCATCTATGGAAGATTTCCTAGGTTGTGAACTCGGCAACAAAAATTGAAAATCATATTCAGAAGAAAAAATATTTGAGAAAACCAAAAGAAAGGATGAGAGAAAATGATTAAAATCACACTCAAGGACGGAAGCGTCAAAGAAATCGAAAAACCTATGTCTGTTTTGGATGTTGCTAAGGAAATTAGCGAAGGCTTAGCCAGAAATGCTACAGCCGGCGAGGTAAACGGAGAAGTACAAGATTTAAGATATGAAATTAAAGAAGATTGCACCCTTAATATTTTAACCTTCGATAACTCTTTAGATGGAAAGAAAGCTTACTGGCATACTACTGCCCACATTATGGCACAAGCAGTAAAGAGACTATTTCCAAAAACCAAATTAACCATTGGACCATCGATTGATGAAGGGTTCTACTACGACTTTGATCCAGTAGAAAACTTTACCGAAGAAGATAAAGCCAAAATCGAAGAAGAAATGAAAAAGATTATCAAAGAGGATATTGCCATTGAAAGATTTGAGCTTCCAAGAGATGAAGCGATTAAGCTAATGGAAAAGCAAGAAGAGCCTTTTAAGGTAGAACTGATTAAAGATTTACCCGAAGGCGAAGCCATTTCTTTCTACAAACAAGGCGATTTTACTGACCTTTGTAGAGGTCCACACCTAATGTCTACAGGAAAAGTAAAAGCGATTAAAATCTTGTCATCTTCATCTGCTTATTGGAGAGGAGATGCTAAAAATCAAAGCCTTCAAAGAATTTATGGTATTAGCTTTACCAAAGCATCAGATTTAGAAGAGTACATCACCAAACTTGAAGAAGCTAAAGAAAGAGACCATAGAAAAATTGGTAAAGATTTAGGCATTTTCATGACGCACGATTTAACTGGAAAAGGCCTTCCATTGTTTTTGCCAAATGGCTATGTGATTTGGGAAGAACTAGAAAACTACATTAAAGGTAAAGAGAAAAAATTAAACTATAAACACGTATTAACCCCACCACTAGGAACGGTAGAGCTATACAAAACTTCTGGTCACTGGGATCACTATCAACATGGCATGTTTCCTAAGATGGAAGTGGAAGGAGAAGAATTCGTCCTTCGTCCAATGAACTGCCCTCATCACATGATGATTTACGCAAACGATATTCACTCTTATAGAGACCTACCAATTCGTATTGGTGAAATTGCAAGAGACTGCCGTTTTGAAGCAAGTGGTACACTAAAGGGAATTGAAAGAGTAAGAACTTTCTGTCAAAATGATGCTCACCTTTTTGTAACACCTGAGCAAATTGAATCAGAATTCCAAAGCGTTGTGAATTTGATTTTGGATGTTTATCAAGAACTTGGCATTACTGATTATCACTTTGAATTATCACTTCGTGATCCAAAGGATACCGTTAAGTATTATCCAGATGATGATATGTGGAACAATGCCGAAGATACGCTTCGTCATGTTTTAAATGATATCGGCATTGAATACGTAGAAAAGATTGGTGAAGCGGCTTTCTATGGACCAAAGCTAGATGTACAGGTTAAACCAGCTGTTGGTAATGAATACACACTATCTACTTGCCAACTAGATTTCTGTTTGCCAATGAGATTTAAGTTAGAATACGTAGATAAAGATGGTCAAAAGAAGACGCCAGTGGTACTTCATAGAGCAATCTTGGGAAGTATTGATCGTTTTATGGCATATTACTTAGAAGAAACCAAAGGAGCACTTCCAACGTGGCTTTCTCCAACGCAAGTAAAGATTCTTCCAATTTCATCCGAAAAGCATATGGACTATGCGAATATGCTATATCGCAAATTAAGAGATAGAGGCATCAGAGTAGTGCTTGATGAAAGAAACGAAAAAATTGGTTACAAAATTAGAGAGGCCCAAATGCAAAAAGTGCCATATATGCTAGTGGTAGGCGATAAAGAAATTGAATCCGAATCAGTAGGCGTACGCTCTAGAAAAGATGGCGACTTAGGAGCTATGAAAGTTTCTGAGTTTATAGAAAAAGTAGAAGAAGAGATTCAAAAGAGAATAAGATAGTTTTGAAAGGAATTATGTCCTATTGTGGCATGATTCCTTTTTTGATGTCATAAGAAATCATATAAAACCAGTCCTTGTCGAAACTTGCGACCGATTCTCCTTGAAACTGTTACTTTGCAATCAGTATAATAAAATCATACAAAAGAAAAAGGAGGTAAGAAAGGTGGAAAGGTTACTCGTGGGGGACGAATACCTAGCACTCGAAAACGATGAAATGGCACTTTTAAAATATTTCGTATTAGAAGATACTAAAAGAATAGAGGGAACAAATGATAAACGTAAAACCTATGGACTTGAAATTGAAAAGTGGACCAAACATGATGTGGAGAGAGATGCGGTATATGACGTAACAACTAAAAAAGATGTGGCATTTGATATGATGTATTCTATTAAAGAAAACAAGTTAATGCCTGTGCATTTAAAAGATGTTGTGATGGATATGATATAAGAAAAAAGGTGGCAGATTTGCCACCTTTTTTTAGAGCTATTTACATATACATTGATGTTATGGTATTATAATGCTATAGAAACAAAAAAGAGAGGAGAAGAAAAATGAAACAGGGATTAAAACTATTTTTAGCAGGAACTACTGTTGGAGTGATTATGGCAAGTGGCACCAATTTTGCAAGTAATGTAAAAGATACCGTACAAAGAACATTTCGTGATATTAAGATTACGATGAATGGAACCACGGTAAATCCGACAGACGCTAATGGAAAAACAGTAGAACCATTTATTATTGATGGGACAACTTATCTTCCAGTAAGGGCTGTTTCTAATGCCTTGGGTGCCAATGTAGATTGGGATGGAGAAACCAGCACAGTAATTCTAACTTCTGAGGAGAAACAAAAAGATGCCGATGCAAGGTATCAAGAGTGGCTAAAGAATATGAAAAAGAGTATGCTAGAACAAATCAAAGAGGATCAACAAATTGAAGAAGCAAGCCCATCCAATAATCCTTATTATGCGGTAAATTATTTTTCTTATAGTGGTATGGGATTAGAATCAGAAGAAAATAAGCATGTTAATTTGCGAATTAATGAAAAATTTGAATTGCTTTTAAATGATGAAAAAATTGCAGATAATGTTATTAGATGTTATGCGGGTTATGAAGGTAATGGTGGTCCAGGTGTTTCTATTTATTATTTAACAGATGATGGAACGCTATATTTTAAAGGGTATGGCAAGCCTGAAGCTTTTGCAAAAGAAGGGGACTGGAACGATAAAAATGAGACTCATAAACTTAGCATAAAGAATGTTGTTGGATTTTGCGGAGATTATAATTTTGTTAAATTTATAGACATAGACGGTAACATTATTAATTGGTATGATGCTGAATGATGAGGTAGTATTATATAAGATGGGGTGGCAAATATTGCCACCCCATCTTATATCTATTTACAAATAGCCAAAATGGGGTATAATAGATACAAAGTGTAGTAATTTCAAATATTTGGAAAAGGATGTGGTAACATGTTAAACGATACACTAAAACAAACCGATGAAGAGATTTTTAATGCTATAGAACAAGAAAGAAAAAGACAAAATGAAAAAATAGAGCTCATCGCTTCAGAAAACTTTGCAAGTAAAGCCGTGATGGAAGCGATGGGAAGTGTCTTTACCAATAAATATGCAGAAGGATATCCAGGAAAAAGATATTATGGTGGATGCCAAAATGTGGATATTGCAGAGGATTTAGCCCGTGATAGAGCTAAAGAAATTTTTGGCGCAGAGCATGTCAATGTTCAGCCACATTCTGGTGCACAAGCCAACATGGCAGTTTATTTTAGCGTATTACAACCAGGTGATACTATTCTAGGGATGAACTTATCTCATGGTGGTCATTTAACCCATGGAAGCCCTGTCAATTTTTCTGGTAAGATGTACAATATTGTAGCTTATGGCGTTGGACAAGATGGCTATATTGATTATGATGAACTAGAAAAAATCGCACTAGAATCAAAGCCTAAGATGATTGTTGCAGGTGCCAGTGCTTATCCAAGAATTATCGATTTTAAAAGATTTAGAGAAATTGCAGATAAAGTAGGCGCTTACCTAATGGTGGATATGGCGCATATTGCAGGTTTGGTGGCAGCAGGTCTTCATCCAAGTCCAGTTCCTTATGCTGATTTCGTCACAACTACTACGCATAAAACTCTAAGAGGTCCTCGTGGTGGCATGATTTTATGTAAAGAGCAGTATGCCAAAGAGTTAGATAAATCGGTATTTCCAGGCGTACAAGGTGGCCCATTAATGCACGTGATTGCTGGTAAAGCAGTGTGCTTTAAAGAAGCACTTACACCAGAATTTAAAGAGTATCAAAATCAAATTATCAAAAATGCAAAAGCTTTATCAGAAGAACTTATCAAGAGGGGATTTAAATTAGTATCTGGTGGAACCGATAATCACCTAATGCTAGTAGATTTAACGAATAAAAACATTACCGGGAAAGATGCCGAAACAGCCCTTGACGAAGTAGGAATCACAGTGAATAAAAACACCATTCCATTCGATACGCAAAAGCCAAGCATCGCTAGTGGCATTCGTATTGGTACCCCTGCTATGACAACAAGAGGCATGAAAGAAGAAGAAATGAGAACCATTGCAGAATTAATTGACAGAACCATTCAAGGTGAGGATAAAGAAAAGATTAGAGAAGATGTATTAAAGCTTACAGCAAGATTTCCGATTTATTAAGATATAAAAACGCACATTTAGGGGCAACCCTTTTTGTGCGGTTTTTTTCATCTTGCATTATCCATCATTTTGGTTTAAAATGAAGAGAGTTGTGAAAAATATAAGAGATAGGAGAGTAAGATGTCTAAGTATTTAGTAATTGTGGAGTCGCCTGCTAAGGCTGAAACCATTAAAAAAATATTAGGAAGTAACTATCAAGTAGAAGCATCGATGGGACATATTAGAGATTTACCAAAATCTCAACTAGGAATCGATGAAGAAAATAATTTTGAACCTAAATATATTAACATTCGTGGTAAAGC
Organism: Clostridiales bacterium UBA1234; assembly: GCA_002308995.1. Lineage (GTDB taxonomy): Bacteria > Bacillota > Clostridia > TANB77 > UBA1234 > UBA1234. The sequence goes on along the minus strand of DBWQ01000013.1, from coordinate 16,268 downwards.
AGAATTGATCAAAAAACTAAAAAATGATGCCAAAAATGCGGATAAAGTATATCTTGCAACTGACCCTGATCGTGAGGGAGAAGCGATTGCTTGGCACTTAGCATTTATTTTAGGGATTGATGAGGATTCGAAGTGTCGTATCACTTTTAACGAAATCACCAAAACGGGGATTCAAAATGCGATTAAAAATCCTCGAAAATTAGATAAAGATCTAATTGATGCACAGCAGGCAAGAAGAATTCTAGATAGAATTGTAGGGTATAAAATCAGCCCGCTTCTATGGAAGAAAGTGAGAAAAGGTTTATCGGCAGGTCGTGTACAATCCGTGGCAGTGCGTATGATTGTGGACCGTGAAGAAGAAATCGAAAACTTTGTGCCAGAAGAATACTGGACACTTGCTGCTGACTTAAAAGAGAAAAAGTCTAAGAAAAACTTCATTGCCAAATTTTATGGTGCAGGAGATAACAAACTAGAGATTACTTCTGAAAAAGAAATCAAAAATGTTGTAGGGCATCTAGAAAATGTTTCGTATATTGTGAAAGAAATCAAATATGGTGAGAAAAAGAGATATCCAGCGCCACCATTTACCACAAGTACGTTACAGCAAGAAGCATCCAGAAAAATTGGCTTTGCTATTAAAAAGACAATGTCAGTTGCACAAACGCTTTATGAAAATGGACATATCACTTATATGAGAACTGACTCTACTAGAATTTCTGATGAAGCAAGGGCAGCAGCTAAAGAGCAAATTGTGGGTAGATTTGGGGAAGAGTACTACGAGAATCGTTTTTATAAAACCAAAAAAGATGCACAAGACGCGCATGAGGCTATTCGTCCAGCTCACATCGAAAATGCGCCAGATAGTTTAAAATCAAAACTCCCAACTGATCAATACAAACTATATAAATTAATCTATGAAAGATTTTTAGCATCACAAATGGCATCGGCAGTGTATGATACCATGGCAGTCGATATTGAGGCTGGCAAGTATTTGTTTAAAGCCAACGGCTCTAAGATTAAGTTCTCTGGTTTTATGACATTATATGTAGAGGGAAATGACGAAAATTTAGAAGAAAAAGATGTCATTTTACCACCTTTAAAAGAAGGCGATGAGCTTAAATTAAACGAGCTTTTGCCAGAACAGCATTTTACTGAAGCCAAACCGCGATATACCGAGGCAAGTTTGGTAAAGGCATTAGAAGAACAAGGAATTGGACGTCCAAGTACGTATGCACCAACTATTACAACAATTTTGGATAGAAAATATATTGAAAGAGAAAAGAAAGTATTATACCCAACTGAGCTTGGTCGCGTCGTAGATACACTATTAAAGGATAACTTTAAAAATATTGTGGATTTAGCCTTTACAGCGCAGATGGAAGAAAAGTTAGATGAAGTGGCTGAGGGAGATATTCCATGGAAAGAAGTAATTGGAGAGTTCTACCATCCATTTATTGAGAATTTAAATGAGGTAGAAGAAAAGATTGGCAAGGTAGAAATCAAAGATGAAGTGACGGATGTACCATGCGAAAAGTGTGGCAGGATGATGGTTATTAAAATGGGAAGATACGGCAAGTTTATGGCTTGCCCAGGCTTCCCAGAGTGTAGAAATATTAAGCCTATCGTGGAAAAATTAGAAAATGTCAAATGCCCTAAATGTGGTGGCGATATTTTAATTAAAAAGAGCAAACGTGGCAAGAAATATTACATTTGTGAGAATAACGATAACACGGGTGAAAAGTGCGATTTTATTGCATGGAACGGGCCAGATAAAAATGGCGTGATTGTGGCAGCAGATTTATCGAAAGAGGCAAAACCAAAAAAGAAAACAACCACTAAGAGAAAAACAACGAAGAAGAAAGTGGCGAAAAAGAAATAGTTTTTGACAACATAGGGACACCCTCGCATAGAAGGAGTGTCCCTTTAAAAAATAACCAAAATACGTGTTTATCATATGATAAACTATAGGAGGCGATTATATATGAAGTTTATTATCGCAGCAGGAGGCACAGGCGGACACATTACTCCTGGAATCGCTATTGCTAATAAATTAAAAGAACTAGGCCATGAAATTATCTTTGTGGGAACCGATGGAGGTATGGAAGTAGATTTAGTACCAAAGGCGGGGTATCCATTAAAGTTTATTCATGCCAGTGGCTTACATAGAAGTTTGTCGCTTCAAAACATTAGAACCATGAAAGAACTTTTTAGAGGTATTTCGGATGTCAAAAAACTAATTGACGAAGAAAAACCGAATATGGTGATTGGAACAGGTGGTTATGTGACAGCTCCTGCCATGATTGCAGCTCTTAGAAAAAAAGTGCCAACTTTTATTCATGAAAGTAATGCTCTTCCAGGTAAAACTACTATCTGGCTTTCGAGTAAAGTGGATACCATTGCACTTGGTTTTGAATCTGCTAAAGAAAGGCTTCCAAAAGCAAAGCATGCTGTCTACACAGGAAACCCTACCAAGATGCAAGGAAAACTCTCCTATGATGAATTACGAAATTCCATGGGAATTACAAAACCATTGGTATTAGTTTTTGGTGGAAGCCAAGGCGCTAAAAAAATCAATGAAACGATGATAGAGTTAATCAATGATAGCGATGATATTGATTACCAAGTTATTTATGCCACAGGTCCCAAAAACTATGATGCTATCATGGAGAAAATCACTAATCATCATGAAAATATCAAAGTGGAAAAATATATCTACAACATGGAAGAAGTGATGTCAGCATCTGATATTGCCGTATGTAGAAGTGGAGCACTTACGTGTACAGAGCTTGGTATTGTTGGCATTCCTTCCATCTTAATTCCCCTTCCAACAGCTGCTGAAAATCATCAATTCTATAATGCAAAAACGATTGCTGATGTAGGCGGCGGGGTGATTATCGAAGAAAAAGATTTAACGAAAGAGGTACTTAAACAAACGATTAATGATATTTTACATGATAAAGAAAAATATGCTCAGATGAAAGAAAAGGCACTAAGAGAAGAAAATGTTGGGGCGATTGATAAAATCATCGAAGAGATTAAGAAACTTGTTTAAATAAAAGCCAATGGGAATGTTCCCATTGGCTTTTTCTTAAATTTTCGGAATGTACTCACCAGGAACCTTCTCATATCCTAGCGGATTTTCTCGCGGACGGTAGTTTTCGGGAGTGGAGGTGGCTGTGTAGATGAGAAACTCATCCTCTTCGGGGCCGAAGTACTTTAACATCCAGGTGGGATAGAAGTAAGGTTTAGCTTTCATGAGGTGGGAAGAAAGAACATAAACTTCTTCCTTGTACTCTGTAATGAGACCATTCGGAAGGTAGTAGAGAGGAGAGATAACGTGAAGTTCTCGGAGGATACCTATCTTTTCTCCTTTTCCACTATAGTACACGCCGATATCTCCAGGCATCGTCTTAAATTCAGAGGGAAGGTACTTCCACAAAGAAGAAAGGGTGTAGAGCGTTGGCAAAACGGTGGATTCTTCTCTTACTTGGATGAGAATTGACTTTTTGGTGGGGTTCAAGCATACATCTAAGATGAGTGTTTCTTCCTGGTTGGTCACAAGATTGGAACCAGGATTGAGGCTCGAAATTTTGGGGTAGTTCATGATGTAACCTCCTTTTGGTTATCACATGTAACAAAACGGTGATATAGCTAAAGTGTTAAAATCAAGCAAATTATAGCATTATTGTGCGTAGAACACAAGAAAGAATGACAAAAATCGACAAGTTTGAAATCTTTTTGATGGACATTTTTTAGTCTCATTAAAAATAGTTGCGAAAAAATCTACGTATGATACAATAATCTTACGAAATCTAGGAGGTAAGCATGTCTAGAAAGTTATTAATTACTGAAAAGCCGAGTGTAGCAATGGAATTTGCTAAGGCTCTTAAAATAAATACCACTCGTAAGAATGGTTATATGGAATCAGACGAGTACATTATCACATGGTGTGTAGGCCATTTGGTAACGATGAGCTATCCAGAAGTGTATGATGAAAAGTATAAAATGTGGCGCTTTGATACACTTCCGTTTATTCCAACCGAATGGAAGTATGAAGTAATTGCGTCTGTGCAAAATCAGTTTGAAATTGTCAAAGGTCTTCTTACCAAAGAGGATGTCGATACCATCTATGTTTGCACGGACTCGGGGCGTGAGGGAGAATATATTTATCGTTTGGTGGATCAAATGGTAGGGGTAGAAGGAAAGGCGAAAAAAAGAGTATGGATTGATTCGCAAACGGAAGAAGAAATTCTTCGTGGTATTCGTGAAGCAAAAGATTTAACTGAGTACGATGCTCTGGCAGATAGTGCTTATTTAAGGGCAAAAGAAGATTATTTAATTGGAATCAATTTTTCTCGTATTTTAACCCTTGCTTATGGCAAAAAAGTAGCCGAATTAAATCATGAAGAAAAGGTATCTGTATCTGTTGGTAGAGTGATGACATGCGTTTTAGGCATGATTGTTGATAAAGAAAATGAAATTCGTAATTTTGTGAAATCAAAGTTTTATAAAGTACAAGCTTCTTTTACTGAAGGGCTTACTTCTGAGTGGAAGATGGGTGAAAAAGCAAAAAATGAAGTGGTGAAAAGGGCACAAGAAACGAATCAACTCTATAACGATAATGGTTTTAAAACAGAGGAACTAGCCAATCAATTTATTGAAAATCTAAAACAGCAAAACCCTGTGCCAACAGTAATAGAAGCCTCTAAAAAAACGCAAAAAGAAAATGCTCCACTTTTATACAATTTGGCAGAAATTCAAAATGATTGCAGTAAAAAGTTTAAAATTTCGCCAGATAAAACACTGGAAATCATTCAAGAATTATATGAAAAAAAACTAGTTACTTACCCTAGAACGGATGCGAGAGTGCTATCTACCGCAGTAGCAAAAGAGATTACAAAAAACCTAAATGGTCTTGCTAAATGGGGAAAGGATGAAGAGATTTCTAGCATCATTAAAAATATGATAGATAACAAATATAGTACCGATATCGTGAAAAGTAAGTATGTTAATGATTCAAAAATTACCGATCACTATGCGTTAATTCCAACAGGGCAAGGCTTTGAAAACTATGATAAAGTGGGAGATTTGCCAAAGGAAATCTATAAGCTAATCGTGAAAAGATTTTTAAGTATCTTTTTCCCTCCTGCCGAGTTTACAAAGCTTTCAGTAACGATTGACATCGCGGGAGAAAAGTTTTATGCAAGTAGTAAAGTGTGTACCAAATTGGGGTATTTGGAGGCATTAAAAGGACAAACAACGGAGGAAGAAGATGAGAATACTACCACTGCCAATGCAGATATTTTAAAGGCAATTAAAAAGGGACAAAAGTTAACGCTTGACGATTTTGGTGTCAAAGCTGGTGAAACTTCTCCACCATCAAGGTATTCTTCTGGTTCTATTATTTTAGCGATGGAGAATGCAGGAAAGCTAATTGAAGACGAAAAATTACGAGAGCAGATTAAAGGTAGTGGCATTGGCACCAGCGCCACAAGAGCGGAGATTATCAAAAAGTTAAATCGCATTGGCTATATTGATACGAATAGCAAAACACAAATTTTAACGCCAACAAGTAAAGGAGAGCTCATTTACCAGGTAGTGCGTTATGCCATGCCAGACATGCTTAATCCAGAGCTTACGGCAAGTTGGGAAAAAGGGTTAGAAATGGTAGCTAATAAAGAAATAGAATCAAGAGTATTTATGGAAAAATTAGAGCAATATGTGAAAAGTAAAATTGCTAAAGTAAAAAATCGATAAAAATATGATTGTTATGAGACATCATACTAATAATGATGTTTAATGCTTTGTGAATCAATCTTAAAAGTAACCTTCTTGTAATAGAAGGTTACTTTTTTTATGGGCTTGAATATTTAGGAACGCCCTTCACGAAATAGGCATACATTATATTAGAACGCTTTAAGGGGTGAAGAATGTTGAATCGTTACATAATAGAGGGAGGATACCCGCTTGTGGGGGAAGTGGATGTTTCTGGTTCTAAAAATGCAGCACTTCCTGTCATTGCAGCCTCTCTTTTAAATAAAGGGACGGTGGAACTCAAGAATTGTCCACAGATTCGTGATGTTACTGTTATGTTAGAAATATTAAAGCATCTGGGTGCCAAAGTATATGACAATCAGCAAAGTTTATTTCTTGATACTTCTGAAATTACGAGCTGCGTGATACCTGAAAACTTGATGCATGAGATGAGATCCTCTGTGATGATTGCTGGTGCTTTAATTGGAAGAAAAGGGTGCGCTAAATTTACCTATCCAGGGGGATGCGAAATTGGTTCTAGGCCAATTAATATGCATTTAAAAGCTTTTCAAAAGATGGGGGTTGAAATCAATGAAACTAATGATAAAATTGAATGCAAAGTTCAAAAACTAATAGGTACTAAAATAACACTTAGTTTTCCTTCCGTTGGTGCTACCGAAAATATGATGCTTGCTAGTGTTTTAGCAGAGGGAGAAACGGTAATTCATAATGCTGCACGAGAACCAGAAATTGTTTGCTTGCAAAATTTTTTAAATAGTATGGGAGGAAGAATTTGTGGAGCAGGCAGTCATACAATTTTTGTACAGGGAGTAAAAGTTTTACATGATACCTCTTTTGAAGTGATTCCTGATAGGATAGAAGCAGGAACCTATCTTTGTATGGTGGCAGGATGTGGAGGAGAAGTGAAGCTAAATCATGTGAATTCCAATCACCTTCAAGAAGTCATCCGTCAGCTTAAAAAAATGAATTGCCAAATAGGAGTCTCGCCAAAACATATCTTTTTAAAATCAAATGCTAATTTATATCCAACGATTATTAAAACAATGCCTTATCCGGGATTCCCAACAGATATGCAGTCCCAATTTGTGACAGCACTATCCATTGCAAAGGGAACTTCCTATGTGATGGAGAACATTTTTGAAAATAGATATAAGTATGTAAAAGAACTAATGAAAATGGGTGCTCAAATAGTAGTACAAGGAAAAACGGCTATGGTTCGAGGAGTGAAAAAACTAAAAAATGCACAGATAGAGGCAAAAGATTTAAGAGGTGGGGCGGCTTTAGTGGAAGCAGCACTTATGGCAGAGGGGATTTCTACAATTACAGGAATTCCATACATCGAAAGAGGATACGAAAATTTAACAAAAAAACTTACAATATTAGGTGCAAAAATAAAAGAAGAGTGATAAAATAGATAGCAGCAAAAAAGAGGAGTTGATTCATATGGCTAGAACAGCACCAAATGAAACAGATTTCGAGGATACCCAAGAGAGAACTGGCAAAAGAATCGTTATGTTTTTTTTAATATTAATTATCGTTGGAATTGCAATAGGCTGTTTCTTTTCACCTGTTTTTAACCTAGCTAAAATTGTGATTGATGATGGAATTCATGTGAGCAAAGAGGAAATTCAAAACATTGTTGATGCACAAATAGGGGAGAATGTATTTCAAATTGAGTATGGTGCATTAGAAAATCAAATAGAAGAACTGCCATATATTCAATCCGCTCAAGTACAATTAAAAATGCCAAATACCATTGAGATAAAATATGTGGAAAGAGTACCTTTTGCACTTGTCAAGTATTTAGAGTCTTTTTTGGTCATGGACCAGTATGGGTATATCTTAGAAGTGACCCGTGAAAAAAAGTTTGAGGGATTACCTATTATTTATAATGTAGAGTTTAATTCCTATGAAGTTGGAAAGCGATTAACCGATACAGCAAAGACCAAATATGATAATGTTGTGTATCTGCTTGAGAATGCAAAGCAAAATCACTTTGATTATACGATTTCAGAAATCAATTACGAAAGTATAGGTAATGTTAAGATATGGGTAACAGAGGAAGATGTAGAAATTGTATATGGAGAAATTAATCGTAATACCATTTCTGACAAATTAAAGTATATTGCAGGCATTTTAAGCAAGGTAAAAGGGAAAAAAGGAAGAATTGATGTAAGTAGCAGTAATTACTTAGAAAAGACTGTTTTTACAGAACGTTATTAATGCGATAGAAAGATTGAAAGGATGAAGCAAATGAAAACGAAGTTAATTGTAATTTATGTAATCTGCTTTTTGGTTGCTTTTGTTGTCACAATTCAAATGCGTACAGTAAACATTAATAAGGCGGATATCTTACGCTTAAAGACAGAAAATGAACTAAGAGATGAAGTAAATCAGTGGAAGGATGCTTATAACAACTTATCTAGTAAAAATGTTGAATTAAATAAACGTATCGAAGAATATCGTGATGCATCTAATCAAGATGAGAGTATTGCTTTAATGAAAAAGGAACTTGATACCGCTAATATTTTGGCAGGGCTAACACCGGTGAAAGGCAAGGGCGTCACAATTGTATTGGACGAATCAAAGGCTAGAGAAAAAATTGCACTTGATGCCGGCCATTATGATAGTAATGTATTTATTATCAGTGCAGAAGATATCATGACACTGATTAACGAGTTATTATTAAATGGTGCTGAAGTAATTTCGGTAAATGACCAAAGAATTACGTCTCGTTCCAGTATTGTAGCGGTAGATCCTAAGATTCAAATTGATGGGGTAACCATTGCTGCTCCATATACGATTAAAGCGATTGGTAATCCAGAAACACTTGCTTCGGGAGTGTATCTAAAAAGCGGAATCATCGATAAATACAAAGGGATTCAGTTAGATATAACGGTAACGCCTATGGAAGAAATCATTATTCAAGATTATGATGCAAGTGTCAACTTACAATATACAGTCCCATATGAAAGCGAGGTGCAATAGGCCAATGAAATCAATCTTTATTTCATTATTATGCATTGCAAGTGGAATCGTCCTTGGCTTTTTCGCACCAACGGTTCCTTATGTGTATATGAAGTATGTAGCGATTGCTATTATGGCAGCATTTGATAGTATTATTGGTGCATGGGCAGCATATACACAGAATACTTTTGATTTAAATATTTTTGCGTCAGGTTTTTTTGTCAATGCCATTATTGCAATTATTTTTACGATGATGGGAGAAGCTTTAAATGTAGACATCTATTCTGTGGCTATTTTCGTGTTTGTATTTCGTATCTTTAATAATCTATCTATTATCCGTAGATTTATGTTAGAAGATATGTCAAAAAAGAAGAAAAAAACCAAATGAAATTGATTATGAAAACACATATCAAAAACATGTTACAATAATGTAATAAAGTTGTAATATTTTTGTAATATTATATTGACTTTTTAATTTGAATATAATATTCTTAAACTACGGAAATTGATTAGGGAGGTGTAGACTTGGCCATCGGTGATTATATCGTAGGTATTGACATAGGCACCTCGAAAGTGTGCTGTTGTTTGGGCCAAATCAATAAATTTAATCAAGTCGAAATTTTAAATTCATCTGCAGTTACTTGTGACGGAATCAAAAAAGGTAAAATTGTAAGTACAGATGCAGTAGCAAGAGCAATTAGATTTGCAGTAAGTGATATCGAAGCAACGCAAGACTTTATTATTAAATCTGCCTATGTGAATATTATTGGGAAATATGTCTCAATTTTAAAAACAAAAGATAGTATTAAATTAGAAGATAAATATGCAGGAGTTTCTCAAAGAAACATCGATAGCTTAATTAGAAATGTTGGGGATATGCAAATTCCAGAAGGATATCAAATTATTGATGTAGTTCCTTCCAGATTCATTACGGATTCGAGAACTACCGATGATCCAATAGGAATTTTTACAGATACATTAGAAGCTGAATTTGACGTTATTGTTGCGGACAAGATTATGGTAAAAAGCATTGGTATGTCGCTCCAAAAGGCAGGTCTTTTAATTGATGGAATTGTCATTAACGGGTATGCTGTCAAAGAATTAGTCTTAACAGATTACGAAAAGAAAGATGGCATTCTTCTTTTGGATATTAGTTCTAGTAATATTGATTTATCTGTCTTTAAAAACAATGAAGTATTATATACAGACTCTATTCCAGTTGGTGGCGACACCATTACCAATGATATTTCGATTGGTCTTGACATTTCTTATCAGGAAGCAGATAAACTAAAAAAACAATATGGGCTTGCTCGAGTAGCATATATCGATAATGATTACAGTATTACTCTTTCTACCTATAAAGGTGAAAAAGGATCAAAAACAATAAAATGTTCAGAACTAGTGGAAATTATCGAGGCTAGAGTAGAAGAAATCTTTACAATGATTCGAGAACGATTAGATGAGAGAGGATTAAAAAATACGGTAAGCGCATGTGTGATTGCTGGACAAGGGATTAATTCCATCAATAAGAGTGAAAAACTAGCAGAAGATGTTTTGAAATTGCCTGTTAGGTTTGGCAATTCCAAAACGGCCAATTTAATCAAACCAGATTGTATGGGAGCTTATGGCATTGTAAAGCATGTATCGAATATTAAGTATTCTAAAAACATTGGAAGCAAAATTCAAGAGGATGTGGAACAAGGGTTTTTTGAAAATATTGCGCAATCCTTTAAAAATTTGGTTGGAAAATCAAAACCTAGTAAAATTAGAAAGTAGGAGGAATTTGAAGTGTTTGATCAAGATGTAAGTTATGATGGAATGGCTAAAATTAAAGTAGTTGGTGTTGGTGGTGCCGGTAATAATGCAGTCAATCGTATGATTGATGCCAAAGTAACGGGTGTAGAGTTTGTTGCGGCAAATACAGATAAACAAGCTTTAATTATGTCAAAAGCACCAACCAAGATTCAAATTGGTGAAAAATTAACCAAATGCCTTGGCGCTGGTGGAGACCCAACTGTGGGCGAAAAGGCTGCTGAAGAGACAAGAGAAGAAATTACAAATACACTAAAAGGTGCAGACATGGTATTTGTCACTGCTGGTATGGGTGGCGGAACTGGTACAGGGGCAGCTCCCGTTGTAGCGCAGATTGCAAAAGAAATGGGAATCTTGACTGTTGCTGTTGTGACAAAGCCATTTTCATTTGAAGCCAAAAAGAGAATGCAAAATGCAGAAAGAGGTATCGCAAGTTTAAAAGAAAAAGTAGATGCACTTGTGGTAGTACCAAATGATAGATTGCTTCAAGTAGTAGAAAGGAAAACAACATTTACTGAAGCTTTCAATTTATCCGATGAAGTACTACGTCAAGGTGTTCAAGGTATTTCCGATTTAATCTCTACTACGGCTTTGATTAACCTAGACTTTGCCGATGTGAAATCAATTATGTATGACACAGGTATGGCTCACATGGGTATTGGACGAGCTACAGGAGAAAATAGAGCAGAAGAAGCTGCAAAAGCTGCTATTAATAGCCCACTTCTTGAATCTTCTATTGATGGGGCAAGAGGTGTTCTACTTAATATTACAGCAGGTCCTGATTTGGAAATTAACGAGGTAAATACAGCTGCTGAGCTTGTTCAAAAGAGCGTTGATCCTGATGCAAATGTTATTTTTGGTGTGCGCATTGATGAACAAATGGGAGAAGAAATGTCTGTTACAGTCATTGCAACAGGTTTTGATAAAGAAAGAGTACCTCTTTCTTCTGTTACAGTAGATAGATTACTTGATAAATCAGCATTTGATAAGAGTTTTGGCACACCAGAACTTAGAACATCAAGTGGTACGCAAAATGATTTGGACGTTCCTACTTTCTTAAGGAAAAAAGGAAAACTTGATGGTGGCTTTTAATGAATAACAATCAAAAGAGCGGGCGCTGCTCGCTCTTTTATGCTAAATAATAGGAGGAGATAGATAACATGCTAGAACTATTTGAAAAAATGTTTGGAACAGATGTCTTAAAAATGGTGGGAGACGTTATCCCAAAATTAATTACCATTTTAATTGTACTAATTGCAATTAAAATTATCATGAAGTTTGTTCAGAAGGGGGTAGAAAAATCAAAACTAGAAAAAGGATTACATACCTTTACGATTAAAGTAATTAAAATTATTTTATGTTTTATTGCCGTTTTAATTGTTGCAGATATGTTTGGTATTCCAATTAGTTCTTTACTTGCCACTTTTAGTATCGTTGGTCTTGCTTTTTCACTTGCCATTCAAGATACACTTTCAAATCTTGCCAGCGGAATAACCATTATTGTGACACACCCATTTAGAGTTGGAAATTTTGTTGAAGCCGGTGGATCGTCACGGAACCGTCAAAGAAATTAATTTCACACATACGGTCTTAAAAACACCAGATAACAAGATTATCCATATTCCTAACAAACAAGTGGTTGATGCTACGATTATCAATTATTCAGAACTTCCAAAAAGAAGAGTTGATTTAACATTTAATCTTTCTTACAATGCTGATAGCAAAAAAGTGAAAGAAATTATAAAAAAAGCAGTGGAAAAACATGAATTAGTATTAAAAGATGAAGATATCTTTATTAAAACAACTGCTTATGGGGCTAGTGGAATCGATTATACGTTAAGGGTTTGGACCAAAAGTAAAGATTATTGGACGGTATATTTTGATTTACTAGAAGGAATAAAAGAAGATTTAGATAAAGCCAAAATCGAAATTCCATACAATCAGTTAGATGTACATGTTATCAATGGTTAGATAAGAATAAAGAGAAAATAATAATACAAGATAAGGAGAAAAATGCTTCTCCTTATCTTTTTTTGTCATTCAAAAAAAGAGATTCTACTGAAAATTAGACAAACTTTGGAAAAGAAAGAGAGTAAACTTATATTGTGGTGAGCAAAATGATTATTTATGTGGATGTCCTTTTGATAAAGAATATGGTGATATCTTATGGCATTTTAGTAATAACTGCCGAAATCTTAAACAAAAAGTACCACCCTCTTAAACTAATCATAGCAAGCTTCGTTGGGACTATTCTTACCATTATTGCACTTATTTATGATTTACAGACGGTATTCTTACTTAAAATGTTGGTGTTAAGCGGTATGACTAAAATCTCTTTTCAATGCCAAACAGGGAGAGAATTCATAATAGCATTGGGAGGAGTAACAAGCGTTACTTTTTTGATGGGTGGAATTCTGAGCTCTTCTCTACAAAACTATTTCGAAATCACTTTGGTAGGAGTACTATGCACAGTAACATTTTTTCAATATGTTCGTCTTTATCAAAAGAATCAATGGAAAGCTAGAAATACCTATTTGATGAAACTAACGCTAGAAAATCAATCTATTGTTTTGAAAGCATTTTTAGATACGGGCAACTTTTTAACTTATGGTTTTAGAGAAGAACCGGTGGTGATTGTCTCTCAAGAATCAATACAGAATAAGATTTCACCTACTTTAAAAGAGCTATTAACAGAGGATAGGCTTCCTGCTCATCCAATGTTGATGCTAAAAAGAATTCGATTGGTATTATGGAAGGGGGTTGATGGAATCGTAAAAGAAAAATATGGAATAAAAGTGAAAGAAGCTTCTATCCAATATGAAGGAATGGAAATCAAAAGAGATTTGATAATTATCACAACCCAAAACAAATTTGAAGGATATGATGCTTTGATAGGGCTTAGTGCCTTGGAAGGAGGTAATAATAGTGGAAATTATCCTATTGTGGAACCAAAAGGTCAAACTATTTATTGCTAAAGTTTTGACGATGTTTGGATTAGAAAAGAGAAATGATATTTACTATGTAGGTGGAAGCGAAACACTACCGCCTCCTCTTTCTACAAAAGAAGAAGAGGAGCTTTTAAAGAGGCTCGAAAATCAAGATGAAAGTGTTAGAAAAATGTTAGTAGAAAGAAATTTAAGGCTAGTTGTCTATATTGCCAAAAAATTTGAAAATCCTTCCTGCGGATTAGAAGATCTCATTTCCATTGGAACAATTGGGCTAATGAAGGCTATTAATACCTATGATGTTAGGAAAAATATCAAATTGGCAACCTATGCTTCTAGATGCATTGAAAACGAAATTTTGATGCATCTTCGTAGAACAAGCAAGTTAAAAAACGAAGTATCCATTGATGAACCATTGAACACAGATGGAGATGGCAATGAGCTTTTATTATCTGATGTGATAGGGACTGATGAAGATATTGTATTTAAAAGACTAGAGGATGAAGTTGATAAAAAGCTTATTAGTGAATCGATTCAAAAATTGAGTCAACGTGAAAGAAATATTATGGAACTTCGATTTGGATTTCGAAATGGAGTAGAAAAAACACAAAAAGAGGTAGCGGATATGCTACGGAATCTCGCAGTCCTATATTTCAAGAATTGAGAAGAAAGTGATTCATAAAATGAAAAAAGAAATAAAAGTTAAGATATCGTAGAAGGGACCTAAGATGGTCAGAAATAAAAATGACTAGGGTATCCTTTAAGAAAAAGTATAAAACTAACCTCCTTGGAAACAATGTAATTAGCATTGTTTCTATTTTATTTGTAGGAAGTGACAGGATTTGTCGCTTTGAACAGTAAACTTAAAGGAGGGTATCATGATTAAAAAAGTAGAAATCTGTGGTGTTAATACCTCCAAATTGCCTGTTCTAAGTAACGAAGAAAAAGAAGAATTATTGATTCGCATTAAGCAAGGGGATAGGAAAGCAAGAGAAACATTTATCAATGGTAATTTGAAGTTGGTTTTAAGCGTCATTCGCAAATTTAACAATCGAGGAGAAAATGTGGATGACTTGTTTCAAGTAGGGTGCGTAGGGTTAATGAAAGCAATTGATAATTTTGACTTATCTCAAAACGTGCTATTTTCTACTTATGCAGTTCCCATGATTATAGGAGAAATCAGAAGACATTTAAGAGATAATAATCCCATTCGAGTCAGCAGATCTTTAAGAGATATTGCTTATAAGGCATTACAAGCCAAAGAAGCATTAACCAATCAGCTAAATAGGGAACCAACAATAGAAGAAATATCCAAAAGCCTCGGCATTGAAAAAGAAGAAATCACAACAGCGTTGGATGCTATTCAAGAGCCTGTTTCGCTTTATGAACCAACTTATAATGATGGCGTGGACAGCCTTTATTTAATGGATCAAATCAAAGATCCTAAAAATAATGATGAAAACTGGACAGAAGATATAGCTATTAGCGAAAGTCTTAAAAAACTAAATGATAGAGAAAGACTAATCATCAAAAAACGTTTTTTTGATGGCAAAACACAAATGGAAGTGGCAGATGAAATTGGCATTTCACAAGCACAAGTATCAAGACTTGAAAAAGAAGCTTTGAGGCATATGAGAAAGCATATTTAATATACATTTGGCATAGAAATAAAAGGTAAGTGACTTTTTTATGAATGAAAAAGTACAGAAATATTCTGGGAAAACTTGACAAATGAAAAGAAAAGATGTAAAATCTACCGCTACAAGGATTAATAAACATTATTTATGGCGTGTACGCCAAGGAGGACAAACAAAAAAGATGAATCACTTCTTTAGCTATGTAGGCAACGATGTCGACGTTTTTCGTGACGCAGATTTCGTCGAACCAGATGTGGCAAGTGATGACGAGACAATTCTTCTTCCCAAAGAATGTATCCCCGAACTTGAGGAAACAGTTCGCTTTTTAAGAGGGGACAATATCTCTTTTGAAGAAGTCTTTACCAAAACTTCTTCGAGGGAAGGCCTTGTCTACACTGCATACATTCATACGAAGTCCGAGATTGACACGGAAATTCTCAGGCAGCAAATCGAAAACGCTCTTCAAAAAAAGCTGAAAAAAGGATTTCGGTATAACCTCAAAGTTGAGCAAGACCGCCCCATCAGCTATTCTCCATCACGTCAAGACTACGTGATTACCATCAAGACCTGCTGAGAGAAAAATAAAAAGGCTTCAAGCTGAGATATGCTTGAAGCCTTTTTACGTTCTAAAATAGTAGATGAATCCATATGATACAATGAGGTGATGATGAGTGGGAAGAGCTATTTCATTTAAACAAAAAGAAGTGATTAATTTAGCAGATGGCAGAAGACTTGGCTATGTACAAGATGTAGAAGCAAACTTTGAAACAGGCGAAATCACAGCAATTATTGTTCCAGGCACCAATAAACTTTTTTCTTTTGGACCAAAAACAGACATTGTCATTCCGTGGCAAAATATTAGAAGAATAGGAGACGATATCATCCTCGTAGACCTTAGCTAGAGTACGCATTTGAACCATATTGAAAAGTCATGAAACACCCGGTGAAAATAATCTAAAATTTTGTTGACAATGATCGACAAACATGCTATCATAAGTAATGCAACAACTTGAAGAAAACATCTTTTATTTATTTGTAAAAATTAAATAAAAAAAGTGTTGACAAGCATTATAAATATTAGTATAATACAAGAGCTTCAAGTAAAGCAAAGCACATTGAAAAGTAAACAATG
>DBWQ01000011.1 GCA_002308995.1 Clostridiales bacterium UBA1234 | reverse complement strand
GAAATCGGCAATGACACCATCGTTCCCACCACTGTCAACGAAGTTGAGGTTGAGAGCGAAGAAATCAACAACGACGACATCGTTGTCATCATCCCCGTCTCTGAGGGTGAAGACCTCGTTGTTATCGACAACGACGATGACGTCGTCATCATTACGCCCGTTGTTGAGGAAAGCGAAACCGAATCTTTCGGTTTTGAAATCGTCAACGACAACGAGGAGGCCGAAGAAGAAGATGACGGCTTCACCGTTATCTGCCCCGTTGCCTGCCCGTAAGCATCATGAGGAACGTGCAATTTCGTTGCACGTAAAATAACAACGGACGGTGAGTTTCGATACATCGTGAACTAAGGATTTCGGACGATGTGCTCAACATCGTAAAAAGGTGAGAGGCATTGGTTCGCCTGTTCTTGCTTATCTGGCCGCCGCTTAGGTTGGATGACAGAACAAATTAACCATCTGCCCTCGCTGAGGACGTTGTAACTCACATCGTTACCAAGTGGGTCGGATTCTGGTTTGACCGTGATGCAACCAGTGGAGTGTCCTTTCTCCATAGCCTGTATGGGCAAAAGTGACATGCCGTGCGTCCAAAGGCTACGATTCAAGTAGTCAGTTGGGATGCTGGTTTGGCGAAAGCCTTATGCAGTACGCAATTTCGCGAACATCTTAGACGTTTACATCACGATCGCGACGTGTTGTAAGGGGCTGTGGCCAGGCCCATGTCTAGGATGGTTTGTGTACTGTATTGAATCTTATGAATGCGCTTTTCCTCGGGTTCGTCCGGAGAGAAGGCGCGAAGCTTTTGATCACAATTTTTATATGTTAACAGTTTTTTGTGATCAACACGCTTCGCTTGTGTTTTCTCCGGGCGACCCGCATGGGTCGCCCGGGGGAAGCGCATTCGAAGAAGGCTATTGCCTTTCCGTGTGTTCTAAATGATGAAAATTTCAACGTTTAGGATGCGCGGCATTTTTTTGCTTAAAAATAAGTAGTGGCGACCTATGGTCGCCATTTTTGTGATAGGGTTTTTGAAAAATATGTAAACTTTTGTAATTTTGTGTCAACCATAAGAATATATGTTCTTATAAACTGTAAATTTAACCTTCCGTAGGCGTTTAATTTGTTAACAATTTGTAAATTATTCAATTATGTATTGCAAATTTACATAAATTATGGTAAAATAGCTAACGTTACTGAATATAACTGCCATTACACGAACTCGTTTTTTGGGTACGTGGCAGATTACGATAAAGACTAAGTTAAGGTACTCCACTTGTATATGTCCTTGGTTGGAAACAAGATGGAGGGGAGCGCACGCATTTCTTTTAGGGCACCCTAAACGGGGTATTCCTAGAAGCCTTTGGTATCTTGTTCCAATTCCCTATGGGTCTAGCGAATACCCATCTCGTATGTCACCATTACACATCATTACATTACATCATGAACTTTGGAAAAGTTCAGAAAGGAAAGGTACTCAGAAATGAAAAACTTCAAAAAAGTTTTTTCTTCCGTCATCAGCGGTCTCCTCATCCTCGTGATGGTAGCGGGGTGCTTCACCTCGTGTGCTGAGCCCGACCCCGAAGTTTGGGGCATTACCGACACGAAGGCTGCGAACGAAGAATCCAATGACGGTAACATCTACACGGTTCCCGCCGCTGGTTCTGCCGCTAGCAATAAGGAGGCACAGCTCGAATCCGACGTTAAAGCTCTTAACGGCATGATCGATGAACTGAATCAGGAGATTCTCGACCTCACTGGCGAGAAGGGGTCTCTTGAATCTCAGCTTTCGTCCACGTCTGAACAGCTTGCAACTACTCAGGAGCAGCTTTCTCAGTACGTTGAAGCGGTCGGTGCCTATCAGGGCAAGCTCTCTGAGGTAGAAGCGGCCAACGCTGCCCTTGCCTCTGAGCGCGACACTAACGCAAGCGCCCTTTCGAATGCCAATGAGCGGGCGGCAGCTCTTGAAGCTGAAGCTACTGGCTACAAGGCAAAAATCGAAGAGGCGACAGCTAAAATCACCGAATTCCAGGCTCAGGTGACAAGCCTGAAAAGCAAGGTGACGGGGTACGAGAATCGTATCCAGCAGCTGACCAACAAGGTGGAGGATGCGGAAGCGAAGTATGCTTCGGCAAACGAAACCATTTCCGAACTCAAAGTTATCGTGGCCAAAGCGGAATCGGAAGAACTTACCGAGGAGGAACGTACCTTCCTGGATAAATACTTCCCGATTTACGTATATGCCATGGAGCATGGCTACCTCGTTAACCAGGATTCGTATTCCGACTTTGCCCCGATTCATGAAGGATGGGATGGTTACATGACCTGCGGGTTCATGTACGCCCTCATCGAGAATGAGTGGGGTAAGTACGGATTCCTCGGCGATGAGGCCATGTATAAGGCAAGCTTCAACCTGGTTGACATCCATGTGACTTGCTCGTATGACTCCTTCGACTCTTACTTCGCGGATAATTACCTCATGTTCGGAGGCAAGGGTGCTCAGTTTATCGCTATCACCGATGATGGTACGCGGTATGTGATGAGTCTCTATGCGCAGGGCGCTGATGGTACTCTGTATATTCAGCAGTCTGGCGTTAACTCCAATGGGTATCCCAAGGCGGACTATCAGAAGCTCGGCAATGTGGGTTGGGTTTGCTATGTTCTTTCCGGTGCTTATGGCCTGGATGTGAATACTGGCGAAATCAAACTCAAGCTGGGTTATGCACCTGCGACTCCTGAGCCCAAGCCTGTTGCCAAGGCTGAACCGACCTATCTGCCTGGTGATGTCATTCAGCTGCCCGACACGTACCTGCCTGGTAACGTGATTCAGCTGCCGGATGAAATTCGCCCTGGCAAGGTTATCCAGCTGCCTGACACCTATGTCCCTGGACAGACCATTTATGGTGAGAACCAGCACATCCCTGGTCAGACGATTCAGGACCCTGACGTTCACATCCCTGGTCAGACGATTCAGGACCCCGACGTTCACATCCCTGGTCAGACGATTCAGGACCCCGACATTCACATCCCGGGTCAGGTTATCCAGGATCCCGACGTCGTGATTCCGACTCCGGAACCTGAACCGGGTGATGATACGATTGATCCTACTCCCAGCACGGACCCCGTTGATCCGGATCCGACGGACCCTGGTGATGACACCATTGTTCCGACTCCCGTGCCGTCGACGGATGTTGATCCGGCTCCCACCAATCCTGGTAGCGACAATGTGGTTCCCGTTCCCGTAACGGGAACCACTGAGCCGACCACTTCCACCGATATTAATCCTGTTCCGGTTCTGCCGACCACGATTAATCCGGTTCCGGTAGGCTCTAACGAAATTAATCCGACCCCCAGTACGACGGTTTCCACCACCATTACGCCTGTTCCGGTTACTACTTCTACGATTGCTCCGGAACCTGTTGTCTCTTCGACGATTAATCCTGTTCCGGTTGCTCCCACTCCTGTGGAGCCCATTCCGGAAATTTCTTCCACGGTCAATCCGACTCCGCTGAGAACGACTGCTGCGGATCCTACACCTACAGATTCTAGCGTGGTGAATCCCACGCCTGTCAGAAACAATACGGTTGCTCCCGAGGCTCCTTCTACCACAGTCAATCCCACTCCGGTAAACCCGACTCCGGTTGAAGCTGCTCCTGAAGCTACAGATACGGTCACGATTACTCCCACCCCCGTTCATGAGGACAATGAGACGATAACCCCCTCCGCAGAAGGCTGTGACGGCACAACTTCTGAAGGTGAAGAAATCGTCACTATTACCCCTGTTCCGTGTGGCGGTTCCGAAATGGCAATTACCGTGGTTGACGGTTCCGGTGAATCCATCGTGATTCCGGTCGCTGTTGGCGGTAACGGCTAAACCAAGGTGCGAGCAGTCGATGCTCGACAATGATAGAGGAAAGTCTACCGGTTGAACTTCCCATCGTCAAGGATACAGTACCGTGACTTTCCCAAGGCTTAGGCCTTCGTAATCGCTTTTTTGCCTGGTAAGCGCTCCCAACCAAACGGAGTATGCTTTCCAAGCACGCGACCCTAATTCGTCTGAAAAAAACTATGCTAGCTATGTTTCAACAAATCAGACGGATGGGGGTTGCTGCAAGGAAAGTGTCTCCGTGGGGGCCGCAAGGCTCCCACGGGGCGCTTTGCCTGGCATGCGACCTTAGGCTTTATGCCTTTCACATCCTCTTGTTAATAGATTTTGTTTCTTTAACGGAGGGTGCTTTTTTTTATGCAAAAAAGCGAGCCCTTTCGAGCTCGCTTTTGAAATTCATTCACTCATATTAAAATTGAGGAGGTGGAGGAGGCGGTGGTGTTGGCCTTCCCGCTATTGCATATTTCTTTAATTTTTCATTAACCAAATAATTGACGGTTCCTATCGTGTATTCCCCATTTTTGTTCTTTTTACCAGCTGGCACACCAGTTAAGGCTTCAATACCTTCATCAATCGTTTTGATAGCATAGATGTGGAATTTACCATCCTTGACTGCTTTAATAACCTCGTCATTTAAGTTCAAATTCTTAATATTTTGGTATGGCATTAAAATACCTTGATCACCAGTTAAGCCTCTAAGCTTACAGATATTAAAGAAGCCCTCAATTTTGTCCGTAATGCCACCTATAGGCTGAATTTCTCCTTTTTGGTTAACACTACCCGTTACGGCAATATTTTGCTTAATAGGCAATTCTGAAAGGCTAGAAAGGATAGCGTACAATTCGGTACTAGAAGCACTATCACCATCTACACCGTTATACATCTGCTCAAAGCAAAGGCTAGCAGAAAGCGAAAGTGGTCTTTCTTGGGCAAATTTCTCACCAATATAGGCAGATAGAATCATGACACCCTTGGAGTGAGAAGTACCCGAAAGTTCAACTTCACGCTCAATATTCACAATGCCTTGTTTGCCAACGTAGGTATTAGCGGTAATTTTAGCAGGCTTTCCAAAAGAATAATCGCCAATGTGCATTACCGATAGACCATTAATTTCGCCCACTTTTTGACCAGAGGTGTCAATCATAATGGTACCATTTTGAATCATTTCTACCAAACGTTGGTCATACTTATTAATTCTTTCAATACGTTCGCTGATGGCTTTTTTAACATACTCTGCCGTGACAATTTTAGCATTTTCCATCTTAGCCCACGTACAAGCTTCTCCTAAAAGCTCTGTAATATCATTAAGCTGTGTAGATAACTTGGTTTGATTTTCTACCATACGAGAGCAATATTCAATGACCTTTGCAACAGCACCACTATTAAAGTGAGGTGCTTTTTCTTTCTCGCAGAAGTTGTGAATGAACTGCGCAATTTTAAAGATATTGGAATCAGTTCTAGGAGCCTCCTCGTCAAACTCAACTTTCACTTTAAATAGCTTTCTAAAATCTTCATCTTGCTCTAGAAGGGCATAGTAGATATTAGATGGTCCAATTAAAATGACTTTCAAATTCACAGGAATTGGTTCCGGCTTGACACTAGCAATAGCAACCGTGTTTAGCTGATAATCTTTTAACGTATCCACATGAATCTCACGGGTACGAAGTACTCTCTTAAACGAATCCCATAAAATTGGGTTCGTTAATAAATCGTGTACTTGTAAAACAATATAACCACCATTCGCTTTATGAATTAAACCTGGTTTGATTAACGTAAAGTCGGTCTTCATCATACCAAAGGAATTTTCGTATTCTAGCTTACCAAATAGGTTATAAAACGAAGGGTTAGAATCGATAATGACAGGAGCACCCTTAAGCTCTGAGTTATCCACAAACAAATTAACTTTATATTTATCCCAAGGCTTAGAGGTAGGCGCTTGTGGCATTTGCGGTGGAGTCGTAGATGGTTTTTCCTCTTCAATAAAATCATTTAAATTGGTTAAAACATCTTTCTGAATGGCTTTTAAAAAGTTTTGAATTTTAGCAAATTTTTTATATTTATTACGAAGTTCGTTCACTTGAATGGTTACTGCAAATAGAGCAATATTGTTTTGCCAAGAATTCATCTTTTCGGTGGCTTTCGTTTCTAGCTCTTTAATCTTTTTCATGGTATCGATGGTTTCTTGTTGAATCGCAACACTACGTTCTTCAAAATCGGCACGTGTTTTTTCATCTAACGCGTTAAACTCATCTTCGGTAAGGGTTTTGCCATTAATCATTGGCAAAAAGTAAATGCCAGAAGGCGTATTTTTAATCTCAAAACCTTGCTTTGCGGCATCTTTATTTAGCTTATCAATTAAACGAATTTTCTTTTCTTCCACATCTTTTTGGATGTTTTCTTTTTCTTTTTCAAAATCTTGATTATTAAAGGCACTGCGAATTTCGTTTTTAATCGTATCAATGAATTGATTCATATCATTGGTAAACTCACGGCCCATACCTGCAGGAAGATTAATAGCCTGAGGCTCGTTATCGTTGGCAAAATTATAAACATAAACCCAATCATCAGGAACAGGTTTCTTTTTGGCAAGTTCATTTAACTTGTTTTTCGCATAAATGGTTTTGCCAATACCGGTAGGACCTTCAATGTAGATATTGTAGCCTTTGATATCGATATTTAGGCCAAAATCCATCGCTTTAATGGCTCTAGCTTGACCAATGGCACCATCAAAAGGATCAAGTTCACGGGTGGTTTTAAACTTAAAAAATGATGGGTCGCAGTCCTTTCGAAGATCTTTTGGGGTTAGTTCTTTAATTTTAGACATAGTTTTTTCTCCTTTGTATTTTAAATTTGTTTGTTTCTTATGTATTGGTTAATTCCAGCGACATCACAATCGCATCTTCTCGAGTGCCATCTGGATTTTTATAATACGCTTTACGAACAACTTCTTCAGTAAAGCCAATCTTTTTGTATAAACTTTGTGCTGATAAGTTTTCTTTACGAACCTCTAGCATCACATAGTGTGTTTCATGTTCTTTACAAAGCTTAAACATCTCATGAATCAGGCTTGTAGCAATTCCTTGACGTCTACACTCGGGAAGAACAGCAATATTCATAATATGGCATTCATCCATCACAAACCACATGCCAATGTAAGCAACAATTTTGTTTTCTTTTTTGGCCACAAGGTAAGTCGCTAGCAAATTGTTAAGTTCTTCTTCAAACGAAGAGATAGGCCAGGGAATAGGAAAAGATTGTTTCTCTACCTCGTAAATTCCTTGTAAATCATCTCGCGTCAGTTTAGAAATGATGATATCATTCATGGCCTTCCGCCTCACGTTCTGCTTGAGATTTTTTAAGATACATAGGCATCAAAGAATCGGCAGTAGTCACCTTACCATTTTGTGCTAAATCAAAAGCAACTTTGGCAACTGAAGTAGAAAGCTGATGAGTAAGATGAAGTGGGGCAAAGTGTGCCCTCTCTTTTAGTGCACTCCTAAATTTATCTTGAAAAGAAATGCTACCATCACCCACAAACATAATGCTTTCTGTAGTAGATTGAAGCGTAGAAATAAGCTCATCAATCGTGCCAGTTTGGTAATCACCTTGCCTATTTAGTATACCACTTTTACACGTATAAATACCAGCATAAACATTATCATTTTTGGCATCAAGCACACTGCAAATCAGTCCCTCAAATGGTGAAACATTTTGTGCTAAAGCATCTAGCGTTGAAACACCAATCACAGGTTTGTTTAAGCTAAGCGCAAAACCCTTAATTGTACTAATACCAATACGAAGCCCCGTAAACGAACCAGGGCCAACACTACAAGTAAGTACATCCATTTCTTCTAGTGAAAGGTGAGAAAACTTAAGCATCTCATCAATCATAGGAAGAAGGGTTTCAGAATGTGTCGTACCAGTAGAAATATTAAAATCAGCAATTACTTTAGCATCCTCTAAAACACAGCAAGAACAATTCTCACCGGATGTATCAAGAGCAAAAACTTTCATGGTAAAATCCTTTCCACAATACTTTCGTATCTAGCTCCATGCGGAGTCAAAATAATATTACGTGAATGATCATCATCAGTATTTTTTTGAATCTCTATTTTTAAATAATTTTTAGGTAATAAACCTTGGATTTTCTCGCCCCATTCAATGATGCAAATCCCTTTGTCAAAAAACTCTTCGCCACCAATCGCAGTAAACTCATCCTCAAAATCGAAGCGATACACATCAAAATGGAAAAGCTTTAAATCATTCGAAAGCTGGTGCTCATTAATAATGGTAAACGTAGGACTAGACGCCTCATCTTGCTTGCCAAAAAAACTTAAAAAACCGGCTCACCAATTTGGTTTTGCCAGCACCTAAATCACCCGACAAAACTACCACATCACCACAAGTTAAAACCTTGGCAAGCTCACATCCAAGAGCCATCGTAGCCTCTTCACTATTTGAAACAAACACATTTTGCATAATCAAAATCCTTTCCCATTTACTCTCAATAATTTTATATCAAAGCCCCAAAAAAGTAAAGCAAAAAAGCGAAAAAAACCGGCCAAGAGGGACGCTCGATTTCGGTCGCACACCCCAACCGCAACCCCTTCGCGCACAAGGGTTTCAAAAACGCTCTAGCGACCAAAAGGGACAGACCTTCTAGAAGGCTTACTACGACTGTAAAAAATAATACCTTAAAATGTAAAAATGAACCCTAAAACGCAAAAAAGGAAGACGCAATGGTCTTCCTTTTTTGGTGGGTGTTTAGTCTAAAACCTTCCAGTCTTCGGGATTGGTAAAACGCTCATCCAAAAAAATGGTTTTCTCGTCCATTTCCACCACAACGTGGTGCTTTGTAGAAGCGATGAGTGTGACGGCGTTTTCGGGGCCAACAAATCTGGTATCTAATTTGATAATTTCGATTCCAGCAACATCAAAGCTGAAATTGAAACTAAGTTCTTCCATGTGGCTACTGAGCTTCAGGGGAGACTTACGATAGATTTTTTTCCCTGTCAAAAAATAATCCAGTGCAGTCCATTCATCGCCATTCATCACATCAAAAAGACTTTCCCAGTGAGAGTCGTTGAACGCTGTGGGGAGAATACGAGGGCCATCTCCCAAAAAGTTCCCTTTGACGGTGCCTTTGGGATAGCAGAAAAGAGTCATGCCTTTTTCTTCTCCCAGATATCGAATGGGGTCGGAGCAGAAGGAATAATCAAATTCCCCAAATCCATTCAGAATGGGCCGTGTACGTAGGTAAGTCTTGCCAGGTTCGAATTTCATAAAAAAACCTCCGAAAAGATAAATTTGGGATTCTTCGGAAGTATTATACTTTGTTTTACATAAAAAATCAACACTTTGCAATAAAAAATAGTATTTTTTGTAAGATTGAACGAAATGAAAATGCTACTCTCTCAAGGAGTTCAGAAAGCCTGTCCCTTTTGGTCGCTAAGGTGGTTTTGAACCCCTTGCGTGCGAAGGGATTGCGGAGGGGGTGTGCGGCCAAAATCCAGCGTCCCTCTTGTCCGCCCCTCTTGCGTGGAGGTAGCACACTTTTGTGGATTTTGGCATATGCTACCTCAGATACGTTTGATTAAGGTGGGAGTGTAAATGATGTTAAATGAGCTTAAAATAGGTGAATTTGGGCTGGTTTTAGAAGTCCTTTGTGAGGATTCTTTAAAACAGCGTTTGGTGGATTTAGGGCTTACTGAAGGGGCGAGAGTGGGATGTGTACTAGAAAGTCCTGAAAAAGACCCGAAAGCTTATGAGATAAAAGGGGCTTTGATTGCGATTCGCCGGGTGTGATGCGAAAAAGATTATGGTGGAACCGCTACCCCAAAAAGCCCCTATTGATGCTAATTTGAAAATTAGAGAGGATGAATTTTGATGGAAAATGCCGTTAAAATCGCTTTGGTGGGAAACCCCAATGTGGGGAAGAGCACGGTGTTTAATAGTCTTACGGGGCTTAAACAACATACCGGTAATTGGCCTGGCAAAACGGTGACGAGTAGCAGTGGTTTCTTTTCTGTTTTAGAGAAAAACTTTGAAATGTTTGATCTTCCGGGTACATATTCGCTTATTGCCCATTCTAAAGAAGAGGAAGTGACGCGCGATTTTATTTGCTTGGAAGCATATGAGATGGCGATTGTGGTTTGCGATGCCGTTTGCCTAGAGCGAAATCTTAATCTAGCTCTACAAGTGATGGATGTTTCACCATGTACGATTGTGGCGGTCAATTTGGTGGATGAGGCTCAAAAAAAGGGTATCGAAATTGATTTTGATGCTCTTTCTAAGCTTCTTAATACGCCTGTGATAGGAATTTCAGCGCGTAGCGGGTTTCATATGGACCAGTTAAAAGAAACAATTTACGAAATGTCACTTTCACCGAAAGAAAAAAACGTAACGCTTTTATGCCAAGAACACGGCAAACTTGCAACCAAGAAGTATCTCAAAAAAGCAGAAGAAATTGCCTCTCAAGTGGTTTGTTTTACCAATAAAGATTACCAAAAGAAAGACCGTAAAATCGATAAAATTCTTACAAGCAAATTAACGGGAATCCCTATTATGGTGTTTCTTTTAGCTCTTGTTTTTTGGCTTACAATTTCTTTTTCGAATATTCCTTCTACCTATCTTTTTATGTTTTTTCATTGGTTAGAAGAAAAGCTAATGCTTTGGTTTTACGCCATACATGCACCTCCATTTTTAACAGGAATTTTCATTTCACGGAGTGTTCAAAGTGCTGACTTGGGTCGTTTCTGTGATGCTTCCACCGATGGCAATCTTTTTCCCGCTATTTACGTTTTTAGAAGATTTGGGCTACCTACCGCGCATTGCATTTAACCTAGATAAAACATTTCAAAAGTGCAAAGCGTGTGGTAAGCAGGCACTAACGATGTGTATGGGATTTGGCTGTAATGCCTGTGGCGTCACGGGATGCAGAATTATCGATTCCCCACGCGAGCGCCTGATTGCTATCTTAACCAACGTGTTTGTGCCGTGTAATGGTCGATTTCCAACACTTATTGCCATTATTACGATGTTTTTCATTGGTACAAAGTCAGGTCTTTTTTCATCCATCATGAGTGTGTCAATCTTAACTTTGGTGATTATACTACGGTATTTTTTTAACCTTTATCACATCCAAAATACTTTCTAAAACGCTACTAAAAGGAGAAGTCTCTTCTTTTGTGCTAGAGCTTCCTCCGTATCGCACCCCTCAAGTGGGCAAGATTATTGTTCGCTCCATTTTTGACCGCACACTTTTTGTACTAGGAAGAGCTATCACTGTGGCAGCACCTGCTGGTGCCATCATTTGGCTCATGGCAAATGTATCAATTAGTAGCACAACCATACTTACGCATTGCACACAGTTTTTAGACCCGTTTGCCAAGTGGTTTGGCCTCGATGGTACTATTTTAATGGCGCTAATTTTAGGTTTTCCTGCCAATGAAATTGTCATGCCCATTATTCTCATGGCCTATACTGCCACGGGAAATTTAGTGGAAATATCGAATTTATCCGCGCTGCATCAAATCCTTTTACAAAATGGGTGGACTATGACCACAGCCATTTGTACTTTACTCATTTTTTTAGTGCATTTTCCGTGCTCTACCACGTGTTTAACCATTTACAAAGAAACCAAAAGTGTGAAATGGACAGTACTTGCCATGATACTTCCTACGATAATTGGACTGGGAATGTGTTTGATGGTTAACATGATGATGAGGTGTTTTTAATACAAAAAAAGCTGTAAAATGAATATTTTACAGCTTTTTTGATGATTGTGATTGCTTTTGCTGAAGAAGATTGAGTAGTTGTTCTCTCTTTGAAATGATTTGATAAACAAAGTTTATCTCGTCATCAGTAGGCTTTCGCAAGTAAAGAATTTGCAAGAAGTTTAAAAGACCGTGGTCTAATAAATTTTCTACCAAAACACGCAGAAGAATCAAAAGAATGAAGCACAAGGCCAAATGGTGATAGGTGAACATGACAATGGGAATTGATAAAAACCCCAACAGAATGCTTTCGGTGGTATAAACGGTTTCACAGGAATTACTAAAACGAGAAGATACTCTCATTTTGTCAAGAGTGGGATTTAACGTGTCTTCTAAAATCATGGCGTTGATGGCTTGATGCATGGCAGAATGGATGCGCGAAATTTTTCTTCCTTCTGGGGTAAAGTTAAGGTAAATAAATTTTTCAACAGCGTTGACAAACTTAAGAGAACCAATGAAAGCAAACATCACAGCTCCCCAAAAGAATCCCAGTTCAGGAGCTAGACGCACGGTGCCGAGCAAGAGAATCGCATCGAGTACGATGGTAAAAAAAACGGCAAGCCACGAAATATCTGAAAAAGTGTATTTATCTGGAATGTTGGTAAAAGTGAAAGTGGTTTGCGTCATTTTATTTGCTTCGTTTAGGTAGTCTAGAATAATCGACCGTTCATTGCAAGAGACGGAAAACTGTTTCATAACGCCTCCCATAATAGTTTGATTTTTCGCTATTATATAGCAGTTATCCAAAAATCGTCAAGTAAAATAGACAAAAAGCATTTTGATTGTCGATTTAATGGAAATATGATATGATAAAAAAAGGAAGAAGTATGGTTAAGTGCTAAAATTGTGGATTTGAGTCTCAAGAAGGCGATAAATATGGCAAACGTAGATATCATTTGCCAAAAGAGGAATTTTTTGATATAATACATCATAATATCGAAATAGAGAGGGAGCAAACATGGATAGAATCAAAGTATTAGACATTGGTTTTGATAACGTCAACATGAAAGAAGCCGTGGAGATATGTAAGCAATTTATTCGCGGTGATAAGGGTAATTTGGTAGTAACACCAAACCCAGAAATAGTGATGAAAGCCAAAGAAGACGAAGAATTTAAAAAAATCATTAACGAGGCAGAACTTGTCATTCCCGATGGCATTGGTATTATAAAAGGAGCCAATATTCTTGGGACTCCTTTAAAGGAGCGTGTCCCAGGGTATGATTTGATTTGCAACCTGTTAGAAGAGGGAAAAGATGGAACCATCACTTTTTATTTTTGGGGAAGTAAACCAGGATATGCTGAAGAGGCCAAGCAAAAAGTAGAGGCAAAATACCCAAAAATTAAGATTTTAGGAGCTCATACAGGGTATTTTAAAGATGACGAAGAAGCAGCTATTGTGGAAGAAATCAAAAGCCTAAAACCAGATGTATTGCTTGTAGGAACAGGATTTCCAAGACAAGAAAAAATCATTAACAAATACAAAAATGATGGATTTTTTAAGATTGGTATTGGTTGTGGCGGAAGCATTGATGTTTTAGCAGGTCGTGTGAAAAGGGCGCCAAAGCTATTTATTAAGCTTCATCTAGAGTGGTTTTATCGCCTATTAAAGCAACCATCCAGATGGAGAAGAATGCTAGTGTTACCACAATTTTTAAAAGAAGTGAAGAAAAGTAAAAAATAGGGAAAACCCCCTTTTGGAAGAGCTCCAAAAGGGGGTTTTTTTACGTGAAGTGTCTCATGGCTTTTTCCTTCCATACCTGGAAGATGGTAAGGGGATCATGGCACTTTGGGGTGATAGTGGCTATCTCATCGTTGAGGTTAGCCTCAATTTTGGTCAAGGGTTCGTCGGTGTGGAATGTCTTCTGAAGCTTCTTTTCGAAATTGGAATGCTGCAAGAAGCAACCACAAGCTGTCCAGATGACGTCCTTGGCGAAATCTCCAGCGAGGCCAGAGACCCGGCAAACACCATCTTTGAAAGACTCTACGACGAGGGTGATGGTTTTCGTTTCAAAAAAGAAACACCCGTCGATGCCTTCTTTTACGGAAATGACCTTCGTTACGGTTGTCATACGACCTCCTCATGATAATCATAAATTTCGATGAAATCATATCATACTTTACATAAAATGTCAATCATTTTTCTTCTAAGCATTGAAAAGACTATTTTTTAGGCAGAAGAATGACCTCTAAAGGCTAAACAAAAAAAGTAGCCTCAAAGAGGCTACTTTTTACCTGGTGCACCACCGGGGATTCGAACCCCGGACCCACTGATTAAGAGTCAGTTGCTCTACCAACTGAGCTAGTGGTGCATGCAAATAGTATTATAAATAATCTTTTTTGAGTTGTCAACAAAAATTTGTTTTAACTCCGAAATCTTATTTAAAAACTGTTGCCTCTTGTCGTTTTATGGTATAAGATACTAGGGAAG
This sequence comes from Clostridiales bacterium UBA1234, assembly GCA_002308995.1. Taxonomy (GTDB): domain Bacteria; phylum Bacillota; class Clostridia; order TANB77; family UBA1234; genus UBA1234. The sequence goes on along the minus strand of DBWQ01000011.1, from coordinate 11,601 downwards.
AGACGATTACCAATGAAAGGAATTGAAGTATGTATCTTAAAAAGTTAGAATTACAAGGATTTAAATCTTTTGCAGATAAAACAAGTTTAGAGTTTAAGCCTGGAATTACGGTTGTCATGGGACCAAATGGCAGTGGTAAGAGTAATATCTCAGATGCTGTTCGCTGGGTTTTGGGTGAGCAAAGCATTCGTACACTTCGTGGTTCCAAATTAGAAGATGTTATTTTTGCAGGTACGCAGGCTAGAAAATCGGTTAGTTTTGCCGAGGTAGATATCACCATTGATAACACGGATGGAAAGCTTCCTGTAGATTATACAGAGGTAACGATTACAAGGCGTGTATATAGAAGTGGGGATAGTGAATTTTATATCAATAAAAATCAATGTCGTTTAAAGGATATCGTGGAGTTATTTATGGATACGGGAATTGGTCGAGATGGGTACTCTATCATTGGACAGGGTCGTATTGATGAAATTTTAAGTACCAAATCCGAAGATAGAAGACACATTTTTGAAGAGGCAGCAGGTATTGTTAAGTACAGAACGCGTAAGGAAGAGGCAGAAAAAAAGCTTGAAAACACCAGACAAAATTTAACGCGTATCAACGATATTTTTTCCGAGATTGAAAAACAACTTGGACCGCTTGAAGAACAAGCTGAGACTGCCAAAAAGTTTTTAGATATTAGAGAAAAGCTAAAATACCTAGAAGTAGGATTGTTCATTGCTAATATCAATAAAAACAAAGATAAGCTTAAAGAAATGGAAGAGCAAGTAAATGAAGTACTTGCACAAATCACGACTGAAGAGCAAAAACTTTCTGAGTTTGGCACGCAAAAAGAAGAGGTAAAACAAGCATTAGAAGAATTACTGATTGCTATTGAAAAAGCACAAAATGACGTATTTGAAGCACAAAATAATGTAGAAAAACAAAAATCAGAAATCGCCGTTTCTAATGAAAAAATTTCACACAATTTAGAAAAATATGAGACCTATGCAGAAGATATTAGAAAAAATGGTGAGCGTAAGATAGAACTAGAAAATGAGATTGAAGATAGAAAAAACAGAAAAACCAATTTATCCAAAGACAAAGAAAAATTCCAAAATGAGTTAAATGAAAAAGAAGCAGAATATGCCAAGCTATCTGAGACCTTAACTGCTGAACAAAAGAAAATTGAAGAACTAAAAAATACCATCATGCAAAATATCGATTTAAAATTCGAAAAAATGCAGGTGCTATCCGATTTAAATGCAGGACTTGAATCTAGTCGTAGTAGAATGAAACAAATTGAGGAAGAAATACGAGATAACATCCACGAACTAGACAAAGAAAAGATGGTGAAAGAGGATGAAATGCAAGCATTTAATAGTGTTTCTAGTGAGGTAAATAAGCTTACCAAACACTTGGATGAACTTGCAAAAATGAAGGCAGAATGCACCGATAAGATTACCAAATTTGAAACAGAAATCAAGCAAATTTCAGAAGAATTACACATCAAAGAATCTAAGTTTAAATTCTTAGTAGAAACCGAAAACGAATTTGAAGGCTACAATAAAGCCGTGAAAGAAGTGCTTCAAAAATGCCAAAAAGATAAAGCGTTTGGCATGAATATTTGCGGTGCTTTGGCATCATTAATTACCGTGCCATCCGAGTATGAAACTGCAATAGAAATGGTACTTGGCGCTAGTCTTCAAAATGTCGTTACCGAAACAGAAGAAGATGCCAAAAGAGCCATTAATTATTTAAAAGAAAATAACCTAGGGCGTGCTTCTTTCTTACCTATTAGTAGCGTAAAAGGAAGCAAACTAAATGAGAACTTTAAAAATCTAAGTGGCGTGTATGGCGTAGCTTCCGACCTTATCTCATATGATTCAAAATATGATGGCGTGGTACAAAACTTGCTTGGCAAAACGGTGATTGTATCCAATATGGATGTGGCAGTAGAAGTTGCTAAAAAATATAAATATGGCTTTCGTATTGCAACGCTTGATGGTGATGTGGTAAATAGTTCGGGACAAATGACAGGTGGCAGTGTCTTTAAAAAGACGACTAGCATCTTAAGCCGTTCTAGAGAAATTGCAGAACTTGAGACAATTGTTGGTGACCTTAAAAAGAAATTATCTTCTAAGCAAAATGAATTAAAAGAGTATGAAGCTAGCGTGGAAACAGCACTTGCAGAGTTTGATGAAGTAGGAATTAAGCTTCAACAAGTGAACATTGAATTTGCTACACAAGCACAAAAAATGAAAGAGATTGAGAATAACATTGAACGTTATCAAAAGAAAGTAGCACTACTGAATGGGGAAAAAGAAAAGCTAGATGAAACGTTAAAGACATCTGTTACCAACACAGATGAAATCTCTGATTTAATTCATAAGTATGATACTGATAATGAAGAAATGCAGAAAGTAGTAGATGAATTTACCGTGAAGAACCAAGAACAACAAGACATCATGAATGAGTTAAATTCAGACATTATCGACCTTCGTATCTCCGTTTCATCATTTGATGAAAGTGCTGTATCCATTGATGAAATGATTCAAATGCTTACTACGGAGATTCAAAATCTAGAAACGAGCACGAAGGATAAAACAGCTGAAAGAGAAAGAATTCTAGAAGAGAACAAAACATTAGAAGAAAAAGTGAAAGAACTTGAAAATGCTGTGGCTAACGTAGATACCATAACAAAAGAACTGGAAGAAAAAGTACTAGAACTTAAGAGCCAAAGAGAAGAAAAGAATCGCTCTTTAACAGGAATTGAAGAAAGCATTGAAAATGAGTTTAAAACGCTAGATATTTTACGTGATCAAAATAATAAATTAGATGTTAAAAAACAAAAGATTGAATTGGACATTGAAACCATTCAAAATAAGATGTGGGAAGAATATGAAACAACACCAAATACGGCGCAAAACTATGCAGAAGTTACCTCAGGAACTGCCAAAGAAGTGGAAGGCTTAAAATCTGAGATGAGAGAGCTTGGCCCTATTAATATAGCAAGTATCGAGGAGTATAAAGCATTAAAAGATCGATACGATTTCTTAGATGCGCAAAAGGCAGATTTGGAGGAATCAGAAAGCTCACTTACCAAAATTATTGATGATATGGTTAACCTAATGAAGATTCAGTTTGCAGAACAGTTTGAGTTAATCAATCAAAACTTTAATGAAGTGTTTAAAGAATTATTTGGTGGTGGAACGGCTAACCTTAGAATTTCTGATGAAACCAATATCTTGGAAAGTGGTATCGAAATTGATGCACAACCACCAGGAAAGAAGCTTCAAAGTATGATGCTTCTATCAGGAGGAGAAAGAGCACTGACTGCTATTGCTTTGTTATTTGCCATCCTAAAATTAAATCCATCTCCATTTTGCATTCTAGATGAGATTGAGGCAGCATTAGATGATGTGAATGTATACCGTTATGCGGATTATTTAAAGAAGTTTGCCGAGAATACGCAGTTTTTAGTCATTACCCATAGAAAGGGCACACAAGAAGTGGCAAATACTTTATATGGTGTCACGATGCAAGAACATGGTGTATCAAAATTATTATCACTTAAGTTAGACTAATGGGTTTGCAAAGCAAAACGCACTGCTAAAAAAAATGGGGACACCCCTCGCATAGTAGGGGGGACCCCAATGAAAGCATAAGAAGTATGTAGTATTTTGTAAGAAACTTTTTCTTAGATGTTACTACAATTTGACAAGATATTTAGTCAAATCGCGATATAATGTGGACATTCAAAAGAAAAAGTCGAGGTGTTAAAAAGTATGGAAAGTTTGAAAAATAAATTTAGGTTGAATACAAATGAGGAAGGCGCCGCACTTGCGAAACCAATAAAATTGAACTATGAAACGTTAGTAGGAAGTTTTAAAAATATTGTCATTTTTTTGATTTCTATTTTGATTAGTACCGTAAAACTTACTTCTGGCGCTACCCCATTTGCTTTTGCCATTTTTTGCGCAATGGGTGCATGTGAAGTACCATTAATTGTGCCGTGGGTGTGTATTTCTTTTACCTTAGGCATTTTATATGGTAGCATGGCACTCATTAAGTTTTTAGTAGCATCTGTGATGTTTGTGCTGATCAAAGCATTTATAAAAAATCAGAATACTAAAATTGGAAATAGTACCATGGTAATCATTGCAACTGCTATTTCTGAAATTGTAGGGATTACCATGAGTGGTCTATTGGTATATGATGTTTTAATGGCAATTTATATGAGTATCATTACGGCGATTTTTTATTTGATTTTTGCAGAAGGACTTCCTGTACTAATCCATGCATTAGAAAGACAGCGTATTTATTCTGCCGAGCAAGTTGCCTCTGCAGGAATCATCCTTACGATTATCCTTAGTATCTTTTCCAAGTTTAGTATGGTAGGTGTGACACTTTGTGGAGTAGTAAGTAGTTTGATGGTGATGCTGTTAGGGTGGAGAAGAGGATCTGCCGTAGGTGCTGCCTCTGGTATTGCCATCTCGATTATGCTCTCTCTTTTAGGCTATGGAAGTATTGCTACGATTGCAACATATGGTTTTTGTGGACTATTGACAGGACTTCTTGCAAGGTTTGGAAAAGCAGGTGTCATTATGGGATTTATTTTAGGAAATATCATTTTGGCATTCTATGCTAATGGCTCTACAGAAGTAATTATCAGTTTAAAAGATATTTTGGTAGCCTCTCTTGTTTTATTATTGCTTCCGAAATCTGTTTCTGTGGTGATTGATGATTTGTTTGATTATAACAATGCTCTCCCAGAAGGAAAAGAAGGATACATTGAAGAGTCTACGATGCTTAAATTAGATGCCGCTTGCGATGTTGTAGAGGATATGGCAGATAATGTTGCTCGCAAATTAAAGGAAGAATCTATTCCTGATGCGATGGGAAGCTTTATTAAAACATTAAATGAGAATACTTGCAAGCGTTGTGAACACTTTGAGACATGCTGGACAAGTCATTATCATCAAATGTATCAAACCACATTTGATGCGATTAATCTTTTACAACAAAAGGGAGAAGTACTTTCAAAAGATTTAGAGGATTCTTGCTGTGAAAATAAAATGCTTTTAGCAGATGGACTGAATTTATCTTATGAAATATATAAAGTGAATCAAGAATGGTTAGCCAAAATGAATGAAAACAAAAAGCATATTGCCAAGCAATTAAAAGAAGTATCCCATGCTCTTTCTCAAATGAAAAATGAGATGAAAGAAACTGTGGTAAAAGAAGTGCAAAAAGAGGAGCCTAAACATTATTCGTTAGAGATAGGCATAGCCAAAAGGAAAAAGAACAATAGTATTATCTCGGGAGATAGCACGAAGGTTATCAAGTTGAAAGATGGGAAAGTGCTCATAGGACTTAGTGATGGCATGGGCTCCGGTGAAAGTGCTGCTAGAAATAGCAAAAAAGTCATGTTAACATTAGAAAAGTTTTTGAATACTGGTTTTGATAAAAAAACAGCGATTAAACTTTTAAATTCCTATTTGTTAATTGGCAAAGAAGAGGATAATTTCGCAACACTAGATGTAGCGATTTTTGATCCGCAAACAGCAGAGGTAGAGTTTATGAAAGTAAGTGCTTGTCCTACTCTTTTAAAATCTAAAAACGATATCAAAGAAATTACCTCCATGTCACTTCCTATTGGTATTGTGGACGATATTGATGTGGATTTAAAGAAAGAAAAATTAAAGAAGGGTGACTATTTCGTCATGGTATCTGACGGCATTACAGACGTTTCTTCTAAGATGATGGATGATAAAAATATTGAGCATTTGCTAGAAGAAATCAAAACAGAAGATTCTCAGCGTTTGGCAGATATTATTTTGCAAGAAACACTCGATGCCACCTATGGAATTGCGAAAGATGATATGACGGTACTAGCTGTGAAGGTCGTGTAACTTTCAATGAAAATCAGCAAACAAGGAGAATCGCTTTTTGTGTAATTAAAAAGCAGGTAGACTAAGTTAGTCCACCTGCTTTTCTTCGTATTGGAAGTATTCCTCAAAATCTGGTATTTCGTATTTTGCGGCATCTGTAACTTTTTCTGAGATTTCTTCACCTTCTTGTAAAGTGGCGATTAAAATCTGTACCTTTGGAATTTTCCATTTTGAATGAAAATCTTCTACATAGGTTCTGGCATAAAAACTCTCGGAGGAATTGTCCCCAACAAAGAATAAACCGAGCTTTTCGTGAGTTTCTGGTTTTAGAATTACCTTCGTCCAGGTATCATGGGGAAATAAAGCCTCGTATTTTTCAAACGTGTCTTCAAAGCTTTGCCGTTTTTGAGCAAGATGACAGTCAAAAAACCATAGGATGCCAAGACTTACCAGGTAGCTGGCGACAAAGATGATGATGCTAGGAAAAATCGTGTCAAAGAGAATCACCAAAATGATGAAAACGACGTAGAGAAGCGTAATTTGAAGGATATCAAACAAAAGCCTGTTTTTCATGAGAACCTCCCTTTCACCTAAATAAAAAGATGAATCGATGCAAGATAGAAATTAACGTCATGCTACCACAAAAGAAGTGTATTGTCAAATCAAATGAACATGCAATAAAATTATGAAAAACAAATGAAAACAAATACAAAGTAGGACAGTTAGTACAAAAAGTTTGTTAACAAAAGCTTTAGCAACTAGAGCAGAAGTAGCAACCATGTTAATGAGATTTTTAATGGGATAACATAAAAAAAGTAGGTACTTTTAGGTACCTACTTTTTTAATAAAATAAACCCCTCGCAACCTATTTGCTACGAGGGGTTTTCGCAAATCTTATATGGTGAGCCTGGAGGGATTCGAACCCCCGACCCACGCCTTAGAAGGGCGTTGCTCTATCCAGCTGAGCTACAGACCCATGCTAAAATCTTGCGACAAGAACTATATTAGCACAAAAAATCCCATTTTGTCAACTAAAAAATGTGATTTTTATCTAAATCTGGCATTATAGAGATTCCTTCTACGAATACGCTTTTTTTGGCGTTTTGTGACGAAATAGGCACGAAGAATAATCAAAAGAATCAGCAAAACAGCAGCAATAGCAAGGAGAATTAAAAGAATTTTAACAAGAGCGGAAGCCGTTTTGGTGACAACAGTAGCTGCTACGCCAATAATCGTTTCTCTCTCTTCAACATCATTTCCCGCAAGAAGTTTTGTGGTATAAGTGTTCTGATTAACAGTATAAGAAACAGTCCCAACCACATCGCCTTTCTTAATAGGAGCCTTTAATTTAGACCCTTTCACAAAGGCAATCACGGGGCTAGGAGTGTCAACTTCTTCCATTTTATGGACGGTAGCAGAAAGAGAATCTTCAGCCACCAAATCAAGAATATTTGCCCCTTTAACACCATTTGAAATCTTAACACTATCCACTGTCGCACCCGCAGTCGTAAGAGGCTCAGCACGAAGAAGGCTAAAGCCATATTCAAAAAGGTTCACGGTATCCTCACGAAGCTCTTTCCAACCATTTGCCCCAAAAATCACAGAAATAAGCGTAACGCCATCCCTGGTAGCTCCACCAACTAAACAGTTTTTAGCTTCTCCAGTATAACCTGTTTTAATGCCAATCGCATCTTCAAAATATTCCGTACGATGCGGATTAATCATATGATTCGTAGTAGCAGTAGGATAACGAATTACCGTCGTCGCAGAAGGGTTTTGATTCTTATAAAAAGCAGAATACTCCTCCGTAATAGGAAGGGTATAAGCATCCATCTTAACCGTCTCACGGAAAAACTCAAAATTCTTCATCGCATATTGAGCAAAAAGAGCCGTATCATAAGCCGTACTTTTGTGATCCTTATTAGGAAGCCCATTAGGATTCAAATAATAGGTGTTTTTGGCACCAAGCTCCTTCGCACGCGCATTCATCATACTCACAAAACTATCAATAGTACCCCCCACATGTTCCGCCAAAACATACGAAGCATCATTGGCACTATGTACCAAAAGCGTCCTAAGCAAATCTCTTACCGTCAGCGTCTCACCAGGCTGAATACTAGCAATCGTACCACCATCATACACACTATTCACTGCCACGCTACTGGCCGTCACCTTCTCATCCAAATCGCAATGCTCCAACACCAAAATCGCCGTCAAAATCTTGGTCGTACTTGCCGGATATGCTTGTTCATACGCATTCTTCTCAAAAAGCACTCTCCCTGTATCCAAATCTATCAAAACCGCATGAGGACTATTCACCTCAACAGCCAAACAAAACGAATTCAAAAATAGAAACAAAAAAAGAACAAAAAATAACTTTCTCATTTCAACCTCCGTAGCATTATTTTACCAAAAAAATAAAAAAAGCGCAAGAGGGGGCGACCAAGAGGGACGCGCCGAACAAGAGGGACGCTGGATTTTGGTCGCAAGCATTTTTTCAAGTTGTTCAGCTTCAAGGCTTTCAAAAGGGACTTCCCGACCAAAAGGGACAGACGTTTAAAAAGCCTTTAGCCACAAGGCTTTCAAAAAGCTTAAAATTAAAAAATCCTTTTTGAAAAAGGAAGTGTTTTACTCTAAAATGGTTATTCTAAAAGCAAGTTATTTCAATAGTTTGAGAAGGTCTGTCCCTTTTGGTCGGAAGGTAGTCTTGAAAAGTGTTGTGAGAGAAGCGGTTTAAAAAAGAGTAGCGACAAAAATCCAGCGTCCCTCTTGGTCGGCGTCCCTTTTGTTCGAAAATTTCTCCTTTTATTTTTTCTTAAACTATTGTATAATCAAAAGCGTAAGGAGGTTTATATGAATAATAAAGTTAAAATTGCATTGGCAATGGGGACCTTTATTATTATAAGCCTGATGGGCTTTGGTTTGATGCATAAAGATGAGGAGATGGTTGTGTATACTAATACCGAAACTGAGCCTATCAAAATTGTGGTGTATGTTGTGGGGGAAGTGAATGATCCTGGCATTTTTGAGGTGGATGATGGCACACGTGTGCATGAAGTTTTAGAACTTGCTGGTGGTATTACAGAGGATGCTGATGTGACGAGGCTGAATCTTGCTAAAGTGCTTGTGGATGAGGAAAAAATTAATGTGCCGAAAAAGATTGTACAGGAGGATTTAGAAGGGGGAACGCACACAAGTAGTGGTGGATTAGTAAATATTAATACTGCAAGTGTAGATTCTTTAATGACTTTAACTGGCATTGGTAAGAGCACTGCACAAAAGATTATTAAGTATCGCAATGAAAATGGGTATTTTGATACGATTGAAGATATTATGAAGGTAAGTGGTATTGGCCAGAGTAAGTTTGAAGCAATTCAAGATGATATTACCATTTAAAGGGGGATTACGTATGAATGTTAACGAAATTATTAAAACGAAAAGAGATATGAAGGAACTTTCCAAAGAGCAGATTGACTATTTTATCTCTGAATATTCAAAGGGAAATATTCCGGATTATCAAGCTTCTAGCTTACTGATGGCAATTTACCTAAATGGTATGAAAGAAAGAGAAATTTTAGATTTGACTCTTGCTATGGCACATTCGGGAGATTTTCTTGATTTATCTGAAATCAAAGGTATTAAAGTGGATAAACACAGTACGGGTGGCATTGGTGATAAGGTGACGATGGTGGTAATGCCACTAGTTGCTAGCTGTGGTGTACCTGTTGCCAAAATGTCTGGGCGTGGTCTTGGCTATACACAAGGAACCATCGATAAACTAAATGCCATTCCTGGTTTTAAAACAGATTTAAGTATGGAGCAATTTATTAATAATGTTAAATCCATTGGTATTGCACTTATGAGTCAAACAGAAAACATTGCTTTGGCGGATAAAAAATTATACGCGCTTCGTGATGTAACGGGAACTGTAGAAAGTATTCCACTGATTGCTTCTAGTGTGATGAGCAAAAAACTAGCTTCTGGTGCCGATAAAATTCTTCTAGAAGTTACTTGTGGTAGTGGTGCTTTTATGGATAGCCCTATGAGGGCACAAATGCTTGCTGAGACAATGGTGAAGATTGGTAATATGGCTGGCAAAGAAACCGTAGCCGTTCTTACCAACATGAATCAACCGCTTGGCAGATTTTGTGGCAATGCGTTAGAGGCAAAAGAAGCGATTGATATTTTAAGTGGTAAAGGCGAAAAAGATGTCAATATGGTATGTGGCGTGCTTGGGGCTCATATGTTAAAACTTGCTGGAGTAGGAAACGATATTGTGGAAAACATGAAATTAATTCAAAGTAAAATCGATAATAGAGAAGGTCTTCAAAAGTTTAAAGAAATGATTGGCTATCAAGGCGGAAGCATTGGCGTAATTGATAATCCGGATAGTTTGATGACAGCCAAATTCCAAATTCCTATTAACAGTGTGGAAGATGGATTTGTAGAAAGCATTGAGGCAAAAAACATTGGTCAGGCTGTTGTTAATTTAGGCGGTGGAAGGCTTAAAAAAGATGATCCAGTTGATTTAGCTGTTGGTATTGAAGTACTTAAAAAGATTGGTGATGAGGTAAAACAAGGCGAGCCGATTATGATAATCCATGCGAATGATGAAAATAAAGCATATTCACAAATTACATTCTTAAGAGAATCGTATACTTTTACGAAGGAAAAAGTGGAAAAACCAAAAGAAATTTTAGGCGTTATCGATGGGGAAAATTAGTCTTGCTATTTTGCTTTTGTAGTGTTATCATAGATACGTAAACAAAAGAGGAGATGAAAGACATGTCAATATTTGATTCACTTTTTAAACTAAAAACAGTCGATATGAATGCTGAAAAAATAAAACTATTGATGGAAGTAACACATAATAAATTGGTTGCTTCTGAGGTTGAAAGAATCTATCATTTTATGGATAGTAAAATTATGAAAGCAATGCCACGTAACGTGCAAATTATAGAAGCAATGCAACTATTGAATAATGCTAAAGGGGATTGGCTTACAAGAGACGAAAAAGAGAGTTTTGTGGCAGGTGTTTGGATGTTTGACACATTAGACACCACCAATCCAAAGAATCAAACGTATATTAATGCAGAACAATTAAAGTATGTGAAGCAAGCAGTATTGGGAGATCAATTTAAGGCAGCAAGAAATGGTGAGTATTACGAAGATTTAAGAGAATATATGTATAAATATTAAAATAAAACCGCACACGTAAGTGTGCGGTTTTAAAATGCGTTAAAAACTAGCAATATTTAGCATTGCTTTTTTCGGCAACTCTTGAGTAGCTTCTATTATCTGCACTAAACTCTGAAGCGGCAAAGAAGTCAGACAATGAATAGCCAAGTGATAATGATAATTTTTCAATATTCACAATAGAAATATTTCTTTTTCCACTTTCAACAGAAGCGATGTAGGTTCTATCTAAACCAGCCTTTAAGCCTAGAGCCTCTTGGCTAAGCCCTGCATCCTTTCTTAAACTCTTAATTCTTGCACCAATTAATATACGTATATCTTGCATAATCTCACCTCTGTCTCTAGAATATAAAAAAGTTAACTAAATATCAACGGACTATAAGTCAATTTGTTAGAAAAACGTAAAATAGCGGGAAAAAGTGATAAAGTGAAGCTAAAATGCGATAAAATCATAGAAAAAATTAGAAAAAAAGTTGACAAAAGCTAGCTAGAAGCTTATAATGTAAGAGCATTGTAAATATCGCGGGGT
>DBWQ01000021.1 GCA_002308995.1 Clostridiales bacterium UBA1234 | reverse complement strand
GTGTGGGATATGATAAGAAAAAGACCCGATGTTAATTTTTGGCTTCAAACCAAAAGAGCAGAAAGAGTAAAGAAATGTTTACCTTCTGATTGGGGCGAAGGCTGGGAGAATGTAAAGATGTGCTTTACGGCTGAAAACCAAACAAGAGCTGATGAGAGAATCCCAATTTTAATTAGCTTACCTTTTAAGCATAAAGCCATCATGTGTGCTCCCATGATAGGAGAAATAACACTGGAAAAGTATCTAAAAGAAGACTGTTTTGAAACTGTATTAGTAGATGGAGAAAACTATGATGGCCATAGACCATTATATTATGACTGGGTAAAGACTTTATATGACGAGTGTGTAAAACATGATGTTCAATTTGATTTTTGTGGTACCGGAAATGTTTTTATCAGAGATGGGAAAACATATCATATACCCAAAGCCTATCAAAAGGTAATGGCTTTAAAATCAGAATTACAAAATCCTTTGGAATATAGAAAAGAGGATATTAAAATTCAACCTAAATGTAGAACTTGTAAAAGAAGAGATAGCTGTAATGGTTGCCATTGGTGTGGAAGGTGTAGATAGATATTGACATATATTAACCTATATGTTAATATATATTTAAGATGGATTCCGCTGGAGGTTTTAGGTGAAGATTATAAGAGAAGATTCTTTTAAAAATCAAGAAAAAAAGCTTAAAAAGCATATACAAGAATGGGAGAATTATCAAAAAATACTAACCCATATAAAACTATGCCAAAGTAGTGAAGAATTATTGAATAGTGTTGTTTCTAAAATGTATGGCATAGAAAAACTTAAATATCAATTAAATGAGTATTATAGTTTTAATTTGTGCAAGAATAAAGGAACAATAAGGCTCATCTTTCAAATGATTAGAGAAGAAAATGAAGTGTATTTAGTTTTTATCAGTTTAGAACATTATGAAGATTTTAAAAGGAAAATGAGGTGATTGAAATGGAACAAGAGGCAATACGTTTTAAAGACTATTTAAAGGATTATATGGAGTTTTACCATATAACTACGAAAGAATTTGCAAACCGTGTTGGAATTAGCCAAAAACATTTAATTGATATTTTAATGGGAATTGCCGATATTTCATTGGATGTGGCTAGTAAAATAGCTCTTGTTACAGAAATCCCTGTTGATTATATTTTAAAAGTGGAATTAGACTATAAGATGACGAATGAAATTAAGCAGTATTTGAGAGAAAATAATATTTCTTTGAGTCAGTTTCTTAATCGCTTTCATTATCAATATTTAATTGAGCATCATTTTATTGATTTTATTGATACGGATGATAAATTACAACTTGTAAAAGATATTTTAAAGTTTCTTCGTGTATCAACTCCTGAAAAGGTATATGCTATTGATGAAGGGGCACTTTATAAAAGTAAGAATCATAAACCAGAGCTTTTACTTTTGTGGCTTGAAAAATGCTATCGTGAAGCCATCAAGCAAGAAGTGGGAGAATACAAAAAAGAAAATGTTGTAATTCTAGTAAATTATATTCGTAAGTGTGCTTTAGAAGGGGTATTTGATGAAGCTGAATTGATGAAAGAATTTAATCAAAAGGGTATCTTTTTGGTCATTCAAGATGATATTCCATCTTCTAAAATACGCGGTGCTTTTAAAGTGCATCGAGGAATTCCTGCTATCTATTTAACTCGTAAATATCATAGAATTGCCGATATTTATTTTGCACTTTTACATGAACTTGCTCATTTAAAAACAGATTATAACCGAGCACAGGCAAGAAGCTTGGTTTCTATAGAAGATGCAATTGATGAAATTGAAAAGAGAGCAGATCAACAGGCTTTTGAGTGGATGGTGAATGAGGATTATTATCAAAAAACATGCTTTTCTAAGGAGTATCAACTTACTAAAGAATGTTTTTATCCACAAGCGTTTGTGGCTTACCGCTTAGGGTTAGATGGCAAGATTAAGTTTAACTCAAAAGAGTATCAAAAGTACAATAAGGTAATTGAATCATAGAACGGATGATGTTTATGTATGCAAAAAAGGGGCACCTTCTAAAACACGATTGTTTAATTTTCGTGCTTTGTAGGTGTCCTTTAAGGTTTGGATAAATTTATAAAACAACCTCTTGACAAATGGTCTATTAATGATAGACTATATATAAAGTCGACTAACAATAGACCAAAGGAGGAAAAATAATGGATGATATGAAATTAGGTGTTGTAGAATCTAAGTTTGCAGATATTATTTGGAACAATGAGCCAATTAGTTCTGGAAAACTAGTAGAACTATGTAAGGAAAAGCTAGACTGGAAGAAATCAACTACTTATACGGTATTAAAGAAATTATGCGAAAAAAGAATTTTTAAAAACGATAATGGAGTTGTAACATCAATTATCTCAAAAGAAGAGTTTTATGCTATGCAAAGTGAAAAGTTTGTAGCAGAGAATTTCGGAGGTTCCCTTCCTGCCTTTATTGCTGCTTTTACACAAAGAAAATATTTATCCAAAAAGGAAATAGAAGAAATACAGAAGATGATTTCTTCCTTTGGAAGGGGGAGAAAATGATGAGTGTATTCTTTTTAGAATTGTTCAAATTAAGTATTTCAGCAAGTTTTTTAATTGTAGCGGTCATTCTTTGTAGATTACTGATGAGAAAGTCACCTAAGTGGGTGTATTGCATTTTGTGGGCATTGGTGAGTATTCGTTTGATTTGTCCATTTTCTTTTGAAAGCAGGTTTAGCATGATTCCTAAAGAGGATGACATCCCTATTAACACCATTTTAACAATACCGGATACGCAAGCAGATTTTAATGTTTCTAATACCGGTAATACTGTTCTAAATGAAGTTGTTTTTGAAGCAGAAAATAATATACATGCCAATAAGTCAATTCATCCTATTGATATAGTAAGTGCAATTTGGCTTGTAGGAACAATTAGTATGATGCTTTATGGTGTGGTTAGCTATATTCGCTTAAAGCGAATGCTACGTGTATCTATGAAAGATAAAGATAGTATTTATTTATGCGATTATATTGATGTGCCTTTTCTTTTTGGAATATTTAAGCCTAAAATCTATTTGCCATCCAATATGGCTGATAGTCAAAAAGAATATGTTTTGTTACACGAAAAAGCACATTTGTTAAGGCATGATAACTTGTGGAAACCAGTTGGTTTTATCCTTTTATCAGTCTATTGGTTTAATCCGCTTATTTGGATAGCTTACCATTTATTTAGTAAAGACATAGAACTTGCGACCGATGAAAAAGTAATTCATCAACTTAATCAACATGAAATAAAAGGGTATTCTGAAACCTTACTTGCCTGTAGTTTAATAAAGTCAAACTTCATGATTAAAACTTGTCCAGTAGCTTTTGGAGAAGTTGGTGTAAAAGATAGAATTAAAGCAGTATTAAGTTACAAAAAGCCAAGTTTTTGGATCATCTTAATTGCGATAATCTCTTGTTTGGTAGTTGGCGTTTGTTTCATGACAAAACCAAAAGAAGATACATTAACAATCAGTAAAGTAAAAGAATTAATGAGTAAAGGCGAGAATCTTACTTTTGGAGATTTTGAAAAATATGAGGGAGAAGACATTGGTTCTGGATTTTTTATTATGCGATATGAAGTTGAGCCAAACCATTACTTACTAATTTATCCGACTGATGCGAAAAAAGACTCTAAAATAACTAATGCATTATTTATACCAAACAAGAATATGGACGATATGATCGATGCTTTTACACAAGATATAGAACAAGCTTTGGCGAAACAAAATGAGGCATCCAGCCAAGCTCCTATTTCGCAGTATCAAAATATGATGGGCTATGATACGTACTTTTATGATATAGAAAATGCACCGCATTTTTATACCAGAGACTATTATGCCAAATATGATGGAAAAGATTATTTGATAGCAGAAAGTTATGGCTTTGAAAAAGAACGTGAAGATACCATAAAAGATTTAAATGGAGATGGATATACAGAGCTTATCTGCAACTGCGTGTCTGGTGGGGATGGACATCCAGAGGTATATATCTTTATGAGAGATCTATCGAATAGTTCCAATACACCTTCTGTTTTGGTGGGGTATATCGATAAAGAAAAATTAATTTTGCAGGATTATTTTAATTGGGGAATCAATAGTTTTTTGACTACATATGAACCTAATCAAAATCGTTTTGCTATTACGTATTCTAAAGGAAATAGTGAAAAATGGGAGGAAGCTACCATCTATATTAAGGATAGTGAAATCATGGATAAACTTAGCCTAAGGAAGCATATCACAGCAGAACCGAATGAACCATCTAGTAATCAAGTTAGATAAACGTCTGTCCCAAAATGTGTGAAATTGCACGAAAAGGGTTGTCCCTGAATGTGCGAAAATTTGCGAAAATTTGACATAAATAAGTATTCGTGATAAAATCCTTTCTAAATGAACGTTTTACAAATAGCGAGGATATGTATATGTTTTTGCATGGCTAAATCATCTATGATGAAGCATTTTTTAAGATATTGATGTGTATATCTGTAGGCTTTATGCCGGGAGGACAAATCATGAAACTTCGTCAACGCTTTCATAATTTTTGGAAAGAAAAACCCCTAGATGAACAAAAAGAGATGCTTGCCCTTATGATTCAAGATCCGGATTACGATTTTGATGAGGTAAGTCAAAGAGTACTTTCGAAGACGATAGAATCGAAAATTACGCTTAAAATTTGGCATCGACGCACGGAGAACATCCCCTTAGATAGTTGGCCTAAAAAGTATAGCCATTGGTATTTAGATTATGCCAAGCCTTATCGAGAGCAGATTATTCAAAGCTTGTCGAGAGAGCAGGCTGAGTACTTTTTAATCAGTAATCAAAGGCTTGCTCAGCTTGATTTAGCTGAGTTTACATCGATTAAAGAAGAAGATTTCTTGCTGAAGCTTTTGAAGCATCCCTCGAGTGAGGTGCGTGCTTCCTATGCTAAGAATCAACATTGCCCTCTGGAGCATCTAAGAATCCTTTCACATGATTCGGACGACTTAGTGAGAGAGACTTTGGCAAGCTACATGTCTTTCTTTGATGCGGAAATATTTGAGTCTCTTGTAGTGGATGCTGATGAAGTGGTTCGCAAAAACATTTATGAAAATCCTTATACTCCTGAAAGCATTAGAAAAAAACTCTATGAGGATGAAAGTGAGCTCGTGAAATGCTCTATAGCAAATTGCACGGTTACTCCCTTAGATATCCTTAGTAAACTTGCCTACGATGAATTATGGGAGGTAAGGCTTGGCGTTGCACATAACCAAAATGCATCTTCTGAAGTGTTGTCCATTCTTGCAAAGGATAAAAACGTAAATGTGAGAGGTGCTGTAGCAAGTAACTTCAATACTTCCACTGACGATTTAACAATGCTTTCTTTGGATGCTTCTTATTTAATTCAATCTGGTCTTGCCAAAAATCCTAATACTCCTGTAGATGTGATTAAGAAAATGTGTAGTGAATTCTTTGATGATAACTATCCTATTTTGCTTACGGAATCGCTTTCACAAAATCCCAATGTGCCACAGAGCCTTCTTCGAAACTGCTGGAAGAGTAGAATCAAAAAGTCGGTTTCGCTAGCAATCAATCTATGGAAAAATCCTTCTACCCCTCAAGATGTGAAGGATGAAATTCAAAAGAAGTATAGGATGCTTTAACAGGAACACAAACAGAGCGCTTTGCAACAATTGCAAGGTGCTCTTTTTTTAGCCGGACTTTTGGGGGACGTTCCCAAGTCCGCTCTAAGCTCGTGTTGACATAAATATATAAACATGATATAATCGCCTCAATTTCAATCTTTATAGAAAGTGAGGATAATTCCCATGAAGGAAACCCCAGCGCGTAAGTTTGAGGCGGATTTTCGGTTTGATGCTCCGATGAGGGCGCTTAGCAGGCAGATTAGCGAACTTAAGGAGTCTCTTCGAGAACAGGAAGCCATTCAAAACAGCTTGCTCTTTAGCTCTTTGCCAGACCTTGAAAAATCTGACATTTGCTTTACAATCGAGGTACTCAAGGTCAAAATTGCCTTAAAGGAAGATGCTCTTAAGCGGTGCGAAGAAGAAAAAAAGGCATGGATACGAGAAAAAGAAGAAGATGACCGTCGTGAAGAGGCCATGAAGGAGATTCATGAATTCATGGAAAAAATGAAAAAAACGCAAAGTCGCAAAGACATGTACCATGTCGATATCAAAGGCGATTTGGTGTAAAGCCTTTACCAGAGGAGGTAAGACATGATCACAGAAAAAACTCAAATGTTTCCTCGGCAGAATCCGGATGGAAGCCATGGACATATCTATTTAGAAAATGTTGCGGACCCAAAAACGGTTCGGGTGTTTGTTGACAAAGAGGAAATCATTCCTTGTTCGTTTGATGAATTGGGTCATCCCAATTTTACCACCGAGCAAGTGAGAATGGACCTTTGCAGGAAGAATCAAATCGAGCACAGCGGTGGTACATGGGATTATGATTTTTATACGGTAACGTATGAAAAGAGAAAGTTCGATGTTCCGAAAAGTTTTTTTGATAGCACGGATGCTATTTTGTATTCTCTTCGGGATATGAAGTCTTTCCACGAAATGCTGGATAACCGTACAGTTTATGCTGCCATGAGTAGTCAGCATAAGCTTAAGGAGTATGTGCTATTTGGGTACATTTACTTATCAAGCGGTGGTCTGGTGTATACGGTTGAAAATTCTCCTGGACGAGCTAAGAGGCCTGTTGAAACAAGTTATTGTTTCTGGAAAAGGTATCATGGAGAATATAAGACCAAAAATGTGAATAATCCCGTGCCTCCTTATGGCGCTTGCTGCCCGGTTTGTGGTAAAGAGTTCACAATAAAGGACCTTCGTACTCCTTTGGTTTGGAAAAACAGCACCCCTCCTTTTTACCACAAAGAATGCTATACTAAGTATCGCATTGACTGGGAAGTAGTGAAACTCTCCAGCCACCTGATGGAATATGTGTATCCACATTGCAACTATGATATCATTCCCAACGAGTATGAAAAGCAATCGATTGTGCCGTGGTTTATGTTTCATACACCTGATGGTGATATCAAGGTGGGATGGCGCTACCGTGTGATTTCCATCGAGTGGCAAGAAAACTTCAAACCATTTGATTTTCAAAAGCTCTTTGAAAATGAAGTGGTTCCCATGACAGAAGACACCCAAATCACCAAGTGGGAACAAGATGGTAAATGTGGCATTCATGCCTGGAGCGAGGAAAGGGCAGAAGTGTATCTTAGGCGTGTGCGGGACGAAGTAAGGCGCACATACCAATGTAAGGAAGATTACGAAGATAAGGAATCAGAAGTGATTGAATCTTGGGATGTTTATAGTCCCGATGACATTTCACCGTGAGTTTTGCCAACGGGGACAACCCTTTTCGTGCGATTTCGCTCAAAAAGGGTTGTCTCTGCGTATTTGACATAATTTATTTTCAATGATATAATCGGCCAGAATTCAAGATTTATCTAGAAAAGAGGTGCATTCCTTTTGAATCGATCGACTGATATGACGGACAACAGTGCAGAAAACGAGAAGGTGGCAATGCTAGAAATT
The DNA here is from genome assembly GCA_002308995.1 of Clostridiales bacterium UBA1234. GTDB lineage: Bacteria > Bacillota > Clostridia > TANB77 > UBA1234 > UBA1234. The sequence continues at coordinate 524 of DBWQ01000021.1, read as the reverse complement.
GTTCCTTACGATTCCTTGGAAGGAGCCGTTAGGGAGATGGTAGACAGTTCTGTGCATGCGATACGACAAATGTCATACCATGATATTATGCAACTGGGATGGGACTTTCAAGAAACCAAAAATAGTCTAGTGAAGGAGGCTATTTTTGAGTATCGCGAGCATTCCTTGCAAGCAGTTGATGATACTATGGATGATATCTCACATTCTCAAAAGAGTATCGTTCCGAGACCTAGGTTTTTGTTTATCAAACCCTATCAGCCCACCAATGAGCATCGCCAGCGGTTTGTAGGGAAAATCGGTAACTTGGAAGATTTACTAAATGGCGAGATTGAGAAAATCCTCGAGAGTAATGAAAACATTTTTCTGATTGTGAAGGAAAGCAAAGATTTGGTAGACCGCTATGCGCTTGTGATCATGGCAATCGATAAATGTCTTTCGGAAACCACCGACCCTGCGATGAGAAAAACATTGGAGCAGAAGAGGGAAGAACTTCTTGGTACGAGGCTTTATAACATCCAGAGCGC
>DBWQ01000002.1:28631-32898 GCA_002308995.1 Clostridiales bacterium UBA1234 | reverse complement strand
CACAAGAAGACTTAGAAAGACCAGAGTCACAAGAAGAGCGCAAACAAGAACGAGTAATAATAGATGGATCAACAATTATTGATGTTGTAGAGCCTAGATTAATCATTGATATGCCAGATGATGAAATAAATTCAAATGAAACAAAGAATTCAAACCTACAACTGGATCAAGAATCAGAACAAGTAAGTTCCATCCATTCAACGCTAGCAGTGGGAGGAAGCAGTGAAAATGAAGTAGATGTTGTTTATCCAACACCAGTAGAGGAAATAGATGTCATTTATCCAACACCAGTAGAGGAAAAAATGAATAATGGAATAGTGGAAGATAGCAGTGAATATGATGTGGTTACTGAAAAGGTTATAACTCCAACGCCTGAAACACCAGAGGAAAAAGATGCTATTGATCCAGCTCTCTTTACTACCACGATGACATATGTTGCAGGTGAGGAGCCAGATCCAGTTGTAACAGATGATAAAAAGAAGCCAAATACAAAGCCAAAACCAAAACCAAAATCAAAAGATGATTGGGAAATATAAGGAGGGAATAGACAATGAATGAATATAAAAAAGGAAGCATTTTTACCTTTGAAGTAGGAGAAAAAAATGAAGTTTATACAGTTATTGAGACAACTAGTATTGCAGATGCAAATTACATTCTAGCTATTCCTGTTGAAAAACAGAAAGATAAAATCATAACTTTTCCAAGAGAGATGGTTGCATTTAAAACGTATGATGATGGTACTGTTTCTGTAGAAGATGATGAAGCAATCGTTTCACAAATTGTACACAACCTATTACCAAAAAAAGATTAAAAAGGAGAAAAATGATATGTTAACCAATGAAAAATCGTTATATCAAGCAAAACTGATATTAGAATGCTTGCCAAAGGAAGAGTATGCTTTAATTCCACAAGATGTGATTGATTATTTAAATCAAAATGCAGAGTATGATCCATCAATTCAAGTAAATCCACATGTAGCTTTAGAAAAGCAAAATATTGACACAAAAACATATGCTTATCTTGGAAAAGTACTTCAAAGAATTCAAACCAATTCTAATACTAGTAGTACAACAACAGTAGCTACAGCATCAACCTCAACTGCCACTACAACGCCAAGTTTTCAAACTGCTGATTGGGAGCGCATGCAAAAAGAAAATGAAAGTATGAAATCAGAAATTTCAAGGCTTCAAACAGAACTTGCACAAAGTACGATGAAGCTTGGCAAACTAACAGAGACAGAAGGATTAATTCATACTTATGAGAGTTTAGTATCAGAGAGAAATGAAACCATTACGAAACTAACAGAAGATAATGTCAAACTTCGTGGATATATTAATAATACACCGGGGTGGATTCGTAAGTTCTTTATGAAAGATATTAACTTGATGTTAGATGGGAAATAATAAAAAATAAAAAATAAAAAATAAAAACTATGTTGAAGCGTGATTCAACATAGTTTTTTTATTTAAGTTTATTCTTTAAAATGGCAATGCTTGCAAAGTTTCTCTACTGGTTTGGAAGCATGGAAGCCTTCGATGATATTTTGTACTCTTTCCGACTGCAGAATATCATCCATTTTTTCTTTCAAAATATTGCCTAAATTAATTTCACCATTGTGGTCTAAACAACATGGCACTACAGTTCCATCCACTAAAATGCCAATTTGGTTGATGAGGCCATAGCAATATTTTTCTTGAACCATATCAGAACTATCGGTACTTGGCCATTCAAATTCTTCTTTTTGGGAAAGAAACAAATTAGGTCCAAGCGTAAAATTTTCTTGCTTAGGAATTGTGATGCCAAATTCTTCTTCGAGCATTTTTTTATTTTGGATATCTTTATCAATATTCCAAATGCGAAGACACACAATGCAGTCCTTGATTGTTTTGGCAAGTTTCACAATCTCTAAAGAATTGGTAGCATGTAGTGAAATATTGAGTTGACGAAGATATTTGGTAATCGATAAATGCTCTTTTAATAACGTAGCATTGGTGGTTAAATTAATTTGAAATCCTTCTTGAAAAGCAAGCTTAATGAATTCATCAACTTGTGGATGAAGTAGGGGTTCTCCTTTCACATGTAGATAAATGTAGCTAGTAAAAGGACGAATTTCTTGTAGAATATGCTTAAAATCTTTTAGTGACATATTGCGATTTTCTCTTTGGTGAGGAACACAAAAAGGACAGTTTAAATTACATCGATTGGTAATTTCAATATACACTCTTTTAAAACGCATTGAGAAAGCCTCCTAACGAGAAAAAGCATAGCATAAATCATAAAAAAACGCAACTTTTCCTATTTACAAATTTCGACTTTGGGTATATAATAAAAGCCATTAAAGGCAAGGAACAAGAGGAGTATGCTTAAAACCGCTATGAGAGAGGAAAACTTGGTGAGCTGAAAGGTTTTCTTAGCAGGATAGGCAGAAGGTAGCTTGGGAGCTGTGCTTCTGAAGTTTTAGTAGGTAGCAACGTTTCACACGCGTTAAGTGTTTTGAGGTGGTAAAACATAAGGTTTTGCCATAAATTAAGGTGGTAACACGAGTAGATTCGTCCTTTGGGTGAGTCTACTCTTTTTTGTATATTGGAGGTGTTGTGATGGTACTAAAAATCTTTGGGGCTCTTTTAGCACTTTGTGGTGCATTTGTCCTTTTTGATGCTAGAAGACTTGTCAAAACGTATTTTGACTACGGAGAAGAAAATAATGCAACCACAGGCATGAAAGTCTTAGGATTTTTTGTGCTTGCCGTGGGTGGCGTTTTAATGATTTTTTAAAAAGGAGAGAAGAAAACAATGAATTTATTAAACAAAACATATGAACCAAAAGAATTTGAAGATAGAATTTATCAAAACTGGGTTGAAAAAAGGTATTTTGAGGCACATCCAGATAGCAAGAAAACGCCATTTACGATTATGATGCCACCACCCAATATTACGGGTGTTCTTCATATGGGACATGGAATGGATAATACCCTTCAAGATATTATTGTAAGGTATAAGAGAATGCAAGGGTTTGAAACTCTTTGGGTTCCTGGTATTGACCATGCAAGTATTGCGACAGAAGCAAAAATTGTAGCAAAAATGCGTGAAGAGGGCATTACCAAAGAAGAGCTTGGTAGAGAAAAGTTTTTAGAAAGAGCTTGGGCTTGGAAAGAAAAGTATGGAGGCACCATTTTAACACAACTTCGTAAGATGGGGGTTTCTTGTGATTGGTCTAGAGTAAGCTTTACGATGGACGAGCATCTTACCAAAGCGGTCAAAAGAGTATTTGTTAATTTATATAACAAAGGTCTAATTTATAAAGGTGAAAGGATGATTAACTGGTGTCCTAAGTGCTTAACTTCTATTTCAGATGCAGAAGTTGAGTATGAAGAGGAAGCAGGCCATTTATGGCATATTAGCTACAAAACACCAGATGGCAAAGATGAAATTATTGTGGCGACGACTCGTCCAGAAACCATGCTTGGCGATACAGCGGTTGCCGTTCATCCAGATGATGAAAGATATACGCATTTAGTTGGTAAAACCGTTATTTTACCTATCATGAATAAAGAAATTCCAATCATTGCCGATACCTATGTTGAAAAAGAATTTGGTACTGGTGCGGTTAAAATTACACCAGCGCATGACCCTAATGACTTTGAAGTTGGCCTAAGACATAACTTAGAGGTTATCAAAGTATTTACCGATGATGCGCACATGAATGATATCGTTCCTAAATATGAAGGAATGGACAGGATAACCGCAAGAAAAGCCATCGTAGAAGACTTAGAAAAGCTAGGATGTTTGGTAAAAACAGAAAACTATACCCATAATGTTGGTAAGTGCTATCGCTGCCATGATACCGTTGAGCCAGCAGTTTCGAACCAATGGTTTATGAGCATGAAGAGCTTAGCCGAGCCTGCCAATAAAGCGGTTAGAACAGGTGAGATGAAGTTTATTCCAGAGCGTTTTGATAAAACTTATTTTGCGTTTATGGATAACGTAAGAGATTGGTGTATTTCCAGACAGCTTTGGTGGGGACACAGAATTCCTGCTTATTACTGCGATGATTGTGGAGAAATGGTTGTTTCTGAAACCGATGTAACCAAATGCCCTAAATGTGGTGGAAAAATGCATCAAGATGAAGATACTTTAGATACTTGGTTTAGCTCAGCATTATGGCCATTTGCAACGCTTGGCTGGCCAGATAAAACACCAGAATTTGAAAAATTCTTCCCAACCAACGTATTAGTAACGGGGTATGATATTATCTTCTTCTGGGTTGC
>DBWQ01000002.1:28169-28600 GCA_002308995.1 Clostridiales bacterium UBA1234 | reverse complement strand
TTGGTAAGAGATGAGCTTGGTAGAAAGATGTCAAAATCGCTTGGTAATGGTGTTGATCCACTAGAGGTAATTGACCAATATGGTGCCGATTCCTTTAGATATGCCTTAGTACAAGGAACTACTCCAGGAAACGATACCAGATACCTTCCAGATAAGGTAGAAGCAGGTCGTAACTTTGCCAATAAATTATGGAATGCTTCTCGTTTTGCCATGATGAACTTTGGCGAAGAGGAGCTTATGCATGATGAAAAGAAGATGACCATCGAAGATAAATGGATTATTTCGAAGGCCAACCAAACGATTCAAGAAGTTACCGAAAGCATGGATAAATACGAGTTTGGTATTGCGATTCAAAAGATTATGGACTTTACCAGAGATGAGCTTTGTGACTGGTATATTGAGATGATTAAGCCTCGTTTATACGATATGAC
>DBWQ01000002.1:0-28133 GCA_002308995.1 Clostridiales bacterium UBA1234 | reverse complement strand
AAACTTTTACATCCATTTATGCCATTTATTACAGAAGAAATCTATATGAAATTGCATCATAACGACGAAAGCATTATGGTATCTGAATGGCCAAAATATGATGAAAAGAACAATTTTGTCAAAGAAGAGGCAGATGTAGAGCTTATTAAAGAAATCATTAAATCGATTAGAAATATTCGTGCCAATATGAATGTTGTACCTTCTAGAAAGGCAAGTTTAATCTTTGTCACAGACAAAAAAGAGGTTATTGAAGAGGGAAAAGGCTTTATTGAAAAGCTTGCTTATGCCGATAAAATCAGCATTCAAACCGATAAAACTGGCATCCCTGAAAATGCAGTATCCCTTGCGGTTCCTGGTATTGAAATCTATATTCCATTTAATGAGCTAGTGGATATTGAAGCAGAGATTGAAAGACTAGAAAAAGAAAAGCTAACCTACCAAAATGAGATTAAAAGGGTAGAAAAGATGCTTGCAAATGAAGGATTCGTAAGTAAGGCACCAGCTGCCAAAATTGAAGAAGAAAAGGCAAAAAAGGCAAAATATGAGGAATTACTTGCTAAAACAGAGGAAAGATTAAAGGCAATTCAATAAAGAAAAAACGGGGTGACAATAAGTCACCCCATTTTTCATAGTTTTAACATAAATGGAAATAAATGGAAATGACGTTGCGCAAAAAAAGCGGCAAAGTGCCGCCATTTTGCCGTCATTAAAAGATGGAGCAAACCACCGCGATGAGAACGATTGCGATGAGGACGACAATCAAAATCACCACGAAAGTGAAGTGAATGAGACTGCCGATGAACCGCAAGATTGCGCTAAGAAGTCCAAATGACAAGAAGTCAATTACTTTGTAGATGACATACAGTAAAACAATCGCGAAAATAGCTTCCACGTGCCACTGTACCTCCTATCGTTTTTTGTATATTATATCATACATTTTCACTTTTCTCAAGTCTTTTGGCTATTTATGGGCTTCATAGGTATGTTGATATCTCTCCTAAAAGATGACACAGAGGGGAATTTCTCCCAAAAACTTGTCAAGTATTTTTGAAAAAAATTTCTCTCAAATTAGTTTACTAAATTCTTTGACTTTTACGTTTATTTGTGATATAATAGGAACTGCCGTGAGAAAGGAAATTCTTTCATCATAAGGAAAATATTCGGGAATAGACAGGGAGTGATATCGTATGTTTAAAGTTGGGGACAATATAGTTTATCCAATGCACGGAGCTGGAACAATAGAATCTATCGAAGAAAGAGAGATTCTTGGTGAAAAGCAAAAATACTACATCATGAAGATGCCTGTTGGTGACATCCAAGTAATGGTTCCTACCAAAAATGCGGAACTAATCGGAGTTAGAGATGTTATCGGAAGCGATGTGGCACAAGATGTACTTCAAGTACTTAGTCAAGGGCCTACGGATATGTCTTCTAACTGGAACAAAAGATATAGAGATAACCAAGATAAAATGAAAAGTGGCGACATTTGCGAGGTCGCTGATGTGGTAAGAAACCTTACTTTTAGACAAAAGTCTAAGGGCTTGGCAACAGGCGAGAAAAAAATGCTTAATAATGCCAAACAAATTCTAGTTTCGGAGCTTGTACTTGCAGAAGAGATGACGAAAGAGCAAGTAGAAGATCTCATTAACCAAAAAATTGATGAAGCTTATAATGCTGCAAACAATGTAATGGTTTAACAAAAAAGATACCGTAGAAGCGTACGGTATCTTTTTTGTAGTTTTGGTATATATTAGACAAAAGAAACAATCGCTAAATTATCGTGAATTTCTATTTTTTTATTGCTAAATACACACGTTACTTTTATAATAAAAAATAAGAATGACGTGCATTGGGAGATTACTTTAATTAAGACATATGAGGAGGTTTTATCATGTCAGGTGCAATATATGATAATAATGGAAATGTGGTAGAAGGAATTGTGGTCAAATACTATGAACCTGGGAAAAAGATGTCGGAGATTCCTTATAAAAATGGAATGATTAACGGTACTATGATTGAATACTATTATGATGGTATGGTTAGTTCAAAAAGTGAATATGTGGATGGCAAATTAAATGGAATGACAAGGACATTTTACAAAAATGGTGTGGTTTCAGAAGAAATCCCTTATCGTAATAATCGTATCAATGGTATCAAAAGAAAATATTATGATAATGGTTCTATTATGGAGACAGCAGAGTATTCTAGAGACATTCTAGATGGTGAAGTAATAGAATATGCTTTAGATGGCTTTATTACGGCTAAAAGGTATTATCGTAAGGGAGACGAGATTGATCCTAAAGATTATGGAAAAGAGAAAGAACAACTTGAAAAAGAAAGAGTGGAAAGGGAAAACATCGAATACTTAACAGAAGATGAAATGAGAAGGCTTTTATAGTGATGACTATAAGTCAAAAAACGAATACAGAAGACCTGAAAAATTGCTTGACAAGAAAGCCTTTTATAGATAAAATAAAATGGCAGTGAAATATATTATTCAACGTATTTATGCTTGTGTAGGCAAGGAGCCTATGGTAATATATTGAACATTGAAAAGTAAATAATAAATGGAGGTGGACGATATTTTTACGTCAGAAATGATTATCCCTTCAATTATTGTCGCTATTGTTACGGCGGTGATCGTAGCAATTATTTTCTTGAGTTTAGAGAAGAGTAAGACTAAAAAAGGCTTGTCTAAAATTAAAAATGCAGAAAATGAGGCAAATAAGATTATAGACGAGGCTAAAAGGTCTGCAAATGATATTTCTAAGGCTGCTGAAGCCGAAAGAAAAGAAAAAGTGATTCTAGCGAAAGAAGAAATCCAAAAAGAAAGAGCTGATTTGGAGAGCGAAATAAAAGAAAGAAGGGCAGAATTAACAAAGCAAGAAAAAAGATTGCTTCAAAAAGAAGAGGTATTAGATAAGAAAATCGAAAAATTGGAGAAAAAAGAAGTTGAGCTTGCGAAGACCGAAAAAGAATTAGAAGATGAAAAAGTGGAACTTGGCAAATTCCAAGAAAAACAAGTTGCAGAGTTAGAGAAGATTTCAGGCTTATCACAAGAAGAGGCCAAAAAATATCTTCTAAATATTTTAAGCGAATCGCTTACTCACGAGTCTGCTGTGATGATTAAAGATGTTGAAAACAAGACAAAAGAAGAGGCAACCAAAAAAGCAAAAGAAATTATTACATACGCCGTTCAAAAATGTGCAGCAGATCATACTTCTGAAACAACGGTATCTGTTGTTCCACTACCAAGTGATGATATGAAAGGTAGAATCATTGGTAGAGAAGGAAGAAATATCAAAACTCTTGAAACACTTACTGGTATTGACTTAATTATTGATGATACGCCAGAAGCTGTTATTTTATCAAGTTTTGATCCTTTAAGACGTGAAGTTGCAAGGATTGCACTTGAAAATTTAGTGAATGATGGTAGAATTCACCCAGCCAGAATCGAGGAAATGGTAGAAAAAGCAAAAGAAGAGCTTGAGAATACCATTAAAGAAGAAGGGGAGGAAGCTTCTATCGAGACGGGTGTTATGGGTCTTCATCCAGATGTCATCAAGCTGATTGGTAAACTTAAATATAGAACCAGTTATGGACAAAATGTGTTAAATCACTCAATTGAAGTATCTCAACTTGCAGGAATTATGGCAGAAGAATTGGGATTTGATCCTAAGCTTGCAAAGCGTGCAGGGTTACTTCATGATATTGGTAAAGCTATCGACCATGAAATCGAAGGTACACACGTTGAGATTGGTGTTGAGATTCTTAAAAAATACAAAGAAAACAACGCTGTCATCAATGCGGTACAAGCGCATCATGGTGATGTTGAGCCACTTACATTAGAAGCTGTTTTAGTACAAGCGGCGGATGCCATTTCGGCTTCACGTCCTGGTGCTAGAAGAGAAACCTTGGAAAACTACATTAAACGACTTGAAAAGCTTGAAGAGATTGCAACTTCCTTTGATGGGGTTGACAAATCTTATGCAATTCAAGCTGGTCGTGAGGTTAGAATCATTGTTAAACCAGAAAATGTTGATGATGATAAAATGACAATCATGGCACGTGACATCGCAAAACGCATTGAAGATGAAATGGATTATCCAGGTCAAATTAAAGTGAATGTAGTGAGAGAGACAAGAGCAATCGAATATGCAAGATAAAAGAAGGCGACAGTAATGTCGCCTTTTTTGTATGTTGCTGACAAATATCTCCTTTCTTTTTTGCAAAAGGTATGGTATATTAGTGACAAAGAATAGAAAAAGTAAGATGGTAAGGAGGGGTCAAAGATGAATTTTTTAAGTGTTGGTGACATTGTGGGAAAAGCAGGCTTAGATGCCGTAAAAGCACATTTATCGGAATTAAAAGAAAAATATGCGATTGACTTTACAATTATCAATGGAGAAAATGCTGCTGACGGTATGGGTATCACTAAAAATATCTTGTATGAGCTTTATTCTCTTGGAGTAGATTGTGTCACAATGGGAAACCATACTTGGGGCAAAAAGGACATCTTTTCCTTTATTGAGGAAGAAGAACGTTTGATTAGGCCAGCCAATTATGCAGAAGGTGTTCCAGGAAAAGGAAGTGTAGTGCTTCCTTGTAAAGGAAAAAAAATTGGTGTTATTAATTTGATTGGAAGAGTGAATACGGGTGGTAGTTACGATAGCCCTTTTGATGCTGCTGACCGAGAAATAGAAAAATTAAAAAGGTTTGGTGCTGATGTGATAATTGTTGATTTTCATGCAGAAGCAACAGCAGAAAAAATTGCTATGGGTTATTATTTAAAAGAGAAAGCAAATATTGTTTTTGGCACACATACGCATGTGCAAACGGCAGATGAAAAAATTTATGAAACAGGAATGGGGTATATTACAGACATCGGTATGACTGGTCCAAAAAATTCTATCATTGGAATGGAATATGAAGCTGCCATGAAACGTTTTTTAACGCAAATTCCAGAAAGATATTCTTGTGCAACAGGAGAGTCTATGTTAAATGCAGTAGTGTTTCATTTTGATGAGAATACAAGAAGAGTGACAAAGATTGAAAGAATACAACGATAAAAGTTGAAATTTGTCAAAAACAGTCGAACGATTTTTCTTCTTTTTAATGGAAAATACTGGCTTTTTTCTCCGGGTTTTGTATAATGATTACTGTAGTAAGTAATATTATTCAAAACAAGGAGGATTCATATGGATATTTTAAAAATTTCAACAAAATCAAATCCAAATTCGGTAGCAGGTGCGATAGCAGGATTAATCAAAGAGAAAGGTCGTGCAGAGATGCAAGCAATAGGGGCTGGCGCATTAAATCAAGCAATTAAGGCGGTTGCCATAGCAAGAGGGTTTGTAGCGCCTTCTGGAGTGGATTTGATATGCATTCCAGCATTTACTGAAGTAAGAATTGAAGAGGAAGAAAGAACTGGTATAAAACTGGCGGTAGAGCCTCGATAATGATACATAAAGAGAGATAGCATATGCTATTTCTCTTTTGTCATCTTTGGGTGAATTTATCATTGAACAAAAAAGAAAATTAAGATAGAATACTTGTAAAGCGAGGTGGAATCATGAAACGATTTTTGAGTATGATTATTTTTATATTATTAGTCGGGGGAATCATTGTTGGCATTGGGAAAAGTCATCAAAGCATCACCAAGCAACCAATAGTCAATAACGAAGAATTACCGAATGAAGCTTATATTGATGAATTGAAAATACCTTTAATTGAAGTGGATTCCTTAAATCCTCTTGTTACGAAAAATGAACAGGTTTTTCAAGTATTAAAACTAATTTATGAGCCATTATTTGAATATGCTTCTAATGAAACATTAGAAAAAATATTGGTTCAAAATTTTTCAAAATTAGATTCTAAAACATATATTATGACATTAAAACCAGATATTAAGTGGCATCGAGGTGGTGATTTTACATCAAGTGATGTCGCATTCACCATTCAAACATTGCAAGAATATGAACTGATTTTTTCTCCTAATGTTGCTAATATAGATAGAGTTGAAATCTTAGATGATGCTTCTTTAAAACTATATTTGCGAGAGCCAGATGACTTTTTGGCAAGTAAGCTTGTTTTTCCAATTATTCCAGAGTATTATTTTCAAGGCGATGGAATGAATGATGAAAAAAAAGCAGCAAGACCTTGTGGAACAGGACTTTATCAATATAAAGAAACCTTAGAAAATGGACAAATCGTTTTGACAGATAATTATCATTATTGGAATCCGGATATTTCATTTAAACTACATACGATTTTTTTGGTTCCTTATGCTACTTATGGAGAAGCGATTAAGGCTTTTAAATCAGCAGAAATTGATATGATTGTCACCAATATGCACGAATGGAAAGAAAAATTTGGGACCATTGGGTTAAATAGTTATAGTTTTGAAAATGCGGAGTGGGAGGTAATGATTCCGAATGTTCAAAAAGAAGCATTATCTGAGAGCGTAGTAAGAAGCGCTATTTTGCGTGCCATCAATCGTGAAAATATGATTAATACGGTTTATGATGATAATGCAGTGGTATCAGATATAGGGGTGCATACCACCTCAATTAACAGTAGCTCTAATCTTGAGTATGACTTAGAAAAAACCAAACAGATTTTACTAAGTTCTTCTTGGGTACAAGATGAAATGGGCTGGTATAAAGAAAAAGAAGATAAGATCTATCGATTAGAATTTGAATTACTCGTGGATCAAAAAAACGAAGAAAAAATGCAAGTGGCAGAAAAGATAAAATCTGATCTTCATGAAATTGGTATTACGATTCACATTAAGCCACTTCCTTTTGATAAAATAGTAAATCTTATTTACAAAAAAGAATTTGACCTTGCGTTGGTTTCTTTGGATATGAAAGGTGAAATCAGTATAGTTGAAGCAATGGCAGGTGGTAGTGACAAGAATTATTCTGGACTACATTCTAATGCATTAAAGAATAGTATAGAAAAACTAACAATTAATGAAGAAAATTATCAAAATCATATTGAAGACTTTATTAGTATTTACCACAGTGAACTTCCATACATTGGTCTATATTATAAGACAAGCACACTTCTTACGAATAAAAGTGTCAAAGGAAATTTTAATCCTTCATGGTCAAATTATTATCGCAATATTGTAACGTTTTGCAAATAATAATATCGCATATAAAAAAATGACTTGACAAAATAGAACTAGTGTTCTATTATTTAAATGTAGCTAAAAGAGAAAATTTAGGAGGTATACTATGGCTGAAAATAATAAAGAAAAGAAACAAACGAATATTGTGAGTGACGAAAAAAGAAAAGCACTAGAAGCTGCACTAGGTCAAATCGAAAAGCAATTTGGCAAAGGAGCAGTGATGAAACTTGGCGAAAATGCCAAGCTAAATATTGATGCGATTCCTACGGGTGCACTTAGCCTTGATATTGCACTTGGTATTGGTGGCGTGCCTAGGGGAAGAATTGTAGAGGTGTTTGGACCAGAGTCTTCTGGTAAAACAACAGTAGCACTTCACATGATTGCAGAAGCACAAAAACTTGGCGGAGAGGCTGCCTTTATTGATGCAGAGCATGCTTTAGATCCTGTCTATGCCAAAGCACTTGGAGTAGATATTGATAACTTAATTGTTTCGCAACCAGATACAGGCGAGCAAGCATTAGAAATTGCAGAGGCTTTGGTAAGAAGCGGTGCCATCGATATTATTGTTGTTGATTCTGTTGCAGCATTAGTGCCAAAGGCTGAAATCGAAGGAGATATGGGAGATTCTCATGTTGGTCTTCAAGCAAGACTTATGTCTCAAGCACTTAGAAAACTTGCTGGTGTTCTTAATAAATCTAATACGGTTGCTATTTTTATCAACCAACTTCGTGAAAAAGTAGGTATCATGTTTGGCAACCCAGAGGTAACACCAGGTGGTAGAGCTCTTAAATTTTATGCTTCTGTTCGTTTAGATGTTAGAAGAATTGAGACACTTAAAAATAATGGTGAGATGGTTGGAAACAGAACAAGAGTAAAAGTGGTAAAAAATAAAGTGGCACCACCATTTAGAGAGGCTGAGTTTGATATTGTATATGGAAAGGGCATCTCTAAAGAGGGTGATATTTTAGATATTGCTGTTAATCTAGATATCATCGAAAAATCAGGTTCATGGTTTAGTTATAAGGGTAACAGAATTGGCCAGGGAAGAGAAAATGTAAAACAGTATCTCATTGATAACCCTGCTGTATGTAAAGAAATTGAGAAAAAAGTGAGAGAAAACTACGATACTGCCTTTGATAAAAGCCTAGGAGAAAACATCGAAAAAATCACCGATGATGATGACGATGCACTAGGATTAATTGAGGAAGAATAATCGATTTGATTTTAATAAAGAAAGGGACAATAGTAGGGGCGACCAATGGTCGCCCGTGCTTTGTTTATAAGAGAAAATGATAGTAGATGATAAACTCATGAAATACGTTCTATTTAAAAAAAGAACAAGAAAAGAAGTAAAAGAAAAGTGTCGTATCTTAAATTATGAAGAAGACTACACAGAAGATGTACTAAACTATCTTGAAGAGAATGATTATATTAATGATGAAGTTTATACACAAAAGTATCTTGCAGATGTCAAAAAACTGAAAACGGTATCCATCACTGAAATTAAGCAAGATTTACTAAGAAGAGGTGTGGAAGAATCCATCATTGAAAAGTATCTTAATGAGGATTTACAAGAATTTGAATTGCAAAATGCGATGAAATTAATTCAAAAAAAATCACGAACGATGGAAATTCCCAAAATAAAACGCTTCTTACAAAATAAAGGATATTCCTATGATATCATTAGGAAAGCAATTGACAATTGCTCAGAAATAGAGGATAATGAAGAGTAAGATAACGATGTAGTGATAGGTTTTCTCGGCGCTACAATCAAAAAAGGAGGGCAATATGGAAAAGAGTATCCTAGAGAAAGTAATGGAAGCATCAAGTTATATTGCAAGTCAAATTGAAAGAAAACCACAAATTGCTGTCGTATTGGGCTCTGGATTAGGTACTTTAGCAGATGAGGTCATTCAAGATAGAGTAGAAATTCCCTATCGAGATATTCCTAATTTTCCAACCTCTGAGGTAGAAGGGCATGGCAACAAATTGATTTTTGGAAAAATATACGATAAAGATATCATTTTAATGCAAGGAAGATTTCATTTCTATGAGGGACTTAGTATGGAGCAAATCACACTTCCGATTAGAGCGCTTGCTTTTTTAGGAATTGAGTCACTAATTCTATCGAATGCGGCTGGGGGAATTAACAAAGATTTTAAGCCACAAGACATTATGATGATCACAGATCATATTAATCTTTCTGGAAACTCTCCATTAAGAGGACCAAATGAGGAGATGTTTGGTACAAGATTTCCTAGTATGAAAAATGCCTATTCTAAAAGATTAATCGAACTTGCGCGAAGCATTGCATCTATGAAAGGATTTGAAGAAGAGTTCGATAAAAAAGCGATGAGACTTGCACAAAGCGATCAGGATTTAAAATTAGATTTAAAAGAAGGCATTTATGCTTTTATGCCAGGTCCTCAATATGAAACAGACGCTGAAATCAATATGCTTCGCTTGTTAGGAGCTGATGCGGTTGGCATGTCAACCGTACCAGAGGTAATTGTGGCAGCACATATGGGAATAGAAGTATTAGCACTTTCATGCATTAGTAATGTCGCGGGTGGAACTATGGCACCTAGTCATGATGAAGTATTAGAAAACGCAGGAAAGACGGAAGAAAAATTTAAAAATTTTGTGATGCGATTGATTATGAAAATGTAATTGGGAGGAACAATGGAAACCTATACAGTTAAGATGGAGAATTTTGAGGGACCACTCGATTTACTTTGCCATCTCATCGATAAAAACAAAATGGATATTTGTGATATCAAAATAGCAGAAATCACAGAGCAATATTTAGCTTATTTAAAAGAAATGCAAAAAATGAATTTGGATGTTACTTCAGAGTTTATTGTGATGGCTTCAAGGCTAATTTACTTAAAATCAAAATCTCTACTACCTTCTACGGAAGAAGAGGGAGAAGAGGAAGAAATTGATTTAGTACAAATGCTAATAGAATACAAAAAATACAAGGAATTTACTTTTACACTAAAAGAAAGAATTGCACAGTATGGAGGAAAGTTTTGCAAGTTGCCAGAAAAAGTCGATTTGCCCAAGGAAAAGTTAGAAAAGAATTTTGAAAAAGATTTAATTCCTAATGCTTATCGAACGATTGTCACAAAAGAAATCGAAAAGAAAAATGTCAATGCGGATAATATCAATCGTTTGGTAGTTGCAGAAAAAGTAACCATTAAAAGTAAAATTAAAGATATATTAAAAGAGCTATGGAAGAAACCAACCTTTATTTTTAATAAAGTATTTAACTTAAAGAAAAGTTCAAAAGTGGAAGTGGTAACTGCGTTTCTAGGGCTTTTAGAGCTTTCTAGAATGAGTAGAATTGAAGTAAAACAAGATTCTTTATTTGGTGAGATTAGTGTTACCAAATTGAAAAAAGAAAAAATATAAAAAAAGGGGAGAATGTGATGAAAAAACTATTGAAGCTATTGATGGCATTACTTTTAGCATTGATTGTGATTGGGGGCATTACTTTCTTAATTGATGCTAGCAGAGTAGCAAGTGGAAAGACTCCAATTTGTGCAGTTGAAGTTTCTAAGTTTCAAGATGGAGGAACAACAGAATATCTTGGCATAGGGTACAGAGTAATTGATTTTAACATGTTAAATGGTTATGATGAAATGAAGATAGGTCCTTGGTCGATGAAGAAAACGGATTTTAAAGAAGAATATGAAGCCTATAACCAAAGACTTGAAAATACTGCCAATATACCATCAGAAGAGTTATCTGATATTCCAGAAGAAGTAAGTGGAGATGAGAATCTAGAAGAGTCTGGAGAATTAGGCGAAGAGGTAGTAGAAGAACTTTCTAGTGGAGAAGAAGTGCAAGAAGAAATAAATGAAAATAATCCTGAGATGAATCCAGATAATCCTGAAACAGAGCAAAATCCAGAAGAAATCACAGAAGCTGGTGAGCCAAATTCAGAAGTGGAAGTGAATGAGGTTCCTGAAGAAGCTCCTGTTGCAGAGAATCCTACAGAAGTAGTAGGAGAAACAAGTCCTTCTTTTGTTGCTACGGTAGTAGGAGTCAATCAAGATACCATTATTGTAACGGTCGAAGCTTCTGAGCCAATTAGCGCTTCAGCAAATATGTTTTCATTTTCAAATCCAGACACTTCTAAAACATATACAAGTGGTCAAAAAATAAAGGTATTCTATACGGGAGACATTAGTGAATCTTATCCAGCACAAGTAACGGCTATCTCTGTTGAAGTTGTAGAATAATGTATATCAAAAAACACACGTTTCTTTGAAAAGAGAAAAGTGTGTTTTTTTTGGATAATTCTTTCATTATGGTCCATATTATTAGTAAATAGAAGAATATGGAGGGATAGCGCATGGAAGAACATCCTATCGAAGGGCTTATGAATACAGCTATGAAAAACTTAAAAGAGATGATTGATGTTGATACGGTAATTGGAAAGCCAATTGAAACTAAAGAAGGCACTGTTATTGTTCCTATTTCGAAAGTTTGCTTTGGCTTTGCCGCAGGAGGAAGTGAGTTTAATGCTAGCGCTTTAGAACAAACAAAGAAAAAGGGTTTGGAAGAAGAAACAAGGTTATCACTTCCTTTTGGTGGTGGGAGTGTTGCAGGAGTAAATATCACCCCTGTTGGGTTTTTAGTCATTTCCGATACAGGAACCAAAATAATACCAGTAAGTCACAGTAATGCCCTTGACAAGCTTTTAGAGTATATTCCGGATTTGATTGAAAAAGTAGGGGAAATGGTAAGTCATGAGAAGACGTATACCTATGAATTCTACCAAGAAGATAGAGAACAAGATAAAGGAATAGAAGAATAAAAAAAGGAACAGTTTTCATAACTGTTCCTTTTTTATGGTTATTAGAATTAGTGTCAATCCAGTACGACATACTAATTCTTTTTAATCACTGCAACGATAGCAACAACTGCAACAACAACGATGATAGCAATGATAGCGCCTACAACAGTATTGTTTTTAGCTTCTGTAGGTTCTGTAGTAGTAGTACCTGTAGTAGTTGTTGTGTTTGGTTGAGTCTCTTCGGTTGTCTTTGTTTCTTCTGTAGCTTCAGTTGTTTCTGCAACTTCACCTGTTTCTTCTGTAGCTTCAGTTGTTTCTGCAACTTCAGCTGTTTCCTCTGGAGCTTCAGTTGTTTCAGCTGGTTCTTCAGCCTCTGGAGCTTCTTGGATTAGAAGAGGTTCATCAGCAGGAACTTCCTCAACAACAGCTTCTTCTTCTACACTTGTTGTTAGTAAAGTAGCATCCTCCACTTCTGTAGCAAATACCATAGAAACTGCAAAAATCATAACTAAAGAAAGTAATAGTGCGATTCTTTTTGTCACGATAATCATCCTCCTTATAAAATTTAACAATTATATTTGATTAATTGTCTTAGTCATTATATAATAAGAATTAAGAAATGTCTATATTTTGACAATAATTTTATTTTACAAGCAGTAAAAAATCGTGTATGATAGATAGTGGAGTGTTCAAAATGAGGTTAAAAAAGGTCAAAGGGGCTTTGGAAAGAATAAAGAAGTCTACATATTATGTTGATAATCCAAAAGAAAAATGCACCAAATGGAAGGAAACCTTTGGAAATGATCATCCCATTCACATTGAGATTGGAATGGGAAAAGGAAATTTTATCATTGGAATGGCAAAATTGCATCCAGAAATGAATTATATTGGTATAGAAATGTATGATAGTGTTTTAGTGAAAGCTGTTGAAAAATTGGAGGCAGAAGAAAAATTATGTAACCTAAAACTCATTTTATTAGATGCGAGTCAAATTGAAGAAGTTTTTAGAGAAGAGATTTCGCGTATTTATTTGAATTTTTCTGATCCTTGGCCGAAAAAAAAGCATGCTAAGAGAAGACTTACAAGTGCTATTTTTTTAGAAAAATATGAAAAAGTGTTTTCTCGGGACTCATGAAATATTTCAAAAGACAGATAATATAGATTTGTTTGAATTTTCAATGCAAAGCCTTCAAGAATTTGGATATCAAATTAAGAATGTTGAGAGAGATTTGCATCATAGCAATTTTCAAGGAAATGTTATGACAGAATATGAAGAAAAGTTTTTGAGTAAGGGAATCAAGATTAATCGATTGGAAGCATACAAATAATTTTTAGTGGAGTTGATGAAAATGATTGATAGAAAGAAACTAATTGTCATTTTTTTCGCGGTATTATTAGTTCTACTTGTACTATTAATGATGAATAAAAAAGAATATCAGGAGCAACATGAGCAAAGCATGCCAAAACAAGAAATTACTCAAAATGTTGGAGAGGTCGAAAATAATGGTGGAAATGTCGTTGCTTATGATGGGTATATTTATTATATAGCCAAAAAGAATAAAGGAACTGGCTTTGAAAATCATTTGTGTAGACGAAGTATCCAAGACGATATAGAAGAAGATTTAGAAAACCTTGAAATGTATTATGCAGATCGTAAACTGATGATATATGGAAATCGCTTGTTTTTTCATGTCATAGATGAGATGTATGTGAAAGATTTAAGTCAAATTGAACGAAGTGATTTTTTCTCGCGAGGTTTTTTAGATTACATTAAAGATGGTAGAGCGATTATTTCTTATATTGATAATACATTTTTATCCTATTATTATCCTGATACTTTTGTCATCAATCGTTCGGGAGCGATTATTCAAGGAAAAGTGGGCTATATTGGTAGTGATGAAAAAAATGTTTATTACTATAGTAATGATAGCGAAACTAAAAAGAAACTCATTGCCTTTAATCTAGAAAAAAATGATTGTGATTTTTTGACTGATATTGTGATGAGTGGGGACAAAATGATTCATACAGTATTAACTCCAAATGATATCTATGTCATTTTGGATGGTGAGGATTCTAGAATTTATCAATATGATATAAAAAATGCAAGTTCAGGTGAAAGTAGAGTTCATTTTCATATCAAAGCTTGTGTGGCAGATAAAGATGATTTGCTAATTTGTACAGATGATATGAAACTATATAGGGTACCACGTGCTATGAATAAATTAGAAGTAGGCAAGGTTCCTAGTGGTGGCAAAAACTTATACTGCTTGATAGAAGAAACGGAGGATAATGCTCACTATGCAGTACTTTATAAAAATGGAGAAAAGTTTGCAAAAATTCCAAAGGCTCTTAGCGGAGAGCTTTCCAACATTCATATTGATGAAGTAGTATCACAGGTCTATGTACGTTTTGATAGTGGACAAGAAAGAAACTTGTTCTGGAGAATTGATAAAGAGGGAAAACTATTATGTTTGAATGATTAGAACGAAAAGGAGAGATGGATATGAAAAAAGAGAAAATAGTGATAGCATGCATTACCATTTTGATTTTAATAGCTATTATTTTTGCATTTATTTTTTCAAATTCTGAAAAAGTTCCGCCAAAAATATTAGTAAAAAATGATGATGGGAAGACAATAGAAGCAGTGCTATTTGGATATCATTGGAAAGTGTTTGGTAAAGACGTAGTAGCAGATGCAGTAAATCCTTTTGAATTTGATTATCCTTCATACAACACGATACTTTCTAAAACACTTGGAAGCATAAGTATTGCTACTAGCGAGAAATTTTCTGTTTCTTATGTGAGATTTTGTAGTGCTGGTGAGACTTCTTTTCAGGATGCAACCTACCGAATGAATGATACCTTAAACACACTCATAGTAGATTTACCTAGAGTAGAAGGAAACTATGTTTATTCATTCCAATTAGAATATGGAAAAGGTAAGGCTGAATACGGCGTTAAAGTGGTGGTTACGGATGACATTGTTTACGAAGTTGAGGATGTTATCTCATACAAGAATACATCGATTACTGATTTATCTAATGTTAACAAAATTCTTCAAAGTATTCCATATGCTAATGAAGTTGAGGGAATCATGATTGATGAGACGGGTAAAAACATAAATGTGAAGTATAATTTGACAAGTATAGAAAAAACAGAATTGTTAAATAATACAGTGGCATTATTTGTATTAATTCCAGAATTGAATACCATCACGTATGAATTAAATACGGGAAAAGTAGATAATAAAATTCTTTATTCCAGAGAGGAACTAAATCAGTTTTATGGTAGAGACATTAACGATTATGCAGAAAATGTAGAAAGCTGGTCAAGAGAAGTTATTTTTAAAGAGAAAAAACAAAACACAAGTGAAATGACACAAGTTTATAAGACACTAGTTTTAGAAGCATTATCTCAAGTATCCAAGGAAGATATGGGAGAATACTTAGCTATTAATACAGGTGATACCTTAAATGAATTTGAAAGAAGAGAATTAATGAGTGCACTTGGTGAAGACTATTTAAACATTGTTATGACAACACAAGAAGAAAATGATAAAAATGCGGTGCTTATTGTAATTCGCCCAAGGGAAGAAATGAATCATGTATATGATGTTACATTAACCACTGCTAAAAAGAATCAGATAGTTAAAACATATGAAGCAAAAGTGGAAGATAGCAATATATTAGTTCAGGAGTATACAAGTGTTTCAACACTAACAGAGGATTCTATAGAAGAACCATTGGAAGAGCCAATCACAGAAGAGTAATTTTATTAGATTACGGAATAATTCAAAGAAATAATGGTAAGATATTCTTATGAAAATACTTACCATTATTTTTTTGCTATGGATGATTATAAATCAAAAAATCACAATTCATATTATTTTTCGTCAAAAAAATCTAGAGGGAACAATTTACCTTCAAAAGGGACCTTTTCAAATCATGAGGAAGATAGCTATCGTGAAAAGAAAAAGAAAGCATATCGTTCCTTCCAAAAGAAATCCTTTTCCATTAGATTTACACTTGCTTCAAAAAAACGTAAGGCATATTTCTTTGAGTACATTGAAGGTAAGTGCTAATATTGGATTGGGCAGTGTCCTTGGAACAAATTTTAGCATTTTTGTTGTGATTGGACTACTTGAGGCATTGAAATATCAATCCTTAATTGGTATCCAAAAATACCAATATGAGGTATTTCCGAACTATCACAATCAATTAGAGATTCAATTAGATATACAAAGTGCTTTGAAAATAAGCATCATTAATCTAGTATTATTCTATTTCAAGAGTTGGAAAATGAAATATTTTCCAACTCTTGATCTTTTTATTTGATACTCTTGACAAGTAAATGAAAAAAAGATAAAATCAAATATGAAAATGGTTTTCATTTTCATAAAGGAAGGTGTTAATTAGTGAAATATGGAACTTATCAAACTGTACAAAAACAGTTGATTCTTAGGTTTTTAAAACAGAATCAAAATCGATATGTTAGTGCAAATGATATTTTAGAGTATCTCATGAATCATCAAGAAAAAGTAGGACTAACGACCATTTATCGTTTTCTAAATGTGCTAGAAGAGGAAAAGATGCTTCGTACAGAAACAATTAAAAATACGAGATATTTTCAATATATGAAAGATGATTGCAAAAATCACTTTCACTTAAAATGTGAAAAATGTGGAAAAGTGGAGCATTTTACCTGCGAAGAAATGAAAGATTTATGCCAGCACATTGGTAAAGACCATGGATTTAAGATTAATCCTCAAATTGCCATTGGCGGTGTCTGCAAGAAATGTCAGAAAAAGATAAAGGAGGATCAACAATGAATTTTAAAAAAATAGGATATATTGCTTTATTAACGTTAATTATTCTTGTCTTTGGATATATTGTTATTTTTGTTCCAAAGTTTGAAAAAAAGGCAAAGGTGAAACAAGATAGTCGATTTGGAATCAATGATGTTACTGCTAGAACGTCGGCGCATGGTACAATCAGTACAGAGCAAACTGAACAAAATAAAGAAAACACTATTTCCATAGTTTCAACTAACTTTGCTTCCTATGATTTTGTACGTGCGATTGCCAAAGACAAAGCAGAAATCAAGTTTATATTAGGTGCTGGTAAAGATACACATAGTTATGAACCAACCGCAAGCGATATCGTGACAATAGGAGAAGCAGATTTGTTTATTTATATTGGCGGTGAGATGGAAAAATGGGCGAATAAAATTGTAGAGTCCCAAGATTTTAAAAATGTCAAAATGTTTTGCATTGCTGATTATGTAGATACTATGGAAGAACAAGAAGTAGATGGCGCTGAAGAAGAGGAAGAAGAGGAAGAAGTAGAAGGCGCCTTTGATGAACATATTTGGACTTCACCAACTAATGCCATTAAAATGGTGGAAGCCATTCGTGACATGCTTATGGAATATGATGCAAATAATGCCGATTTTTATGTCCAAAATGCGGATGAATATATCAAAAAAATTGAAAAAGTGAGAGAAGACATTAAACAAGTGACGGATCAAAAAGTAAGAAATCGTCTTGTGTTTGGCGATAAAATGCCAATGCAATATTTCTTAAAAGAATATGGCCTTACAGCAAGTGCTGCTTTTAATGGTTGTAGTACTGAAACAGAACCGAGTGCTGCTACGATTGCTTATTTAGTGGATAAAGTGAAAGAGGAACAGATTCCAGTAGTACTCTATATTGAATTAAACACAGGAAAGGTTGCCAATATGATTGCATCTGAGGCTGGTAATGGTACTGTTGCTATGCAAATCCAAACGCTTCATAACGTGACCAAAGATGATTTTGAAAATGGAGAGACATACGTTTCTTTAATGGAAAGAAATATAGATGTATTAAAGAAAGCACTTCAGTAGTGATTAAAAATTTGAAACAGAAGGTGAATAGGAGTATGAGTTTAATACAAGTAAGGGGAGTTCATTATAATTATCCAGGTAAAAAAGATGCTTTAGATGGCGTCAGTTTAGATGTGGGAGAAGGAGAATTTGTTTGCGTAGTGGGTGAAAATGGCTCTGGGAAAAGTACTTTAATGAAATGTATTTTAGATTTGCAAAAGCCAAAAAAGGGAGAAATCATCGTGAGTCATCGTATTGGCTACTTGCCACAAAAGACAGAAATTCAAAGCAATTTTCCGGCTTCTATTGAAGAAGTTGTATTAAGTGGAACGATTGTCAATCACATTAAAAGCATTTGGTACACCAAAAGAGATAGAGCCATGGCGAATCGTGTCATGAAAGACTTGGATTTATATGAAATTCGTAAAAAATGTTTTAGAGATTTGTCAGGTGGACAGCAACAAAGGGTTTTGATTGCGAGAGCAATTTGTGCTACCGAAAAAGTCATTATTCTGGATGAACCTACCAATGGACTGGATCCTTCCATTTCTATTCAAATCTATGAAATGTTAAAACGTTTAAATGAAAAAAGAAAACTGACGGTTGTGATGGTTTCTCATGATATTAGTAGAGCGGTACAATATTGCACGAGAGTCGTAGAACTAAAAGATGGAAAAGTAGAGTTTGATGGACAAGTAAAGGACTATAGAGTAGGAGGCGCCAAAAAATGATAGAAACAATTACAAAAATGTTTAGCTATGCTTTTGTACAACGTGCTGCATTGGTAGGAACGCTAGTTAGTTTATGTGCTGCGCTACTGGGAGTGAGTTTGGTATTAAAGCGATATGCGATGATTGGGGATGGATTATCACACGTGGGATTCGGCATCCTAACGATTGCGACTGCTTTTGGAATGACAACACCTCTTTATCTAGCAATTCCGGGTGTTATCATTGCTGCTATTATCTTATTAAAAATCGGCAATAATAGTCAAATCAAAGGTGATAGTGCAATAGCTTTAATATCTAGTACAGCGCTGGCGATAGGTGTTGCTATTACATCACTGACGACAGGACTGAATACCGATGTGTGTAATTTTATGTTTGGTAGTATCTTGACAATTAGTGAAACTGATTTATACTTAAGTGTAGGAGCAAGTCTTGTAGTAGCTATTTTATTTATCATTTATTATCGTAAATTATTTGCCATCACGTTTGACGAAGACTTCTCAAAAGCTACTGGCCTTAATGTGGTAATGTATACTAATTTGATTGCTGTATTAACAGCAGTAATTATTGTCATTGGCATGAGAATGATGGGAACGATGTTAATTAGTAGTATTATTATTTTTCCAGCCCTAACTTCTATGAGATTATTTAAATCATTCAAAAAGGTAATTATAAGCTCTGCCTTTGTGAGTGTCTTTTCCTTTTTGATTGGGTTATATTTATCTTATGCCTACGATATTAGCACAGGTGCTACGATTGTTCTTGTGAATTTAATAGCGTTTATTTGCTTTAATTTGGTTAATAAAATCATTCATGAATAGAAAGGACGATACTGATGAAAAAAGTATTACTAGTATGTTTCATTGCAGTTATGGTTATAATGCTTACAGGATGCGAGAACAAAAATACTGAATCAAATGCTGGGGAAGCAACGGGGAAATCTGAAAAAGAAGAAAAAGTGGCAAGCATTTCTTCAGAGAATAGTTCAAGTGAAGAGAAGGGTGCTCAACAAGTGGTTTCTATCTATAAAGCTCAAAATGTAGATGATAGCGATATCGATATTGTTGTTGGCGATAATTATTTTGCTACGCAACTTGCGGATATGACTCTTAATTTTAGTCAATATGAGGGTAAAGTAGTTAAAATAGAGGGCATGTCTTTAAAAAATGGAGATTGGACTTTTGTTGGAAGATATTCAGAAAATGCGATATGTCCGACGTGTCCTGCAGGATATGCCTACTATGAATATGAGTGGCATGGAAAGGAAAAACTAGATTTTGGAAATGAAAAAAATTGGATTCAGGTGACGGGAAAACTTACGAAAGGTGACGACAATGGGCAGGAATACTATTATATTGATGCTTATGAGATTGCCTTGATGAATCAATTTGGTGATATGGCTACGGTTGTTAATTAGTCTAATTTTAGCTATTTTGAAAGAAAGCGGGGTACTTTTTGTGCTCCGCTCATCTTTTTAGTGAGACTTTTTGCCTAAAACATTGTCTAATAAGTGAAATGTGATGAATAAGAGAACTTTTTGATTCTGATGCCTTGGCATTAACGCATCTTTGATTCACACTTGGTAGAAAAGGAGGGAAAACATGGATACTGGAGCAAGCTTATATACAAACTATTTAAAGGGAGATGATTCTGCTTTAGAAAAGCTAGTAGCTCTATATGGAGATAATTTAATGCTATTTATTAATAGTTTTGTAAGTAATCTTTCCATCGCAGAAGAAATTATGGAAGATGTTTTTATGGAGTTGATTGTCAAAAAACATCATTTTAAAGGAAAATCTACATTTAAAACTTATTTGTTTCAAATAGGAAGAAATAAAGCATTGAATGAAATGAAAAGACACAAAAGATATACTTATCTAGAAGATAAAGAAATCGAAGATACCAAAAAAATAGAAGAAGAAATCATTAAAACAGAAGAACAAAAACATGTTCATATGGCATTATCTCAATTACCAAAGGACTATAAAACAGTACTATATCTGATTTATTTTGAAGATATGTCTTATGAAGAAATTGAAAAAGTAATGAAGAAGAATAATAAACAGATTAAAAATTTGGCATATCGAGCAAGACAAAGTTTAAAAGAGGTATTAGAAAAAGAAGGCTTCCAGTACCATCAAGATGAGGAAGGAGGAGATTATCATGAAAACAACTAAAGAGAGAGTACAAAGTATCTTAAAGAAGAAAGAAGAATATGTCATCAAGAAAAGAAAAAATATGTTTACGGCAATGTCATGTATGATACTGGTGATTGCGGTAATGGTGGGAACAAAAGTGGTATCACCACATCATGTTCCTATTGAGGAATCCAAAGAACAACAAGGTGATTTCAGTAATGTGGAGTCAACACCGGAGATCGCATTAAAAACCTTTTCTACCAAAGAGGAACTCATTAAAGCCATGAAAGATAGTAATGCATATCGCAATTTACGAAGAAATAATTATGGATTAGGTAAGGGAATTGTTGATTTTAGCAGTGCTGCAGACGATATAGCGATTTCCTATAATGCAGAAGCACAAGCTGTTCCCAATGCAGTGGCTGAAAAAGTCACTGAGCAAAAAACAGCAGACCAAAACTATTCTGAAACGAACACCCAGGTACAAGGAGTGGATGAAGCTGACATTGTAAAAACCAATGGAGACTACATTTATTATCTTAATAATAATGTTTTAAGAATTTTTGATAATACCCAAGAACGATTAACACTCAAAAAAGAGATAAACCTTAGAGATTTGGATAAAGAACAGGAAAATGATGACTATAGCTATATTAGCGCTCGTGACATGTATTTAACAGATGAGTATCTGATTGTCATTTGTAATAGTGGGATTACAGACAGAATGATTTTACTAGACGAAAAAGTAACAAATGAAAAACGTAATATGAGTTCTCGTAGTTCAACAAAAATGATGATTTTAGACGCAAAAAGTTATGAAGTTGTTAGAGTAGTAGAAACAGAAGGAAGCTATTTATCTTCTAGAAAAGTTGATGATGATATTTACTTGATTACGAATAAGCGTGTATATTACAATCATTTTAACGAAGATCAAATTCTTCCACTTTATAAGGATACATGTGTAGAGAATGGATTGGCTTTAGAAGTTCCTGTTGAAACCATCAAGTGTTTTCCAAGCTTTGAAGAAGATAGTGAATGCTCTTATTTAATGATTACTTCTCTTAGCTTAGATACCATAGATGAAAAGGCAAATGTAGAAACCTTTTTAGGAACGGGAAACGAAATCTATTGCTCAAAAGAAAATCTATATGTTGCTAAAACCATTTATCATTACGAATCGAATTCTATTGGTATTGTGAAAGCAATTGCAAATACCATCAAAGAGGTTACTCCAGAAAATTCTGAAACAGAGGATAGAACGGAAACTATGATACGCAAGTTTGCTATCCACGATGGAACAGTGAAATATGTGGCAGAA
Organism: Clostridiales bacterium UBA1234; assembly: GCA_002308995.1. Lineage (GTDB taxonomy): Bacteria > Bacillota > Clostridia > TANB77 > UBA1234 > UBA1234. Next base: position 6,148 of record DBWQ01000002.1, on the reverse strand, counting down.
GGAGCAGTACCAGGTGCGTTATTAAATCAATTTTCGATGGATGAGTATCAAAATCATTTTAGAGTTACGACAACGAGAGGAGATACATGGGATGATTCTTCTCAAAATAACTTATATGTACTTGATGAGAATCTAGATATTGTTGGCCAGATAGAAGGACTTGCTAAGGGTGAAAGAATCTATGCGACAAGATTTATGGGAGATAAAGCGTATGTGGTTACCTATAAAACAGTAGATCCATTATTTGTATTAAACTTAAGTAATCCAGAAAATCCAACTGTACTTGGCGAATTAAAGATTCCTGGATATTCAAGCTACTTACATCCTTTAGGAGAACACTATCTAATTGGCTTTGGCGAAGATTCTGTTGAAAAGACAAACAAAAACTATGATGGAACAGAGAACGTGACAGCTTATAGCACAGGACTAAAACTTGCTATCTTTGATGTCAGTGATTTGGCAAATCCTAAGGAATTAGATTCTGTTAAAATTGGTGGTAGAGGAAGTTCTTCAGAATTATTACACAACCATAAATCCTTGCTATTTAAAGAGGATGAAAATATCTTTGCTTTTCCAGCTAGTTTATATAGTGAAGCTGGCTCTTATGAAGATGGAACTCCTAGATATGGAAAACAAGAGTTTAATGGTTTTCTTGTTTTTCAGTTGTCTGTAGAAAATGGCATCAAGTTAAAAGGCAAAATTGGTAATGAGAGTAAACAGAGATATAGTTATGATTCACCTCAAAGAATCATTTATATTGGGGATAAGTTATATTCTATTTTTACCAATATGATAAAAGTAAATGATAAAGATACCGTGGAAGAAATTAGCAAGATTACTTTCACGACAGAACCAACCCTATATGAAATATACTAAAAAAGAATCCATACAAATATTTGATATTTGTATGGATTTTTTTTGGAGATAGATGTAAAATAGTACTCGAGAAAGTGTACTAATTTTTACATAGGAGGAAGTTTTTATGGTAAATCGTTTTGTACTAAATGAAACATCATATTTTGGGAGCGGTGCTAGACATGTTCTTACAGAAGAACTTGAAAAAAGAGGATTTAAAAAAGTGTTATTGGTAACAGATCTTTCCTTAATAGAAGCAGGAGTTACCGAAAAAGTAGCAATGGTACTTGATGAAAGTGAAGTGAAATATGAAGTTTATTCTGATATAAAACCAAACCCAACGATTCAAAATGTCATGGATGGCTACAAAGCGTGCAAAAAAATGAGAGCAGATGTAATTGTGGCTGTTGGTGGCGGTAGCGTCATGGATACAGCAAAGGGAATTTCTATTTTGATGAAAAATCCAAAAAGAGAACTACGTTCTTTAAATGGCTTATCGAATACCGAAAACAGAGGATTACCACTTATCTGTCTTCCAACAACACATGGCACTGCTGCAGAAGTTACCATCAACTATGTCATCACAGATGAAGAAGCACAAATCAAAATGGTTTGTGTTGATCCTAATGATATTCCTATCTTATCGATTATTGATAGCGATTTAATGAAAACAATGCCAAAGTCACTTGCAGCTTATACAGGAATGGATGCTTTAACACACGCAATTGAGGGGTATATTACCAAAGGACATAACTTAATGTCAGATATGTTCCATATGGAAGCAATTAAACTCATTTTTGAAAATTTGCCAGCGGCTGTAAATGATAAAGATGATCATGCCATTGAAATGATGAGTTATGCTCAATACATTGCAGGAATGGGATTTTCCAATGTTGGACTAGGAATTGTACACTCCATGGCACATCAACTAGGTGCAGTATACGATACCCCACATGGCATGGCCAATGCCCTTCTACTTCCTACCGTTATGAGATTTAATGGAGAAGTTTGTTGGGAGAGATTTAGAGAAATCTTAATGAACATTGGTAGACCAGATGCCAAAGACTTAGGAAAAGAAGATGTGATTAATACCTTTGTATGGATGATTTCTGAGTTATCTAAGAAAGTTGGCATTACACAAACTGTGAAAGATACAGGTGCGAAAGAAGAAGATTTTGCACTTTTAGCAGAAAAAGCCTTAGCGGATCCTTGCAGACCAGGAAATCCTAGAGAAGTAACAAAAGAAGAATTGATGGAGCTATATCGTAGTGCTATGTAAAATCGGATGGGAGAAATGAAATGGAAAAGAAGAGAATTAACAAAAAGACGGTGATTCGCAATTTCGTTGTGATTCTTCTTTTGGTAGTTGTAGGAGTGGTAGTGTGTAGCAAAAAAGATAAAAACTATCAAATGATTCAAAAAACAAAAATAGAGTCGTCTTCAGGCAAGGGCGAAGTGCAGGATATTCGAGTGGCTTCTGGGGAAAACCAACTGGTGATTAATCTTGGAAATGCTTGCTGGATGTTTTATGAATTTCAAGATGATAAAGTAACTAGTTTAAAGTATTATTACGAGTATGAAACTGCTCGTGAGGCAAAAGAGATTATTCAAAAGTATCAAGAAAAGGGAGAAACATCTGCCTTAGAACATGAAAAAATTGAAGATGTCATACAAGATGGAAAATATGTGATTATTATTCCTAAAGCCACAGCTTATGAAAAAACCACCAAACAGGAGGTAATGGATACCTATACACTATTACAAGAATTATACCAGCAATCAGAATAAAACGATTGTTTAAGCCACCGATTGGGTAAGAGACCTAAATGGGTGGCTTTTCATTAAAATTGTCAGACTGTAAATAAATGTAAATTACAAATAAGATTTTTAGTGGAAATTAGAATCAAAGTGTGTTAAAATAGTAATGGTTTAGAATAAAGTAATCTAGCGACTAATAGATGAAATACTTGTAGGAGGAACTATGTTAAATATAAAATTGCCAGAGATTAAATTTAAACTTCCCAAACTAAAAATGAATGATATAGAAGATGTTGGGGAATTGAAGGTAGATATTGATAAACTCAAAGAGAAACAAGAAAAACAAGAAAAACTAAAAAAGGGAGAACACTATAAACCAACACGCTATAAAACGGTGAAAGATATTTATCAGCATTCTATGGAAACATATGCTAAGGAAGTTTTTATCTTAGATAAAGAGAATCCTAAGGATGAAAAGTTTAAAGAGTGGACTTATCGTGAATTTGGAAATGATGTGGAAGCTTTAGGTACAGCCCTTATTTCTAAGTACAATATCAAAAATGAAGGGATTGTCATTATTGGTGAAAATCAATATGGATGGTATGTATCCTATATGGCAGCCTTAATTGGTGCAGGAATTGCTGTTCCAGTCGATAAAGAGCTTCCTGAGAATGAAATTGAAAATGTAGTGAATCGCTCGAAAGCGGCTGTTGTGATTTACTCCGCCAAAAAGAAAGAAGAAATCAAAAAAATAAAAGAGAATCTTTCCACGGTTAGGTATTTTATTTGCATGCAATCGAATGACAAACTAAAAGGGAAAGATGTGGGACTTAATACGGTCATTCGTGAAGGAAAAGAACTCATTAAAAAAGGTAAGAACACCCTTATGGATGTTACAATTGATCCAGAAGAATTTAAAGCATTATTCTTTACTTCTGGTACGACATCTAATGCCAAAGGGGTTATGGTGAATAATCGAAATTTGGCAGAAAATATTAATGCGGTGAGTGCCTATGTGCAATTAAGTACAGAGGATAGGCTTTTTTCTGTATTGCCACTTCATCATACGTATGAATCATCAATTGGCTTTTTACTTCCATTTGCCATGGGTTGTTCTATTGCTGTGTGTCAAGGACTTCGATATATTTTACCTAATATTCAAGAAACCCAGCCAACAGCTATCATTGCTGTTCCTGCTTTAATTGAAAGTATTTATAAAAATATTCAAAAAAATATTGCCAAAAGTAAAAAAGAAGCAATGGTAACCTCTTTAATGCATATGACCAACGCGTTAAAAGCTGCGGGTGTTGATGTGAAAAGAAAAGTGTTTAAAGAGATTTACCAAGGCCTTGGCGGTAAACTTCGTATTATTGTGAGTGCAGCTGCACCAATTGATAAAAAAATTGGAAAGTGGTTTCAAGATTTGGGAATCTTGTTTTTACAAGGATATGGTTTGACAGAAACTGCACCAATTACAGCGGTGACACCTGAGTTTGATACTCGTGTGGGAAGCGCAGGAAAAACAATTATTTGCGCGAAAACGATGGTAGATCAACCAAATGAAAATGGAGAAGGAGAAATCTTAATCAATTCTTCTACTTTAATGATGGGATATTATGAAGATGAAGAAGCAACCAAGGAAGTCATTGAACGAGATGAACATGGAGAAAGATGGTTCCATTCGGGTGATGTTGGGTATATTGACAAAGATGGGTATATCTATATCACGGGCAGAATTAAAAATGTGATTGTCACACAAAATGGAAAAAATATTTATCCGGAAGAATTAGAGCATTTGCTAGAAAAAATGGATGAGATTAAAGAGTGTATGGTATACGGAAAAGAAGTGGAAGGCGAACAAGAATTAATTGTGACGGCAAGGGTGATACCAGATGACGATAAGATAAAAGAATTGTATGGAACCAAAACAGATAAAGAAGTATACGACATTCTTTGGAATAAAATCAAAGATCTTAATAAAACATTAACAAGTTACAAAGCAATTAAATCATTGGAATTAAAAGAAGGAGAATTTATTAAAACGACCACATTAAAGATTAAGAGATTTATTGAGATTAAAGAAGGAAAGATAAAGGAAATTAAGTAAGTTAAGAGAAGAAGATAAAGACGGACATTTTGTTTATAAGCAAAAGGTCCGTCTTCAGCTTCTTCTTTTCTTTTACTCGTCTTTTAATTCGCAATCTACAAAAGAGTCTTCTACTTTTGTTGTAGTATCAAACTCAACCGGTATTTCAATTTTCATTTTCTGCACAATAAAAAAGTGACATCCCTCATCACATTTTCTTTCATTACAAATATGATGATCTTTTGACGTAATAATAGGGTCTCCACAGCGTTCTGTTTTCACTTTCCCAATTCTTACTTTGGGCGTTACATGAACAGGTACGCAAAGAGTAATAAATTTATGAATCACTTCATCAAAGTGTGGCGGCAAATCAATTCCTGGAAATCCAGGACCACACTTGGTTTCTAAGTTTTTCTTTTCTTCTTCCACGTAAATCTTCCTCCTTTCTTTTTCTATACCATATGTTGTTTTAGTAAAAATGTTCCTTTTTCATAGGTTCTAAAAGACAAGGAAAAAACATATACATATATGTTGGAGGGATTATATGAAAAATCATTTTTTCGTGTGGAAATGGAAGAGATGCCTCATGATAGCATTGATAGCGATATCGTTAGTATCATTCCTACTAAAAGAATCATTGGTAGAAACTGTGTCAGCCAAAAGATTATTACCAATCTATAGTGTATCTTGTGAAGACATGAAAGTATCACTAACTTTTGACTCGGCATGGGGAGCAGAAGATATAGAGCAGATAGTGGATACGTTAAATCGAAACGATATTCAAGCGTGTTTTTTTACTGTAGGAACGTGGGTAGAAAAAAATCCAGAGGCAGTGAGAGTGTTATCTGAAAATGGAATGGAAATTGGAAATCACTCCAATTCTCATGCACATGTGGGAAAGATGAATTATGAAGAAAATGTTGAAGATATGAAAAAGTGCAATGAAAAAATAAGTGCGATTACAGGGGGTAAAGTAAGATTTTATCGTGGTGCTTATGGAGAATATTCCAATGAAGTGATTCAAGCTGCCTCAAGTTTGGATATGCAAGTGATTCAGTGGGATATTGACACATTAGATTACACTGGTAAAACAGTAGATGAAATGTGTAAGCGCATTCAAACGAAAATACGAAATGGAAGTATTATTTTAATGCATAATGATACAAAATATACCGCGGAAGGACTTCAGCAAATCATTGATACTATTAAAGAACTAGGGTATGAGATAGTGCCACTTTCAGAACTCGTGTATGAAGATAATTATGAGATAAACCATGAAGGAAGACAATTCTTGAGGTAAGCCGTCAATTGGGGACACCCCTTTTTGACGTAACATAATGCTTTTTTAAGAAAAGCGTTTCAGTATTATGTTACGTCAAAAAGGGGTGTCCCCAATTGACGGAAACAAAAAAGCCCGCAGTTTTGCGGGCTTTTAAAATATTATCTCTT
>DBWQ01000016.1 GCA_002308995.1 Clostridiales bacterium UBA1234 | reverse complement strand
ACGAGGCTTTATAACATCCAGAGCGCTGTCATGTATATGAAGCTATACCAAAACAATGTGGCACTGGTGAACCAAATTCAAAGAGTGATTCACATTCAACTTCCTCAGCTTCAAGATCAAGTACTCATTCAAACGGGTGTTAGCGAAATTAAAACGGCGCTAAAGCAGTTTAAAGATATTCGCGAAACCATCGATTTGTTAGGCAAAAATAACATTTCTGAGTTGAACTTAACAGGAAAGGATCTTTCAAGCATTTCAAACGATGAGATGAGTGTGCAAGATCAAAAAGAGATGGAGGAGCTCATTTCTTCGCTTAGCAGTATGCCTCTTGGTGCAGGAAGTGATTCGTCTATGACTCTTTCTTCCTTAAATGGATTATCACCTAAGAAGTATCATCAAATCGATCTTGTGGAAGAAGAGCAAGGGTTTAACTATAAGCTCCCGGATGGAACGTATTTAAGTGAAACTTATTTTTCGAAGGCGACTCCTTTTACCAAAGAAGGACTGGCACTTGTAGAAAACAAAGAAGAGCTTAAAAATTTCATCAAGACGGATGGCAAGATGCTATTTAAAAAGTGGCTTGTGAGAGCAGATCCTTTCCAAGAAGGCTATGCTTTAGTCGCCGAAATTCCCAATCATTGCTATTTTATTAACGCGAAAGGAGAACATCTTGGCACTGAAACCTTTATAGATGGCAGAGGTTTTGTGGAAAATTTTGCGGCGGTCAAGCGTCTAAATGGTTGTTGGAATTTCTATTCAAAGCAAGGAAGTTATCTTTGCAATACCGATTATGTTACAGTGAATGATTTTTCAGAACAAAGAGCAGTTGTTCAATTTGAGGAGGGCTTTGGTGAGTGCTTTACTTTCATTAATCAAGAGGGTAAAGAAATTTGTACTACTCATTTTTTGAAGGCTAAAGATTTTTATCAAGGACTTGCTGAAGTGTTTTATTTTGGCGCTGATGGAGTTGAAACTCATCGGAACTATTTAAGATCAAACGGCGAGTTGGTATGCCCTAAGTTTAACTGGGATATTGAACCATTTGATTCATATGGTTTTGCAAGAGTAAGTAGGCTTAACGGCATTCGCTGGAATTTATTAAACAAAAAGGGCAATCTTGCTTTTGAGGGATGGGTTCACAAAGTAGGAGATTCACATGATGGGTTGAGATTACTTTATAAAGACAATTCTTATAACTGTTTTGATGAAGTTTCCCAAAACATCATTTGGAAAGGTGATTGGTTCTATTATCTTTCCATTGAAAATGGAAAGATAATTGTAAAAAAATACGCGGGTAAATCATGGAAGATTTTGAACCGTGATGGTACCCTAGAAGATGGGGAAGAAGAAGTATCGTACAAATAATAATTGATGAAATAATAGACTTAGGTGTTTTACCTGAGTCTATTATTTTTAGGTTTACATATTCACAAATTCGTGGTATAAAAATGATAAATTTAAGTCTATTAATGAATTGCAACCGAGAATTGACAAAAAACAACCTAAAATTGGTAGTATGCAACCAGTTGAATCGATAAAATTTTAAGCAGAAAGGGGAAATGAGAGATGATTTTATCTGAAAATATTAAAAGAATTAGAAAGGAAAACAATTTATCACAGGAACAACTTGCCGAACAACTTCGGGGTATCGAGACAAGCGGTTTCTAAATGGGAGGCGGGGCAAAGCTATCCCGAAATGGAGAAACTTTTAGAAATATGTAAACTTTATAATTATAACATCAATGAACTGATGAATGAAAATGTGAAGGAGGTAACTGAAACCAAAGAATCTAAAATGGCAGTGAATAAATACATCGAAGATTTCTTTGGATTTATTACCAAAACACTCGATATGTTTAGCGTGATGAAGTTGAGGCAGAAATTAAAGTGCCTTTTGGAACAGTTCATCATTGGTCTTATCATTGTTGGTTTCTTTATTCTAATAGGTGCGATTGGTTCAACAGTGATTTATGGCCTTTTTGGAAGGCTTCCTCATTCTATTTATTATACTATTCGAAACATTTTAGCATCCTTATATATTTTAGTCGCTTTTGGAGTTGGTTTTGCGGTATTACTTCATATCTTTAAACTTAGATACCTAGATTATTATGAGATTATCAAAGAAAGTAGTGTAAGTGAATTAGAGCCAGAAGCTTCTACAAAAGAAGCAAATAGTGGTAAAGAAGAGAAGAAAGTATTTGTTGAGAAGAAGAGGGAGAAGATTATTATTAGAGACCCTGAGCATTCTCATTCTAAATTTTTAGCGGGAATTCTTAAGATGGTAGTATTCTTCATTAAAGTAGTTGCCCTATTAGGCCTTATCATATTTGGCGCACTGATGATAGGCTTAATTGCGACGCTCATTACTTCATTTTTATTTGTGAAAACAGGTATGGTTTTTGTGGGTGCTTTATTTGGTATTGCTTCCGCCGTCATCATTGATTTTGTTATTTTGCAAATACTATACCATTTCATAGCAGAAAAAAAGAATCACAAAACAAGGATAGCTGTTATGCTCTTGAGTGCATTGGTGCTTGCGGGGCTTAGCATTGGCATGATTGTAATAGGTGCTACCAAGTTTAATGTGGTTGCCTTAAGCAAAATGGAAAATGAAGAAACATTTTTGCTTGCTATGAGAGATAATTTGTCGATTGCAAACAATGCTGAATATATAGAAGCGGATACGAATGATGTCAAAGTGGTCGTCAGCTATCCAAAGGGATCTAAAGTAGAATTAGTAGATGAGGGCGAAACCGTGTATGTATATAGTAATTTTAATGAAGACAATTACATGGAATTGGTGCGTGATTTTATTAAAAATATCAACGAAAAGAAGATAACGTATTATGAACATTTTGCTAGAGTGAAAGTATATACATCTCAAGAGAATATTGAAAAATTGCAGCAAAATCTTTTCCTTCGATATCATGGTGCAAAGGATAGAGAAATAGAGCAGTTAAACACACAAAATAATGAATTAGAGGAAAGAGTATGGGAATTGCAAGGAACAGTGGATGAACAAAAAAGAACCATAGAAGAGTTAGAAAGAGAACTAGAAGAAGTGAAACTTGTGGATGACCTAATTGAGGAGTAGCAAAATGTAATAAGCGCTTAGCAAACCTGCTAAGCGCTTATTTTTAATTGTCTTGACTATCTTTGATAATACTGTGAAGAGATTTTAAAACTTCAGTCTGTTCTTCATGAGAAAGAGAAGTAAAATCGGAAATGATCCTTTTTTGAACACTTTCGTGGGAAGGGGCAGGAAGAAGGCCTTGATTTTTGTTTGGAGAAAAGATTCTTTCAGCTTTCTCTAATAGGTTTCTCCACCAAGAAATGGTGTATAACCCATTTTCTGTGGAGTGATTAAACCGTCTCATTTTTGCAATTTTTTGTACATCTGGTACAAAGAAATACTGACGCAGGTCAGAAATGTAAGGCCAAACAAGTGCATCTTTATCCATTTCTTTAAAAATTCTATCTAATTCTCTAAAGAAAGGTTTGTTTTGTTCTTCTAACACATTTCTAATCTCTTCAAACGGCACGCCAAGCTCACGGGCTATCCCACGAAAAATGAATTCTACAAAGATATCTACACTTTCTTTTGTGTAGTAACTTCGTTCATTTCTGACAAAGGTGTCAGGAATCTTTTCCCAGGTTGAGATAGATAAGTTTTTCCATTTCAAATTCAAAAGTTCTGATGCTTCCATTAGGGTGAATCCTCCTGTTTGATTCATATTG